>JASKKP010000032.1 GCA_030154105.1 Bacillota bacterium
TCTTGGTAAACTCCATCATTTCCTTGGCCATGTCCACGTCGCGGATGCGGGATTCGGCGGCAGTGAGGTTCTCGGAAGCGGTGCCCAGGTTGTTGATGGTGTGCTCGAGGCGGTTCTGAATAGCACCGAGTTTAGAGCGTTCAGCAGATACAGTTTCAATAGCGGCCTCTATTTTGGTTATAGCTGCATTTGCGTTCTGCTGCGTACGAACATCTATACCTTTTACGGCAACGGCCTCTTTGTCCAGCACGCCGTCACCGTCTGAATCAACAGCAGCCGAAGAACGGCCCGACGTGTAATCGGTATTCGTGACAGTAAAAGTAGCAGTCTCGCCTGCTGAAGGTGCAGTGCTACCAGTAGTAAAGGTAAGCGTCTTGCCGTTAGACAGCGTGACGGTGTACGCAGTATTTGCTGCAAAAGCAGTATCGCCATTATCGTAAGTCGCAACTACTTTACCGTCACTATCTGTAATTTCGGCTATATCCGTATTTGTGCCGTCGCTTTTAATTGTAATCGTGTAAGTTCCATCTGCCAAAGCATCTTTATCGCTTACCTCTACTGCCGCAATATTCGTGCCCGATGTCAAATCAGCACCCGACGCACCAATATAAATAGTTGATTTGTCACCCGCGGCCATTGAAGCATCATATACTAACGTAATAATTTTTGTCCCAGTACCATCACCCTTTGTATCTAAGGTCACGGGACCCGCTGCAGCCGTATAACCAGTTTTGGACGCAATAACATTCCCTTCGGCATCTTTTAGTGTTATGTCAACGTTAGTGCCATTTGCTGTAACTTCAACAGTATAGTTGCCTTCCGTCAAATACTGAGTTCCTTCAATATCTGCACCTATAATGTCAGCGGTATTACCTGTTTCATTAGACACAACCTTTGCACTTATGGAGGCCACATCCTCAGTTAACCCGAGAGTATAGGCATCCATCGCATTAATGCTTAAAGACAGGTTCTGGTTTTCGTTAGCACCGATATGGAAGGTACCTGCAAAAGCACCGCCCAGAAGATTCTTGGTGTTGAACTCTGTATTATTGGAAATACGGCTAAGCTCTTTTGCCAGCTGGTCTACTTCCTTCTGAAGCTCGGCACGGTCAGCCTCCGTATTCGTATCGCTGGCTGATTGCACGGCGAGTTCCCGCATTCTCTGCAGGATAGAGTGAGTTTCGTTCAGGGCTCCCTCAGCAGTCTGGATCAGGGAGATAGCATCCTGCGCATTTTTGGAGGCCATCTCTAGCCCGCGAATCTGTCCCCGCATCTTCTCACTGATTGCCAGCCCTGCGGCGTCATCACCCGCGCGGTTGATCCTAAGGCCCGAGGAGAGTTTCTCTAGCGACTTGCTCATCAAGGAGTTATTAATCGACAGCTGCCGGTACGTGTTCAGCGCAGGTACGTTGTGGTTAATAATCATACCCGTTCCTCCTTAGTTGCTCATCTTTCGTCTTTGCCTAATGTTTCTGCCCTGCTGGGCGCTTGGTGCCGGAAGGCTTCTTTCCGGCTCCTGCGTCAATTGCCTTTTTTCTTCCTTCTGGGCATCACTCCCTTCGGTGCTGCTCGGGTTTCCTTGGGAAAGGTGATCTCCTGCTATTTTCCATATCGGCAGCCGGCCCTAAGACTTTAATAGGACCCTGAAGGGAAAACGGGTACATATGGGGTGCGAGGAAAAAGTTGCGCCCTGCCAGGGGAAAGCTAAAGCCCGACCTTTCTCTTACCGATAGGCGTAGAAGGAGGTCCGCGCTGCGGTCTCAAGAATGGGAGGTGGATAAGCGGGTATGAAGATTGAGGCTCTGGGTAAGGTGGGTGAGGTAAAGGCCGGCGAAGCGACGCGGGCGCCAGAGGTGCTGAGGAGGCCGGAGGGGCCCGACGAGCATGGAGAAGCGCGGGCGACCGGTGCCGGCGCGCGGACGGAGCTTAGCCCGGAGGACGTAAAGCGGGCTGCGGAAGCTCTAGATGAAACGGCCAGGGCGGTAAACGCCAGGCTCAGCTTTGTTTACCACGAAGAGAGCGGGCGGATGCAAGTGAAGGTGATCGACGTTGAAACCCAGGAAGTGATACGGGAGATTCCGCCCACGGAGGTGCTGGAACTGGTTGCCCGTATACGGGAGATGATCGGGCTCTTTCTGGACAAGAAGGTATAAATCTTCCGCGCCGGGTACGCAGACTCTAAGAAAGCCGGGAGTGATCTTTATGCTGGGATCTAACCCTTACGCGAAATACCGGGAGATGCAGGTGACGACGGCCACGCCCGGGCAGCTTCTTCTCATGCTCTACGACGGGGCGATCCGTTTTCTCAGGGAGGCGGAGGAGGCGCTCAAGGGCGGCAGGCTAGAGGACGGCCACCGGCTGCTTCTTAAGGCTGAGGACGTGGTGGCGGAGCTTATGAGCACGCTCAATTTCGAGGCCGGGCCCATCGCCCAAAACCTTTACCGCCTCTACGACTACATGCAGAGGCGGCTGATCGAGGCCAACGTGAAAAAAGATGCCTCCTTAGTGCAGGAGGTGGCCGAGCTTCTTTCCGGGCTGCGCGAGGCGTGGGGGCAGGCGGTGCAGGCTGCCGGCGCCGGGCGGACGGCCGGCGGGGAGAAGTAACAGGCTCAAAATCTTTCTAAAACTGCTTGCTTTTTTCTGCCGGGTGCTCTATAATGAGGCTACCATTGGCTTAGGTCTGTGGTTGAAAATCGATGCCAGCCGCGGGCGAAACGATCCACGTAAGGCAGGTAAGGGCCTGCCGAGCATGGGGCGGCTTAGGAGTAAGTCCTGCCCGGGAGCGCGGGAAGGCCGAAGGGTCGAAGGGTGGCCGGTGCCCGGACGGATCTTCCAAGCGGCCTGGAGAGAAGGGGTAGTGAGGGGCGAAGGGCCCGGAGCGAGACTTCCAGCAGGCGGGTGTGGGGGCAAAGACCAGGTCAGCTAAGCTATGGTAATCAATCCAAAGTGAGGGGATTTTTTCGCATGGCCTTTCAGGACAAAGTGTTAACCTGTCGGGATTGCGGCAAGGAGTTTGTGTTTACGGCGGGTGAGCAGGAGTTTTACGCAGAGAAGGGCTTTACCAATGAGCCTTCGCGGTGCCGCGAATGCCGACAGGCGCGCAAGCAGGCCAATGCTACCCGCACCGGTGCCGGCAGGGCCCCGCGGGAGATGTACGACGCCGTCTGCGCGAACTGTGGCCAGCCCACCCAGGTGCCCTTTAAACCGCGCAACGACCGCCCTGTGTATTGCCGCGAGTGCTACCAGGCGATGCAGGCGGCAACCGTGAGGTAGCGGAGTCGATTCTAAGGACATTTAGCCCGGGCAGTGGATGCCCGGCTTTTTGTTTTGGTATAAAACTTTCCGACACGGACCGGGACCGTTCGTAGGACCTCGACACGGCCCGCGCAGCTCTCCCCAACTTTGTCCACAGAGAAAGTTCCCCGAGAAAAAGTTTTCAACAGGTTTATCCACATTATCCACAAGTGAGGCGGAGGAACAGGCCGTAAGTCCGGGGCAATGCCGGGGATGCCCCGTCTCCACGGCTAATGAGCGTTACCTTTTTCACCGGACTGCGCCGGGCCTTGAGGCCTGTAGGGAAATAAAGGTGGCTGCTGAGGGCCGAGTAGGGGAGTACAACCCGGCGAAAGAAGGCCTCGCGGCCAGACCGAAGGGTACCGGCCAGGCGGCGGAGCGCCCCGAGCGCCGAGGACCTATGGTGAGGCAAAAGGATGCTGCGGAGGGCCCCGGTGGGGGAGTGTCCGGGCAGCGAGCAGAAAAAGCGAGGGTGTACATAGGCATCCGTAGGAACCTGGGGCTCAGGACGTCGCCGAAAAAAAGCGCCCGGCTAAAATTGGGTCTTGTAATATTATGCTGCGGCGTGTATAATGATGAGCAGGTAGTTCGGCACTAACGCGGATAGGGGGTTCAAACGGTGAAAAAGTGGTTTGTCCTCGGCCTGGTTCTTCTCGTGGCGGTTTCGCTTCTCGTGACCGGCTGCGGCTCCAAGCCAGCGCCCGAGCAAAAGCCTGCAGCGAACGAGCAGGCAGAGAAGCCGGCAGGCGAGGGCCAGGCGCAGCAGGGAGCGGAGCAGCCGGTCTTAAGGGTCGGTTTCAACGCGGCGTTCCCGCCTTTTGAGAGCGTGAACGACAAGGGTGAGTTCGAAGGGTTTGACGTTGACCTGGCCTACGCCCTCGGAAAAGAGCTGGGCATGAAGGTGGAGTTCGTGGATGTGGCCTGGGAGACGATCTTTGCCGGGTTGCAGTCTAAGAAGTACGACGTGATCATCTCCGGCGTGACGATCACCGAGGAACGGAAGAAGACCATGAACTTCTCCGACCCTTACTTTGAGGCCGGGCAGGTGATCATGGTCCGGAAGGATTACGATGAGATTAAGAGCGAAAAGGACCTGGCCGGGAAAAAGGTAGGCGTGCAGATCAGCACCACGGCCGATGAGATCTGCACGGCCATGCAGGAAGGCAAGAGCCAGTTCGGGAAGATCGCCATCAAAGAGATCAAGCGCTACGATAACTACCCGCAGGCCTTCGTGGATCTGCAGAACGGCAACATCGACGCGGTAGTGGTGGACGTACCGGTGGCCCTCCCGTATGTAGCCAAGCACAGCGACAAGGTGAAGCTGGTGAGCGAGAAACCCTTTGTCGCGGAATACACGGGCATTGCCCTCCGCAAAGAAGACACGGAGCTCCTTAAGAAGATCAACGCCGCCCTCAAGAAACTTAAGGAAGACGGCACTTACCAGAAGATCTACGACAAGTGGTTTAAGTAAACTAAGCACCGCCGGGGAAGTACGGTGGCGGCCAGCGGGCCTCGTGCCCGCCGGCCGCCTGTGCGTGTTTTCCCGGGCGGGTGGGAGGAGAAAGCTGCAGGATGAATTGGGCAGTAGTGCCGCCGATTTTGCCCCTGCTTTTTATCGGGGTAAGGGTAACCGTAACCATCACCCTTCTTTCCGTGCTGACGGGACTTATCATCGGTACCTTTGTGGGCATGGCCAGGCTGGCCAAGAGCCCCCTCCTTTATTGGCCGGCCACCTTTTACGTGGAGGTCATCCGCGGCACGCCGCTTTTGGTGCAGCTCGTGCTGGTGTACTACGCGCTGCCGCAGGCCATCGGCGTAAACCTGCCGCCGATGCTCGCCGGCTGGCTGGCGTTCAGCATCAACAGCGGCGCCTACGTATCGGAGATCGTGCGCGCCGGGATTCAGTCCATCGACCGCGGCCAGACGGAGGCAGCCCGTTCTTTGGGGATGACCTTCGCCCAGGCGATGCGCTATATCATCCTTCCCCAGGCCTTCCGCAACATCATGCCGGCGCTGGGCAATGAGTTCATCACGCTCCTCAAGGACTCCGCTCTAATGTCTACCATCGCCGTTCCCGAGCTCATGCGCTACGGGCAAATGATGGTGGGGAGAAAGGCGGAACCCTTTCCGATCTACATTACCGTAGGCGCCATTTACTTGGCCCTTACCCTTCCGCTCAGTTTAATTGTGCGGCGCATGGAAAGGAGGTTGACCAAGGGTGATCGAGCTTAAGAACGTGCACAAGTACTTTGGGCACCTGCACGTGCTCAAGGGCATTACCAACAAGGTGGAGCAGGGCGAGGTGGTGGTGATCATCGGTCCGAGCGGCTCGGGGAAATCCACGCTCCTACGCTGCATCAACTACCTGGAGGAGCCGACCGAGGGCGAAATCGTAGTGGACGGGATCAAACTCAACCACTCGGCGACCAACATCAACCGGGTGCGGCAGGAGGTGGGGATGGTCTTTCAGTCCTTCAACCTCTTCCCGCACATGACGGTGCTGGAGAACATCACTTTGGCACCGAAGAAGGTGCGCAAGATGCCGGCGGCAGAGGCGGAGGAGATCGCCCGCGAGCTCCTGGCCAAGGTGGGGCTTTCCGAGAAGGCCGACGCCTATCCGCGCCAGCTCTCCGGCGGGCAGCAGCAGCGCGTGGCCATTGCCCGGGCGCTGGCCATGCGGCCCAAGGTGATGCTCTTTGACGAGCCGACGTCGGCGCTCGACCCGGAGATGATCGGCGAGGTTCTGGACGTGATGAAGCAGCTGGCCCGCGACGGGATGACCATGGTGGTGGTTACGCACGAGATGGGCTTTGCCCGCGAGGTAGGCGACCGGGTCATCTTTATGGACGACGGGAGGATCATCGAAGAGGGCAAGCCCGAAGAGATCTTCCAGAACCCGAAGAACGAGCGCACGCAGGCCTTTCTGAGTAAAATCCTCTAAAGAAAGCTGCGGCCCGGCGTTTCTGAACTTCGCAAGGCCATTTTGGCGAGGAGGCACAAAATAAAAGCCGAGCGGCTTCGGCTGCCCGAGTGCCGCCGGAGTTTCCTGCCCCTTAAAGGGGCATTTTTAGCTTGCGGCCGCGGGAAGGATTTTCCTCGGGCGCAGGGAATACTTATACTAGAGCCGCGTTATGCTGAAAGGAGTGTCCAGTAATGCGGATCACCATCCGCGGGAAAAACATCGAAATCACCCCTGCCCTGCGCGACTACGTCGAAAAGAAAGTCGGGAAACTGGCCAAGCTTTTGGATGACATTACCGAGGCTACCGTTACCTTAGGCGTTGAGCGCGAGCGGCACATGGTGGAGGTTACGGCGCCGGTGGGCGGCCGCCTGCTTCGAGGTGAGGTCGTAAGCGGCGACATGTATGCCTCCATCGATATGGTTATCGAGAAACTGGAAAAACAGATTGAAAAATACAAGACCCGCCTGGCTCGCAAGGTGAAGAACGGCAGCGTTCTCGACATCGCCGCCGGCATGGCCGCTGGCCCGGCCGGCAGGGACGATGATGAGCCGCGCCTGGTGCGGACCAAGCGCTTCCCCATTAAACCCATGCCGGTGGACGAAGCCATACTGCAAATGAATCTTTTGGGCCACGACTTCTTCGTTTTCCGCAACGCCGAAACGGAAGAGGTCAACGTGATCTACCGCCGCCGCGACGGGAACTACGGCCTTATCGAGCCGTGTGAAGAGTGAGAGGCCCGCTTACTTCCGCTACCCACTGCAGCAACTAGCACGCTATTGGCGCCGCTCCCGGCAAAGTTTTCGACCGGGCGGCGTTTTAGTTTTCGCCGAAAAATCTGACCGCACCCCCGCCGGCTGAGGATGGAAGTCGGAAGGAAAATTCTTTCTGAAGTCGAATTAAATAATATCATTGATAGTCAGTCTTGGGTTATGTTTTTGGGCGTGCGCGTGGAGACGCGCACTTGTTTTCCAGTGCGCCCGGCCGAAATGGCCCTGCAAGTTAACCTGGTTAACCTACGGACTTCCCTCCGGAGGAAGGCCGGCAACTCGGAAGAGAATGGAGGAAGAGACTTGCCCGACACCAAGAAGGAAGTTTCGGCAGCAGAGTTGGAGGGCATTTTGCGCCAGATACGGGACGTCATCTCGGCACGGGTGGTGCTGGACGAAGCAGGCACGATTCAGGAGATCCACGTACTGGCCGGTACGGGACGCAGCCCCAAGCACATCGTCCGGGACATCGAGTCCACTTTCATGGCCCACTTCAACCTTCCCATCGATCACAAAAAGGTGAGCGTGGCGCAGCTGGATTGGGAGACGGGGCTGGCGGGGGCGGCGACTTGGGTTAAGGTGGTCGGGGTAAACGTGAAGGTAGGAGGGGTACGGGCCCGTTGCACTGTCAGCCTGGAGGTAGAAGGGGAGGTTTTTACCGGGGAGGCGGAAGGTGCGGCCTCGGCGCAGAACCGGTTGCGCCTGGTAGCGGCGGCCGCCTTGAACGCTGTAGAAGTGTACTTAAAGGGAGAGGTGGCCTTGGCCCTGGAGGGGCTCAAGCTCCTCGAAGTCGGCGGGCGCACCGTGGCGGTTGTCACGGTGGCGGCGGTGACGCCGGTGCGCGAGGAGAACCTGGCCGGAGCGAGCTTTATAACCGGGGATGTAGCCATAGGGGTGGCCCAGGCCGTGCTGAGTGCGCTGGGACCTTGCCTGGCGGGAACGAGGTAAGGAGCTTTTTGTTTCTTACAACGGCCCGGTTAGCCGTAAAGAGGGTGCCCAGGCATGGGCGCCTTTTCTATTGTCTTCGCGCCGGCGAAATGCTAAAATAAAGAGACGCGCGAAAGTCTACCTGAGGTCTTTCGCGCCACACAGGGATGCCCGACGGCCGAAGTTTTCCATCCTTGTGGTGGTGCCGCCGGCGGTATGACTGGCTATGGCCACTGCAAGTACGCCGCCAAAGCCCGGCAGGGCCTGGCTATAAGAAGGTGGTTTTCATGCTGGGGATTCTTAAGAAAATATTTGACGATAACGAACGTGAACTTAAAAAGTTGGCTCGGCAGGTGGAGGAAGTTAACTCCTTCGAGCCGAAGATGCAGGCTTTGTCGGACGAGGCCCTGCGCGCGAAGACGGACGAGTTCAAGAAACGCCTTGCGGCGGGGGAGACCTTAGACGACCTTCTCCCCGAGGCTTTTGCCGTGGTGCGGGAGGCATCCCGGCGCACGCTGGGACTCAGGCACTTCGACGAACAGATTATGGGCGGTATAGTGCTCCACCAAGGGCGCATTGCCGAAATGAAGACGGGCGAAGGCAAAACCCTGGTGGCCACCCTACCTGCCTACCTTAATGCCCTCACCGGCCAGGGCGTGCACATCGTGACGGTGAACGACTACCTGGCCAAGCGCGACAGCGAATGGATGGGGGCCATTTACAAGTTTCTGGGCCTTTCCGTAGGCCTCATCCTGCACGATATGGACTTTGCCGCCCGCCGGGAGGCGTATGCCGCGGACATCACTTACGGCACAAACAACGAATTCGGCTTCGATTACCTGCGCGACAACATGGTGCTCTACCCCGAGCAGATGGTCCAGCGCGGCTTCAACTACGCCATCATCGACGAGGTGGACAGCATCCTCATCGACGAGGCGCGCACGCCGCTCATCATCTCCGGTCAGGCCGAACAGTCCACGGACCTCTACTACAAATTCGCCCGCATCGTTCCGCAGCTCAAGCGCGACGTAGATTACATCGTGGATGAAAAGGCCCGCACCGTGGCTCCCACCGAAGAAGGCGTGGCCAAGGTGGAGCGGATGCTGGGCGTGGAGAACCTTTACGACGAAAGCGAAGGGGCGGACCTGGCCCATTACCTGATGCAGGCCCTGCGCGCCCACGTCCTAATGCAGCGCGACCGCGACTACGTGGTGAAGGACGGCCAGGTGATTATCGTCGACGAGTTCACCGGCCGCCTTATGTTTGGGCGCCGTTACAGCGACGGGTTGCACCAGGCCATTGAGGCTAAAGAAGGCGTAAAGATCAAAGAGGAAAGCCAGACGCTGGCCCGCATTACTTTCCAGAACTTCTTCCGCATGTACAAGAAGCTGGCCGGTATGACGGGCACGGCGGCCACGGAGGAGGAGGAGTTCCGCAAGATCTACGGCCTGGACGTGGTGGTAATCCCCACCCACAAGCCGATGATCCGCGTGGACTACCCCGACGTGGTTTACAAGACCGAGGACGCCAAGTTCAAGGCCGTGGTGGAGGAGATCGCCGAGTGCCACAAGCGCGGCCAACCCGTGCTCGTGGGCACCGTTTCTATTGAGAAGTCGGAGCGCCTGAGCGCCATGCTTAAGCGGCGCGGCATTCCCCACCAGGTGCTGAACGCCAAGTACCATGAAAAAGAAGCCGAGATCATCGCCCAGGCTGGAAGGCTGGGGGCCGTGACCATCGCCACCAACATGGCCGGCCGCGGAACCGATATCCTCCTCGGCGGCAACCCGGACTTCCTCACCCGCGCCGAACTCATTCGCCAGGGCAAAAACCCGCAGGAAGTCGACCGCGAAACGTATCAGGCCATCTACCGGGAGATGAAGAAGAAGACCGACGCCGAGCACGACCAGGTGGTGGCTCTTGGGGGGCTGCACATCATCGGCACTGAGCGGCACGAGGCGCGGCGCATCGACAACCAGCTGCGCGGGCGTTCCGGCCGCCAGGGAGACCCGGGCTCTTCGCGCTTCTACCTTTCCCTAGAAGACGACCTGCTCAGGCTTTTCGGCGGGGAGAGCATCGCGAAGATCATGGACCGGCTGGGCCTAGAGGAAGACCAGCCCATCGAGCACCCGCTTCTTACGCGGGCGGTGGAAAACGCCCAGAGAAAGGTAGAGGCCAAGAACTTCGAAATCAGAAAGCAGCTCTTAGAATATGACGATGTGATGAACACCCAGCGCGAGGTCATTTACCGGCAGCGGCGCGAGGTGCTCCTCGGCGACAACCATCGCGATACCATCTTGACCATGGCGCGCGCCGTGCTGGACGACTTCCTTACCACCTACTGTAGCGAGCACCTGGTGCCGGAAGAGTGGGACCTCAGCGGGCTTCTCACCGCCCTCGAGCAAACCTTCTTCCCGCCGCGTATGCTTACTCTGGAAGACCTTAAGGGGAAGACGCGGGCGGAACTGGCCGATTTTCTGAGGAAAAAGGTAGAAGACTTCTACGCGGCCCGCGAAGCCGAGATAGGCGCCGAAACGCTGCGCGAGCTCGAGCGCGTGGTGCTTCTCAGGGTAGTAGACAGCAAGTGGATGGAACACCTGGACAATATGGACGACCTGCGCGAGGGGATCGGCCTTAGGGCGTACGGCCAGCACGATCCCTTAGTAGAGTACAAGCGCGAGGCGTACGAGATGTTCCAGGGCATGGTGGCCCGCATTCAGGAAGACACCGTTCGCTACCTCTTTAAAGTGCGCGTTGAGAAGCGCGCCCCCGAGCGCCGCAGTGCTTTCCGCAACGTGAGGACCAACGCCGAAAGCGGCCCGCAGCAGCCGTTCCGGCGGCAGGGCAAGAAGATCGGGCGCAACGATCCGTGCCCCTGCGGGAGCGGCAAGAAGTACAAGAAATGCTGCGGGCGGAATGAGGTATAGACTTGGCGGTACGTAACGCGCCGTGCGGGGGACGGCCCTCGGCCTCAGTACTTTCACGGTAGAAGGAGTGGTGGACATGCTGCTTTACGACGACTTAGAGCGCGACCTAAGCGCCCTTTCCGCGAAAATCAAGGAAATGGGTGTTTCCCTTTGACATTGCCGGGAAAGAGGCCCGGATCCGCGAGCTTGAAGAAGAGATAGCCAGGCCCGGCTTCTGGGACGACCCTTCTCGGGCGGAGAAGATTATGCCGGAGCTCGGCGCCCTTAAGGAGAAGGTGGAACGTTACCAGAGCCTGGTGAAGGCGGCCGAGGACTTGGAAGTCCTCTGCGAACTCGGAAAAGAAGCGGACGACGAGGAGACGGCGCAGGAAGTGGCCAGGGAGCTGGCCGAGCTCCGGCGCCGCTACGAGGACCTTGAGCTGGAGACGCTCCTTTCCGGCCCCTACGACCGGAACAACGCCATTCTTTCCATTCATGCCGGCGCGGGTGGCACCGAGGCCCAGGACTGGGCCCAAATGCTCCTTCGCATGTACACGCGGTGGGCGGAAAAGAGCGGCTTTAAGGTGGAGCTCTGGGATATCCTTCCCGGGGAAGAGGCGGGTATTAAAAGCGCTACCTTCCTGGTGAGCGGGCCCAACGCGTACGGTTACCTCAAGGGCGAGCGCGGCGTCCACCGCCTCGTGCGCCACTCGCCCTTTGATGCCGCCGGCCGCCGCCACACTTCCTTCGCTTCTCTGGATGTCATCCCGGAGGTGAACCAGGACATGGAGGTAGAGATCCGGCCGGAGGATCTGAGGATCGATACCTTTCGCTCTGGCGGCGCGGGCGGCCAGCACGTGAACAAGACGGACTCGGCCGTGCGCATTACCCACCTTCCCACCGGCATCGTGGTTACCTGCCAGAACGAGCGTTCCCAGCATGCCAACCGCCTCACGGCCATGCGCATCCTCCAGGCCAAGCTCTTCGATCTTAAGCGCAAAGAAGAGGAAGCAAAGCTAAACGCCCTGCGCGGGGAGCAACAGGAGATCGCCTGGGGAAGCCAAATCCGCTCTTATATTTTCGAACCTTATACTCTGGTAAAAGACCATCGTACCGGAGAGCAGGTGGGCAATGTGCAGGCGGTGATGGACGGCGAGCTGGACCAGTTTATTAAGGCCTACCTGAGAACCCAGGTTTCCGAAGATGGGCGCCCGGCTACGCGGCAGAGCGGTCCGGCGAACGGGCGAGCTTAAGACGAAGGAGGGCGTAGAGGGTGAAACGCTGGTATCTCCCGGCTTTAGTGCTGCTCGCGGCGGTGGCCGTGCTGGCAGGTGCAGGCGCAGGGCACCTCAGGGCCACGGCGGCCGAACCGGGGAGCGATGCCGATCCGCTGGTGGCCAAGAGCTACGTGGACAAGCTTGTGGCGCTCAAGGTGCTGGAGCTTAAGGCCGGGCAGACGCTACGGGCCGAGGCCGGGGCAGAGCTCGTCCTCAGGGCGGGACGGGCGGTGGCGGTGACCAGCCCGCGGGGCGGATTGGCCGACCTCACGGCCGGGCGCGACATCCAGGCCGGAGAGGCGGTGCCCGCCAATCACCTTATCTTGGTGCCGCGCACCGACGGGCGCGGCGTCAAGGCGCTCACGCCGGCTGTGCTCTTGGTGCGGGGCGGGGCGACCGTGGAGTGATGGTGGGAAGCGGCGACGAAAGGGGAACAAAGATGCCCAGCCTGAACGTGCTTTTGGCGCTGATGGCTTTGGAGACGGGCGGGGCCGAGACCCACGTGGTGGGTTTGGCTCAAGAACTGAAAAAGCGCGGCCACCGGGTGGTGGTAGCTTCACAGGGGGGCTGCCTGGAGGAGGAGCTTTTCCGTGCGGGGATTAAGCACTTCCAGGTGCCGCTTCACAGCCGTGCACCTTGGGACATGCTGCGGAGCTTTCATCTCCTCGCGCACCTGGTGAACGAAGAGAAGATCGATGTGCTTCATGCTCACGCGCGCATCCCGGCCTGGGTGGGGCACTTCGTTTCCCTGTTGACTCGCCGGCCTATGGTAACCACCGCCCACGGGATCTACAGCGCCAACTTGGGTATGCGGGCCCTGACCGCCTGGGGGCGGCATGTGATTGCCGTGAGCAGCGACGTGAAGGGACATCTGGTGCGGAATTTCGGAGTGGACGCCGCCCAGGTAACGGTGATTCCCAACGGGGTGGACACCGCACGCTTTACACCCGACGCCGACCCTACCCCCGTCCTTACCGAGTTTGGCCTGAGCCCGGCCGATCCGAAAGTGGTTTACATAAGCCGCCTGAGCGGGGCGCGGGGCGAGATTGCCCTGCGGGTGATTGAGGCGGTTCCGGAGCTCCTCCGGCGTTACCCTACGCTCAAAACCTTCATCGTGGGGGAGGGGGACAAGCTGCCGGAAGTGCGGCGCTGGGCAGAGAAGGTGAACCAGGACTTCAAGACGGAAGCGGTAATCGTAACCGGCGCGCGCACAGACACCGCCGCCCTTATTGCTCCGGCGACGGTGGTGATCGGTGTAGGCCGAGTGATCCTGGAAGGGATGGCCTCGGCCAAGCCGGTGGTGGTGGCGGGGGAGGCGGGGTTCATGGGCCTCCTCACGCCTGAGAACCTGGATGTGGCCAGGAAACACAACTTCAGCGGCCGCGGCGCGGAGCAGCCGACCAGGGGAGAGTTAATCACCGCCGCTGTGGACCGGGTGCTTAAGAACCCCGAATACGCGAAGAAACTGGGGGCCTTTGGACGCGAGGTTGTGCTCGCCGAGTTTTCCCTGCCGCGCATGGCAGAGGCCGTGGAACGGGTCTACTATCAGGTCTTAGGGAGGTCTTGCGATGCCCTGGTTGGATGAACGCGGGCGGCTGTTTGGCCGGGTTAATATCGTGGATCTTACGGTTCTGGCCTTGGTGCTCATGGTGGCGGCGCGCCTGGGGCTGAAATCCCGGTTGCTCCGGGCGGTGAACCCCAGCACGGTCAAACCCGTGGAAGTCGTCTTGGTGGTGGAGGACGTCCGCCAGGCTACGGCGGATGCCATGGAAGAGGGCGAAACCGTCTTGAATACCAAATCCAATGCCGTGTTCGGGAAGCTAGTGAAAAAAGAAGTGCGCCCGGCCCAAAAGGAAGTGGAGACGGCGGACGGACGTTTAGTCTTGGCCGAATCGCCTTTTAAGAAGGATGTGTACCTCACCGTGCGCGGGGAAGGGCAGGTGACCTCCAACGTGATTCTGTTGGGCGGCGCCGAGATGCGCGTGGGAGCTTCGGTGGCGGTTAAGGGCCTTAAGTTTTCGGTGATCGGCACGGTTCTCAGTGTAAAGGTAGGGGAGTAGCGCAGTGAACGCCGAACGGGTGTGGGCGGCGAGTGTAATTGGACGGACGCTGATGATCCTCGGCCGTTGGGGCGCAGCAAGCTTCACCGGGCGGCTCGCTCAGGGGATAGCGACGTGCCTGGCTGCCGGATGGCGGGGGAGCCTTTTGGGGAGGCTTCTTCAGGCGGACTTGAGCGGCGGGCCCGCTCTGGAAGGAAGCCGGGTGGCGGCGGCCCTTGCCGCGGCAGGGCGCCGGGCCGAAGGAGGTGCCGAACGCTGGGTGAGTTTTTTCCGCCGGGCGGCGGCGGGTTCGTATGCCGGACAGGCCCTAAGAGAGGTTGCGCGCCAGGCGCGGCAGGGCGGCACGTCCTTCTGGGCCGGAGCGGCGCTGGGACTAGGAATAGGGACTCTTCTTCTCGGACTGGTGCGGGGCGGTCTCAGCTCGGCACGCCTGGCGGTGGCCGGCACCCTGGTCGCTATAGCGGCTCTTCTTCTGGCCGGGCCGGGGTGGCTGGAGGGAAGCCTTGTGGTGCGGCTCGGGCGGTGGTTGCTCGACCTGGGAAGTGGAGAATAGATCTGGGCCGCCGGCGGCGCCGGCAGGGCATGAAAAACTTCAGCGCACGGGCATCCCCCTTCGGCGCAGACGACCTGAGGACGAACGAACTTGGCTCGCTCGGGGCTCAGGCACAACTCGGCCCTTCGGGCCTCAGACAGTGCCTTCGCTTTCCCTCGCTCGCCTGCGTTCTTTTGAATGGCGGTACGTAATGCGCCGTGCGGGGGATGGCCCTCGGCCTCAGTTTACGCAATGGTAGCGGGCAGCATCTTGCAGAGTAGTAGAGTAGCGGCAGTAGAGAACGGAAATGACGAGCTGGCCTGGAGGTGCACTTATGCGGGCTGAAACCCTGGGGAGGAGCGAAGTGAAAAAAGGTATGAAGCCCTGGATGGCAGGGCTCTTGGCTGGGCTTCTCTTGGCCTTCCTTCCCGGCTTGCTCCCCGCGGCGGTGGCTGCCAAGTACGTCCTCGCCCTGGGTGCAGCCTTCCTGATCTGGACGCGGCCTGAGTTCGGCCTATACCTCTTTTTGGTCGGCCTGGCCTTTCTGCCCACCCTCTTGGTCGGGCAGCTCCTCGTAGGCGTGGCCGCCCTCTATGCTCTGCGCCGGGCGGCGGCGGGAGAGCGTTTCTTCCTCCGCACCGGAGTGGATTTCCCCTTGGGCGTATTCTTCTTCTTTGTTCTCCTGGCTGCCACCTTTTCCGTGGCGCGGCGCGGCAGCCTGGGGGTGCTTCCCCTGTACGCCCTTTATTTTCTGGCCTTTTACCTTATGGCCACCGTCCCACGTCCCAAAGAAGTACCCTGGCTTATGGGCGGGCTTGTTCTGGCTGCAGCTTTAACGGGCCTTCTTGGCATCCTGCAGTATAAGAGCGGCCTGCAGACCTCTCTCTCTTGGATCGATGTCCGGCAGGCACAAGATATCAAAACGCGCGTCTTCGCCACCTTTGATAACCCCAATATCTTCGCCGAATACCTGACGTTTGCCCTGCCGCCCGCCTTGGTGCTCTTCCTTAGGGAGCGGCGGTGGGGAGCCCGGCTTGTGTGGGCTGCGGCCCTCGTAAGCTGCGGTTTGGCCCTTATCTTTACTTTCTCTCGCGGCGGCTGGCTGGCGGTGGGGTTGGCGTTCGTCCTGTTGGGCGTTCTTTGGGACCGGCGCCTGCTCCTTTTCGCTGCCGTGGGCGCTGCGCTCCTCCCCCTTGTGGCCCCGAGCCAGGTGCTCACCCGCGCGGCCAGCATTGGCAGCCTGGAAGACAGCTCCAATACCTTTCGCCTTTCCATTTGGCTGGCGGTGCTCTCCATGATCCGCGCCTACTGGTTTACCGGCATCGGCCTGGGAAGCGCCGCCTTTAACCAGGTGTACCCTGAGTTTATGCTGGCGGGAACCCCCGCCATGCACAGCCACAACCTGTACCTGGAGCTGGCGCTAGCGTTGGGCCTGCCTGGGCTCGGGGCCTTTTTCTGGTTGCTGATGGCAGCCGGCGGCCGTGCCCTGCGGGCGCTGCCTCGCCTCAACTCGCGGGAGCAGGGTATGCTGGCGGCCCTTTTTTCGTCCCTCGCGGGTAACCTTCTCCACGGAGCGGTGGATAACGTGTGGTACAGCCCCAAGCTGGCCCTCCTCTTTTGGGCGGTGCTCGGTCTTCTCATGGCGCTGGGAAGGGAGGCGGAGGACCCTGCGAGTGCTGCACGTGCTGAGTGACACGGGGGTGGGCGGAGCGGGGCGCTACGTCCTGAACCTTCTCCCAGGCCTAAGAGACCAAGGCATTGAGGTGGCCGTGGCCTGCCCCGGCGGCGGAGAACTGGCAAAAGAGCTCGCCCGGCGGGGCTGGCAACCCCTGCCGCTGAGCCGCGGCGAAGCCTCCTTCAGCTGGAGGAGCGTGGCCGAGGTGTACCGCTACCTCAAGGCCGGCGGCTACGACCTGGTGCACACTCATGCCAGCCTGGCCGGGCGTATGGCGGCCAGGCTGGCCGGGGCGCGCGGCTTGGTGCTGACGCGCCACGGGCTGGGCTCGGGCGCGCCGGCTGCAGGGTACCGGCGGCAGGTGAACCGCTGGGCGAGCCGCCTCCTTACCGATGCGATCATTGCCATCTCGGAGGCGGTGGCGGCGCAACTGGTGGCCGAGGGGGTAGACCGGCGGCAAATCCGGGTTGTGCCGAGCGGCATTGACTGGGAGGAATTTGCCCGCGCCAGCGGGGCGGCGGTACGCCGGGAACTGGGATTGGGCAGCCGCCCGGTAGTGGGAATGGTGGCCCGCCTGGTGCCGGAAAAGGCTCCGGCGGACTTCCTGAAGGCGGCGGCGCTGGTGAAGCAAGAGCTGCCGGATGCGGGCTTTCTCCTGGTGGGCGAGGGGCCGCTCGAACAGGACCTAAGGGGACTGGCCGCGAGGCTCGGCCTCCAGGATAACCTCTATTTTCTGGGTTACCGCCGCGACGTCCCCGGTGTTACTGCGGCCCTGGATGTGGCCGTGCTGACTTCTAAGCAGGAGGGGCTGGGGCTGGTGCTTCTGGAGGCTATGGCGGCCGCCAAACCGGTGGTGGCGACGGCGGCCGGCGGCATCCCGGAAGTGGTGGAACAAGGCGTGACGGGGCTGCTGGTTTCCCCCGGCCGGCCCGACCAGGTGGCGGCGGCGGTGCTGCAGCTCCTCCGGGATAGGGACTTGGCGGCTAAGCTGGGGCGCGCCGGGCAGGAACTTGTCGCGCGGAAGTTTTCCCTTACGGCCATGGCCCAAGGTACGGCGGAGGTCTACCGGGCACTGCTTGAACGGAAGGGGGGCCGGGGTTGAAGGGCAGGTGGGCTAGCGGTACGGGCAAGGCTCTTGTTCTTCTCCTCTTTCCCCTCCTCTTAATTGCCTCTATCATCGTAGAACGGAACGCCCGTGCCATCGGTGCCAGCCGCAGAGTAGGCCTGGCGCTGGACTGGAACGAGCTCGTGGGAGTGGCCCAAGCGGCCCGTCTTCCGCCTCAGGAGATGGCGGCGGCCCTCCACCGCGAAGGCGCGGAATTTCTAGTGGTCCGCGAAGAGACGCTCGGGCGTCTCTCCGACACGGGAAGGCTGCAAGTATTTAGCGGCTGGCAGCTTTGGCAGACAGGGCGCCTCCTCAGGCCGAAGAGCCCGCTCCTTTCCCAGGTTCTCGCCGATCCGGCCTTTCGCGGATCCGCCACCTACCTCCTCTTAGACAACGGCCCCCTCTTTACGCGCCTTAAGACGCGCCTTAGCCTCCGCTTTGCGGGGAAGGTGCGGAGTTGGAGCGGGGATAATACGTACGTGCTGGCGGTGGACGTTCCCTGGACAAAGTTACGCAGTTTCGGTTGCGGTATCGACGGCCGGGAGGTACAGGAGGCGCGCTCCCTTGGCTACGAGCCGGTCTTAGCCTGGCTGGATGTGGGCAAGACCCGCGCGGAGTTGGATTTGGATCTAAAGGATGTGGCCGACCTTTCGCCGCCCTTGGTCCTGCCCGGGCCCCTCCCACCTGCCCTTAGGGCGTACGCCGGGGCGCAGCTCAAAGCGCGCGGTGTGCTGGTAGGGGTACCGGAATTCGACCTCCCGCCCGGAACGGGGGAAGTGGTGCGGGCTGCAGGTTACCGGGCGGTGCGCGTGTACGAACGGCCGGTGCACACCGTCTACCAGGAGTACCTGCTGGCGGTGCGCGACCGGAACGTGCGCCTCGTCATCCCGCACCTTCTCTGGCAGCCGCGGCCGGACTTGGCGGTTCCCGGCAATTGGGTTACGCCCGGCGCGAACCGGGCCCTGGCCGAGAGCAACGTGGGGCACATACGGCGGGTAGCGGGCGCAGTGCGGGCGGCCGGATTCGAGCTCGGGAGGCCGGAGCCCTTCCCGCCGCATGAGGTGAGCCGCCCCGTTTTGGCTCTGCTCTTGGCCCTTGTTGTGGGCACGGCGGCCGTCGGCTTAGGAAGCGCTTCACGCCGGGGACGGCTGCTTGCGGTCACGGCCGCCTTGGCCATGGCCGGTGCGGCTTTCGCGCTTCCCTCCTTCGCCCTAACGGTGCTCCGCAAGGCCGTAGCCCTGGCGGTGGCCGGCGTGGTCCCGGCCGTGGCCGTGGCCGTCGGCCTTGGGCCGGCCGAAGAACGCCGCCCCCTTTTTTCCGGACTCAGGGCCCTTGCCTGCGCGGGGGCGCTTACTCTGGCGGGCGGGGTCGTCGTGCAGGCGCTCCTCGGCGACACGGCTTTTCTCCTCAAGCTAGATGCCTTTTCCGGGATTAAGCTGGCCTACGGCCTGACGCTGGGGCTGGTTTACCTCTGGGCTCTCTCCCTGCGCGCCGGTACACCCGACTGGTGGCGGCGGCCGTTCCTCGCCCCCGCGGAGCTTCTCGGGGTGGCGGTGCTGGCTCTGGCGGTCTGGGTGCTCTTTAACCGGAGCGGGAACAGTTCAGTAATCCCCATTCCCGCCTGGGAGCTCAAAGCCAGGAGCTTTCTCGAAGCTTACCTCTTTGTACGGCCGCGGACCAAGGAATTTCTCCTCGGGCACCCGGCTTTGGTGCTGGCGGGGGCCGGCTTAGGCCGGGGACGCTGGTGGAGGCCGTACCTCTTGACGCTGGCGGCGGTGGGGCCTGCTTCGCTAATGAACACCTTTACCCACCTGCACACGCCGTTTCTCATATCCCTGGCCCGCGGGCTGCTGGGGCTGGTGCTGGGCGGGCTGCTGGGGACACTGATTTTGGCAGGGGCAGGGAACGTTCCGGTAGGAGGGAAGAAGCGGCATGCCTAAGGTGGTGCTGTCCGGCTACTTCGGGTTCGGCAATGCCGGGGATGAAGCCATCCTGGCGGCGCAGGTGGCCGCTTTGCGCAGGCTCGTTCCGGGAGTGGAGCTTACCGTCCTCTCCGGGAACCCGGCCGAGACGGCAGCCGCCTACGCCGTCGCCGCCGTGGACCGCGGCAATCTGACGGCCGTCCGCCGGGCCCTGCGGGAGGCCGACCTCTTGGTGAGCGGCGGCGGCAGCCTCCTCCAGGACGTGACCAGCAACCGCTCCATTCCTTATTACCTGGGCATCGTGGCCCTGGCCAAGCTCTACGGGAAAAAGGTGATGCTTTACGGGAACGGTGTAGGCCCGGTGCGGGGGCGCCTCAACCGCCTGCTGGTGCGCTGGTTGGGCAACATGGTCGACCAGATTACGGTGCGCGACGCCGGCTCGGCAGCAATTCTTCAAGAGCTGGGAGTAACGCGGCCGCCGGTAGAGGTGACCGCCGATGCCGTGTTCACCCTGACCCCGGCGGGGCGGGAAGCGGCGGAGGCGGTCCTGGCCAGGACGGGCGTTGCGCCCGGCAGGCCGCGCCTGGGAATCTCGGTACGGCCCTGGCGCCGTCTGGAAGGGTACAAAGCGGCCGTGGCCCGGGCCGCGGACGCCTTTGCCGCGGCGGCAGGTGTGGAGGTGGTCTTTCTTCCCATGCAGCACCCGGCCGATGTGGAGGTTTCCGGCCAGGTGGCGGGTTTGATGAAGGTGCCGGCGCGCGTGGTGACGGAGCGGTGCGACGTGCCCACGGTAATGGCCCTCTACGGAGCGATGGACGTGGTGCTGGGAATGCGCCTTCATGCCCTTATCTTTGCCGCCCTCCAGGGCGTGCCCCACCTGGGAATCGTCTACGATCCGAAGGTGGCCAACTTCCTTAATATAGTGGGGCAGCCAGGGGCAGGGCTGGTGGAAGATCTGGACCCGGAACGGGTGACGCAGGGGCTCATGGAGGTGTGGCACCGGAGGGAGGAGATACGGCCGCGGCTTCTTGCGGTGTCGGCCGACCTGGCGCGGCGCGCCTGGCGCAACGCGGAGCTGGCGGCGGCGCTGCTCGGCGGGGGAGGGCGAACATGAACATGAGGGAGCGGGTGTGGATTTTAGGGGTACCGCTTGCCCCGCTTACCGCCGAGGAGGCTCTGGCTACCGTGGCGGAGTGGCTGCGGGCGGAAAGGGGACGGACGCGCCTCATCTTTACCCCCAACGCGGAGATCATTGCCCGGGCGCAGGTTGACCCGGAGCTCAGGGCGGCTCTGGCCGGAGCGGACCTGACCGTGCCCGACGGGATAGGCGTGGTGTGGGCGTCGCGTTTTTTAGGCACGCCCGTGCCGGAGCGGGTGCCCGGAATTGAGCTCTTGGAAGCCGTCCTCGGGCTAGCGGCGCGCCAAGGCTACCGCGTTTTTTTCCTCGGCGGACGCCCGGGGGTAGCGGAGGAAGCGGCGGCGCGCCTCTCTGCGCGCTGGCCTGGGCTTCAGGTAACCGGTACCCATCACGGCTATTTTGGGCCGGATGAGGAGGAGAAGGTGTTGGAAAATATACGGGCGGCGGCGCCGGATATACTAGTAGTGGCCCTCGGCGCCCCGAAGCAGGAGCTCTGGCTGACCCGGCACAAAGAGGAGCTCACTGTCCGCGTGGCCCTGGGAGTGGGTGGAAGCCTGGATGTTTTGGCCGGCAGGGTGAAGCGGGCGCCGCAACTTTTCCGGCGCCTGGGGCTGGAATGGCTCTACCGAATCCTTAGGCAGCCGGAGCGCTGGCGAAGGGCAGTATTTTTGCCGCGCTTCGTCCTCGCGGTGCTGGCTGAAGCCCTTGCCAGGAAGCGCGGCAGGGAGTAAAGTAGAGGCGGGTCGAGCTTGAAGGCAAACGAAGGAGGATGGTGAATGGATCTCGAGGCAGAAATCATAACGCGCCTGCAGGAGAAGGCGCGGGCCGTGAGGCGCGACATCATCCGGATGATAGGCGCGGCCGGTTCCGGTCACCCGGGCGGCTCGCTTTCCGCCGTGGAGGTGCTCACCGCC
>JASKKP010000033.1 GCA_030154105.1 Bacillota bacterium
GGGATTTGGGTGGCCTTTCAGACCAACCCTGTGTGAGATCTCTCTTTTCTACATCCCACACAAGATCTCCTGGTTGCCTACTAAAAGTTTACACTACCCGCTGCGGCTTAGCCGGAAGGCAGTACCTTTGTCCTGGTTGCCGACCTGTGGATATCTGTGCTATTATGTTCCTGAGCTTAACAATCCTGTCTCTTTCTACCTTACATTTTCGCCTTTATCCGCAGGTTTATGCACACCCTGTGGATAAACTTGTGTATAACCTGTGTAGTGCTCCGCTAAGGGGGTATACCTTTTGGTAGAATCAGCCCAAGAAGTTTGGCGCCGCGCGCTCGCCGTGATGGAACAAGAACTCGGGCGTACCAGCTTCGACAACTGGCTCCGCCCAACGCATGCCGTGGCCATCGTGGGGACAAACCTCCTCGTCTCGGTGCCCAATGCTTACGCCCGCGAGTGGCTTGAGACTTCCTACGCCAGCCTGGTCCAGCGTGCGCTGCGCCAGATAGGCGCCGGCCACCTCCGCGTCCACTATCTTATCCCCGGGGACGAAGAGCCCAGCATCGAGCCGCCAAAAGCACCAAGCCCGCGCCCCGCGCAACCAGAGCGCCCCCTTCTCAACCCGAAATACGTCTTCGACACCTTCGTGGTGGGAAACAGCAACCGCTTCGCCCATGCTGCCGCCTTGGCCGTGGCCGAGGCTCCGTCCCGGGCCTATAACCCGCTCTTTATTTACGGCGGCGTCGGCCTCGGCAAAACGCACCTCATGCATGCCATCGGCCACTACATCCTCGCCAAAAACCCCCAGATGAGGGTGGTTTACGTCTCCTCAGAAACGTTCACCAACGAGCTCATCAATTGCATCAAAGACGACGAAATCAACAGCTTCCGCGCCAAGTACCGCGAAAAAGACGTGCTTCTCATCGACGACATTCAATTCCTGGAAAATAAAGAGCGTACCCAGGAAGAGTTTTTCCACACCTTCAATGCCCTCCACGAAGCGAACCGCCAGATTATCGTCTCCAGCGATCGTCCGCCGAAAGAACTTTCCACCCTGGAGGACCGCCTGCGCTCGCGTTTCGAATGGGGCCTCATCACCGACATTCAACCGCCAGACCTGGAAACCAGAGTGGCCATTCTCCGCAAAAAAGCGCAGCTCGAGAATCTCATTGTCCCCGACGACGCGCTAGAATATATTGCCACCCGCATCACCAGCAACATCCGCGAACTGGAAGGAGCCTTAATACGCCTGGTGGCCTACGCCCAACTCCACCAGGCTCCGATAACGGCGGCCTTGGCCGAAGAAGCCCTCCGCGACATCCTCCCGGAAAATAGGCGCCAACCCATCACCATCTCCCGCATTCAAAGCGTAGTGGCCGAGTACTTCCAACTGCGCCCTGAAGACCTCCGAGCGAAACGCCGCACTAGGGCCGTAGCCGAGGCAAGGCAAATTGCCATGTACCTGGCCCGGGAACTTACCGACGCCTCTCTCCCCAAGATCGGCGACGAATTCGGCGGCCGCGACCACACCACCGTCCTCCACGGCTGCGAAAAGATTGCCGCCAGCCTGCAAACCGATCCGGAACTCAGGGCCACCATTAAGCGCCTGCGGGAGGCCATTCAGGAAAAGGCCGGCTAAACCCTGGGGATAACTTCTCTCCTTCACCACATCTCAACTATTTTCCCCAAGCTTTCCCCATTTTTTCCACCTTTTGACCGCACTTTTCCCCAGCCTTCTCTTTGTGGACAAGTATCTCCTTTCCTTTTGTCCACGTTAACCACAGCCCCCTACTACTCCTACGGAGTTCCCCGAGTTTTTACATCTAACGACGTACCGTAGTTATCAGCCCTGTGGACAACCCCGGAAAAGAAGGAGTGAACACCCCGTGCACTTTAGGACCTCCCGCGAGCCCTTCCTTACCGCTGCGCAGGCCGCCCTCCGGGCCGTGCTGACGAAAAGCACTGTCCCAGCCCTCACCGGAATCCTCGTCACGGCCGCTCAGGGTGAAGTAACCTTGGCCGGGACCGACCTCGAGCTGGGGATAGAGTCGCGCTTTGAGGCGCAGGTTAAAGAAGAAGGACAGGTGCTCATTCCGGCGCGCTATTTAGTCGACATCCTCCGCCGCCTGCCGGAAGGCGAAATTACCCTGGCCGAGGAGAACGGCGGTGAGCACGTTGCTTTGACCGCCGGTTCGTCGCACTTTCGCCTCCTTACCCTCCCTGCTGCCGATTTCCCACCGGTGGGTGCTTCGGAAGCGGTGGAGCTCCTGCGGCTTCCCGAGCTCACCCTGCGCACTTTACTCCAACAGGTCACCTTCGCCGCCGCCCACGACGGATTGAGGCAACTCTTAACCAGCGTTCTCTTCTCCCTGCGCGGTGCTTCCCTGCGGCTGGTAGCCACCGATGGTCACCGCCTAGCCCTGGCCGAAACTCCGCTAAGTGCCGAGGGCGCCTCCGGCGAATACCTGGTACCAGCGCGCACGTTGGAAGAAGTCGCCCGGCTCTTAGGAGGCGGAGGAGAAGTAAGCATTGCCGCCGGCCCTAAACAGATCATCTTTACCACGAGCACTTGGACCCTCGTCTCCCGCCTTGTGGAGGGCAACTACCTGCCCTACGAGTCGGTGCTCCCCCGGAGCTTCTCTCGGCAAGCGCAGGTTAAACGGACCGATTTCCTCGCCGCCCTGGAACGGGCAGAGCTTTTTTCTTCGGAAAAAATAAATGCCGTTCACCTCAACCTCTCCCGGGAGGGGATCCGGGTGCAGGCCCAGAGCGCCGAAGTAGGCCGCATGGAAGAGCTGGTCCCCGCCGACGTGGCAGGCGAAGACCTAGACATCTCCTTCAACGGGCGATACTTGATCGAGCCCCTCCGTATTCTGGGGAGCGAAGATATAGAGCTTAAATTCACCGGCCCGGAGAGTGCGGCGGTGATCGGGCCGGCAGGGACGTCGACTTATCTCTACTTGGTGATGCCGGTAACTACGCGCCAAGCGGTTTAGGAGAGATCGAGGTGCTCCTTAAACTGCTCACCCTCGCCGACTTCCGCAATTGGGCTACCCTGGAGTGGCAACCAGCACCCGGCCTGAACGTGATTACCGGCGCCAATGCGGAAGGAAAAAGCAACCTTCTCGAAGCCATCTTCTTTTTGGCCAGCGGCAAATCCTTTCGTACCCACCGCGATGCCGACCTGGCCAGGTTCGGGAGCTCTGGGTTTGCCGTGGGGGCGCGCATCGAGCGCAGGGCGGGTGAGCTGTCGCTTGTCCTGCGCTGGGATCGGGCGCGGGGGAAAACCCTCACCCTGGATCGCACGGA
Source organism: Bacillota bacterium (assembly GCA_030154105.1). GTDB lineage: Bacteria > Bacillota > DTU030 > DUMP01 > DUMP01 > DUMP01. The sequence continues at coordinate 3,304 of JASKKP010000033.1, forward strand.
GCATCCGCGCCTGGCCGACCTTTTCGGACAGGTTACGGCGGTCTGCTTTTCCCCTGAGGACCTGTCCCTGGTAAAGGGCCCCCCCGAGGTGCGCCGGCATGCGCTCAACCTCCTTCTCCTCCAGGTAAGCCGCCCCTACTACTACCATTTGCGCGAGTATAACCGCGTCCTCGCCCAGCGGAACGCCTATCTTAAACGCCTGCCTCCCACTGCCTCCAGTGAGCTGGCACTGGCGGTGTGGGATGAAGAACTGGCTCTCCACGGTGCCGAGCTCATTTTAAGACGGCACGCCGCCCTCGCCGAACTTGCGCGCTGGGCGGATGAAAGGCACCGTGAGCTGAGCGGCGGCCACGAGCTCCGCATCAGCTATGTCCCAAGCGTTCCGCTTTCTGAGCCGGCCACGCTGGCCGAGGCCAAAGCTGCTTTCCTCCAAGAGCTCGAGCAAAAACGCCGGGAGGAGCTCCGTCGCGGCATTACCTTAAGCGGGCCGCAGCGCGATGAGATCAATTTCAGCATAGGAGGAAGAGACCTCAGAAGCTACGGTTCACAAGGGGAACAGCGTACGGCGGCACTGGCCTGGAAGCTCGCCGAACTTGAGTTTATTCGGGCGCACACAGGAGAGATGCCCCTCCTCCTTTTGGACGATGTCTACTCGGAGCTTGATCCGAAGCGGCAGGCCTACCTAACGCGCGAGGCACGCCGAGGTAGCCAGACCTTCCTTACTTCAGCGGAAGACCTTGAACTTGCTTTTCCTGATGCTGCTTCCTGGCGGGTGGCGGCAGGGGAGCTCAAGCCGCATTAGCTTTGGCGCAGTTTCTCCATCTTTGAAGTTGGTGCGCGGGACTAAGGGCGAAAAAGGAGCGGATCAAGATGTTTCTCCATATCGGTGAAGACGTAGTAGTTCCTGCTGAGGATGTGATCATGATCCTCGACCTCAGGACCGCCGGCACGGCTGAAGCCACGCGTGAATTCCTGGAAATCAGCCGTGACGAAGGTTTCTTAGTGGAAATCGGCCAGGGAGAACACAAAGCGCTCGTCCTGACCAGCGAACGAGGCTACCTCACCCCTATTTCTTCCCTCACGCTCGCCGGAAGGAGCAAAGCTTCCCTCGTTGGCTAAGGCGCAGCAGGCACGGTGTACCCAGGGTCTCCTTATTCTTGTCGAACCTGTGATCGCTATGTTATAATGAAGGTTGCGGACTTTTAGCAGAAAAGAGAAAGAAAGGGGTGGACGAATGGCGGAAAAGGTTGATGCACGCTATGATGCCAGTCAAATCCAGGTTCTGGAAGGACTGGAGCCGGTGCGGCTGCGACCGGGCATGTACATCGGCAGCACCGGTCCTCGGGGCCTGCACCACCTGGTGTACGAGGTGGTTGACAACAGCGTTGACGAGGCACTGGCTGGCTACTGTACAGAGATCGAGGTCACCCTCCACCCCGAGCACATGGTGGAAGTTAAGGATAACGGCCGCGGTATCCCGGTAGAGGTGCATCCCCAGGTAGGCAGACCGGCGGTAGAAGTGGTCATGACCATGCTGCACGCTGGCGGCAAGTTTGGGGGGGAAGGCTATAAAGTCTCCGGCGGCCTCCACGGCGTGGGCGTGTCCGTGGTAAACGCCCTCTCGGAGTGGCTGGAGGTCGAAGTCCGGCGGGATGGTCATATTTATCGGCAAACCTACGAGAAAGGCGTGCCCACGTCGGAGCTTACGGTGGTAGGGGATACCGAGGAAACAGGCACCACCGTGCGCTTCATTCCGGACCGGGAGATCTTCCCCGACCGCAATTTTTCTTTTGATACCCTGGCGCAGCGCTTGCGCGAGCTGGCGTTCCTGACCCGCGGCCTGAAGATTCGCCTGCGGGACGAGAGTACCGGACAAGAGGCCGTGTACCAATTTCACGGCGGGATCGTTGAGTTTGTCGAGCACCTTAATAAAAACAAGGACGTGCTCCACGAGCCGCCTATTTACCTCAAGCGTGAGCGCGAGGACGCCAGCGTAGAAGTGGCCCTCCAGTACAACGACGGGTACGTGGAGAACATCCTAACCTACGCCAACAACATCCACACGCAGGAAGGCGGCACCCATGAGGTAGGCTTTAAAACGGCCCTAACCCGCGTGATCAGCGATTACATCCGCAAAAACAATCTCTTGAAGAACGGCGACCCGGCGCTCACCGGCGAGGATGTGCGGGAAGGCCTGGTGGCCGTGGTGAGCGTGAAGCTGGTCAATCCCCAGTTCGAGGGCCAAACGAAAACCAAGCTCGGCAACCCGGAAATCCGAGCCTTTGTGGATACAGTGGTTAGCGAAGGAATCTCGGGCTTCCTCGATGAGAACCCGGCCGTGGCCCGGCGAATTGCCGAGAAGGTGCTGGCCGCGTCGCGGGCGCGCGAGGCGGCACGGCGCGCGCGGGAGCTTACCAGGCGCAAGAACGCCCTGGAGGTAACTTCTCTTCCCGGGAAGCTGGCCGACTGCACCGAGCGCGACCCTGCCGTGGCCGAGCTCTTTCTGGTGGAGGGGGATTCCGCCGGCGGCTCGGCCAAGCAGGGCCGGGACCGGCGTTTTCAGGCCATCCTCCCGCTTAGGGGCAAGATCCTCAACGTGGAAAAAGCCCGCTTGGATAAGATCTTGGCCAACGAAGAAATACGGGCGATGATAACTGCTTTAGGTACCGGCATCCACGATGAATTCGACCTTTCCCGGGCGCGCTACCACAAGGTGATTATTATGACCGATGCCGATGTGGACGGTGCCCACATTCGCACGCTCCTCCTCACCTTCTTTTACCGCTACATGCCGGAGCTCATCGAGGCCGGGTACGTCTATATCGCCCAGCCGCCACTCTACCGGGTGGTGAAGGGCGATCAAGAGTACTACACGTACAGCGACCGGGAGCTCGATGAGCTCTTAAAAAAGATCGGCCGCGGGAACATCGACATTCAGCGCTATAAGGGGCTGGGCGAGATGAACCCGCAGCAACTGTGGGAGACCACTATGAATCCGGAGACGCGCACCGTCCTCCAGGTGACCATCGAGGACGCCCTGGAAGCCGACAACATCTTCACCATCCTCATGGGGGACAAAGTGGAGCCCAGGCGCGAATTTATCCAGGCCAATGCTCGTCTGGTAAGGAACTTGGATGTGTAAGGGGAAAGGAAGAAGAAAGTGGCGGAGAAAATAGCCAGTCGCATCGTTCCCGTGCAGATTGAGGAAGAGATGAAGCACTCCTACCTGGATTACGCCATGAGCGTGATCGTGGGTAGGGCACTCCCGGACGTGCGGGACGGGCTTAAGCCCGTGCAGCGGCGCATCCTCTATGCCATGAGCGAGGTGGGGATGGGGCCGGACAAACCGTACAAGAAGTCGGCCCGCCTGGTGGGTGAAGTACTGGGAAAATACCACCCGCACGGCGACGTGGCCATTTATGATGCCATGGTGCGGCTGGCCCAGGACTTCGTCTGCCGGTACCCTCTGGTAGACGGGCATGGCAACTTCGGCTCCATAGACGGCGACGCTCCGGCAGCCATGCGCTACACCGAGGTCCGCATGGCCCCACTGGCGGTCGAAATGTTGCGCGACATCGACAAAGAGACGGTCGACTTTGTTCCCAACTTCGATGAGCATTTCAAAGAGCCGGTGGTGCTGCCTTCGCGGGTACCCAATCTCCTCATTAACGGTTCTTCCGGCATTGCCGTGGGCATGGCTACCAACATTCCACCCCACAACCTGGGCGAAGTGGTGGATGCCCTGGTAATGCTCATCGACAATCCGGAGGCTACCATAAACGAGCTCATGCTGGCCATAAAGGGGCCGGACTTTCCAACCGGCGGGCTCATCTTGGGGCGCGAAGGGATCCGCGCCGCCTACACTACGGGCCGCGGAAGCATCAAGGTGCGGGCGGCCGCCCACATCGAGACGGCGAAAGGCGGCAAGCAGCAGATCGTAGTGACTGAGCTTCCCTATATGGTCAACAAGGCTCGCCTGGTGGAAACGATTGCCGATTTGGTACGGGAAAAAGAAATTGAGGGAATCACCGACCTGCGCGACGAATCCGGGCGCGAGGGTATCCGGATCGTGATTGAGCTGAGGCGGGACGTCAACGCCGACGTGCTCCTCAACCAGCTTTATCACCGAACGCAACTTCAGGACACCTTCGGCGTGATCATGCTCGCGCTGGTCGACGGCGAGCCGCGCATCCTCAACCTCAAGGAAATGCTCAGGCACTACCTGGATCACCAAAAAGAGGTTGTGGTGCGCCGCACCCGTTTTGACTTGGCGCGGGCGGAAGAGCGGGCGCACATCCTCGAAGGGCTGCGCATCGCGCTCGATCACATCGATGAAATAATTGCCCTCATCCGCGCGGCGCATACCGTCAATGAGGCGCGCTCGGGCCTTATGGAGCGGTTCGGCCTCTCCGAAAAACAGGCCCAAGCCATCCTGGACATGAGACTGCAGCGCCTTACCGGGCTGGAACGGGAAAAAATTGAAGAAGAGTATCAAGAGGTTTTGAAGACCCTGGAACGCCTGCGCGCCATCCTGGCCAGCGAGGCCATGGTTTACCAGATTATCCGGAGCGAGCTCCTGGAGATAAAGGAAAAGTACGGCGATGAAAGGCGCACCCGCATCACGAGCGATGTGGGGCCTCTCGCGCCGGAAGATCTTATCCCCGAAGAAAAAATCGTCGTCACGCTTACCGCCGAGGGCTACGTCAAACGGCAGCCGCTGGCCAGCTACCGCAGCCAGCGCCGCGGTGGGCGGGGGATCCTGGGCACCGGAACCAAAGAAGAGGACGTGGTCGAACACCTCATCACCCTGACCACCCACGACTACATCCTCTTCTTCACCAACAGCGGCCGCGTTTACCGGGTAAAGGGGCATGAGATCCCGGAGGCCGGCCGTTTGGCCAAGGGTACGTCGCTGGTAAACCTAATCTCTTTGGACCAGGGAGAAAAGGTAACGGCCGTTCTCGGAGTGCGCGAGTTTGCCGAAGGGGAGTACCTGGTCATGGCCACCCGGCGCGGCTATGTGAAGAAGACGCCGCTGCCCGATTTCGACTCCGTGCGCCGGGCCGGGCTTCAGGCGATCACTTTGGAGGAAGGGGATGAACTCATCTACGTCCGGCGTACTGACGGGCAACGCGAACTCCTCCTCGGTACGCGCAGCGGGAAGGTAATCCGCTTCGGCGAAGATGAGATCCGCTCCATGGGCCGCATGGCGCGCGGCGTGCGCGGGATTAATCTGGCCCCGCACGATGCCGTAGTGGCCCTCGACGTGGTGCAGAAGGGCGCCGACCTGCTTACCGTTACCGCCCGCGGCTTCGGCAAGCGGACACCGCTCGCCGAATTCACCCCCCACGGCCGCGGCGGAAAAGGCATACGCGCCATCCGCGTCACGGAGCGCAACGGTCACGTGGTGGACATGAAGGTGGTGCGCCCAGGTGATGACCTGATGCTGATAACTGCCGGTGGGCTGCTCATCCGCTTGGCAGTAGAGGACATCCCGGTGAAAGGGCGCGACGCCCAGGGCGTGACGCTCATGCGCCTCGAACAAGGCGACACCGTGATGGCCTTGGCGCGGGTGGTAGAGTAAAAAAAGAAGGCTCCCGGCCGTCCGGAAGGGCGGGCGAGGAGCCTTCTCTTCTTTAAGAGCCTAGCCGATAGCGCAGCTTACCCCGTGTGCTACTCGACCGGATATTTGGCCAGCAGCGCTTCGCCTTCGCCCGGCTGCATCTTATAGCAGTGTTCCGGGGCGGGGAAGGCACCGCTTTTTACGTCGCTGATGTATTCCTGCAGGGCTTTGACGATGATGCTGTTCAGGTCGGCGTACTTCTTGACGAACTTGGGCGTGAACGCTTCGAAGAAGCCCAACATGTCGTGGACGATCAGGCACTGGCCGTGACAGTACGGACCGGCACCGATACCGATGACGGGTATGTTCGCCCGGGCGGTGATGATTTTCGCTACCTCCGGCGGCACGGCTTCCACGAGCAGGGCTACGGCGCCGGCCTCCTCCAGTGCCTTGGCGTCCTCGATAAGCGCCTCGGCGGCCGACAAGCTGCGGCCTTGGGACTTGAAACCGCCCAGCATGGCGATGGACTGCGGCGTAAGGCCGATATGGCCCATGACGGGGATGGTAGCCTTGGTCAAGGCGGCGACCACATCAACTACATTACGGCCGCCTTCCAGCTTTACCGCATCGCAACCGGCTTCTTTCATAAAGCGGCCGGCGTTGGCAATGGCCTGCTCTATGCTTATCTGGTACGAAAGGTAAGGCATGTCGCCGATTACGTAGGCCGTAGGCGCCGCCCGCCGCACTGCCTGGGCATGGTCGATCATGGTGTCCATCCGCACCGGCAAAGTCGAATCATATCCGAGCACCGTCATGCCGAGCGAATCGCCTACGAGGATAATGTCCACGCCGGCCTTCTCCTCGGCCAGGGCCAGAGGGTAGTCGTAACCTGTGACCATAGTGATCTTTTCGCCCCGGGCCACCTTCTCTCTGAGCGTGGTAATGGTAACCTTACTGCGCACCCAGCATACCTCCCAGCATTTATTTCAGGGGAAAATTAAGGCGCCGATCAACCTTCCCGCAAAAGAGCCAAGGCCTCGCTATATCCAAGGCGGCGGGAGATAGCCCGCGCCGTCTCTTGGGCGGCCGCGATCAGCCCGGGCAACCTCTCTCGGGTAAGCGTCGCCGTAAGGCCGGAGAGAGATAGCGCCGCCACCACCTGACCGCGCGGGCCGCGAATAGGCGCGGCCACGCAGCGCAGCCCGAGTTCGAGCTCTTCATCGTCCACCGCGTACCCCTGCTGGACCACGCGCGCCAAGTGGTCGCGGAGAACGGCCGGATCGGTGATTGTGTTCGGAGTGTAGGCCGTCAGGCGGCCGCGCAGGACTTCTTCCTGATCCGTAGGCGGCAAGTGGGCCAGGAGCACCTTACCGGCAGCGGTGGCGTGAAGCGGCAGCTTTTTACCGATCTGGGAATAAGTTACCACCGAATGCGGGTTTTCGACCTTCTCTACGTAGATCGGGTCGTATCCGGACAAGAGCACCAGGTGCACGGTATGGCCGCTCTTTTCCGAAAGTTCTTTCAGAAAAGGCAAAGCTTCTCGCCTAAGTTCCAAGCGAGAACCGACGACGGCGCCCAGTTCGAAAAGCTTAAGTCCCAAGCGGTAGCGGCCGCTGGCGGGGTCCTGCTCAACAAACCCTTTACCTTCCAGCGTGACGAGCAATCGGTGCACGGTACTCTTATGAAGATGTAGTTCATCGGCGAGCTCGGTTACCCCTAGGCTGGGCTCGGCTCTTCCTAAGGCCAAAAGGAGGTCCATGGCGCGTTCCACGGCGCGCACATTGTAGGCAGGACCGGAAGCAGCAGATGAACGCTGCATGCGCGTAGCCCCCGTCTTACATGATAAGACAATGTCTCATTTAACATAATAACATTTCGTCATTCAGCAGGGAAACTCCTTGTGTCTCGAGAAGATTTTTTTGTAACACCAGGTCAAGAGACTGATTGGAGGGAAGGCAGTAGGCCGACGTTATGAACTGGGATGACTTGTTTACCCCGCCCTGGCGGGGAGAAGCGAACACGGACATTGCCGAAGTTATGCGCCTCAGCGAAATGGAAGGCGTCATTTCCTTCGCCGGCGGCTTTCCCGCGGCGGATATGTTCCGTTTGCCGGAGGTCAGGGAAGTGGCGGACAGGGTCCTGGTGGAAAAAGGGGCTCAGGCGCTGCAGTACGGCCCTACCGCGGGCTTTGCCGCGCTGCGCGAGTACCTCGCCCAGCGCATGCTGCACCGCTTCGGAGTAAAAACGGGGCCGGAAGAAATAGTCATCACGACCGGTGCCCTGCAAGGGCTGGACCTCCTCTGCCGGGTTCTGATAGAACCGGGCGATACGGTTATTACCGAGGCCCCCTCCTACATGGGAGCGCTCCAAACCTTCGCCACACACCGTGCGCGCATCGAGGAAGTGCCAATAGACGAAGCCGGCCTGCAGGTAGATCTTTTGGCCGAACGCCTGGCCGAGCTTAAGGAGCGCGGGATTCGCCCGAAGCTCATCTATACCATTCCCACTTTCCAAAACCCGAGCGGTACCACCTTAAACGCATCCCGCCGCCGGCTCCTGGTAGATCTGGCCAATGCCTACGGTGTGCCGCTGGTGGAAGATGCCGCCTACGCGGAGCTACGCTTTGCGGGGAGCGAAGAGCCCGCGCTCAAAGCCGTCGACGGAACGGGTGGCGTTATTTTCCTGGGTACGTTCTCCAAGATCCTTTCTCCCGGCCTGCGCCTGGGCTGGGTGGTGGCGCCGCGCGCCTTGGCCGAGAAACTCATCGCGGTGAAGCAGACGAACGACCAGTGCTCCGGAAGCTTGAGCCAGCTTGTAGCCCTGGAATGTGGCCGGCGCGGGATCATCGACCGCCAGATAGAAGCCAGCCGCGTTCTGCTCAAAGAGAAGGCCGCGGCGATGGTGGCAGGGATCGAAAAGCATTTCCCGGCGGGCACGCGCTGGGTGGACCCGCAGGGCGGCTTCTTTACCTGGGTAACGCTGCCTGCGGTGGACGGCCTCGACACGAGCCGGCTCCTCAAGCAGGCCGTCGCCGAAGAAAAAGTGGCCTATGTGGGCGGCCGCTCTTTCTACGCGCACGGCCGGGGGGCCAACCAGCTACGGCTCTGTTTCTCCTACCCAGGGAGGGCGGAGATTGCGGCCGGAATAGAGCGCTTGGGGCGTTTCTTCCGCAAGCACCTTGAAAAGGCCGAGCTGGTACCGCAAGGTTAAACGACCGGCGTCGCTTCGGATGGTGGAGGAGGAATGGAGGGTGGCCTCTTCGGGCAGACTAACGGCAAAAGCTGCCAGGAGGGGCAAACGTGGCCTACGAGATGAAGCTTGACCGTCGGATGGTGCAGGTTGAACTACCCTTTGCCGTAGACCTGCCGCGCCTGACAAAAGCCTTAAAGGAAGCCGGGTTCTACGTCCGCGACGAAGATGGGGAAGGCACCTCCCAGGGCTGGGGACGCGGATACGATCGCGAAGGGTATTATCCGTACTGGGTGTACCAGGAGGGCCAAGCTTGGTTCTTTGCTTTCCCGCCGGAAGACTACCGGCAAGTCGCTCCGGGCGAGGCCTTCGAGGCCTACGTGGGGCCGGAGGCCGAAAACGAGTTTGAGCGCTGGCTTCCGTACCTTGAGGGCGCGCGCTTGAAATAAGACCGGCGGCGGATAAGAAAAGAGGGTGCGTGCGACACCCTCTTCTTTAGGTGCGCCAGGCATGAGCGCTGGCCTATTTGATTTTGTCGAGGAAGTAGCGGTGAAATGAGAGATCGTCCGTAAGCTCGGGGTGAAAGGCCGTAGCCAAAAGGTTCCCTTCTTCGGCGGCAATAATTTTCCCTTTTAGCGTAGCCAGCACGCGTACACGGGGCCCCGCTTCCTCCGCATAAGGAGCCCGGATGAAGACAAGGGGAAGCGGCGCGGGAGAAACTCCAGGAACATTAAGTTCGGTACGGAAACTATCAAGTTGACCGCCGTAGGCGTTTCGCCTTACGGCTATGTCCATAAGACCCAAATGCACGGTGTCTTCGCCGATGATCCGCTTAGCCAGGAGAATCATTCCCGCGCACGTGCCCCATATCGGCAGGCCTTCGGCCGCCAGGCGGCGCAAAGGCTCGCTGAGCCCAAAATCCCTGAGCAGACGGCCCATGACTGTGCTTTCCCCGCCGGGAAGGATCAGCCCGGAGAGCCCTCGGAGGTCTTCCGGCAGGCGCACCTCGCGCACGGGCACCCCCAGCCGCTCAAGGGATGCGCGGTGCTCCCGGAAGGCGCCTTGAAGGGCGAGAACTCCTATCGGGCCCATCTTACCACCCCCGAGCGGCGTAACGTTCCTCTGGGGAAAGAGCGGCCAAATCTACCCCGGGCATTGGATCGCCCAGGTCTTCGGAAATCTCGGCGAGAATGGCCGGATTGTTGTAATGGGTGACCGCCTTGACAATGGCCTGGGCCCGCTTTGCGGGGTTACTGGACTTAAAGATGCCGGAACCGACGAAGACACCGTCCGCCCCCAGCTGCATCATGAGGGCGGCGTCGGCCGGCGTGGCTATGCCTCCGGCGGCAAAGTTTACCACCGGCAGGCGTCCCTCGCGCGCCACCTGTTCCACCAACTCGAACGGCGCGCCGAGCTCCTTGGCCCGGGCGACAAGCTCAGCACGCCCGAGACCGCGGAGGCTCGCGATCCCTTCATTTACGGCCCGAAGGTGCCGCACGGCTTCGACTATATTTGCCGTTCCGGCTTCGCCTTTAGTGCGAATCATCGCCGCCCCTTCGGCGATACGGCGCAGCGCCTCGCCCAGGTCGCGGGCGCCGCAGACAAAGGGAATTTTGAACTTGGTCTTGTCGATGTGATAGGATTCGTCTGCCGGGGTGAGTACCTCGCTTTCATCCACGAAGTCGATGCCCAGAGCTTCCAGAATCTGTGCCTCGACAAAGTGGCCGATGCGCACCTTGGCCATTACAGGAATGGACACGGCGGCCTTAATAGCCTTGATGATTTTAGGATCGGACATGCGGGCAACCCCGCCGTCGCGGCGGATATCCGCCGGCACGCGCTCTAGGGCCATGACCGCGCAGGCCCCGGCCTCCTCGGCAATACGAGCCTGCTCGGGGGTTGTCACGTCCATGATGACGCCGCCCTTGAGCATTTGGGCCAAGTTCTTGTTTAATGTGTAGCGCTCGTTGTCCACCACGAAGCCCTCCTTTACTTTTTGCGTGCTGGCTGTTAGACTAAGCGTAATAATAAAATTAAGGAGTTCCGGGAGGTAAGGCGGCGAATAGTGGCTTCTTTTCGTCGCCGGTACCGCCAAGTGCCAACTGTTATATAGTGTACCACAACAAAGTGTATCGGTCAACAAGGGGAGGAAGGGTCTGTGGGCAAAAGCATACCGATACACATTGACCGCCGCACCAATGTTCCCCTTTACAGTCAGATCGCCCAGGCCCTGACGGAGTACATCCAAAGCGGCCGCCTGGCCCCGGGCGAGAAGCTACCGGCCATCCGTTCCCTGGCGCGGGCGCTTCAGGTCAATACCGTAACCGTAGTTAAGGCCTACCAGGAGTTGGAGCGGGCGGGACTTGCCGTATCGCGCGCCGGAAGCGGCACTTACGTTGCTCCTCGCGATCAAGCTTCTGCCTTTCTTAGCGCCACTGAACCCGAGCTCGACCTCTTAGATCGCGGCCAGGTAGAGATCCCACCCGGGGCCATCAACTTTGCCAGCGCCACGCCGGATCCGGATCTTTTGCCCGTGGCTACAGTGCAGCGCCTGATCAACCGCGTAATTGAACGCGACGGCGGGCAGGTTTTTGCCTATGAGGAAAGCCGAGGTTACCTTCCGCTCCGGGAGAAGGTTGCGGAAGTCCTGGCCGCCATAGGCATCCATACGGAACCGACTTCCATTCAAGTCCTGTCCGGCGGCCAGCAGGGGATCGACGTGGTGGCGAAGAGCCTGCTCAAACCGGGGGATGTCGTACTGGTGGAGGCCCCGACTTACCCCGGTGCGCTGGCGGCCTTTCGTTCCCGCGGTGCCCGCATCGTTTCCGTGCCGCTCGGCGAAGATGGTCCGGATCTTTTAGCCTTAAAAGAGATCTTAAAGCGTAGTAAGCCGTGCTTTTTCTACCTGATGCCGGCGTTCCAAAATCCGACGGGGGCAGTCTACAGCCGGCAGAAAAAAGAAGAGCTGCTCAACTTAGCAGCTCACTTTGGGCTTACCTTGCTCGAGGATGATTACCTCAGCGAACTAAGCTTCGCCGACGTGGACCTAACCCCGCTGGCCGCCTTGGCCCCGCCGGAAGTACCGGTCCTTTACCTAAAGAGCTTTTCCAAGGTGTTCCTCCCCGGTTTCCGCCTGGCCTTCTTGGCCGTACCGCCGCTCCTTAGACGGGAAATATTGGCCGCCAAGCATACCTCCGATATTTTCACTTCCGGCCTCTTTCAGCGCGTTTTTGACCTGTTTCTCCGCGAAGGCATTTGGGAGGAACAACTAGCCCGCATTCGAAGCCTTTACGCGGAACGATACCACACCATGGTGCAGGCGCTGCAAAAAGAGCTGCCGGCGCAGGTGACCTTCATCCCACCGCGCGGAGGGCTCAACTTTTGGCTGCGCCTTCCCGGCAATTTGGACGCCGCCCTCCTTTACCGGGAAGCGCTCAGGGCAGGAGTGGTCATCAGTCCCGGCGCTTTGTTCTTGCCCACACCCGGCCCGAGTTCTTATTTCCGCCTCACCTACGCTTCGTTGGGGCCGGAGGAGATCCGCCGCGGAGCAGCTCTCCTGGGCAACGCCTGCCGCCGAGTTCTGGGGGAGCGGTGCCCGGGTGAATACACGCCCCTCGTTTAGAAGAGCTTTAACCCGAGGAGCGGCCAGTAAAGGTAGGCTAAAGCAATGGTAACTGTTACCGTGACTAGGGTGGCCAAAGCACCGGCGACGAAAACGTCGCGTGGTGTAAGCGAACTGGCACTGTAGGTGGTCATGAGCGTCATGGACTCCATCGGGTAGAGAAAGGCGGTATGGGCGGCAACGGCGGTGAGTGCTCCGAGCCACGCCGGGTTGAGGGAAAGGCTATCGGCCGCGGCAAAGGCTACCGGCAAAAGGGCGGCCACGTAGGCGGTGGGCGTGGTGAAAAAGAGGCGAATGATGACGAGTAAGATAAAAGCTGCTCCGCCCGCCCAGCCCAGAGGGAAAGCGCCCAGCAGGCGTCCCAGCTGGCCGCCCAGCCAAGTTGCGGCGCCGGTAGCCGTAAGGCCGTTGGTAAGGGCGAGGCCGGCGCTGAAAACCAAAATGATAGACCAACTGATGGCCGGCACCGCTTCCTGCCAAGTAAAAAGCTGGATTCCCGGGAGAAAAAGAAGGGTGGCGGCGAGAAGGCAAACCAATGTAACCGGCAAGTTATGTAAATAACCTCCGCTTGCCCAGAGGAAAATCATCAGCGCCAGGATGAGGGCCAGCTTTTTTTCTTCCTCGGTGAGGGGACCCAGGGCCTTAACCTCACCGCGGAGAAAGGCGAGAAATGCCTTCCTTTCTTCATCTTTTCGTTTTTCGGGCGGATACAGCACGAGGAGGAGCGGCCAAAGTCCGAGGCTGGCTAAGAGCACCGGTGGGAAAAAGAGGGCAAACCAGTACCCGTAGGACAACGTGACGCCTGTTTCAGCGGCAATCAGCTGAGCTGCGTACAGGCTGGCCGGGCAGCCGGTGAGAATGCCGACGCCGGCAAAGAGGGAGACGCTCCCCAAGGCAAAGTGGGTGGCCCGGCCTGTATTGCTGCCGGGGGAAAGGCCTAAAACGTCCAGGCTCTGCGTTACAAGCGGAAGAAGGAGCGCAACTTTGCCTACCGGGGCCGGCACGAGGAAGGTGAAGAGCACGCCGCAAAGGAGGAAAACCAGGCTGAGCAGGGCGGGCCGCCCCTGTGAGAGGAAGAGGAGGCTAAAGGCCAGCCGGCGGTCCAAGCGGAATTTGGTGATGGCTCCGGCAATAATGTAGATGCCGATGAGTTGCCACACCGTCTCCGTGCCCAGGCTGGCGAAAGCCTGGGTTAAGGGCTGGATGCCGAGTAAAGGCAGGAGGATAAAAACCAAAAACGAGGTGGCGGCCGCATCGATTGCCTCACTCGCCCAGAGGGTAATGGTAAAACCCAAAAGCCCTAAGGCACGTACTCCGGCCGGCGTGAGCCCGGCCCAGGGCCTGAGGGACATGGGCAGAGAAGCCCCCAGGATGGCCGCGGCGAAAACTAAAGCCCGAAGTTGGCGAGATTTTGCCACCTCTTTGTCCTCCCCCAGGCAAGGGTACCGTTGTAAGGAGCCTACCCATGCCGTATAATGAAGACGGTGAAGTTTTAGACCAAATTCGGCGTCGACCTAACCCGGTGCCGATTGCCGATTAAGGAGGGCTGACAATGCTGGAGGTAACCTGCCCCGTTTGCGGCGTCGATTTTGAGGTGCCGGAAGGGAAAGGGGTTGGCGATATCCTCTCCTGCCCGTACTGCCGGGCGCGCCTGCGGCTGACGCTGGACGACGGGGAGGTTGTGGCTACCGGCGCCTGATGCTTCCCGACGAAAAAGGAAGGTAAAAGCGCGTGACTTAGGGGTTTCAGCCTAGTGGTCAAATCTATTATAGCGCCGCACCGGCCTGGCGGGAAGTCTTTATAAAGCTGAATTCCGCCGCTTGCCCTGGTACGGCGGTGCTTGCGGTTTCCCATCCGGTAGGATATGATTAAGGAAAATGAGGCAGAAGTAGGGAGGAAACAGGGTGGCGGAAGGGGTTATCGTCGCTCTAGGTGATTCCCTCACTTACGGCTTTCCGTACGGCCCGGCCGGCTCTTGGGTGGCGGAGGCAGAAACGCTCCTCGGGCGGCCGATTGTGAACCGAGGTGTAAACGGCGAGGCCAGCTTTGATATGTTGGCCAGGCTCAAGCAAGATGTTCTCAGCCTTAAGCCGGGCTGCGTGGTTATTCTGGCAGGCAGCAATGATGCCCTGCGAAAAGGAGTGCGCTGGGCAGAAACGGAGAGAAGCCTGATCGCCCTGGCGGAGGCTGTCCAGGCCGTAGGGGCGCAGGTGGTCTTCGGTTTGCCGCCGGCAGTTGACGAGCCAGCAGCAGAAGAGCGGCTCAAGCGCCAGCGTGCCTGGCTAAGGCGAGAAGCTCCGCGGCGCGGTTGGGCCCTCATCGACTTTGCGGCACCGCTTGCCGACCCGGAGACGGGGAAAATCCGGGCCGAGCTCACGGTCGACGGTGTGCATCCCACCAAGGAAGGATACCGGCGTATGGGGCAGGCGGCGGCCGAAGTCCTGGCGCGCTTGGGCTTCAGTGCCCCGGAGCCAAAGGGTGAAGGTTGAGCGTGAAGGATAAGCACGGGGAGGTAGGAGCATGTCCGAAGTTATGCATATGGTGGCAGAACTCATGGCCCTGGCCGCACGTACGGCGCCCAAGGCCGGAGGTAAAGACTTCGTCGGCATCAAGATCTTAGAAGGTGGCGAGCTGGCCCGCCTGGCAGATGCCATGGTCGCCTACGGCAAAGAAAGCGGTAAGAAAAATTTCGACCGGGACGGGGAGAACGTGCGCCGCTCGGATGCGGTGTTGCTCCTGTCGCTGGACCGGCCCCAGGTGGCCGGGCTCAATTGCGGGGCCTGCGGGTTTGCCTCCTGTGCCGAGTTGGCAAAATTACATGAAGGACCTGAGTTTGCCGGTCCACTATGCGCCTGGCGCCTGTTAGACCTGGGAATCGCCCTCGGGTCGGCGGCCAAGACCGCGAGCCTCCTCAACGCCGACAACCGTATCATGTACCGGATCGGTGTGGTCGCACGACGGCTAGGACTTTTAGGCGGCGAGATCGTAGTAGGGATTCCTATCTCCGCCACCGGGAAGAACATCTACTTCGATCGCTAACGGGCAAACCGCCTGCCCCTGAGGGGCCATTCTTCAAGCCGGGGATGGGCGGGCGAAGGTTGAGGCATGCTCAGGCCCGGGAAGGATCCCGGGCCTTAATCATTCGTTTGAGCGCAGACCGCTTCTGAGGCTTTTGCTTCGGAAAGAAGCGCCGTAAGGTGGGGCAAGGCGTCAGCGTAGCGCTGAAAGGGGTAAAAAGGAATCCCCTTTTTTTCGAAGAACTGGGCAAGATAGCCTTTGGCAAAAACCAGGTCTGCGCGCTGGGCGGCGCAGCGGTCGGTATGGCCATCGCCGAGGTAAACGATGCTGTATCCCTGAGCCCTAAGTTTCTTTAGGTGATAAGTCTTACAGTTGGCACAGCGGCGGCAGGCCAAAGCCCCGTGATGCGGAAAAGAAACCTTGGGCACGTTCCCGGCTATCTCTAGGTGATTACTGTAGCGCGGCAGCCAGATAAGGCCGGCGCGTGCTAGGAGTCGATCGATGTAAAAATCGAATCCATCGCTTACGATAATGGCCGGGAGGCCGCGGGCAGAAAAGAGCCGCACGGCGGTGGGGAAATCCGGGTCTAAGGTAAAGGTGAGGACGAACCTTTCCAGCTCGGAAGCGCTAACCCGGATTCGGTTGTAGACTACTTCGTAGGCGCCTTTCGTGGTGAGTTCACCGCGGCGGATGGCGGCATCCACCTCGTGCCAGGCACCCGGGCCGGCATAATTTTGAACGATGGCATCGCCCACATCTGTAAGACTCGCCGTGCCGTCAAAGTCCGAAACTAGAGCCCACTTTGCCAATGCCTAACCTCCAATACATTATTAACCCTATTCTACCTGAAGATACGGCTCGGTTTCAAGCTGGGTACGGCCGCGGTGCCGCAGGAAAGGCCGTGGGCTCTTTCGGAGGCGATGGGGTTCAGGTAAAACAAGACTAAATTATGGAGGTGATATTAGGTGATCTACATTGCCACTTCGGGCTATTACTATAGCGACTGGGAAGGGATCTTTTATCCGCCGGGCCTGCCTGCCGCCAAGAGGCTGGCCTTCTATGCCCAGGAGTTCCCCTTCACCGAAATCAATGCCACCTATTATCGCCAGCCCAGCGCGGCCATGTTCGAACGGATGCTCAAAGATACGCCGCCCACCTTTCTTTTCGCCGTTAAGGCGTACAAAGGCTTAACCCACGAACGCCAGGACCCGCGGGAGTTTGGCGTTTTTCTGGAGGGAATACGCCCGCTGGTGGAAGCAGGGCGGTTGATTTGCGTGCTGGCCCAGTTTCCCTACAGCTTTCATAACACGAAGGAAAACCGCGAATATGTGGCCGCGCTCGGCCACCGCCTGGCCGGACTTCCTGTGGCGGTGGAGTTTCGCAGCCGCGACTGGAACCAGGCCGGCACCTTTAATCTACTGCGCACCGCCGGCCTCGCCTATGTGGCCGTGGACGAGCCGCGCCTCAAAGGACTTCTCCCGCCTTTGATTCACGCCACAGCCGACTTTGGCTACGTGCGTTTCCATGGAAGAAATGCTGCCAAGTGGTTTCGGCACGAAGAAAGTTACGAGCGCTATGCCTACCAGTACAGCCGGGAAGAACTCAGCGAATGGGTTCCGCGGCTCCGGGCTATTGAGGAAGCCACAGGGCGGGTATACGTGGCCTTCAACAACCACTATCAAGGTGGGGCCGTAATGGCGGCGCGCGACCTCAAAGCCTTGCTGGAGGGCTAAAGCGCATAAATGCGCCCGGCACAGCTTTAAGGGGGATAACCTCAAGCAAGAGCGCGTATCCGCCTGTAACAATGTCTTAACACAACAAAGCCAGGGTTGCTATAAAACGAGGCCGGTGCTAAACTATACTTCGCCGCGTGAGCCAAGGTTGACAAGAGCCGAAGCGCCAAGCGGCCTCTTGACAGCCGTGGGCGCGTGTGCTAAGATAATAGAGCCACGAAACGTGTGGCAAGCACCTTGAAAACTGAACAGAGGAAGGCGGACCTGCGGTCGAGGTTGAAGGAGCCGGGAATATTTTGCGAAAGCGGTGTAAGAGCGCTGGTGCGGTAG
>JASKKP010000009.1 GCA_030154105.1 Bacillota bacterium
CACCTCGCGGCGGACACCCTTGCCTTAAGCTACGGCTACTGCTACCTTCGCCGTTCGGGACTTGCACCCTATAGGCAGCGCCCATGCCGGGCGCACACGTAAACGACCGCCGGGTGGAGCTACCCGGCGGTCTTCTTTGGGCACCTTGTTTAGTGTTGCCCTGCAGGATTGGGGGTCTTGACCACCAGGACGCTGAAAGCACTCCCGCTAGCAGCCTTCAGGCCGTGAGGGATGTTCTTAGGGCTAAAGATCAGGTCGCCGGCCTCTACCGCAGCGCTGGCCCCGCCGATGCTTACGGTGCCCCGGCCGGCCTGAACATAAAAGAAAACGTCCACGGGAGTTTCATGGGCTGGCAGTTCCTGATCCGGCTCCAGGAGCACATTGGTTACGGCCACCGACGGCTCTTCCAAAACGCGGCGAATTTTAGGTCCCCGCGGCGAGGTGGTGATGGGTAGATCCTCTAAGCGGATTACTCGAATTCTGCCTTCTTCAGCTTCTTTGCGGGCACCGGCCAGGTACCCCGGAGTAAAGCAGCAGTAGCCGATGGCATCGGCTTCTTCTTTCAGCCGT
This sequence comes from Bacillota bacterium, assembly GCA_030154105.1. Classification (GTDB taxonomy): domain Bacteria; phylum Bacillota; class DTU030; order DUMP01; family DUMP01; genus DUMP01. Next base: position 571 of record JASKKP010000009.1, read on the forward strand.
TCCCAGACTTCTTTTTCCGGAATGGCCTTCAGGGCAGCCGGGTAGAGAATGGTATTCTCCTTAAAGATGTGCTCGCGCAGGTTGAAAATGATGTAATCTGCCGTCTCTTTGAGCTCGCGCTTGAACTCAGCGTAATCAAGGCTGCTTGCCTTCTCCGCCAGTTCCAGCAGATGCTTTTTCTTCGCCCTAAGGGCGTCGTGCTCCAGGCGCATGATCCGCGGCGGACCGGTGATGCCGCGCTTTTCCAGTTCGGGGAAGAGGACGTCTTCTTCCCGCGCATGGTGTTTCTCAGCTTCTACGAGTTCTGTAGCCAGATACTTAAGGCGTTCAAAGTCCTTGTTGCCGGAATCGTAAGCGTAAAGCGCCATAAGGCGTGCCGTAACCTCCTCGAGTTGGGTAAGGAAATTCAGTATCTCCTCATGCTCCGAAATTAGAGTATGAATCGGGTGTCCAGGTTGGGTTGCCACCTTGATCCGCTCCAGCTCGTCGCTCAAAGCCTCTATATGGGCCGCGCACAGACCCCGCAGTTCTTCCGGAGGCGTACCCTCCTCGATCAGCCTTTGTTCCGCCAAGGACAGCTCCACCGGGTCGATGGTGCCGAGCACTTGGCGTACTTCTTCTTTATCCACCTCGCCCCGGTTGATGCGCTTTAGAAGTTCCGCTAGTTCCTTGATCTGCGCCACAATAGGCTCCTCCTTTTTCAGCATCTTCTTTCTTGGCAGGCAAACCCGGTTCTGGATTCGAGGAATCTCCTCTTAGTTTTCGCCTTTTCTCTCTCCTCCGTTCCGCCATTTTCTGTCAACCAGGTCGGCAATGGAATAACTGGCCAAAATGCCGCTCACAGCCTGTTGGGCTTCCAGCCATACTGGGTACAGCGGACAATTTTCCGTAAGTGGGCAGGGCCGGGCGCTGACGAGGCAGCTCTTGATGGCCAACCCGCCTTCCGCCAGGTCGATAACATCGGCCACCGTGATACCCTGCGGATTCACCCCCAGCCTGATGCCTCCTTTTGGCCCGCGGCTCGTTTCCACCCACCCAGCCCGGCTGAGTTCGGCTACAATCTGCGGGATATATTTCGGTGGAATCCCCTGCCGCTCGGCTACCTCCCGCGACGTCAAGTAGCCGTCGCCTTGCGACCGGGCGAGTTCAATAAGGACTCTGAGGAAGTACTCGCTTTTGTTGCCGATCATCAATCTCGCTCCTGCATCTATAAATTACTAGGTCGGTTAGTTATATTATACTCCAGCATCTGCCTTTGTCAATACGCCCGGTACCAAACGGCATAGATGAACATGCCGGGCAAGGAAAGAGCCGGGAGCGATCTGAACGCGCGTACCATTTTAAGCGCCGCAGGTTCCCCTATCGTTTTTACGCTCAGGGCCAAGGCGGAGATGCCCTTCCCCTACGGCAGGCGGCCGAGCATCTGCCGAACTGCCGGTATGGCCTGCCAGAGAACGCCGGCGCCCATGGCGATGAAGAGGAGGCCGGCTGCTACCTGCAGATAGTGCACCGGCACATAGCGTGTGATGAGATCTCCGAAAAAGGCGCCCAGGAAAGTGACGAGGACAAGGGCCACCGAGGCCCCAAAAAAGATAGGCCATGGTGCGTGGTGCTGGGTGGCCAGAGTAAAAACTGCCAGCTGCGTCTTGTCCCCCAGCTCCGCCAAGAAAAGGAGTGAAAAGGCGAGGCCGAAGAGCTTCCAGTTCATCCTTTTCTTCCCCCCTAACAAAAACGACCTTTGTTCAGCCGCTGCTCTGCGACCGCAACAAAGGTCTGGCTCCCAAGGCTAGGCCTTGTCCACCAGGCGGGTACTTCGCCGTACCAGCATGTCGCCCTGGTGGGGCAGATTGCTCTGCGAGCTACTCCCCTTTGGTGAGAGTATGCGTTGTCTAGGCTAAGTTTAGCACCGATTGCTGGAAGAAGTCAATATTTTTAGCGCTCGCTTCCACTCTATTTCCTTTCGCCTTCCGCTTCGTCCAAGGCCCAGTTGGCCAAGGCATCGGCGCGGGCGTTTTCTTTGCGCGGAACGTGGGTGATGGAAAAACTGGAAAAGCTCTTGAGCTTTTCCATAACCGCTGCGTAAAGCGGTACGAGGTTGGGATGGCGGACACGGTACTCGCCGTTTACCTGCCGTACCAGAAGTTCCGAATCGGCAAGAACCTCCACGCTGTCGGCGCCCAGGCGCCGGGCCTCCTCCAGCGCCCGCATGAGGGCCCGGTATTCGGCCACGTTGTTGGTGGCCTCCCCGATGTACTCGCCCAGCTCGGCCAGCGTAGTCCCATCCTCCGCCCGAATGACGATCCCAATCCCCGCCGGGCCGGGGTTTCCGCGCGCGGCTCCATCGGTGTGTAGGATAAGCTTCATGCGCTCTCCCCCTCAAACGTACCGCCTATCCGGCGGAGCCACGTAGGCCGTCACCTCTACTTCCTCCCCGGCCAGCTTTTCCGTGATGTATTCGGCCAAGGCGGTTACCATTGGATTTTCTGTGCCGGCGTGTCCCGCATCGATAACGGCCAGCCCGCTCAGCCCGGCAGCCTGCGCGTCGTGGTACTTCACATCCCCCGTCACGAGCACATCGGCACCTACGGCCCGGGCTCGGCCGATCAAAGAAGCACCGCTCCCTCCGCAAACGGCCACTTTCCGCACCGGGCGCTCCTCCTCGCCCGCATACCAAACGGCAGGCAGGCCCAAGGCCTCCTTGACCAGTTGGGCGAACCGCACCAGAGGCAGCGCCTCTTTCAGCTCCCCGACGCGCCCTAAACCCAAAGCCCGCCCTTCGCGGGCCAGGGGATACACGTCGTAGGCGACTTCCTCGTAGGGGTGGGCTTTAAGCATACGGCTTATCGCCTCGCCCAGGCGTGGGGCGGGAACGATTGTCTCCAGGCGGATTTCCCGCACGCGTTCGAGAACGCCCGGCCGGCCGATGTAAGGGTGCGTTCCTGCGGCGGGAAGAAAAGTGCCGGTACCTTCTACCTGAAAGCTGCAGTGGCTGTAGTTGCCGATCCAGCCGGCGCCGGCCGCCGCCAGAGCCTGATGCACGGCGTCCACATGTTCCGGGGGAACAAAGGTTACGATCTTGTATAGCTTCTCCGCCTCCCGCGGTGCCAGCACCTCCACCTTATCCAGCCCCAGCCGCCGGGCCAGAACGTCGGAGGTTCCACCGGGAGCCACATCGAGGTTTGTGTGGGCGCTGTAGACGGCAACGCCCGCCTTAAGAAAGGCGGCCGCCAGGGCCTCTTCCGGAAGGTCCAGGCGCAGGTGCTTGAGCGGGCGAAAGAAAAGGGGGTGGTGCGTAACAAGAAGCTCCGCCTTCAGCTCTTTCGCCTTCTCTAGGGTGTCCGGCCCTGGATCGAGGCTAACCAGAACCCTATTCACGCGGCACGCCGGGTCCCCCAGCTGCCAACCGGGGTTATCCCACTCTTCTGCCAGGCTCCGTGGCGCCAGTTCCTCAATGATGCCCGCTACTCGGGCTGCGCTAACCGACATGCAATTAGCTCCTCCCAGGCTCGTATGCGTTCTTCGGCGAGGTGGGCCCGCGCCCGTCCGGCTTCTCCTCGGGCCCTTCGCGCCTGTTCCCAGATTTGCCGTTCCCGGGCGATCCGCGCCTTAACGTACGGCACAAGAAGCGGGTCCGGGCGGGCCACCAAAAGCGGTCCTATCTCCAGGATGGGCTCAGGATAGGCAGGCATGGTGCCGGGGACGGCAGCCATGAGGACGTAAAAGCGTTTCCCCTCGCTGACTAGTGCCTCGTCCTGCAGGCGGAACCCCAGCGCAGCCAGCCTGCGCCGCAGCTCTGCCGGGTCCCGCATGGGCTGAAGAAGAATTAGCTTGGCGGCAGTCGCCACCTCTTTTCCTCCGGCCAGAATATCGGCTATGGTAAGGCCGCCGAGGCCGGCGATAATTAGGACGTCCGCCTCGCCCGGAGCCAGTATGCTCAGCCCCGGGCCCAGGCGAACATCGATCTTAACGCTCAGCCCCGCCGCGGCCACCGCCCGTCGCGCCTTGGCATAAGAGCCGGGGCTTACGTCGCCGGCGATGGCCCGGGGGACGCGCCCGCTGCCCACGAGGTAAATGGGCAGCAGGGCATGATCGGTGCCGATATCGGCCACTACCTGCCGCGGCGGAACCATAGCCGCGAGCACCTGCAGGCGTGGCGGCAGGTTAGGCAGGGTTAAAACACAAGGCAGGATCGTTTCACCTGCCTTAGTCGAGGAAGTCTTTGAGCCGCTTGCTGCGGCTCGGGTGGCGCAGCTTGCGCAGCGCCTTAGCTTCGATTTGGCGGATACGCTCGCGCGTGACGCCGAACGTTTGGCCGACCTCTTCCAGGGTGCGGGCCCGGCCGTCCTCCAGGCCGAACCTGAGCCGAAGCACTTTCTTTTCCCGCGGTGTCAGCGTCTCCAGTACCTCTTCCAACTGCTCCCTGAGGAGCGAGAAAGACGCTGCATCGGCCGGTGAAGGTGCTTCTTGGTCCTCGATGAAGTCGCCCAGGTGGCTGTCTTCTTCCTCACCGATGGGCGTTTCCAGCGACACCGGCTCTTGGGCGATCTTCATAATTTCGCGCACCCGGTCGACGCCTATACCCATCTCCTCGGCTATCTCTTCCGGCAGGGGGTCGCGCCCCAGCTCCTGCAGAAGTTGTCTCTGTACCCGCACCAGGCGGTTGATGGTTTCCACCATGTGCACCGGGATGCGGATGGTACGCGCCTGATCAGCGATGGCGCGCGTGATGGCCTGGCGGATCCACCAGGTAGCGTAGGTGCTGAACTTGTAGCCTTTGCGGTAGTCGAACTTTTCGACGGCCTTGAGAAGGCCGAGGTTGCCTTCCTGGATGAGGTCCAGAAACAGCATGCCGCGCCCGACGTACCTTTTAGCGATGCTCACCACCAGCCTCAGGTTGGCCTCGGCCAACCGCCTTTTGGCTTCCAGGTCGCCCTTCTCGATGCGCTTGGCGAGCTCGATTTCTTCCTCTGGGGTAAGAAGTGGCACGCGCCCGATTTCCTTGAGATACATGCGCACCGGATCGTCGATGGCCACGCCTTCGGGCACGGTGAGGTCAAGGTCTTCCGGCACCGGCTCAGCCAAAGGTTCAGGAGGGCCACCCTCGTCCACTACCTCGATCCCTGCTTCGGCCAAAGCTGCGTAGATGCGGTCTATCTGATCGGCATCGAGCTCCACATTCTGCAGGGCATCCATGATTTCGGTGTAGGTGAGGCTGCCGCGCTTTTTGCCTTTCTTCAGAAGCTCAGCGAAGCCCTCGATGGCTGGGAGATCATCCTTTTTGGGCACGTCTTGTCCCCCCTTCCTTCCGGCCGTCTGTGGGGATAGTCAATTGGGCTGCCTGTTTCAAACGGTTGGCTTCACGATGAAGATCATTTAGCCTACGTATTAGATTCGCGCTCGCTTCGTTTTTCCCTTCTCTGTTAAGAGAAATTATTTCTTTCTTCAACCGCTCGATTTCCTCTTCCACCCAAAGCCGCCTAAGAAGGCGCAGGTAGTCGGCCAAGAGTTTATCTACAGCCTCCGAGGGCACGTCCTCGCGCACCGCGAGCTCAGCCAAGCATTCGCGGGCTCCCTGGTCCGGCAGGCGCTCGCTGAGGGTAGGAAGCGAGAATTCTTGTTCGCCTTCCTGAAAAAGCTCGAGCAGAGTTCTCAGAAGAACCGCCTGCGGCAGGTTACCCAGCTTCTCCGGCGCGATTTCAGCGGCAATTTGCGCGCGGGTTTGGGGGCAAAAAATAAACAATTGACTCAGCCTCATAAGCGCTTCGGCTTCGGCCCGCCGCGGCGCCGGTACCAGGAAAGAGACAGCCGGGCCTTTGTTGGCCCGTTCCGGCCTTTTTCCTCTTTCTACCCCGCCGCTACGCCGTATTTCCGCGGCCAGCGCTTCTACCCTAAGTCCCAGATCCTGGGCCACCCTTCTGGTATACTCTTCCCTTTCTACCGCGCTCTCTATACCTGCCAGCACTGGAACCATCTCCCGCGCAATAGCCACGCGCCCCTCCAGGGTCTCTTTCCCATGCTTGGCGACCAGCCGCTGGTAATGGTAATCCGGGAGCGGCAGGGCGCCTTCCACCAGGGCGGCGAAGGCCTCCCGCCCCTCCGTGTGCAGGAACTCGTCCGGGTCCTTACCCACCGGAACCTGGAGAACCCGTACCCGGCACCCCGCCGCTCGGGTAAGCTCCAACCCGCGTACTGTGGCCGCCTGTCCGGCAGCATCGGCATCGTAGCCGATGAACACTTCCGTGCTGAAGCGTTTCAAAAGGTCCACCTGTTCACGCGTCAGGGCCGTACCTAAGGAAGCCACCGTCCAGGTAAAGCCAAACTGGTGGCAGGTAACGGCGTCCAGGTACCCTTCGACGACCAACACGCGGTTTTCCTTTTCGATACTGGCGCGCGCCCGGTCGAGGGCGTACAGGGTGCGGCCCTTGCTATAAATGGGGGTTTCAGGAGAGTTAAGGTACTTGGGCTCACCGTTGCCCAGCACCCGTCCGCCGAAGGCAATGACGCGCCCGCGCAGGTCGCGGATGGGAAACATAAGGCGGTCGCGAAAACGATCGTACGCGCCATTTCCTTGCTGGCGCGCTACCGCCAAGCCTGCCCGCACGGCAGTTTGCGGAGGAATCCCCCGCTTCTCAAGATAAGAAAGCAGCCCGTCCCAGCGGGCCGGTGCGTAGCCCAGGCCGAAATCCTCCACCTGCGCCGGGGCAATCCCACGCCGTTCCAGGTACCGCCGGGCCGCCTCTCCATCCGGCCGGTTAAGTTCTGCGCGGAAGTATTCTAAAGCCAGCGCGTTGGCGTAATACAGTTCCTCCCGTTCACGCCAGCGCTCTTCATCTTCCTTCGTCCGGGCCGGCAGGGGAAGATGGGCGCGCTCGGCCAGAAGGCGGACGGCTTCGGGAAAATCCACCCTTTCCCGCTGCTTAATGAACTCAATAACGTCTCCGCCCGCGTTACAGCCGAAACAGTAGAACATCTGCTTTCCCCGGTTTACCGTAAAGGACGGGGTATCTTCATTATGAAAGGGGCACAGCCCGACGTAGTTTTGGCCGACCTTTTTTAGACGGACATAGTCGCTTACCACGTCCACGATGTCGCTGGCCGCCCGAACAGCCGCGATGAAATCTGGAGGAAAAACCCTTCCGGTCATTTCTCCTTCCCCCCACTTGCCCTGAATACTTTTCGTCAGGGATGAACAATTTCCTGCTTGCCCTAACGAAAAAGCGCGGGTCGGCCGCAGGGGAAGGGGCAGATGAGGAAGGTGTTCTTCGCCACTACGAGTATTTCCAAACGCTGGGAAAATATGCTAGCCGGAAGTAAGGTTCACGCGGGTATAGCTTACGCAACGCCGACAGTACGTAATGTCGGGCAGGATGATGTCGTAATGTCCGCACCGGAGGATGACTACGCTTTCCCCGCCGTTAAAGAAACGCTTGCTTGGTTCTAGGTAGAGGCAGTGGTCGCCGGCCAAGATGGCAGGAATGGCACACCCGCCGCAGGCTCTTTCCTCTTCCAGCTCGCCTAAACTCAAGTCTACCTCACCCGCCAGGCAGCGGTAGCGCACTTCCCCACCCTCGTCCGGCTGGGCGGGAATGCGAAAAATACAAGCGTTCGCCACGGCGAGCCCCCCTTTCACGCCCTATCCCATCTAAAGCCATTGTATGGGCGCGCCCAGGGGAATATGTCAATCGAGAAGCAAGCCCTGGCCCCAGGACTGGGGAAGAAAGCAGCGCAGGAATTCCGAGCGTGCGAAGCGGTCGGTCATCCCGGCGATGTAGTCGCAGGTAGCCCGGGGGATGTTGCCACCGGCCAGCTCCCGGTATTCGGCCGGAAGCTCTTCCGGATGAGCGAGAAAGTGCCGGTAAAGTTCGGCTATGAGGTGCCGCGCTTTGGCGTCTTCGCTTTTCGCCCGCGAACCGACGTAAACGCGCTCGAACAAAAAGGCGCGCAGCTCGTCGGTAGCCTTCCCTATCCGGGGGCTCATGGTGATTTCCCCGGCCTCTCTGCTAGCCTGGATCAGGTCACACACCATGGTGTTGATCCTTTCGCTATGCGTTCGGCCGAGAATGTTGATCAGGTGCTTGGGCAGGTCCTCGAAGGCGATGATGCCAGCCCGGAGGGCGTCGTCAATATCGTGATTGATGTAGGCAATGCGATCGGCACGGCGCACGATGCAACCTTCTAGGGTCCCCGGCTTTTCCGGGCCCGTGTGGTGAAGGATGCCGTCGCGTACCTCCCAGGTGAGGTTAAGACCGGTTCCCTGCTCCAGCACATCCACCACGCGCAAGCTCTGTTCGTTGTGGCGGAAGCCTCCCGGAAAAATGCTGTTTAAGGCCTCCTCGCCGGTATGGCCGAAGGGGGTGTGGCCCAGGTCGTGCCCCAAGGCGATGGCCTCGGTGAGATCCTCATTGAGCCTGAGGGCCCTCGCCACGGTGCGGGCAATCTGGGCCACCTCTAGGGTGTGGGTAAGGCGCGTGCGGTAGTGGTCGCCCTCGGGCGAGATGAAAACCTGGGTTTTGTGTTTGAGACGCCGGAAGGCTTTCGAGTGGATGATGCGGTCGCGGTCGCGCTGGAAACAGGTGCGCACGGCACACTCGGGCTCGGGCCGCATCCGCCCGCGGCTGTTTTTGCTCAAGACGGCCAAAGGGGAAAGCTCCCGTTCCTCCCGCGCCTCGGTTTCCTCGCGAATGAGCACTTCTTACCACCCCCTAGCGAACTGACAACTTTCGCTGCCGCCGGCGGCACCAGGCGGACTAAAAACCGAACAACTCTTCCGGGTACTATTCTTCCGGCCAGGATATGTACGCCCGCGCCGGGGCGCGGGCAAAGGGGCTTACTGCTTCTTGCGGTTCAGAAGCTCGGCGCGGGCGGCAGCCAGGCGCGCAATGGGCACGCGGAAGGGCGAGCAGCTTACGTAATTGAAGCCCGTACGATGGCAGAAATCGATGGAGCTGGGCTCGCCGCCGTGCTCGCCGCAGATACCGACCTTGAGGTCCGGCCTCACGCTGCGGCCTTTCTGGACGCCCAGGGCGATGAGCTGGCCCAGGCCTTCTTGGTCCAATACGGCGAAGGGGTTCTCGGGCAGGATTTTCTTCTCGATGTACTGGGGCAGGAATTTGCCCTCGGCATCGTCGCGGCTGAAGCCAAAGGTAGTCTGCGTGAGGTCGTTGGTGCCGAAGGAGAAGAACTCGGCATGCTCGGCAATGTGGTCGGCCACCAGGCAGGCCCGCGGCAGCTCGATCATGGTCCCGACTTTATACTCAAAGTCCACACCGTCGCGCGCCTTGACCTCTTCGGCCACGCGGACGACCATCTCGCGCAGAATCTCCAGCTCTTTGGCCGTGCCGACAAGCGGTATCATTACCTCGGGCAGGACCTTAACGCCCTCTTTAACCAGCTGGCTTACGGCGTTAAAGATGGCCCGAGCCTGCATCTCGTACACTTCCGGCCAGGTAATGCCCAGACGGCAGCCGCGGTGGCCGAGCATGGGGTTGAATTCCTTCAGGGCCCGCACCTGCCGCAGAAGCTCCTCTTTTTCGGCCAGGAGTTCGGGGTTTTCGCCGGTTACCCTAAGGCGGGTAACTTCAACCAGGAGCTCTTCCTCTTTAGGCAAGAACTCATGGAGCGGTGGATCGAGCAGGCGGATGGTGACCGGCAGGCCCTCCATGACCTTGAGGATGCCGTAGAAGTCGTTTTGCTGAATGGGCAGAAGCTTAGCCAGGGCCGCCTCTCTTTCTTCCTTGGTCCGGGCCAAGATCATCTTTTGAACGATGGGGAGGCGATCCACCTCCATGAACATATGCTCGGTACGGCAGAGGCCGATACCTTCGGCTCCGAACCGCCTGGCTTGGACGGCGTCGCGTGGGTAATCGGCATTGGCGCGCACGCCCAAGGTACGGATCTCGTCTGCCCACTTAAGGATGGTCTCAAAATCTCCGGAAAGCTCAGGCTCAATGAGGGGCGCTGCACCGAGGATTACTCTGCCCGTGGCACCATCGATGGTAATCACATCGTCCTTCTTGATCACGCGGTCGCCCACGTAGAAGACTTCGGCCGCCGGATCGATCTTGATGGCCTCGCAGCCGCACACAGCCGGTTTACCCATGCCGCGCGCCACCACGGCGGCATGGCTGGTCATACCTCCCCTGCTGGTTAGCACGCCGCGGGCCGGAATAATGCCGTGGATGTCGTCCGGGGTGGTCTCGGTGCGCACCAGGATCACAGCTTCGCCCCGGTTGCCACGCTCTTCGGCCTCGTCGGCGCTGAACACCACCTTGCCCGTAGCCGCACCCGGGGAAGCCGGTAGCCCCTCGGCGATGACCTCCACCTTTGCCGCCGGGTCGATGCGCCGGTGCATGAGCTGGACCAGCTGGTTGGGATCTACCCGGAGAATAGCTTCCTCCTTGGTGATCAGGCCCTCGTTCACCATGTCCACAGCGATCTTTACCGCTGCAGCCGCGGTACGTTTGCCGCTTCTGGTCTGCAGGATGTAGAGCTTGCCTTCCTGGATGGTGAACTCTATGTCCTGAACATCTTTGTAATGCTTCTCTAAAAGCTGCGCTACCTGTTCGAACTGCTCGTACACGCCGGGCATGTCTTTTTTGAGGTTGGCAATAGGCTGCGGCGTGCGGATGCCGGCCACCACGTCTTCGCCCTGCGCATTCACCAGGTACTCGCCGTAAAGAACCTTTTCGCCCGTGGAAGGATTGCGCGTGAAGGCGACGCCGGTACCGGAGGTGTTGCCCATATTGCCGAAGACCATGGTCTGGATGTTCACGGCCGTTCCGAGGTCATCAGGTATCTTATTCACCCGCCGGTATACTTTAGCCCGCTCGTTATTCCAGGACGCGAACACGGCGTGCACGGCAGCGAATAGCTGGGCGTACGGGTCTTGCGGGAAATCCTCGCCCACCGTTTCCCGGTAAATGGCCTTAAAACGCCGCACCAGCTCTTTCAAGGCGTCCGCGTTCAAATCTGTATCGAGCTTGGCGCCTCTTTCTTCCTTCAGCTCTTCTAGGGCCCGCTCGAATTTCTCGCCCGGAACCTTCATGGCCACGTCGCCGAACATCTGAATAAAGCGGCGGTAACAATCCCAGGCGAAGCGTTCATTGCCCGTTTTGGCGGCCAGGCCCCCTACGCTGGCGTCGGTTAAGCCCAAGTTGAGGATGGTATCCATCATACCGGGCATGGAGATAGGCGCCCCGGAGCGCACGGAAACGAGGAGCGGATCTTTCTCATCGCCGAAAACCTTCCCCATCTGCTTTTCCAGCTCCCGCATCCCCGCGCGAATCTCTTCTTCTAAACCGGCCGGAAACTTTTCCCCCTGGCGGTAGAACTCTTTGCAGGCTTCTGTAGTAATGGTAATTCCGGGCGGAACGGGCAGCCCGATCCGCGTCATCTCGGCCAGGCCGGCTCCTTTGCCTCCCAAAAGGTTCCGCATCTGGGCATTGCCCTCGCTAAAGGCATAGACGAACCTGCTCACAGGTTTTCCCCCTTTTTGATGAGCTGCATGATCTTGGTGGCGATCTCTTCAACCGCCATATTGGTAACATCCAAGACCCGGCACCCTAGCCTCGCCATGATCTCTGCCGCATATGCCACCTCCTTTTCGATCCGGCTGGGGCTGGCGTAGTCGGCGTTCGCCTCCAGTCCCATGGTGCGGAGGCGTTCCTGCCGGATTTCGGCTAGCTTTTCCGGCGAAATGGTGAGGCCAATGATCTTTTCTGGGGGTAGTTCGAACAGCTCTTCGGGCGGGGCCACTCCTAGTATAAGCGGTAGATTGGCCGCCCGTACCTTCTGGTGGGCCAGGTAGAGGGATAAAGGGGTCTTGGAGGTGCGCGACACGCCGATAAGCACTACATCGGCCCAATGGAGGCCGCGCGGGTCATTGCCGTTGTCGTAGCGGACAGCAAACTCGATGGCCTCCATGCGGTCGAAGTATTCCTCGTCCAGGCGATGCACCAGGCCGGGTTTCAGCTGGGGCGGTCCGGGCATAACCTCCTCCAACGCCGCGAGCACCGGGCCCATGATATCTACCGCCCGGATACCCAGCCGCGTCGCCCCTTCGGCCAGGGCCTTCCTCAGCTCCGGCAGGACAAAAGTATAGGCCAGGATGCAGTTTTTCCCCTCAGCCTCCTTGAGGACCTCCTCCACGTGGCCGGGCTCGGTCACAAACGGTATGCGCCGGATTTTGGCGCTGTGGGAGTTAAACTGGCTAAGCGCCGCCCGGACCACCAGCTCCGCCGTTTCGCCCAAAGAGTCTGACAGGATAAAAATGAGCGGCATGTCCTCCTTGATCTTGCATCCCCCCTTATAAGATCCTCTCGCCCAGCTCGAAGAAAAGCTTTGCAATGGTGGTTTTGCTGATGCTGCCGAGTACTTCTAAACCTTCCCCGCCGGTCGGCCCTTCGCGCGCCCGCACTACCGGCAGGGCCTCCACCTGATGGGTGAGGAGTTTTCCGGCTGCAGAAAAGACGCTTTCTTCAGGCACGGCCGTAATCACCTGTGGTACTCGGGTCATGATCACCCCTACGGGAACGGTATTCAAGGCTGCCTGGCCCAGGCTCAGGCGCAGGATGTCCTGGCGGGAAACCACACCGGCGAGGAATCCGCCTTCGTCAACCACAAAAACCGTTCCCGTATCCTCCAGGATCATGGTAACCAAGGCATCGTAAACGGTGGCCGAAAGGCCCACCACCACCGGTACGGCCTTCACGTCACCCACCGTAAGCTGGCGAAAGCTCGAAAGGACCTCTCCCTCGCCCTGGCCTACGTAGGTGTAACCTACCCGCGGTTTGGCCTCGAGAATACCGGCCATGGTAAGGATGGTAAGGTCGGGCCGAAGGGTCGAACGGGTTACCTGCAGCCGGCTCGCCACCTGTTCGCCGGTGATGGGGCCTTCTCGTTTCACAATCTCTACGATTTTCTTCTGCCGCGGGGTAAGTTGGATGACGCATCACCCTCTTTCTGCAAGAGGACGCCGGCCGGGCCGGTGTACAGTATTCTTCTTTCATAAGGAAAATTCCTGCTCCGTTTATGCCTTCCCAGTCTTCATGCTGCGCATGACTGGTACGCCCGCCACAGCTAGTTTTCCACCAGCCGGCTGAAGTCGGCGATGCTAAGGCCGAGGTCCCGGATCCCCTTGAGCAGCGCCAGGCGGTTGGCCCGTACGTCCGGGTCCGGAGCCATGACCAAAACCGCTTCGAAGAAGCGGTCCACCGGAGCAGCCAGTTCGGCCAGGCACTCGAGCGCCTCCCGGTACCGCTCTTCGTGTACCAGGGAAGGTAAAAGAGTAGCCGCCTTCTGGTAGTAGTTGTACAGTTCCTTTTCCGCCGCCTCTACAAAGCGATCCGGCCTGAGCTCCTCTCCTCCCGCCTGGCGTGCCAGGTTGGCTACGCGAGTAAAGGCTGTAAGCAGCCGCCGGAAGAAAGGCTCCTGGCGCAGGCGCTGTATGGCCTCGGCACGGCGATAAGCCTGGCCAGGGTTGTCCGGCGCCGCGGCGAGCACCGCCTCAACCACATCATAACGCAGGCCGCGGTCTTCCAAGGCTATGCGCAGGCGGCCGACGAGGAACTCCCGGACCTCGCCTGCCACTTCCGCCGCCGGCCGCGGCAGGAGTTTCTGCCTTTCGTACAACCCGGCCGCAGTACTTACCAGTTCGGCCAACGAAAGGTCCAGCTCCCCTTCTAGCATGATGCCGATACATCCGCTGGCCAGGCGCCGCAGGCCGTAGGGGTCCTGTGAGCCGGTGGGCACGAGACCTACCCCGAAGCAACCGACGATGGTATCCATCTTATCGGCCAGAGCGAGCAGTGAGCCGGCGATGGTGACCGGAAGCTCGTCGCCGGCAAAGCGCGGAAGGTACTGTTCGGCAATGGCCTGCGCCACGCTGGCATGCTCTCCAGACAGAAGGGCATACTCGCGTCCCATGATCCCCTGCAGTTCTGGAAATTCGTATACCATGTTCGTAGTAAGATCGGCCTTGGCCAGGTGGGCCGCCCGAACCACAAACGCGCCCACGGCTCCATCCAGGCCTACGGCCCCGACGAGATACCCTGCCAGCGCCTCCAGCCGCTCGGTCTTGTCGTACAGCGTCCCCAGATTTTCCTGGAAAACGATGTGCCTCAGCCGTTCGACGCGGTCGGCTAAGGAAACGCGCTTGTCCTCTTCAAAGAAGAAGCGGGCGTCGGCCAGCCGCGCGCGCAGCACCTTCTCATTGCCCGCGCGCACAACGTCCAGGTGCTCGGCCGTCCCGTTGCGCACGGCAATAAAGTAAGGGAGAAGGTCACCTTCCGGGTCGACCACCGGGAAATACCGCTGGTGGTCTTTCATGGGCGTTACCACGACTTCCGACGGCAGCTCCAAGTACTCCGGGGAAAAGGAGCCCAGGAGGGCCGTCGGGTACTCCACCAAGAAGGTAACCTCGGTAAGGAGATCCTCGGGGAAGAGCGCGCGCCCGCCTACTTCCTTGGCCAGCTGCTCGCCCTGGGCGCGGATGCGCGCGCGCCGCTCCTCGGGGTCGAGCACCACGTAGGCCTTTTCCAGTTGGGCGAAGTAGTCACCCGGGTCGGCAATGTGGAAAGGACCCGGGGCGAGGAAACGGTGCCCGTAGGTGAGCCGGTCGCTTCTCAAGCCGTCCAGGCTGAAATCCACTACCTCCGTCCCGAAGAGGGCGAGCAGCCAGCGGATGGGCCGGACGAAGCGGAGCTCACCGCTTCCCCAGCGCATGGGCCGCGGAAAAGAGAGCGAGCGCACCAGGTCTGGAAGGATTTCCGCCAAAACCGCTCCCGCCGGCCGCCCCTCTTCCCGTTTGGTGGCAAAGACGTAACTTCCACCTTCTACCTGGCGGATAGTTAAGGCCGCAAGCGGAACGCCTTGGCTTCGGGCAAAGCCTTCGGCCGCGCGGGTGGGTCTGCCGTCCGGGGTGTAGGCAACCTGCGCCGGCGGCCCCTTCACCTCGTATTCCCGCGGTTGGGTCTCCTCTCCCAAGCCCTGCACGAAAAGGACCAGCCGCCGCGGCGTGCCGTAGGTGGCGATTTCTCTGAACCCCAGGCGGGCCGCCCTTAGCTTTTCCTCTGCCAAGGCCCTTAAAGCCTGGATAGTGTCCGGCATTAGGCGAGCTGGGATTTCTTCGCAGCCGATCTCAAAGACTAAGTCGCGGCTCATTGAGTTACCTCCTTCCTGAGGAGCGGGAACCCAAGTTTCTCGCGCTGCCTCACGTAGGCCTGGGCACACTCGCGGGCCAGGGCCCGGACCCGGCCGATGAAGCTCGTCCTTTCCGTGACGCTGATGGCCCCGCGGGCATCCAGGAGGTTAAAGGTGTGCGAACACTTGAGGATGTAATCGTAGGCGGGAAGGACAAGTTCCTTCTCCAGGAGTCGGCGGGCCGTGCGCTCGTAAGTGTCGAAGAGGCTAAAGAGCGTTTCCGGGTCAGACTCCTCGAAATTGTAACGGGAATGCTCAACTTCAAACTGGTGGAAGACGTCGCCGTAGGTAATGCCCCCCACCCACTCTACGTCGAAAACGTTGTCCTTTTTCTGAATGAACATGGCCAGGCGTTCCAAGCCGTAGGTAATTTCCGCCGCCACCGGACGGCAGTCCAGGCCGCCCACCTGCTGAAAATAGGTAAACTGGGTAATCTCCATGCCGTCCAGCCACACTTCCCAGCCCAGGCCCCAGGCACCTAAAGTGGGCGATTCCCAGTTGTCCTCGACAAAGCGGATGTCGTGCTCCATGGGGTCGATGCCCAAAGCCTTAAGGCTGTCCAGGTAAAGATCCTGGATGTTGTCCGGGGAAGGCTTCATGATTACCTGAAATTGGTGGTGCTGATACAAGCGGTTCGGGTTCTCTCCATAACGGCCGTCCGTTGGCCGGCGCGACGGTTCCACGTAGGCCACATTCCAGGGCTCGGGCCCTAAGGTGCGCAGGAAGGTAGCCGGGTTCATGGTTCCGGCTCCCTTTTCCACATCGTAAGGCTGCTGCAGAATGCAGTTTTGGGCTGCCCAGAATTCTTGGAGCTTCAGGATGATCTGCTGGAAATTCAAGTGCCAACCTCCTTTATGTTGTGGTGGAATAAAAAATAAGCCTCTTCCCAAAGCCAGGGACGAGACTTCTCCCGCGGTTCCACCCTGTTTGGCCGTCTTTAACCGGCCCCCTCACTCAACCTCCCGCCGCAGGCTCCGGGGTCCCCTCCGCCAGTTGGCCTGCAGGTTTCCACCCTTCCCCGCTCTCTGGAAGGCCGTCGCTGGCTTCCTCCCCTTCTTCGCCCACAACCGGGTCTTACCCTATCCCGGAATATATCAAGGAATAATGTAGCAAATCTTAACGGACCTGTCAACTTCTGACGCTTAGCGCCCTTCCTGGACGAGGGTCAGGAAGGCAGCAGAGTTTAAATCCCGGCCGAGTTGGGTCAGAAGGCAGGCCCGGGTGATCTCCCTGAGCTCGGCCCGGCTGTCCGCCGGAAGGCGCAGAAGCCCCAGGCGAGAAAGGGGGGCGCGCGCCAGATACCTGAGGGCGGCCAGGGTCCCGCCCCGGACGGGGATGGCCTGCCCGTCCGCCGCGCGGCACTTAGGGCACAGCGCTCCGCCCAGGGCAGCGCTGAAAGCCGCCTCCTCCTTGAGGGGCGCGCCGCAGGAGACGCAGGCCGTAAGCTCCGGCGCATACCCCAAGCGGCTGAGAATCCCTACTTCAAAGGCCCGGACGGCCAGCTCCAAATCCGATCCCTCGGCCAGAAGGTGCAGGGCGGCCAAGAGAAAAGGAAACAAGTCCCCTCTAGGTTCTTCCTCCTCGGTGAGGCGGTCCAGCACCTCCAGGCAGTAGGTCCCCGCAGCCGCCCGCTCCAGATTCTCGCGCAGCCCGCGGAAGGACTCTACAATCTCGCACTGGCTAACCGTGTCCAGGCCCTGGTTGGCAAAAAGGAGATAGCTACCGTGGGTGAAGACCTCCGTCCCCGCCCGCAGGCGGTTACGCGGCCGACGCGCTCCACGGGCGACGGCTCTAAGCTTCCCCCGCTCGTGCGAGTAGAAGGTAAGCACCTTGTCGGCTTCACCCAAGTTCTGGCTCTTAATCACCACCGCATTTAAATTGTATAGGGGCATCGTTTTTCTCCTGCCTTAGCTTTTACGAAATCTTCTCTTCCGGATCCCCACGTTGCCCTTCGCCCTTGAGCCTGCAGTAGAGAAGGTACGGACCGATACGGCCTGTCTGCCAGAAATACTCCCAGAGTATATCCCGAAGCTCATGCTGCACGCTATCCACCCCTTGCCTCCGCGCACCTCACAGGTCATAGCCGAACTGCCGCAAGGCACTCGCAGTATCGCGCCAGTCTTCTTTAACCTTAACCCAAAGGTCCAAAAAGGTGCGCACACCCAGCAGGGCTTCAATGCCGGCGCGGGCTCCCTGGCCGATGGCCTTGAGCATGGCGCCGTTTTTGCCGATGAGGATGCGCTTTTGCGATTCTTTTTCTACGTAGATGTTGGCCCGGATGTAAACGAGGTTTTTTCCCTCCCGCTCCTCCATCTCTTCAACTTCGACCGCCACGGCGTGAGGAACTTCGTCGCGGGTAAGGGCCAATACCTGCTCGCGGATCAGTTCGGCCACGATAAAGCGTTCGGGCTGGTCGGTCACCATATTCGGGGGATAAAACTGCGGTCCTTCCGGCAGATATTTTGTCAAAACCTCTAAAAGGGTAGAGAGGTTGGCGCCGGTCAGGGCGGAAATGGGGACCACCTCGGCAAAATCCGCGAGTTTAGCATACTGGTCCAGAGCCACTACCGTCTCCTCGCGGCTCAAAGTGTCCACTTTGTTTACCGCCAAAAGTACAGGTGTCTTAAGCTCCTTAAAATAACCGGCAATCTCCTGGTCCCCGTTCCCCACGGGAGCGCTTCCATCCACCACGTAAAGGACGGCATCCACCTCGTTCAGCGCTCTTTTCGCCACTTCCACCATATACGCGCCCAGACGGTTCCGCGGTTTGTGAATGCCCGGGGTATCGACGAATATAATCTGGCGCTTGTCGTCGGTGAAGATGCCGTGGATCCGGTTGCGGGTGGTCTGCGGTTTTGGCGTAACAATGGCGACCTTCTCGCCTATGAGCGCGTTCATGAGCGTCGACTTGCCCACGTTGGGCCGCCCCACCAAGGCGACAAAACCGCTCCGATAGTTCTCGTCGTTCATGTTTTACCCTCCTACTCCCAGCTCACTTCCGCGCCCTGGGGCACGACCTCTACCCAGGTCTGCCCGCGCGCCAGCTTAACCGTCTGGCCGTCCTTGGTCGTCCAGTAGGTAAAGTCCGTGCGGGAACCTTTGGACCAGTTGGCTTCATAGGTGACGCCCAGTTGAAAGACGCGGCCGATTCCCTGTCCCACCAGCTTCATATCCAACCGACCCTCTCCATCCAGAACCCGCGTGCCGTCTACAAACTGAATGAGGATGTTTTTGGCCACAAGCTGCTGGCCCGTTTCCGCATCCTCATGCGGTCGGCCGTTAACAAAACGGCGATAGCCGCCATCGGTAATCCAGGCGTCCCAGCGATACTCCACCGTATAACCGCCGGGGTACTTGAGCGTAATCCTCTTTGCCGAAGGGCCGGAAAGGGCGCTGGGATCGTCATGAAACTCAAGCTCCCAGCTCCGGCTGTAATTGGTCAAGAGGCCCCGGCGGTCCAGCTCCTGAAAAAGGCGGTCCGTACTAGTATACACGTTGTGCGGTTCCTTCTTGCTCCGCACCCGCCAGTAAACTTGTGGCAGGTAAAACTCGTTTAAAGAGATCACCTTCAGGCGCTGGATGTCGCGCTGCGCCTGGGGACTCCAGCCGCAATGGCTGTACGCCGCCCCAAATTCCAATGCTTTATCGAGAAAATAATGGCGTGCGCTGCGCACCGGCCCTACTACTGAGGCGTCCTGGTGAAGGTAAACGGGCATAAGGCGCGTAATGCCGCCCTCGACTAGGATTTCGAACACCCAGCAGGCTTTATCTAAACCCGACTGGGGGCCGATTCCGGGAAGGTTGTCGATCATCACGGCTACCGGACGGCGAGCAACCAGTTCAGGATTTTCCACCGGCAGTCCGTCGAGCGGGCAGTAGGCCGGGGGCGCCGAGACAGCCTCTTGCTGGACCGGCGATACGGCGGTTTCGCCGGCCTGGGAAGCTGCCTCCCGCGCTGGTGCAGGCTGGCGGCGGCAGCCGGCCGCAAAGGAGAGCGCTAAGATGGCCGCCCAAACGAAGACCAGGTATTTCTTGTTAAGCATGGAGCCCGCCTCCTCAGCTCTAGTTGCCCGCGTTTTCTTCATAGCCGGGCAGGGTGATGTCGTCGGCCCGTTCTATCTCCAGGCGCAAGCCGGAAGCCTCAAACTCCGCGCGCAAAAGGTCCAGGCTGCTCGCCAGCACCTCCTGGTCGCCCAAAGCGAAAATGGTGACCGGGTTTACGGCAATGGGCTTTTGGTTCACCAGGATCACCGGTCCAGCGCAGCGGATTGAGGAGGTAGCCACCAGGCGTTGGTTGTTGACGGCGATGCCAGTGGCACCCGCGGCAAAGAGCTCGTTTACCACATCGCGTACGTCGAAATCATGGACGATCTCGCCTGTGCCCGCGCCTCCCTCAGCGTCGTAAAGCCGTACGATGATGCCGGAGCCACTCAAGGGAGCAAAGCCCGCTTTTGCCCTTACCTCCTGGAGGCGGGCGCGTAGGTTCTCGGCCTCGCTCTCCGCGTGCTTAAGCCGTTCCAGCACCGAAACTGGCGTCACCAGGTCGGCCCGCCCGTCCCGCACTTTTACCTCTACCACCTGGCCCAGTCGGGCCAAGGACTTGCTTTCTTTTATTTTTTGGATCGTCTCTGGGGAAAGAAGTCGGGCCGGATCATCTACTTCTATCCCCCGTTCCTCGCTGCGCGCCACGGTAATGGTCGCCTCTCCCAGCATGCCGGCCAGGCGCGGCTCTTGCCGGATGATGGCCAGCACCTCTTCTCGGCGTAGATTCTCCTGTTCCCGGAGGATGGTATCTTGAGTTTCGCGACCATAGCGCAGGATGACCTGCGCCACCGCTTCCGGGCTCGCAGCCTGCTCCAGCTCGAATTTGAACTTGGCGAGTATTGCCCGCACCGCCTGATTGTCACCTACTCCCAAGTCTCGGGCCAGCCGCTGGCTGTACTCTACCACCAACTCGCCGCCGCGGCGCGCCGCCTCAAGAGGTAAGGCGCGCTGCGGCAACTTAACGTAGCCAGTCAGCACGGCCAGGACCAAGGTGTTGACGGCGAAGAGGAGCACCACCAGAAGGAGCAGGAGTTTGAGAATCCACGTTGTCCGGGTTGTATCTGTGCCCGCCTTAAGGCTAGTCTTTACGGGCACTGGAACCCCTTCTACCCTATTCACCCTCCTTCACCTTCCCCTCCCAGCCCGGGGGCACAATTACACCACCTGAGACAATCAATTTAAACCCATCCTCCACGCTCATATTTAGATACTTAACCTCTTCCTTCGGGACCAACAGCAGGAAGCCCGACGTAGGGTTGGGTGTAGTGGGGACGAAAGCCGTCACCATTTCGCCGGCCTCTTCCTTGTTCCCCGTTAAAAAGGCCAGGGAGTACACGCCTTTGCGCGGGTATTCCACCAGCACCACCTGCTGGAAGGCCTTTTGTTTCTCGCTGAAAACAGCCTGCACCACTTGCTTTAAGGTTTGGTAGACGCTACGCACCAACGGCAGGCGAATGAACAGGCGCTCACCCCAACCCAAAAGGCGGCGCCCCAGATAGTTGGTGGCCAGTACCCCCGTACCCAGGATAAGACCAACCGTAAGGACAAGGCCCACTCCCGGAATCTTATGCCCTAAAACGAGCTCCAGGACGGGCCCAATCAGTCCGTCCACAAAGCCGAAGACGAGCCACAAGAAGTAGAGGGTCAGAAGAAAAGGGAGAACGATAATAAGGCCGGTAAAAAAGTATGTACGGAGGCGGCGGAGCATACCAAAGAACCTCCTTCTTCCCTAGTATGCCATAGGCCGGAAAAAGAAACAAGCCTTCGCACCAACTCGCGTTTTGGACGGTCAACGGTTATGAAACCGCTGCAGGAAAAACCGCCCCTTTAAGGAGCCGGAGGAGGGCAGGGTACGGGCAGGCGATAAGCTTCGCATACTTAAGCCCGCCGACGGGCGGGCTTCTTAAGGGAACTTTTTACCGGGGAAAGGCGTCATACCTACGGAAAGCGCTTAAGGAGGGGAGTAACGTTGGACGGTAAAGGGAAGGCTAGGGTTGTCGTCTGGGCGCTGGTGCTTTGTCTTTTCGGAGTTTTGGGGCCGGCAGCGGCCGGCGCGGCACAGGCGGTAGAAGAAACGGCCCTGCCGGCGGGCACGCCTGCCGCGCTGAGCGGGCAGCTCCCGGCCGCCCGACTCGCATTCAGGGCGCTGTTTAAGCGTTCGATGCTTAGCAGCCCCGATATCATAGCCGTCGGCCTTTCTTACCCGGAAAAAGAGGCGCTGCGCAGCGCTCCTCCGACTGACCTGCTGGCAGCTATCCGAGCGGGTCTAAAAGGCGTTCGCTCGGACGAAGAGGCCTTCTTTTGGTTTGACCTTTTGACGCTTCTGCCCGACCGGCAGCCGGGTGCCGCAGCGGCACTCCTGGAGTTTTTCCGCTCGGATGCAGCATTCGCGTCTCGCTTCCTGAACTACCAGGTAGCGCGAACCCACTTGGCGCGTTTTCTTAGCGCCGAAGATGTAGAAGGGCTCCTTGAATCCCTGGGCGAGTATGAGCCCGGCCTGCAGTACAACCTGATCGCGGCGCTCAAGAGCCGTGGGTACCTCACCCGCGAAAACAGCGCCCGGCTCCTCCGACAGCCGGGTGTAGATCCTCTCGCAGTGCTCGGACAGCTGGAACCTATTGCCGGGGGAAAAGGTCCTGTGGCGAGAGCGAGCGACACCTTCGCCTGGCTCGGTTCACTCCTTCCCAGCCTTCCGGTGCCGAACCAGACGTCGGTAGTCCGCTGGGTTGGCCACCAGGCACGTTGGGCGAATGATCCGAGCGTCAAAAACGCCGCCCGCGACTGGCTGAAAGTAAGCTGGGCCGGCGCTAAAGAGCCGGCACTTCGCCAGGAGCTCCTCTACCAGCTTTACAGCGCGGGCGCCGATCCGGCCGCCCTGGGCCAATTGGTGGCCGAGGTGGAAAAGCACGGGGCGGCCTGGGGTCTCGAGTCTTGGCGCGACGCGAACCTTCTCCGCCGCCTCCGGCGCGACTACCCTCAAAGTTTTCTGGCACGCGGCTTCGCTGCCTATGAGAAAGTACGCGGCCGTCCGTATTTCGTCCTGGACTATTGGAACCCAAACTCACCCGGCCCTTGGCCCTTCAAGTACGGGAACACCCAGTACCACCCGGCCCGCGAGATTCCTGGTTGGCAAGAATTCCTGCACAATTTCTCTCGGCACCCGGGTGCCGACGATGCCGCCTACCGGCTGGCGCGCTGCTACGAAATCGAGGGGCAGTGGGGCGAAGCCCTCACCTGGTATGCCCGGGCCTTGAGCTTGCCTGACGGCGACATGGACATTGGCGCCCGTGGCCGGCTCCTCTTTGTGCTCGATGCCCGCGTTCCGGAAGCTGAACTAAAGGAGCTTCTCGGCCAACCCGGCGTGGCTCCGGAGCTCCGCCCTCTTCTAAGTTACACTTTAGCCGTGCGGGAGCTACGCGCAGAGCACTACCAAGAAGCGGCGGCACGGTTGGAGGAGTTTCTGAAAACGTACGGCCCCGAAAACCCCGCCCAGCCGAAGGCAGCTTTGGCCTTGCTTCCTCTTGATCGCTATCCCTTCTGGCAGCGGGTCCAAGAGCAGCAACAGCAGGCGGCGCGCCTGGCGGAGCTGGCTGCGCACACGGAACAGCCGGCTACCCTGTACGAACTCGGCGCCGCAGTCTATCACAACAAGCTCACTTATTACAACCATCTATGGGCGGGCGAACGCCAGAGCTACAACTGGCTCGGGCATATCAATGAGCTCTGGGCGGAAGTTCCCGAGCGCGAAGAGTACCTACGGGGCCTAATAAATTTCTGGCATGCCTTGGGTTACTTCCAGGCGGTGGAAAAGGCGCCTCAGGCCTCTCCGGAACTTAAGGCCAAGGCCCTTTACTCCCAAGGTCTGGCCCTGAGCAACATCCTCGAGTGGGGAGAGGAGGCAGCACTCACTTTCGACCGGAAAATCCTCAAGGAAATGCTTATTGCCGTTTTCCAGCGGTTTGTCGCCACCTACCCGGAAAGCTCCATGGCTGACGACGCCCTCTTTACCCTTTGGGCCTACAGCCGGGACACTACTTATCTAAAGCGCCTTGTGGCTACTTATCCGAACGGCGACCGCGCTGCGGCCGCGCAGGAACTCATGCGGCAACCGGCGAAAGCACCGGGGCCAGGTTCCCCGTGAGGCCGTCTAGCCTGGAGCACTCGCCGGCGGCGCGCCTTAACGATCACGGCAGTATTCCTATCGAGCTACCACCAGCCACCCGCCGGGCCACAGACAAAGCAGGCCAGGAGTGGGCCAAACGCTAAAGTCCTACCACAATCGCTTCAAGCCAGGCTGCAAGAAGCCAAAACCCGCTGCAGAAGGTATACCTTCAGAGCGTTCAAAAAAATGCATCGCTTCTGAACGCGATTTGGGGTATAATAGGCTTGGTTGAATTGTACCGTGAAACACATTCGCACCAAAGGCACCAGGCAGGGCGAACAGTCCTCAGCATCCCGCATGTTTCCTTGGGGAAACTTTTTTAGAGCTTGCTGGAGGGGCGGCCGTTACGGTGAAGGAGTATCAAGGCACGGATTACCAAGAACGGGGGGCAAAGGTGATGATGCTTTCGGGCTTAAGAAAGACACCGGGCAGGCAAGAAAAGGGCATTACACCCCAGGCTATTCAGACGGAAAGTCCACGCGTCAGCGAATACCATCTCTTGTTAGACATAGCGGAAAAGCTCTCTTTTTCCTCGAGACAGCTGTTTTGGAACATAAACGACAATTCTTCTATACTCAAGTCGATAGTTAGCCTCTCCAAAGAAGTGACTGATAACGGGGTTGAGAGCGCTGCCGGTCTAGAGCAGTGTAGTTCATCAATTGCCGAGCTCTTGCGGCATGCCGAAGAAATCGACCGGCGGGCCCAAGCGACCCGCAATGAATGTGAACAATCGGTCAGAGCGGCTGAGGAGAACCGGGACGTGATCTTGAAAGCAGGGACCGTACTTACGGAAGTTTCCCAAGAGGTAATCAACGCTGCAGAAGCAATTGCCCAACTCTTGGAGGTCACCAAGAAAATCGAAACTTTGGCTGGAGTGATTAGGCAAATAGCCGAGCACACCAATCTGGTAGCCCTGAATGCGACCATAGAAGCGGCACGAGTCGGAGAAGCCGGGCGGGGTTTTGCCGTTGTGGCTGAAGAGGTCAACAAACTCTCGAAGGAAAGCAAAAACGCTGCCTATCAGGTTAAAGCTACGATCCTGGAGGTCCAAGAAGGGTTCAAGACGGTAAGCAACGTGATCGCGGCCGGCGTTCGGCAAATTAGCGGGGTTGAAGAAGTAACCTGTGATTCAAGCGCAGCGTTGGCCAGGATTGTGGGCCAGCTACAAGATATAAGCGCTACTACCAACACTTTATCGGATATCATCTCCTCCCATACTCTTACTATTAGGGAACTGGCTAAAGTTGTTGAAGAGTTGGCGGCTAGAACCGAAGAGAACGTCAAGGCGATGAATAAGGCAATCGAGACAATTGAAAGGCTGGAAAAAAGTAACCAAGAGCTCTTGTCTCTGGCTGCTCTGGTAAGCAACGAAGCAATGGAGTTACAGAGATTCTCGATTAAGTATCGGCGCCACGACGAGCTAATCTTCGCCGTAAACCCCTTTGTCGAACCGCAGAAGGTCAAAGAACTCTATGTGCCGATACTTGAGGCCGTGGTTAGCCAAATAGGTTTTAGAGCAAGAACGATCATTGCGTCTGATTATTCAGATCTCGCAAGATGCCTCTTAGACGGCATAGCAGACATCGGCTGGTTTTCGCCCTTTGCCTATGTAAATGCCCGCGAACAAGCAAGAGTGGTCCCTTTGGTCACCCCAATTGTAAACGGAACCCCTTCGTACGAGGGTTATATTATCGTCCATAGGTTAAGTGGAATCACTTCTCTTTCCCAATTGCAGGGGCGGAGGGTCGCCTTTGTGGATCCAAAGTCCGCCTCAGGATACGCCTTTCCGCGCTATTTGCTGAAAAAAGCAGGAGTAGAACCGGACCGTGACATAGAGGGCCTTTTCCTTGGAACCCACAACAAAGTAATAGAGGCCGTTCTTGCCAGAGCGGTAGATGCAGGAGCGACTTATTCCGAGGCCTGGGATATGGCGCGCCAAAAAGGCCTTCCAGTAGATTCAGAACTAAGAATAATTGCCAAGACCGAACCCATTCCAAAAGACGTCATAGCGGCTCGGGCCGGCCTGCCTTCAGAACTCATTGAACTGCTTAAGCATTCCTTCATCAATCTAAAGGATACACCGCCGGGGAAAGAGCTCTTGCAGAAGTCGCCCGTGGACGGCTTTATCCTTGCTGAAGAGGCGAAGTATGACGTATTCAAGCGCATAATGGCCTAACCTGGGCATTCTTCCGCCTGCAGCGCACTACAAGCCGTCACCCGCCAGGTCAAAAAAGAGCCGCGCCAGGGGCGGGCCGAAAACAATCAGTCCCACCACTACGGCCACCAGTGCCGCCACCAGCACGGCCGCCGCTGCCACGTCCTTCGCCGTTCCGGCTAAAGGGTGGTAAGAGCGCTTGTAGAGATCTACCGTGGCCTCGACGGCCGTGTTGATGAGCTCCGCCACGATGACAAGGCCAATGGTTAAGACTACAAGGGCCTGCTCGCCGGAAGGTACCTTGAGCCACCAGGCCAGGCCGAGGGCTGCCGCCGCCGCGACGGCGTGGCGGCGGATGTTTCCCTGGGTACGCCAGGCCCAGGCAAGGCCCGCCCGGGCGAAGCGCAGGCTCTCGCTAAATGAACGCCGCGCCATTCCTTTCCTCCATTGCGCCGCGCGGTGCCTTGTCGCCCGCGCTCTTTTGGCTGCCGTGGCGCACCGAGTGGGCCGAGTCCTATCGGCTCAGCCCGACGGCGGCCAGAACCTCCTCTTCCTTAGCCCGCATGACGGCGGCCGCCTCTTCCGTTTCGTGGTCGTACCCCAGAAGGTGAAGTATGCCGTGGGTGAGAAGATAACCCAATTCGCGCTCCAGGCTATGTCCATATTCGGCCGCCTGGGAACGGGCCCGGGGAAGCGAAATCACCACATCGCCGAGAAGCTCCGGGATACCGGCATCGGGCGGAAGCGTAAAAGAATCCTCTCCTTCCCGCAGGGCAAAGGAGAGCACGTCGGTGGGCTCATCTAGGCCGCGGTAGGTGCGGTTGAGTTCCTGAATGCGCGCATCGTCTACCAGCGTTACGCTTACCTCGGCGTCCGCCGCTCCTTCCCTTTTCAGGGCTTCTTCGCCTACCCGCACCAGAAGCTCTTCCCAGGCGGGCAAAAAAGCAATTTCTTCCTGTTCATTGTTTACGCTGAGCGGCACGAGCTTCGCTCCCCTCTTCCGCATTAGATTGGTCCGGGGTCGGTTTTTCCTCTGGATACTCGAGACGTGGATGATAAATGCCGGCAATTACCCGGCTAAAGGCCTGGGCCACCCGGTCGAGGTCGCGTAAGGTGAGGTCGCTTTGGTCGAGCTGCCCGTCATTTAAGCGGTCCTTGATGATCTTGCGGATCAGTCCGTCGATCTTGCCTTGGGTTGGGCTCACGAGGGAGCGCACCGCCGCCTCTACTGAATCGGCCAGCATCACCAAAGCCGCCTCTTTAGTCTGAGGAATCGGGCCCTCATAGCGAAAGTCGGCCTCCGGCACGCTCCCCTGATTTTCCGCAGCCTGGTGGTAGAAGTATGACACCAGAGTAGTGCCGTGGTGCTGCTTAAGGATGGCCTTAATAACTTCGGGCAGGTTGTACTCGCGCGCCAGTTCCAGCCCTTCCTTGATATGCGAGGTGATCACCAGGGCGGAAAGGCTGGGGCTCATCTTGTCGTGCGGGTTGGGCGAAAGAAGCTGGTTCTCGATGAAAAACTCAGGGCGCTTTATTTTGCCCACATCGTGGTAGTAACTCGCCACCCGCACGAGCAGCCCGTCGGCCCCTACCGCCTCCGCGGCGGCCTCCGCCAGATTGCCTACTACCATGCTGTGATGGTAAGTACCCGGCGCTTCTAAGAGGAGGCGTTTCAGGAGGGGATGGCTGGGGTTGGCCAGCTCGAGGAGCTTTACTGGGGTAGTGATGCCGAAAGCGTTTTCCAGGTACGGCAGGGAACCGATGGCCAGGATGGCCGCCAGCAGCCCGTTCAGAATCCCCACCGCCCCCAAAGTGAAGAAGGTACCCGCCTCCTGGCCGCCCAGAAGACTCAACCCCCACACGGCCAGCAGGTTTGCCGTGCTAACGAAGAGCCCGGCCCGCGTAAGATCGCTACGCTGGCTCACCTTCTGCACGGCAAGAATACCGCCCAGGCTTCCGGCCATAGCTTGGACGGCCAAGTCGAGCTCCGACCCGGCCATAATGCCGGTCAAAAGGGCCAGCTCCGCCGCCGTAAGTACAGCCAAACGGCTGTCGAGGAGTATGGCCACCAGCAGCGGTCCGGTGGCCACGGGAAAGAGGTAGCCGGCCAGAGGGTGGGGAACCAGAAGAAAGAGCCGGCCCGCAGCCAGGGTGCCAACGGCTACCAGGGAAAGCAGGGTGAGCAGCCGGTCGTTCCCTGCCACCCGCGGAGCCAGAATGCTTAGATAAGCCAGGCTCAAGCCCATGAGAAGGAGCACCATGAGGGCAACGCCGAGTACGGCCGTCCAACGAGTTTGCTGCTGCAAGAGCCCCAAAGCCCTGAGTTTCTGGATGTCCTCGGCTGTAACCAGATCGCCCTTACGGACGATAACCGTATCCTGCAGAATCTCGCGTTCCACCGGCAGAATGCTCTCGCGGGCCTGCTGCCGCCGCTTTTCGGTTTCCAGCTCGTTAAGGACCAGGTTGGGTTTCAGCACGGCGCTGGCGAGCGACCGCAGCGCCTCTTTGAATCCCGCCGTGCCTTTGCCTTTTTCCACCTTTTGGCCTAAGGCTTCCCGGATTTCGGGAAGGTCGGTCTCGCGCACGCCCCGCTGCATAACCTCCCGCACCAAGGCAGGCGCCTGGCGTTCCAGTTGGGCCAGTTCCTCGTCGCTTAAGGCGACGAGCGCCTCGCAGGCGCTGGCCGTAAGGGAAAGGTTCAGCTTGGCGGCCAGCTGCTCGGCCTTAGCTTTGGCGTCGGCCTCGGTTGCACGTACGGCGCGTACCACGTTGAGCGCCTTTTCCAGTTCGTCCAGCGAGGTCTGGAGGACGCTGATGTCCGGATCGTACACCGGCTCCACCAGCCGCGCTGCGTTTTCCCTAAGCTCGGCAGTCTTGGCCTCATCGATATAGGTAACGGTTTTCGGAGCGGTGATGGTGTCGGGAGCCGGCTTGCCTTCTTCTACGTTCAGACGCCGCGGCAGCCACTGCAGGCTGACTAAAGTGGTGAGGAGCACAAACGTCACCAAACCCAGACCGATGCGGCGCACCAGAACCTTGGAAAAAAGCGGTATGGCCTCCTTCGGCCTTATGTGCTGCCGCAGCGGTGCCTCCATTCTTCACCCCTCCTCGCCTGCCGCCCTGCCTTCCTGGGCCCGCTCGTACTCTTCGTACGCGGTGATTATGCGCTGCACCAGTTCATGGCGCACCACATCGTGGTGGTTAAAGTAGATAAAAGCGATTCCTTCCACATCTCGTAGTACAAAGCGCACCTCCTCTAAGCCGGAAAAGCGGCCGCGCGGCAGGTCTACCTGAGTAATATCGCCGGTGATGACGGCCTTCGAGCCGAAGCCGAGACGAGTAAGGAACATCTTCATCTGTTCGGGCGTAGTGTTCTGCGCTTCGTCCAGCAAAATGAACGAATCGTCCAGCGTCCGGCCGCGCATGTAGGCCAAGGGGGCAATCTCGATGAGGCCGCGCTCCGTATACTTTTGGTAGGTTTCCACGCCCAGAAAATCGTACAGGGCGTCATAAAGCGGCCGCAGGTAAGGGTCTACCTTCTCCTGCAGGTCTCCCGGGAGAAAGCCCAGCTTTTCGCCTGCCTCTACAGCCGGGCGGGTCAGCACTATCCGGTTTATCTCCCTGTTCTTCAGGGCGCGCACGGCCATGGCCATGGCCAAATAAGTTTTGCCGGTTCCGGCCGGGCCGATGCCGAAGACCACATCGTGGCGCCGGATGGCTTCAATATAGCGTTTTTGGCCCAAGGTTTTGGGCTTAACTGCCTTACCCCGGTGGGTCACCAGGATGGTTTCCTCCTGGGTGGGGTCAAGACCTCCTCCTTCATTCTTGGCCAGTCCGATAGCCAGGCGGACATCCTCGCGGGCGATAGCATTGCCGTCCCGAGCCAGCACCCGCAGCTGTTCCAATACCCGCGCCGCCTGTTCAACCGCGCCGGCCTCGCCGATGATGATGACTTCCGTCCCGCGCGGTACGAGCTTGACCGGAAACTCGCTTTCCAGGTAGCGCAGGTTTTCGTCGAAGTGGCCGAAGAGCCTGAGGGCCTCCTCATTGCTGGCCACTTCAATCCGCCTTTCCTTTCGCTCCCCCAATGGATTGCCCTCCTTCATTGGGAACAGGTATCGGCCCTGAGGAAAAAACCTGCCCGCGTTCGGCTATATCTTCCACCGTTTCTATTCTCACCCGCACGCGGGTAAGATTATCCTCAGACCCCGAAAGCACCTTTTTTTCGACCTTAACAATCTCGGCACCCTCTATGAGGCCCTGCTTGAGCTCCGCCACAGCTTCATCGGCCAGGCGTTCGGCGCTTTCTTCTGCCGTAAGGCTTCGCCTTTCTTCCTTCAGTTCATGGTAGACTTTATCTATAACTTCGACAGGTACCCGGAGATTCCTCCAGCCCAGAACGGTTTTAACGCTGGTTTCGGTTTCGTAGCGGGCGAAGGGGGGCTCTTTAGGCCCGAAAAGGAGAAACTCGCGACTTAGAATCCTTAGAAGACGGGCCTCGGCGGTGATACCGGTGCGCAGAAGACGGACTTCCTCCGGCCGGCCTTCCTTGTACGCCTCGTACCACACCCGCGCCAGCACACGCCCTCGTGCCGCAACAGGCTTACCGCCCTGTTCGCCCTTGATGAGCACGTCTCCGGCCCTTACTGTAGTCCCCTTCTCCACCAACGCGGTTCCCGCCAACACTTGAACCTCCAAAACCACGCCGCTTTTCCTGGCCACCAGGTGTTCGGGCTCTTCTACTGCCGGCGGGAGGAGCTTGGGCACTACCTCCAGGGTAAGTTTTGTGCCGGTAAAATACGCCCGGGCCCAGGCCAGGTCTAAAAACCGGGCCAGAACCTCGTGCTCTATGGCCGCAAGATCGATGCGGCTTTTGAGCACTCCCCGGCTCACGCCTTTTTCTACCAAGAGGGCGTAGAGTTCGCGTGCCTGGGCTGCGTTCCTGGTGCCGGTAATCTCGAGCGACCAGATGCAGTTCGCCCAAGCATAAAGCAGGCAGAGAAAAAGCGCTCCGCCAAGGAGCAGCGCCTGCCGGCGGCGCAGCCGGCGTAGCGCGAAAGGCAACCCGCCTTTGGTCAGAATCCTAAGCCTAAACCCACCCGCCCTCACCAGAGGGCGCAGGCGGAAAAAGCCGCGGCTCCCCACCCGGAAGTAAAGACGCCCTTCCCGCCAGTGTACATCCCAAAGATAAATCCCGCGGCTTAAGGCTAAATTCAGCAACCTTTCCGGGTGTTCCCCTTCCACCCGGACCAGGACCTGGCCCTGCAGCCAAAACCACGTCCGCAGGATAAACACACCCTCACCCGCCCGTCAGGAGAATTCTACTTTGCTGATGTGCCCTTCGATGACGATCTCGTCTTCGGCCAGGCTCACCAGTACCAGATCGCTTCCGGAAACCGTAAGCTCTCCCTGCGCCAGGGCGAGGCGCACCCGGTCGGGGCTGTATTCCACAATGCCGCGATGGTTTTCCAGCACCAACTGCAGGTTCCCCACCAGGGTAAGCCGCGCCAGGTCCAGGACGATATCCTGCGGGATTTCCAGTAGCTCAGCCAGCCGCCGCCCCAGGCGTACTCCCCGTTGCACTCTGTCACGCCCCTATCCCGGCGGGCCTGTGCCGGCCCTCCTCCCTTACATGTCTATGCCTACCGTCCTCAGCCTAAAACCAAAAACCCCGGCCCGTGCCGGGGTTTCGTACTCAGCGCCGAGGCCGGTACCGCCGTGCCCGCGGCGGCCCCAAGACCTCAGCCAGGATAAGGCCGGTCAGGAGGTTTTGCGCTCCCAGGAAATTCTCCGCCGTCGCCGCGCCCGGCGCCGCCGCGGTCGAAGCCTCGGCCAAAGATAGGGAGGGAGTTGCGGGGGCGGGCGGAGAAGACAAAGGAACTTCCCCGTTTTCGGTCTGGCATACCGGCAGGTTAGCTTGAGCGGTACGCATAGATCCCCGGCCGGCCGTCAACACCGCCCGTTTAGGAGAAGAATGTGGCGTCGGAGGCGAAACCCTGCCTTTCGGCCCCCTTTTTTGCCGGATAAGAGCCGCCAAAATAAGAAACGCGAGGTACAGGATAATAGCCCTAAACACGGACGTCACTCCTTACGGTCTTGGCCCGCTTCTTCCGATCCCCGCGGCGCCAGGCGTGAGATGGCTTCCCGCATGTCGGTGTCGGCGCTGATATTCTTCATGTTGTAGTAGTCCATAACGCCCAGTTTTCCTTCCCGCAGCGCCTGGGCCATGGCCTTCGGAATCTCGGCTTCCGCCTCCACCACACGGGCGCGCATTTCCTGTACCATGGCCCGCATCTCCTGCTCGCGAGCGATGGCCATGGCCCGCCGCTCCTCCGCCTTGGCCTGGGCGATGCGTTTGTCGGCCTCGGCCTGATCGGTTTGTAGCTGGGCGCCGATGTTGCGGCCTACGTCCACATCGGCCACGTCAATAGAGAGAATCTCAAACGCCGTGCCTGCATCCAGCCCTTTGGCCAGAACCGTCTGGGAAATGCGGTCCGGTCTCTCCAACACCTCTTTATGGGACTCGGCGCTCCCGATGGTGGCGACAATGCCTTCGCCCACGCGGGCGATCACCGTCGCCTCGCCCGCACCACCCACCAGCCGCTCGATGTTCGCCCGAACGGTAACCCGGGCTTTGGCCTTGAGTTCGATGCCGTCTTTGGCCACCGCAGCGACGACCGGCGTCTCGATGACCTTTGGATTGACGCTCATCTGCACGGCTTCCAACACATCGCGCCCGGCCAGGTCGATGGCCGCCGCCCGCTCAAAGGAGAGGGGGATCCCGGCGCGATGGGCGGCTATCAGGGCATCCACCACCCGGTCTACGTTCCCGCCGGCCAGATAGTGTGCCTCGAGTTGGTTGCTGCTGAGGTCTATCCCGGCCTTGGTAGCTTTAATGAGGGGGTGAACGATGCGGCTTGGCGGCACGCGCCTCAGGCGCATGCCGATCAGGCTGATAATCCCCACCTTCACTCCGGCCGCCAAGGCCGAAATCCAGAGACCGACGGGGATGAAGGAAAAAAGGACGATTAGGCTGAAGAAGATGAGAAGAAGCGCCAGGGAAAACAACAAAAAGCCCATGCACAACTCTCCTTTCTACCTTACAGGCATTGCGGTTTCCGCTCTTTTAACTGCCAATACCCTTTTGCCCATTGGGGTCCTCAAAGTGGCAAACCCCGGCACTATTTGTTGCCGGCCGCAGCTACCACCACGCGTTGCCCTTCCACTTCAATCACCCGAACTACTGCTCCGGCAGGAATGAATTCCCCTCGGCTCACGACGGCCACCCGCTCGCCGGCAAATTCTGCCGTCCCGGACGGCCTGAGCGGTGTCAAAACACGCCCTTCTGCCCCCAGGAAGCGGCTGAAGTCGGCAGCGGCGACGTAGCCCCCGGCACTCGTCAGGCGCTCTTTTAGCACCAGGTGGCCCAGGCGCCGGGAACCCAAACGCCGCCAGAGTAAGGAACAGGCCACGCCCAGAGCCAGGAGAACCCCGAGCAGCCAGGCAAACAAACCGGGTCCGTAATGGGCAGCCCAGGCCAGGCTGCCGATGACGGCAGTAAGGCCCGCTATGCCCGTAAGGCCAAAGCCGGGGACCACAAACACTTCTAAGGCCAAAAGGAGAAGACCGGTCGCAAAGAGGAGCACTAAAACCGCCAGCACCATCTCCCCTCCCTTAAGTTATAAGAAAAGCCCAGCCCGAAGGGACTGGGTCTTTTGCTTTCACTCGGAAAGAAGCTCGCGCACAATTTGATTGACCAGGCGGCCATCGGCCCGGCCT
This sequence comes from Bacillota bacterium, assembly GCA_030154105.1. Taxonomy (GTDB): domain Bacteria; phylum Bacillota; class DTU030; order DUMP01; family DUMP01; genus DUMP01. The sequence continues at coordinate 33,909 of JASKKP010000009.1, forward strand.
TTCGTTTGCGGGATCAGGGCAGCCATGACCTTACCCAAGTCGCGCGGACCGGCCGCGCCCACCTTGGCAATGGTTTCGCGGGCGAGGTTCCTGATTTCTTCCTCACTTAACTGGGCGGGGAGGTACTCCTTCAGAATCCGGATCTCCTCTTCCAGCTTGGCCACCAGGTCCTGCCGTCCGCCACGGGCAAATTCGGGTATGCTGTCCTGGCGCTCCTTCACTTCGTGGGCCAGCACTTCAATGACCTCTGGTTCGCTCAATTTATGGCCCCTGGCTATCTCGGCGTTTTTCAGCGCCGCCCGGACCATGCGGATGACGGAGAGCCTCGTCTTACCCTCCTCGCGCGCCTTCATGGCCTCTTTCATGTCTGCCAGCAGCCGTTCTTCCAGTGTCACCGGTGTGGCCTCCTCACACTAGCTTCTCAGCGGAATCTTCTCTTGCGCGCCGCCTCCGACTTCTTCTTGCGCCGTACGCTCGGCTTTTCGTAGTGTTCCCGCTTGCGGATCTCTGACAAAACCCCTGACCGCTGGCACTGCCGCTTAAACCTGCGCAGCGCACTGTCGAGGGATTCGTTCTTGCCAATCCTGATCTCAGGCACTCGCCTCTCCCTCCCTCCGCCATGGCCATGAGCCCGGGGTATCAGGAAGATTATATATCAGCCCGAAAACCACTGTCAAGCTTAGCCTGGAGGCCAGTTCATGAAGCGGCCGCCGAGGACGTGGAAATGCAGGTGCGGCACCGTCTGGCCGCCGTCCTTAAGCGTATTTACGACGACGCGGAAGCCGCTGTCGGCGATTCCCAGTTCGCGGGTCAGCTTGCTGATGGCCGCGTGGACCCGCTTGAGGAGGTCCGCATCGGCAGGGTCAAGGGCTAAGAGATGGGGTATGTGCTTTTTCGGGACTATGAGCACGTGAACAGGAGCCTGGGGGTTGATGTCCTTAAAGGCCACCAGCTCCTCATCCTCATAGACGAGCTGGCTGGGAATCTCTTTTGCCGCTATCTTGCAGAATATACAGTCCGCCATGCCTTCTTCACCCCCTTCGCCGTTAGTATTCTTCGCCGTCTTCCAGGAAAATCCTTCTGGCGCGGTAACATTCACCCGGATGAAGCCAACCCGAGGCCGGCAATACGGCGCCGCACTTTTCACGCGAGCTCTCCGCGAACGTAGTCGGGGGTAACGGCCGTAATGCGGACGGGAAGCACGCGGTTCATCAGCGCGTCGGGGCCGGAAAGGCGCACACGGATGTAGTTGCCGCTATACCCGGCAAGGTCACCCCCCTCACGCTCTTCTTCAACCAGCACTTCAAGCGTTCGGCCGAGGTACCGGCCGTGGAACTTAAGGGCCAGCTCTTTGCCCAGGGCAATGAGCCGGCGGCTGCGCTCGTCCTTGATCCGGGCATCAACCTGGTCCGGCATCGCCGCGGCAGGAGTGCCCTGCCGGGGTGAATAGCTGAAAACGTGCAGGCGGCTGAAACCGGCCTGCTGCGCCAGGTCCAGCGTAGCTTGGAAATCCGCTTCTGTTTCGCCGGGAAAACCAACGATAATATCCGTGGTCAGCCCGACATCCGGCAGGACGCGCCTTATCTTTTCCACCAGCTTCAGGTATTCCTCGCGGGTGTAAGGACGGCCCATGCGCTTTAGAACAGCATTGGACCCGCTCTGGACCGGAATGTGCAGGTGTGGGCAAACGCGCGCGTGTTCTGCCATGTACGCAAGAAGATCGGGCGTAACCTCGTGCGGGTCGAGGGAGCTTAACCGCACGCGCTCCAGTCCGGGGATATCTTCGAGGAGTTTCAGCACCGTGATTAGGTCCACCCCGTGGCCCAGGTCGCGACCATAAAGCCCCAGGTGAATCCCCGTAAGGACGATCTCGCGATAGCCCTCGGCCGCCAATCGTTCGGCCGCCGCCCGCACCCGTTCCGGTGCGCGGCTGCGGACGGGACCGCGGGCATACGGAATGATGCAGTAGGTGCAGAAACGGTCGCAGCCGTCCTCGATCTTGAGATAAGCGCGGGTCCGTGTTGAGTAGTCGAGCGGCAGCTCCTCAAAATCCATCCGTTCGTCGAGCACGCCTACCCGGTTGATCCGTTCCTGCCGCCGCGCCGCTTCTTCCACGTATTCTACGATGCGGGAGCGGTCGCGCGTGCCGATAATCACGCTCACCTCCGGCAGCTCCTCGACCGCCCGCGGAGCCGTTTGGGGCCAGCAGCCTACCACGGCGATGATCGCGCCCGGCGCGCGCCGCCCTGCCCGCCGCACCAGCTGCCGGCTTTTGCGGTCCGCCAGGTGGGTCACCGTGCAGGTGTTGACGACGTATACGTCTGCTTCCTCATCAAAGTCCACTATCTGGTAGCCGCGCTCACGGAAGAGGTCCTTCATGGCCTCGGTTTCGGACTGATTTACTTTGCACCCCAACGTGGCGAAAGCCACCCGCTTCTTTCCCGCCAGCACCAGTGCCTCCTCATGCGCGTATTGCTCTGGTGGTTCTACCCCAGGTCACCCAGTTCGTACAGGATAATGCTTGCGGCAACGAGGCCCGCTGTCTCCGTACGCAGGATGCGGGGGCCCAGGGTTACGGGAAGGGCGCCGGCTTCGACGACGAGCCCTACTTCATCCGGCGTAAAGCCCCCTTCCGGTCCAACCAGGATGAGCAGCCGCCTTACACTCCCTCTTTCCGCAAGCTCGGCCAGAGCCGCTTTGAGCCGCCGTGCCCGTTCTTCTTCCCAAAAAATAAATACGGCGTCGAATTCGCCGAAGCGCTCGCTGAGCGCCCTCAGCGTGGTAATGCTTTCGATACGCGGCACGAACGCCCGGCCGCACTGCTTAGTCGCCTCGCGGGCAATGCGTTGCCAGCGCTCGGTACGCCGCGTCCCCTCCGACGGCTTCACCACCGAGCGGGCCGTATGTAGCGGGATCACTGCCTGGACCCCAATCTCGGTAGCCTTCTGGATCACCAGCTCCAGTTTGTCGCCCTTGGCCAGCCCCTGGGCCAGGGTAAGCGCCAAGGGCGCCTCCCTCCCCTGAGGCAGCTCGGCCAAAATGCGCCCGGAAACGGCCCTGCCGTTGGCAATTTCAATCTCCACCAAGTATTCACGGCCCAAGCCGTCGAAGACGTAAACCTGCGCCCCCGGGCCCAGCCTCAGCACCCGGCACACGTGGTGGGCTTCCTCAGCGGAAAGGTGTACCCTGCCCCCGGTAAAGTGCTCGGGCGGAGCGTAAAAGCGCTGCATCCTACGTTTCCTCCCTCTGGGCGACAAAAGCCACCCACTCTTCTTTCCCCAGGATCTCGGTCAGCTTGAAGCCGCTTACCGCCAGGCCCTCCTTCACTTCGTCGAAGCTTGGTTCGATAACGCCGCTGCCGATAAATAATCCGTCCTGGTGAAGATGGGCCGGTAGCTCCGGAATCAGCTCCATAAGAACGCTGGGGGTAATGTTGGCGAGCACCAGGTTGGCTTTGCCGGGGAGTTCCTCAAAAAGGTTGCCCCCCAGCACGGCCACGCGGTCGGTGACCCGGTTGCGCTCGCAGTTTTCCCACGCCGCCTCCACCGCCACCGGGTCGGCATCGACCGCCACTACTTCGCCTGCCCCGAGAAGCGCCGCCGCAATGGCCAAAATGCCGGAGCCTGTCCCGATGTCGAAGACGGTCCAGCCCGGCTGAAGGTGCTTCTCCAGGAGGGTCAAAACCATGGCCGTAGTAGGATGGGTACCTGTTCCGAAGGCCATGCCGGGATCAAGTTCAATCACAATGTCGTCCGGCGCTGCCAGGTAATCCTCCCAGGCAGGCTTCACCACCAGGCGCCGACCGATCCGCACCGGCTTGTAATAGCCCTTCCAGGCCGTCGCCCAATCTTCCTCGTCAACCCGTTCGAGGCTGATTTTTCCGTGGACATCCAGAATGCTGAGTACCCGGTTAACAGCGGCCTGGATCTGGGCCAGCCGGTCTTCCAGTTCTTCATTAACCGGCAGGTAGGCCTTCACCGTTACCCCGCCGTCTACAGGGACTTCATCCGGTAGTTCGGCCGCGTCCCAGCGCCCGCTGGCCCGGTAGGCCGCAATGAGGCCCGGGTCCTCGATGACCACGCCGCCGGCTCCCGCCTCATGAAGGACGTTGGCAATAGCTTCTACGCCTTCCTGGGTGGTTTGGATACTGATTTCCGCCCACTCTCTGGCCATCGAGAACCCTCCTCCTCATTTCTGACGTTTATCTGAAAGCATCTCGTACTTTACGGAAAAACCCTTTCTCCTCAGCCTTGTCCCCTAAGGTTTTACCCAGCTCGCGCAGCAGCTCGCGCTGCCTTTCGTTGAGCTGCGTAGGTGTTTCTACCGTAACGGCCACGTGCAGGTCGCCGCGGCCGTGGCCCCTGAGGTGCGGCATGCCCTTCCCGCGCAGGCGGAAGCGCGTGCCGGTCTGCGTGCCCTCGGGAATGGTGAGCTTGGCCTTCCCCTCCAACGTGGGAACCTCTATTTCCGCCCCCAGGGCCGCCTGCACGATATTGAGCTTAACCTCTGTAAAGAGATCGTCGCCTTGGCGCGTGAAAAGCCTATGCGGCCGCACCGTGATCAAGACGTAAAGATCCCCGGGCGGCCCGCCGAACCTTCCGGCCTCGCCCTCGCCGGCCAGACGCAGGCGCGCACCGGTGTCCACCCCGGCTGGAATACGGACCGTTATGCGGCGCGAGCGCCGTACCCGTCCGCTCCCACCACAGGTGCCGCACGGGTGGGTGATGACGCGCCCGCTGCCGTAGCAGCGCGGGCACGTGGTGATGTTGACCATTCGGCCGAAGGGCGTCGCCCGCTCCTGGCGTACTTGGCCGGTGCCGTGGCACAAGGGGCAGGCCTCCGGTCGGGTCCCAGGCTGAGCGCCGCTGCCGCCGCACGTGGTGCACGCTTCTTCCCGGAGCACCTCGATGTCCTTCTCCAGGCCTGTCGCCGCCTCCTCCAGGGAAATCTCCAGGCGGTACTCCAGATCCGCCCCGCGCTCCGGCCCTTGCCGCCGCTCGCGGCCCAGGCCGCCGAAAAACATGTCGAACAGGTCGCCAAAGCCGCCGAAGTTGCCAAAGCTGCCGAAATCGCCGAACCCACCGAAATCCGATTTTGTCCCGCCCCCGCCGCCGAAGGTGGAAGCATCGAAGGCGGCATGGCCGAACTGATCGTACTGCGCACGCTTTTGGGGGTCGCTCAGTACTTCGTACGCCTCATTGATTTCCTTGAATTTTGCTTCGGCGTTAGGGTCCCCGGGGTTCACATCGGGGTGGTACTGGCGGGCCAGGCGGCGGTAAGCCTTCTTGATCTCTTCCTGGCTGGCCGTGCGGGGCACTCCCAGGACTTCATAGTAATCGCGTTTTTCGGCCAAGCGCATCACCCCCCGGCCTCAGGCCCGTTTTACTTTTTCTCGTCGTCAACCTTGTACTGGGCGTCGTAGACGTTCCCGCCCTGGGTGCCGGTCGAGCCCGGGTTCGCGCTCGGGCCGGCGCCGGGATTTTCTCCCGCTTTGGTGTAGAGCGCCGAACTCACCGCATAAAGAGCCTCTGACAGCTCTTCGCTCGCCTTCTTGATGGCTTCCGTGTCGTTGCCCTTGAGCGCTTCTTTCACCTTGTTCACGGCTTCGCGCGCCCGGTTCACCAAAGCTGCATCCACTTTGCCTTCGGCGTCTTTGAGCGTCTTTTCGGCGTTGTAGGCCAGGGCATCGGCCTGGTTCTTGGCCTCGGCCGCTTCACGTAGCTTCCTGTCTTCGGCCGCGTGTTCTTCGGCCTCTTTGGCCATGCGCTTAATCTCTTCTTCGGTCAGCCCGCTCGAGGACTTAATGGTGATGGCTTGCTGCTTACCGGTTCCTAAATCCTTGGCCGACACGTGGACGATACCGTTGGCGTCAATGTCAAAGGTAACCTCGATCTTAGGCACGCCCCGCGGCGCCGGCGGGATGCCGGTAAGCTCGAAGCGGCCGAGGGTTTTGTTGAACGCCGCCATCTCGCGCTCGCCTTGGAGAACGTGGATCTCCACGCTGGTCTGGCCGTCGGCAGCGGTGGTGAAAATCTGGCTCTTGGAGGTCGGGATGGTGGTGTTACGCTCGATGATCTTGGTGAACACGCCGCCCAAGGTCTCGATACCCAGAGAAAGCGGCGTCACATCGAGGAGCACCACGTCCTTGACCTCGCCGGCCAAAACGCCGGCCTGGATCGCCGCTCCCACCGCCACGCATTCATCTGGGTTAATCCCCTTGTGCGGTTCCTTGCCCAGATAGTTGCGGATGGCCTCCTGTACCGCCGGGATACGGGTGGACCCGCCTACGAGGATAATCTTGTCGATGTCCTTCGGTTCCAGCCCGGCATCGGCCAGGGCCTGCCGGGTGGGCCCCATGGTTGCCTCTACTAGGTCCTTGGTGAGTTCGTTGAACTTCGCCCGGGTCAAGGTCATCTCCAGGTGCTTGGGTCCGGAAGCGTCGGCTGTAATGAAGGGCAGGTTGATGGTGGTGGTAAGAAGGCTGGAAAGCTCGATCTTGGCCTTCTCCGCCGCTTCCTTAAGCCGCTGGAGGGCCATCCTGTCCTGCCTGAGATCGATCCCGTGTTCCTTCTTAAATTCTTCGGCAATGTAGTCGATTATGCGCTGGTCGAAATCGTCTCCACCCAAGTGGGTGTTGCCGTTCGTAGCCTTAACCTCAAATACACCGTCTCCGATCTCCAAGATCGAGACGTCAAAGGTGCCGCCCCCCAGGTCATAGACGAGGATGGTCTGGTTCTCTTCTTTGTCCAGGCCGTAGGCCAGCGAGGCCGCCGTAGGCTCGTTGATGATCCTGAGTACCTCCAGCCCGGCGATGGTGCCCGCGTCTTTGGTCGCCTGGCGCTGGCTGTCGCTGAAGTAGGCCGGGACGGTGATCACGGCCTTGGTCACCTTCTCGCCCAGGTAGGCCTCGGCGTCGGCCTTGAGCTTCTGCAGGATCATGGCTGAGATTTCCTGCGGCGTGTATTCCTTGTCGTCGATGCGCACCTTGTAGTTGGATCCCATATGGCGTTTAATCGAAACCACCGTGCGCTCCGGGTTGGTGATGGCCTGGCGCTTGGCCATCTGCCCCACCAGGCGTTCGCCCGTCTTAGAGAAGGCCACCACCGATGGGGTCAGGCGGCTTCCTTCAGCGTTGGGGATAACGACGGGTTCGCCGCCCTCCATCACCGCCACCACAGAGTTGGTGGTTCCGAGGTCAATGCCTATCACCTTAGACATGCTTTTCTACCTCCCCATTGCCGGAAGTTGCACCTTCTTCTGCCGTAGCCTCGTTACCGGCCGGTTCCTTGTTTTCGTCTTGCCCTTTAGGTGCCGGCCCCACCTTCACCAGCGTAGGCCGCAGCACTTTCTCCTTGTAGCGATAGCCGCGCTGGAGCTCGGCCACTACCACCTCCGCCCCGCCTTCTTCCCTGAGGAGCGCCTCCTGGCGCTCCGGGTCGAACGGCTGCCCCAGGCCGGGGTCGAGGGGCGTAACGCCTTCTTTCGCCAGCACCTCCAAAAACTGCCTGGTCACCTGAGCCACGCCCTGGCGCAGGGCCTCGGCCGGAGCATCCTCCCCGGCGGCCAGGGCACGCTCCAAGTTATCCAGAACTGGAAGGAGCTCCTTCAGGAGCCGGGCGTTGGCATATTCGGTGAGCTCGGCGTGCTCCCGCTCCACGCGGCGCCGGTAATTAATGAAATCGGCCTTGAGCCGCTTAAGCTGCGCCAGGTAATCGGCCGCCTTTTCCTCGGCCGCAGCGAGTTTCATCTTAAGCTCCTCTAGTTCCGCGCGAGAGGCGGCTTCCGCCTCCGCCGAGGCCTCGGCCTCTACCCTTTCTTTATCTTTCTCTTTTTCTTCCTCCGGCAACCTTTTCACCCCCGCGCCTAGAAGTCCAAAGCGGTGCTTTCCGGCGCTTCCTGCACCGGCCCCGGCGGGCTCACCGGGTCCTTGCGCTTGATGATGGTGTCGATGCGCAAGATCGCCTCGGCCACCTCGCCCGCCGCCTTGAGGGCGTGGATTTTCACCAGGGCCGGGTCGGCAATGCCTTCGGCCAGCATCGAAACTACCTGGCCGGTGTCGCAGTGGATTCCCAGGTCGTCCTGCCCGGCCTCGTTTTGAGCCGCCCACACCTCTTCGATTTTCTCCAGCGGGTTAAAACCGGCATTGGCCACAATTTGGCCCAGCGGCCGTTTAAGGGCTTCCACCACGCAGTCCACGCCGTAGGCGCTCATACCGCGCTTCTCCTCGCGCGCACGGGCCAGCTCGCGCGCCACGGCAATCTCCAGCGCCCCGCCACCCGGGACGATGCCGCCGCGAACGGCCGCCTGAAGCGAGGAGGCGGCATCGCGGGCAATGCGCTGCCTCTCGCCTACCACTTCCTCCGTGGCCGCACCCACCAGAATTGTGGCCATGGGCTTACCCTTCCCGCCCAGAAGGCGCACCTGGCCCAGCCGCTCGTCCTCGTAAACGCGGCCGGCGAAGCCGAGGTACCCTTCCAGGTCTGAAGGCGCCTTCTTTAGGGCGGAACGCTTCACGATTCGCGCACCCGTATGCTCGGCCACGAGCCAAAGGTCGTCTTCGGCCACGTCATCCACCACGAATACACCCGCATCTGTGAGAATCTCCTCAGCTATGCTGTGGACGCCCCGGCTTACCACCACCAGGCCGATCCCCAGTTCTGTAAGTTTGCCCAGGTTGGTGCGGAATTCTTCCTGCAGTTCCAGGTACTTCGTAAATCCGGTCTCCGTGCCCAGGGCCTCTTCTTCAATCTCTTCCGGTTCCAGCGCGTCGTCCAGAACCAGAACCCGCACGTTTTCCTTCTCCTGAGGCATCTGGCTGCTCAGGCGCTCGCGTTCGAGCACTAGGCCCATGAATACCTCGTTCTCTGCCCCCTCCTGGGCAAGAACCGTGTCGGCCAACTTAAAGTTCGGGTCTTTCAGCTTTTCTTCCCCGATGAGCCGGGCCGCCTTCACCACCAGTTCCGCGATGTCCGCGTTTTCCCGCCCGGCAATGTAGGCAATGCGCTCCAGCACCGGGTCGTCCAACCCGTTCACCGGGCGGGCGTGCTGGGCGATGAGGTCCAGGGCGCGCCTCACGCCGTAGCGCAGCCCCTCGATGACCCGGGCCACCGGTACCCCGCGCACCACATGGTTCACGCCCTCACTGATGAGTGCGCTGGCCAAGATGGTGGCGGTTGTGGTGCCGTCGCCGATTTCGTCCTGTTGGGCACGCGCCGTGTTGATCAAAAGGCGCGCGGCCGGGTGATTCACGTCCATCTGTTCGAGAATGGTAACGCCGTCGTTAGTAATCGTAACCTCGCCGAAGCGGTCCACCAGCATGGTGTCCAGCCCCTTCGGCCCGATGGTCCCCTCCACGGCCGCGGCAATGGCGCGAATGGCATTGGCGTTGGAAAGCAAGGCTGCCAGGCGTTCGTCGACTTCGGCCCCACTGCTGTTTTGTTTCATGCTACATTCCCCTTTCTCTATCCCGCGGCCTAAACTGGCTTCTTTGCCGCAGTTTTTGTTTTTTGTATAACCATGGCGTGCCGCGCTGAAATGTTGGAAAAAGCCTCGCTTAAGCAGTCGGCCATGTATTCAAGTAGAGATATAACGTGGGCATAATCCATGCGCGTCGGCCCTAGGATGGCCAGCACGCCTACCGGTTCGCCGTCCATGCAGTAGGTGGAGGTAACTACCGTGCACTCGCGCACGGCCGGCAGCTCGTTCTCTTGGCCGATGGTTACGGTTACGCCCGGCTCCCGCTCCAAAAGCTTATAAAGGAGTTCCTCTTCCTCCAGGAGGGCAAGCAGGCGGCGCACTTTTTCTAAGTCTTGGAACTCGGGCTGGCGCAAGATGTTCTGCGTGCCGCCGGTATAAATCCGTACGGGACGGCCGCCGCTGGCCAGCCAGTTCACCAGCGCTTGGGCCAGCTCACCCAGCCGGGCGCGCTTGGCGCGGTAGTCCTCTAGGAGTTCTGCATATAAAACGCCGAGGAGCTCGCCCGTAATTTCTTCCAACGGTCGCCCGGCCAGGCGGCGCGTGAAGTAGCGGGCAAGGCCCTCTAGGTCCTCCGGCTCCACCTGCGGCGGCAGGACGAGCACGCGGCTTTCCACCTTCCCGCGATCGGTAAAAAGGACAGCCATGGCCACATGTTCTTCAATCGGCACCAGTTTGAGGGTGCGTAGCACCCCTCGGTCGGCCCGTGGCCCAAGCACCAGGCTGATGTAATTAGAAACTTGGGAAAGAAGCCGCGATACTTGGCTTAGAAGGATGTCGGTTTCGGTTATGCCCGAAGCCGGCACCTGCCGGAGGAGTTCTTGCTCTCCCTTGGGCAGGGGATCCGTCTGCATGAGGTTATCCACGTAGAAACGATACCCCAGGTCGGACGGAATCCGGCCGGCCGAAGTATGCGGCTGCTCCAGATAACCCATCTCTTCCAAATCGGCCATCTCATTGCGGATGGTGGCCGAACTTACACCCAGGTTATGGCGGCGAAAGAGTGTGCGCGATCCTACTGGTTCCGCTGTACTGATATACTCGCGGACCACAGCTTCAAGCACCTTCTGCTTGCGTTCGCTCAACACTTTTTCCCCACCTCCTTACCCTCCCCCCTCAGCTTCTTTCCTCTCCTGGTTATGTACTCTTAGCACTCTCGGCGTGAGAGTGCTAACACAATCCACCCTCACGATAACACCAAAGCCGACCCTTGTCAAGAAGCAGGGCTTATTCGCTCTGGCCCACACTCTTCCCTGACAAGGTAGACGCCCATGCTGCCAGCGGCACCAGCAGTCGGCTCGCTCGGGGCGCGGGCAGAACTCGGCCCCAAGGGCGGGAGTCAGCCCGCGCTTTCCCTCGCTCACCTGCGTTCTTCTAATGACGGTACGTAACGCGCCCTGCAGGGGAGGCCCCGGCCTCGGTTTGTCCTAAGCAGCTATGGGTATCCGTGTTTTCAGGATAGCTCCTAGGGCAGAAACTCCTGGAAAACCCGGTTCGCCACGGGCAGGCCCCGTGAGGTGAGGCGCAGCCCCTGGGCATCGGCCTCGATGAGACCGGCCCTGGTGAGGCGGCGGATGGGATCGGCATATACATCCCGGAGATCGCGGCCGAAGCGGCCGTAAAATCGCTCCCAGGCAATGCCCTCGGTTAAGCGTAGGCCGAGGATTACGGTTTCGGCCATGCCCAAGTCCAGAGTGGCAACCTCCCGGGCGGCCGTCGGATCTTCTCCCGCCGTCAGCGCCCGGACGTATTCCCCGACGTCTTCCCGGTTCGTACGCCGCACACCGCTCATGTAAGAAGTGGCCGCAGGTCCCAGGCCCAGGTAGGGCTCGTTGCGCCAGTAGACCAGATTGTGCCGGCATTCAAAGCCGGAGCGGGCAAAGTTCGAGATCTCGTACTGTTTAATCCCTGCTTCTGCCAGCAGCTCTTGGGCCGCGCGATACATGCTGAGGTCGAGCTCCTCCGCCACCGGTTGGAGGTTCCCCGCCTCCGCCCGCCGGCCGAATTCCGTACCCGGCTCAATGCTGAGGCTGTAAACCGAGAGGTGCTCCGGCCGAAGCGAAAGCGCCCTTCTTAGCGTCCGGCGCCAGGCTCTCAGCGTCTGGCCGGGTATGGCGTAAATGAGATCAAGGTTCAAGTTGCCAAACCCCGCCGCCCGCGCCATATCCCACGCTTCTTCCGCTTCCTGAGCCGTATGAATCCGGCCGAGGAAGGAGAGAAGGTGGTCGTCAAAACTCTGTACCCCCAGGCTTAGGCGGTTGACGCCTGCGGCCGCCAGGAGGGCGAGCTTCGCCCGGTCTAGGGTGCCGGGATTGGCCTCCACCGTCCATTCGGCACCCGGCGCGCGGGGAAAAAGCGCCGCTACGGCCAGCACCACCTCCAGGTCCTCCGGCTCCAGGGCAGTGGGCGTGCCGCCGCCTATATAAATAGAAGGGACCTCCCAGCCGGCCGGCCAGGAGGCAAGCTCCCTTTCTGCTTCCCGTTTTAAGGCGCCGAGGTATCTCTTTACCAGGTCGGCCTCAAGCGGTACGGAGGCAAAATCGCAGTAATGGCACTTGCGCCGGCAGAAAGGCACATGGATATAAAGGGCCGGCGGCAAAGAAAACGCTCTGTCGCACATCTACTTCACCTTTAGTACGGCCATAAAGGCCTCCTGGGGAATTTCCACACTCCCCACCTGCTTCATGCGCTTCTTGCCTTCTTTTTGCTTCTCGAGGAGCTTGCGCTTGCGCGTAACGTCGCCACCGTAACATTTGGCCAGAACGTCCTTGCGCAGCGCCCGCACCGTCTCCCGGGCGATGACACGCCCTCCGATGGCCGCCTGGATGGGCACTTCAAAGAGCTGGCGTGGAATCAGGCCCTTAAGTTTTTCCACCAGCTGCCGGCCCTGCGCCTGGGCCCGCTCCCGGTGGACGATGAGCGACAGGGCATCCACCGGCTCACCGTTAATTAGGATGTCCAGCTTCACCAGATCGCTGGGCCGATGCCCTAAATACTCGTAATCTAAACTGGCGTAACCGCGGGTCCGGGACTTGAGGAGGTCGAAGAAATCGAAAATGATCTCAGAAAGAGGCAGGTCGTAGGTAAGGAGCACGCGCGTCCTGTCCACATACTCCATGTTCTGGTAGGTGCCGCGCTTTTCCTGCGCGAGTTCCATAACCGGCCCGACGAACTCGCTGGGCACAATGATCGTCGCCCGTACGTACGGCTCGGCAAGAACGGCAATCTCCGTCGGCGGCGGAAGTTTCGCCGGGTTTTCCACCGCGATGACCTGGCCGTTGGTCTTAGTTACCTCGTACACAACGTTAGGAGCCGTAGCAATAAGCTCGACACCGAATTCGCGCTCCAGGCGCTCCTGTACGATCTCCATATGAAGGAGGCCCAGAAAGCCGCACCGGAAGCCAAACCCCAGCGCCTCCGATTTCTCCGGTTCGAACACCAGAGCCGCGTCGTTGAGCTGTAGTTTTTCTAGGGCTTCCCGCAGGTGGTCGTAGTCGTTCGTCTCCTGCGGGTAAAGGCCGCAGTAAACCATCGGGCGCAGCCGGCGGTAACCGGGAAGAGGTGCAGCCACCGGGCGATCGGCGCCGGTGACGGTGTCGCCGACGCGTGCGTCGCGGATGTTCTTGATTCCGGCGGTGAGGTAGCCGACCTCGCCCGGTCCTAGAGAGTCTACAGGGGTGAAGGCCGGGCGGAAGATCCCCACCTCATCCACCTCGTAGTCCTTTCCGGTGGCCATAAGCCGAATCTTCTGCCCCGGCCGGAGCGTGCCTTGCATCACCCGGACGTAGGCGATGACCCCCCGATACGGGTCGAACTTCGAATCGAAGATCAGGGCCGCCAGCGGGTCTGCGCTCGATCCTTTAGGAGGCGGGACGCGGGCCACCACAGCCTCCAGCACATCGGGCACGCCCTCGCCCGTCTTGGCGCTAACCAAGAGGGCCTCGTCCGGATCCAGGCCGAGCACCTCGGCCAGCTCCCGCCGTACACGCTCCGGGTCCGCGCTGGGAAGATCGATTTTGTTGATCACCGGAATAATCGTCAAGTTGTGTTCGAGGGCCAGGTAGGTATTGGCCAGAGTTTGCGCCTCGATTCCCTGCGTGGCATCCACCACCAAGAGGGCCCCCTCGCAGGCGGCCAGGCTTCGGGAAACCTCGTAGGTGAAGTCCACGTGTCCCGGCGTATCGATAAGATTTAACTCGTACTCCCGGCCGTCGCGCGCCCGGTAGTTAATGCGCACCGGTTGGAGCTTAATGGTAATCCCTCGTTCGCGTTCCAGATCCATCTGATCCAGCACCTGGTCGGTCATCTCGCGCGGGCTGAGGGTACCGGTAAGCTCGAGGATGCGGTCGGCCAGGGTAGATTTGCCGTGGTCGATATGGGCGATGATGGAGAAATTGCGGATGTAAGCTGTCTTTTCCGGCACGGGCGCTCACACTTTCCTAAGACTTTACTACCAAAAGATTATACCATGCGCGCCCCGCCTCAGCAACAGACGCTCACCCCACAGGAACGTTGATCTCAATCCGTCCCCGGCCAAACTCAAAGGGCACCACCAGGCAGGGCTTGTCCTCCAAAAGACAGGGATCGGCCTGAAGCTCCAGGCCCGTGAGGACCTGGGGCACGCTGATCGTCGCCAGGGTTCCTTCTTCCGCCAGGAGCGTCATCGCACGCCCCATGATCATGTTCCCCAGCTCACCTAAAGCGGAGCGGGCGAGGTCGGTGAGAGAGGTTACGCTCATGCTGCCTAAAAGCTGGGAAGCAAGGTCTATCCCCAGGCGCTGCTCCAGCGAGAGCGCCACCGGCGTTGCCACGTCGCCCTGAACGTGGAAGAAGAGGAGGATGTCTTCCGGTAAGAAAGGGCCGGATTTCCAATGCAGGCGCCCGCGCTGCCCCTTTAAACCCAGTACCTGAAGAAGTACTTCGTCGCAGGCCTTAAGGATGGAATTGAGAAACTTGGTATCCATCCCGGCTCCTCCTGGATCTAGAGTCTCGGTTTTACTATATTCGTACGTAGCACCTAATTTCTAGGGGGAGGACGGACTTAAATAGGGAATTAAGTTCGAAGCCAAGGGGCCTCCAGGCAGCGCGGGGGTTGCCTTCGCTCAGTTCAGTTCCGGAAGCAGGGCGGCAATGGCGTCCGCCAGGTAACGCGCTCCCAGCTCGGCTTCGGCCAAGGTATTTTGGACTCCGCCGATTTCCACGAGAAGCGCGCGGGGATGTAGATGCTGGTTGAAGCGGGCTGTGTCGATCTTGATGCCCCGGGAAAGGCCGGGGTAAAGGGCCTCGAGCTTTTGCTGCAGCTTTAAGGCGAAGGCATGGTTCTGCTGCCAGTTAGGGTGCGCCAAACCCAGCCGGTCCGTACCGACAATGAGGTAGATGCGGGCCACCTTTTGCCCGTTTATCTCCGCCGTAGTCATGGCGCGGGACTCGGCGGCATTGCGCGTTGGGGCGTCGCGGTGTACGTCGAGAAGCATCTTAAGCTGGGGATTCATCTTCAGCAGCCGCCCGGCAGTTTCCGCCGAACGGAGGTAGGCCTCCCGGAACTTTTCGTCATCGTGACAAGTGGTGTCCTGCACGGCAGGGATGCCGCGCTCTTTCAGGGCCTTAACCAAGGTTTCCCCCACTGCCACTATGCCGGCTTTTTTCCCGTAGGTATGGCTGGCCCCGGCGCTGGGAACGTAGTCTTCCGAGGTGTGCGTGTGGTAGATGGCCACCACCGGTGGACCGCTAGGTGCCGGCGCCGGCTTGGCCGGAAGAGCCGGTAGGACGGGTTGCCGATCCGCCGGCGGTAAGGGCGTAGGCGCCGCGGCCGCAGGGGACGGCTCCGGCCGCACCGCGCCGCGAGCCAGGGGGGCAAAAAGGGCAAGTTCGCTCTCCAAGAAAGCCAGCGGGCCACCCTTAAGGGGTAGCCCCAGGTCGCGCAGGGAAAAAGAAGGTCCTTTCAGCCAAGGTGCGCCGTAGTTGGGTTTTACCTCCCCGTTCCTGGGGGTTCGGAGCAGCTTAAGCGGGAGGCCCTGGTCGAGCACGGCAGTAAAATCTACCGGATAACGCGCCAAAAGTTCCGCCACCCAGCCGTAGAGGCCCGGCTTCTCTACCCCCGCCGGCGCGAAGGCGGACACGGCAGGCGGCAGCTTTAAGCTGGGAACCCAGTGAACGCCGAGCGCCACAGTGCAAAAACCGAAGGTTACAAGACATAGGCTCTTTATAAGAGGGCTGCGCCAAACACGCCCTGGCCGCCAGCGAATTCGTACCAGGTGAAAGCGCAACATTTTCACCCCGCTCAGGGTCCCGCCGCGTGGGGCGGCCTTCCTTCTTTCTCTAAAAGTATGCGCGCCCAGGAGGGTTTAGACCGCCGGCCGGGGCCGGCCGTTTTCCCTTGCTTTTCCTGCCGCCCCATGATAAAATGTGCTAGTGAACATACGAGCCCAGCCGTGGCCGAGGGGGTGAGAAATAGTGGCCAACATTAAATCGGCGATCAAGAGGATTAAGGTAGCCGAGAAACGGCGCCTGCGGAATGCGGCCATCAAGTCGCGCGTGCGTACGGCTATTCGCCGTTTCAACGAGGCCCTGAATCAAGCTGACCCGGAGGTTATTAAACAAACCCTGGCCAAGGCCTTCAGCGTTATTGATAAGGCTGCTGCCAAAGGCGTCCTGCACAAAAATAATGCTGCGCGCAAGAAATCGCGCCTCTGCCGTAAGCTGGCTAAGGCTAAGGCGCAGGTCGGTTAAAAAAAGCGTGCCCGAGCACGCTTTTTTATTTTTCCCTTGGTCTAAGGTCAAGAATAATTTCTTCCAGCACCAGGCGGGGGCTCAGGGTCGAGCTCTTAAGCCTCTGGTCCGCCCGGGCCAAAGCTTGGATGAGCCGGTAAAGTTCTTCCCAGGTGAAGCGACTGCTCTGCACCTCCAGTTTTTGCGCCACGTACGGATGGACTTTGAGCACCGCGGCCAACGTACCGGGACGGCTCCCTTTTTCCCTGGCCTCCTTCGCCGCCATAACCAGGCGCACCTGCCTGGCCAGGAGCGCCAACAGGCCGAGGGGCGTTTCCCCCTGCTCCCAGAGACGGGAGAGAAGGTGGAGGGCCCGCTCGCCCTGCCCGGCCAGCGCAGCATCGATGAGATCGAACACCCGGGCGGTGTTTGCCTCCGGCACCAGGAGCTCCACGTCCTCCCGCCTTACCACCCCGGAAGGCACCGCATATGCGGCGAGCTTTTTGAGCTCCTGCTCTAGCTGTTCAAGGCCGCCCTCCCCCCCTCGCGCCGCCAAGAGTTCGGCGGCTCCCCGCCCCCACTTCAGGCCAAGTTCCTTACCGCGCTCCTTAAGCCACCTCTCCAGCTCATGGCCTCTAAGGCGCGGAAACTCCTGCACCACGCCCGCTTTCGCCACCGCCTTCACCAACCGGCGCCTTATATCCACCGGTCCCGCAGCTACCAGCACTAAACAGGTCGTAGCGGGAAGCTTCTCCATAAGGTCCAAGAGCTCTTGTTCCAGTCTCGAAGTGCTTCCTTCTACCTCTTCTCCGCCCACGTCGTCCGCGCCCTCGCGTGAGCCGTTCCCCTTGCCCTCGCCGGCCAGCTTAAGGCCGGTCACCACCACAAGCCGGCGCGGTGCAAGCCAAGGAAGCGCGTATACGGCCGCCTCCAGGCGCCTGCTGTCCAACTCCTGCGCGTCTAGCCGTTCATAGTTTAGCTCACGCAAGTCGCCCAAGGCTAGTGCGGCTTCGATTTTGCCTAGGGTCAAACGGAGGAGGTGTTCCTCTTCGCCCCAGAGGAGGTAACAAGGCGCTACTTTCTTTTTGTCCAGCTGTTGCCAAAGTTCTTGCCAGGTCATGGTGCATCCTCCCCACCTTTCCTCCGTGTAATCACCCGCATCTTTTTCCCGTCTGTCAGAATGCGCACCTGGCCTACCTCATCCGTCCTGAGGACGGTGGCCCCGCTGGCCACCAGCCGTCCTATGGTCGCCGGGCTGGGGTGGCCGAAATTGTTTTTCCCAACTGAGATCACGGCTATTTTCGGCTGCGTTTTTTGTAGCAATTCTTCTCCTGTGCCAGCGGCCGATCCGTGGTGGGCCACCTTTAGGACCTGAACCGGCTGCGGAACACCCGCAGCCAGGAGAGCCCTCTCCGCCGTCTCTCCGGCATCGCCCATGAAAAGGAAACCGCTGGCGCCATAGCGTAGATAGATGATGAGGGAGTTGTCGTTTTCTGGGTTGTCGGAAGCGAGTAACCCCGCCGGCGGACCGTATACTGTAAGTTCCACTCCCTGCCCCAGGTTTACCTTAAAGCCACGGCTCGCCGTATAGAGGGGAATCCCTTTTTCGCGTACTTTGTCCAGCACGGGGGAGGGGCCTGCCCGGTCGAAGCCGGGAGGGGCGACGACAGCTCCGACAGGTAGTCCTGCGAGCACCGCAGGTGCACCGCCGGCATGGTCTCCGTCAGCGTGCGTGAGAAAAAGAACTTCCAACCGGTGCACTCCTTGTGATCTCAGGTAGGGAAGCACTATGCTCTCCCCAGCATCCCATACCCGGCCATCCAGGGCCTGCCGCGGCCCCGCATCGATAAGGGCAGCCTGGCCGGAAGGGGCACGGATGAGAATGGCATCTCCTTGGCCAACGGCGAGAAAGTCCACGCTGAGAGGAGGTGGCCCGAAGGCCGTGCCCCGCCAGGCAACAACAAGGAGCAGGGTCACAGTGCAAAGGACAACGGTCCGGCGCCGGCGGGACCAATACGGCCAGCGGCCCAGCGCCCAGGGCAGCCCAAGGAGAACGAAGTAATAAACCGCGAGGAACAAAAAGGGCGGCTGCTTCAGATACAAATAAGCGAAAGGCAGGCCCGCAAACAGGCGGGCAATAGCTTTAAGGAGCATGAGAGCCAAACCCGCAGCGCCCAGCACCACTTTTCCTAAGGGAAGATACAAGACACCGGTCAGGAGGCCAAGAGCCCCTAAGGCCAAGGCCAAGCCGGCTACGGGTAGAGCAGCCAGACTGGCCAGAAAGCCGAGGGGTGAAACGCCACTAAAGTAATAAGCAGTAAGCGGCCACACCGTAAGCTGCGCTGCTAGGGAAACGACAAGCGGCCCGGCCAGAATGGTCCACCTTCGCCGCACAAGGCCGAGCAAAGGTGGCATAAGCCAAAGGATCCCCCACGTGGCGGCAAAGGAGAGTTGAAAGCCGATATCAAAAAGGAGAAGCGGGTTAAAGATAAGGATCAAGAGCGCTGCGGCAGCCAGGGCCACCAAGCCGTTGCGCGGGCGGCCGGTCATAAGGCCCAAAAGCCCGAAAAGGAACATGAGCCCGGCGCGCACGGCGGAGGGCGCCGCTCCGGTCCAAAAAACGTAAAGGCCGACTGCCGCGGACGTCACCACAGCTTGCAGAAGGAGAGGGAGGCGCAGTAGACGCGTTCCACCCAAAGCCAGCGCGGCGACCAAACCCACGTGACTGCCGGACACGGCCAGAAGGTGCACGGTACCGCTGGCGGTAAAGAGGTCGACCACTTCCCCCGGCAAGCTCCGCCGCTCGCCGAAGACAATCCCGAGGAGCAGGGCTTCCTCTTCGCGCGGCAGGAGCTTCGCTACTTTGAGGAACTCTTCTCGCCAGGCGTAAAGCGCGGCCGCCAAACGGTTCCCGGCACCACCGCCTAGGCGTTCGAGGGCGCCCGGTTCATATACAGGCAGGGTGTAGGCGATTCCCCGCTGCTCAAGGTACGACTTGTAGTCGAACTCGCCGAAGTTGCCGGCTGGGCGCGGCCGGGCCAGCACGCCTTGAGCCCTGAGGATGTCGCCGTATCGGTAAAGAGATTCCCGCGCGGAGCGCAGGTCGCGCACGAGTACCAGGCCCCGGGCAGGAAAAAGGTTTTCTCCGATCCCTGCCAGGCGCACGGCCAGCACATAGTTCGTGCCTGCCTCGCTTTCCTCTGCCGGCCGGACCACTATCCCCTCCAAGGTGACGTGGCTCCCGGCTAACGGTTCAAGAGTAATATTCGGTAAAAGGGCAAGGCTTGTCCTCAGCCCTCCGCTGAAAAAGGTCAACACGAGTAGCGCCAAAACTGCTCCTTGGCGTCTTCCCCGGGCAAGACAGACGAAACCGACGGCTAAAGCGAGAACCGCAGCCACCAGCCAAAAAGGAAAGGCGAGCGGTGCGAGCCGGCAAACGATAATTCCGAACGCAAACAAGAGGGTAAGGGTAATAAGTGGGGGCATTATCTCGCTCCTAGCAATTCGGTCGGCCCGCCGGGCCGGACCGCGATATCCTTCTTGTGTTTATTCGACTTTCGACAGTAATTCCCTTTCTCCACGGGCTATTTTGCCTGCGCGCGGTCGGCGAGGTCGGCAGCACTAAGTTCGCCCGCCCAAAACTTTTTCAACAAGGGCTCCAGCCGGCTGCGGGCTTCGGCCACCTCTGCGGGAAAAGGAGCCGGCACTCCGCGTTCCAGCCAGCGGAGCACCACCTCCCCTTGGCCCATTTTCCAGGCAGAAAGCCACGTCAACTGGGCGGGTCGGTAGGCCGGGACCAAATCGAGTTCGGCTGCCAGTTCGGCCGAGGTACGGCTGAGGTGCCGGGCCAGTTCCATGGCCAGCCGGGTGTGGTCGTCGCCCTGGTAACGGCGTTGGCGAAAAACGTAGAGGTTTTCCCACGCGACGGGCACCCCTTCCCTACCTCCTAGGCCGGCCGGCGGCAGGAGGACGACGGCAAAAGGCGGTGCGGCGCCGGCCTCAAGGCTGCCCCGCTCTACCCGTTTCGTCCGTTCATAAGTCGCCCGGAGAAACCAGGGTTTAACCGGGCCGAAGACGGCAGCCCGGCCGGTAAAAAAGTCCTCCAGCCCGGCGTAATCTCCCTTCCCCAGGGAACGCGGAACGGCCGCCTGCTCCCAAAAGGCCGCGGTCCGCTCGGCCGCTCGCCGCACGCGTTCCGGTGCCAAAGGGGGGCTCGTCTTTCCGAGTTCCGGCGTTACCCCTCCCCTTCCGACCTCCTGCCACAGCGTAAAAAGGTCGAAGCTGGTAAAAAGGTAGGGTTCACCGGCAAGTTTGTGCACTTCTCCCGCCGCCCGGGCGAACGTCTCCCAACTCCAACCTTCTGCCTGAATCTCGGCCACCGGTACGCCGGCCGCCGCCAAAAGCTCCCCGTTCCCCGCCCAAAGAGCAGGCTCCAGCCAGCGGGGCCAGGCGATGAACTCGCCGCCTTTACTCGCACCTCTCAGGGCCACTTCCATGTACTCCTCTAGCTCCTCGGGGGCCAGATAAGGCCCGCACGGGATGAGGAGCGGCCCCCAATCGGAGCGAAAAACGGGGCCCGACGAAAGGACGTCCGGCGGGGTCCCCTGTTTGAGAGCGGCAGCCACCCGCTCGTCGCCTTCGCCCCAGGGAAGAAGCTCCACCTTAACCGCGGCATTAGGGAAACGCCGTTCGAACCCGGCGAGGGCCTTCTCCAGCGCGGCGCGGTACCCGCCGGCATCGTCGGGCCAAGGGCGTTCGAAGTCCCATAGGGTTAGGGTGTACCGCTTGCCCGGATCGATTTCGGCTCTAGGGTCGATGCCGGTGTAGTGAGGGGTTACCTTAAGGCGCAGGTAGACGCCTAGGGCCAAGGCCACGCCGACCGCTAAAAAGAGCAAGATGCTGTGCACGAGCCGCCTGCCTGCCACCTGCTTCCCCTCCCTCGGCCATTAAACGTGCCTCACCATAAGCCTAGGAGATAAAGCACGTTGCGGTCCGCACGCCCTGTGGCCGGCAGGCCCCGATACCTCTGCCAGGCCGTTAGGGCGCTTATCGTAGCCTCGCCGCAGACGCCGTCGGCCCGGCCGGGGTCAAAACCCAATTCTCGAAGCCGCCACTGCAAAAACACCACGTCTTGGCCCACGGCTCCCTGCTCGATCACCGGGCGCACCGGTCCGTAAGGCCCGCGCCCCTTCAGCACCACGCGCGTTCCGATTTTAACCCAGTCGTAGAGCTCGATCACATCGTGGTTGAACATACGTACGCAGCCGCTACTCGCCATCTGGCCGATAGAACTCGGATTATTGGTACCGTGGATGCCGTAATTACCCCAGGGATTAGAAAGCCGCATCCAGCGCACACCGGTGGCTCCGTGCCACCCGGCGATTTTTTCCGTAATCACCCATTCGCCCATGGGCGTGGGCGAAGTGTGCCGTCCCACCGCCACCGGGTAGAGCTTATAAGGTTCTCCGTCCACGTAAACGATCAAAGTTTGGGAATCGATATCCACCAGAATGCTGATCTCGCCCTCTGGCGGCGGCTGGCCCTTTACCGCCGGTTTCGCTTCATAATAAGCCAGGGCCTCCCAGGTCCGCTCGTCCACGACCCCCGTCGGTTTAAGTCCGAGAAACTTCTGTAGTTCAATTACCGCCCGCGCCGTCTCTTGGGTGTAGACCCCGGTGATCTCGCGCGTGTAAAATCCTAGGCGCGCCAAGCGCCTCTGAAGGCCGGCCACATCGCTGCCTCTCATCGGCGGCGAAGCCGTTTTCAGCGTGCGCACCGGCTCACAACCGCAGGGCGGATTAGGGGCGGCCGGGGCCAGTCCCAGAGCGGCGGAGCTCGCTAGGACAAGGAGCCCACCGGCCATGATGGCGCAGTACAGGCCCAAGAAAGCATGCCTCATCCCCTCAAGCCTCCCCTCGGGCACGAGAAGGCCGGGAAGGTGGTTCCCCGGCCGGGGCTACTCGCCCAGTGTTTCCTTTAGAAAGAATTTATGCCGCCTGCACCTCCCGTATAACAGGTGCGGCGGCCTCTTTAAGAAGCCTGGGCCGGCGTTTAGTAGAGCTCTTCTTCGCGGAAGAAAAGCTTAAGCTCCCTGGCCGCGTTCTCCGGCGAGTCGGAGGCGTGGACCACATTGGCGGTAACCGAAGTGGCGAAATCGCCCCGGATGCTTCCCGGCGCGGCCGCCCGCGTATCTCCGACCAAGCGGCGCACGCGGGCCACCGCGTCTTCGCCGGCCACTGCGGCAGCAACCACCGGCCCGGAAGTTATAAAGGCAATAAGCTCCTCATAAAACGGCTTTCCGCGGTGGGCAGCATAATGCTCGGCCGCGAGCTCTTTACTGAGACGCAGGAGCTTAAGGCCGCAAATTTTGAGGCCCTGCCTCTCCAGCCGCCGAAGCACCTCCCCGATAAGGCCTCGTCTAACCCCATCGGGCTTTATCAGCACCAACGTCTGTTCCATTAGCTAGAACTCCCTTCCCGTCCGGCCGCCACCTCATCATTCCCTAGAAAACCGAGGTACACGCTGCGCTCAAGCTTTTTATCGACCGCCGTCCATCCCTCCGTACCTCCGGCGGCCCTGATGAGCCCCTCGAAGTGGTTCATTTCGGCGCTCAAATAATCGGCCAGGTGCAGGGCATAGGCATTGATGGTTTTCGGCGGCTGCGGTGAACCCCACTCTTCGGAGCCGTGATGCGCCAGGATCATGTGTAGGAGTTCCTCCTTAAGATTTGGCGGAAAATTAGAGCAGGAAGCAATCCGTTCCTCCACCATGCGCGCCCCCAGCACCAGGTGGCCGAACAGGCGGCCGGCATCGCTTACGGTAAAGGCCAGCCCCTCGATGCGGTATTCGATAATTTTGCCGCAGTCGTGGAGGAAGGCACCGGTCAGAAGCAGGTCGCGGTTGATGTATGCCGGGTAGCGGGCCGCAATCGTCGCGGCAAAGTGTACCGTCTCCAAGGTGTGCTCGAGCAACCCGCCCACGTAGGCGTGGTGAATGCTCTTCGCCGCCGGTGCGCGGGTGAAGGCCGCAAAGAAGGTAGGATCGCCGAAAAAGGCGGCGAGCAGTTCGGAAAGCGGTACGAGGCGTACCTCGGCCAAGCGGGCCGCAAGTTCCGCTTCCATCTCTTCCCGCGGACGCGGGGAACAGGGAAGAAAGTACGCCGGATCCAGCTCCTCTTCCGTCGGCGTGATGGCCTCCAACACCACCTGCAGCTCGCCCTGGTAACGGTTCACGCTCCCGCGGACCTTTACCACTGGGTTACCGCCAAGTTTTGGGTACACCATTTCCGCGCCTTCCCACAGAACCGCCGGAAGCGCGCCTTCCCGGTCCTTCAAGAGGAGCCGTAAAAAAGAACCGCTCCGGCCGCTGCCGTTGCGGAAGGGTCGAAGCACCGGCTCGGCGGCCACAAAGTAATCCTCCACCTCATCGCCCGGCTTCAGCCGGGCGGTAAACTGCCGTTTAACACCCTTCGCCATCGATTTCCCTCATTTCCCGTTCGAGTTCTGCTTACAACTCATTTACTTTAAAAACACTGAGGCCGAGGGGCCATCCCCTGGAAGGCGCGTTACGTACCGGCAAAGCTAGCTCAGCAGGTGAGGTAACCGCCTTAGGGCCCAAAAGGCCAGCTCACGATAGGTCTTGCGCCCGCAGGCCACTTCCAACCCCTGGCGAAAGCACACCGGGCTCCCAAACAGTGCCTTTTGCCAGAGCCGCGGGCAACGCCGGGCCAACCGATTCAGCGCCAGGGCCCAGGCCAGGTCCCGTCCAAAAGCTTTAGCACAGGCCTCCTCATAGCCGCGGAGGTAATGGGAGGTGTACGGCAGGCCCCGCCGCTTGAGCGTCAGAACCGTTTCGGCAGCCAGGTGGGCCGACAGCACCGCATAGAAAATCCCCTCGCCGGTGACGGGGTCGGCAAATCCTGCCGCATCGCCTACCAGGAGGATGCCGTCACCCGAGCGCCGCCTACGCCCGCCGCCCAGGGGCACCAGGTGGCCGCGAGGCACGGCCGGAGGATAGCCTAGGGACGCGAGAAACTCGCCCCACAAGGCCTTCAGGTTTACCTTGGCCCCGTCCCAGCTTCCCAGGCCTACCGAGGCGTGGTTCCCCTTCGGAAAGACCCAAGCATAGCCCCAGCGAAACATCCCCCAGTGCGTCTCCAGCGTTCCGTGCAGGCGGCGTGCCCCTCCTTCGCTTCCGGGAAGGGGCACCTCGGCGCTCAGGCAAGGTGCGGCCGGCACTCGCCTCTCCCCTAAGGCGGCCGCCACACGGCTGGGCACACCGTCGGCCCCAATGACGAGCGGCGCGCAAAGGCGGCGCCGCGTAGTCCGCACCGTAACTCGCCCCTGGCCTGTTTCTACGCCCAGGACGGCCTCGCCCGGGCAAAAGATCGCTCCCTCCGCCTGGGCCTTCTCCACCAGTACCCGGTCGAAGTCGCACCTGTCCACGGTAACGGCGTAGGGCTCCGGGAGGACGACCTCCTGTACCTTATCACCCCAGACGGCCCGGAAGGCGCGGCAACGTTCCCGCACTACTTCCGCCGGCAGCTCGAAACCCAGGTTGGCCAAGGCCCGCCTGGTAAGCCCCCCCGCGCACGGCTTGTCCCGCGGGAAAGGATCTTTGTCCAGAAGCAGCACGGCCAAACCCGCCGCGGCCAGGTCCCGGGCCGCCGTAGATCCGGCCGGGCCTGCTCCTACGACAATGACGTCCGGTTCCTCCAGCACGCCCGGCATGTCTAAACCCCCTCGCCTTTCTCCCAGGCGCCGACTGATTTTTTATTTTGCGTGTCCCTTCCTCTCCGGTATGCATCTTTTTCAATACATATTCGTTGAGCGGGTTCCGGTTCCTGCTTTTCCTTTTTTCTTACCAAGCGCTATAATGAAGGATGAACTTGTCGCCAAAAGGATGGTTGGCCTAGCCGTGAACGAAAAACCGGTAATCGTGCAGCGCGACGGCAGTATTCTCCTCGAGGTAGGAGGGCCGCATTACCAAGAAGCCCGCGACGCTGTGGCGCGTTTCGCCGAGCTCGTAAAGAGCCCCGAGTATGTGCACACCTATCGCCTTTCGCCCCTTTCCCTCTGGAATGCAGCCGCCACAGGCATGAGCGCCCGGGAAATCGAGGAAAGCCTAAAGGCTTACTCCCGCTACCCCCTCCCAGACAACATTCTGCGCGATATCCGCGACTACCTTTCCCGCTACGGCAAACTGAAGCTCATTCGCCAGGGTGAGACGCTCCTTCTCCTATCCGACGACCCTCTGCTTCTTACGGAGATGGCGAACAGCAAGGGCCTCTCCCGCTATATAGAGGGCTGGGGCGGCCCCAATCGCCTCAGGGTGACCCCCGGGCAGCGCGGCCGTCTTAAGCAGGCGCTCATCAAGCTCGGCTGGCCGGTAGAGGATCTGGCCGGCTACGCCCCTGGCGCCCCGCTCACCATCGACCTCCGCTCCACCACGCTAAGCGGCACACCCTTCGCCCTTCGCTCCTACCAGGAAGAAGCGGTGGCCGCCTTTTGGGCCGGCGGCTCGGAACGCGGTGGAAGCGGCGTCGTCGTCTTACCTTGCGGCGCAGGCAAAACCATAGTAGGCCTCGGGGCCATGGCCCGCGCCCGCTGTCACACCCTGATCATCGTTACCAGCACCGCCGCCGTCCACCAATGGCGCGACGAAATCCTGGACAAGACCACCCTCAGCCCGGACGACGTCGGAGAATATACCGGAGATCTCAAGGATGTCCGCCCCGTCACCATCGCCACCTACCAAGTGCTCACCTGGCGGCCGCGCAAAACCGAGGACTTCCCTCATTTGGCCGTATTCAACGCCCGCGACTGGGGGCTCATCATCTACGACGAGGTACACCTCCTGCCTGCCCCTGTTTTTCGGGTGACGGCAGACCTTCAAGCCCGGCGACGCCTGGGACTTACCGCCACCTTAGTGCGCGAAGACGGGCGGGAAGAAGATGTCTTCACCCTGGTCGGTCCCAAGCGCTATGACGTGCCCTGGAAGGTGCTCGAGAAGCAGGGGTGGATTGCCACTGCCACTTGTACGGAGATTCGCCTCTCGCTTCCTCCGGAAAAACGCCTGGAATACGCCCTGGCGCGCAATCCGCATGTTAAGTACCGCCTCGCCGCGGAAAACCCGGCCAAGCTCGCCGTGGTGCGGGAACTCATCGCCCGCCACCGCGAGGTAGTGTAAACTTTTAGTAGGCAACCAGGAGATCTTGTGTGGGATGTAGAAAAGAGAGATCTCACACAGGGTTGGTCTGAAAGGCCACCCAAATCCCA
>JASKKP010000034.1 GCA_030154105.1 Bacillota bacterium
GCTCATCACCCCCATCGCCATCGAGAACGGGCTGCGCTTCGCCATCCGCGAGGGCGGGCGCACCGTAGGCGCCGGCGTGGTGGCCGAGATCTACGAATAATCGAGGGGAGGCACTCTCCCCCCCTCTTTTTGTACTCCAACACTGGCCCCCGGCGCAGGCCAACCGTAGGGCCATTCCCCGCACGGCGCGTTACGTACCGCCAATCAAAAGACCGCCGGCGAGCGAGGGAAAGCGAGACCACTGTTTGAACCCCAAAGGGGCGAGTTGTGGTCGAGCTCCGAGCGAGCCAAGGTCGTTCGTCAAGAGGGCTCCGCGCCGTAGGGGAAGGCCCAAGGGATGGCTCGCCGATGCACTGCTATGAGGTGGAAGGTTGCCAGCTGGCGCTGGGGAATTTCCACTGAGAACTGTCCGAAAATCGGGCGAAGGGAGGAAGGTTTGTGGCCCAAAACAAGATACGCATCCGCCTCAAAGGCTATGACCATCAGGTGGTTGATCAGTCGGCCCAGAAGATTGTAGAGACGGCCAAACGAACGGGAGCCTTGGTCTCCGGCCCCATTCCTCTGCCGACGGAGCGGAGCGTTTACACCATCTTACGTGCGCCGCACAAGTACAAGGACTCGCGCGAGCAGTTCGAGATGCGCGTGCATAAGCGCCTTATCGATATCTTAGAGCCCACGCCTAAGACCGTGGACGCCCTGATGCGCCTCGACCTCCCTGCCGGCGTGGACATCGAGATTAAGCAGGTATAGAGGAAGGGAGGCTGGGAGCGTGAAAGGGATTTTGGGCAGAAAGCTGGGCATGACCCAGGTGGCCAAGGAGGACGGCACCTTGGTGCCGGTCACGGTCATCGAGGCCGGGCCCTGCGTGGTGGTGCAGAAGAAAACCCCGGAGCGGGACGGTTATGCGGCCGTGCAGCTCGGCTTTGGTGCCGTGCGCGAAAACAAAGTCAACAAGCCGCTTAAAGGACACTTCAGCAAGCATAGAGTCCGGCCTATGCGCTACCTGCGCGAGGTGCGGGTGGAAAACCTCGATGCCTACCAAGTCGGGCAGGAAATTAAAGTGGACATCTTTTCGCCCGGCGAGCGGGTGGATGTGACGGGCATCTCCCGCGGCAAAGGTTTTGCCGGTATGATTAAGCGCTGGGGCGGGCACCGCGGTCCTATGGCCCACGGCTCTAAGTTCCATCGGGCGCCGGGTACGCTGGCGAGCCCGAGGAGCGGCGGTCGGGTATTCCCGGGCCGGCACATGCCGGGGCGCATGGGCTACGAGCGGGTTACCGTGAAAAACCTCGAGGTGGTCCGGGTAGACGCCGAGAAGAACCTGCTACTGGTTAAGGGCGCGGTGCCGGGGGCACGCGGCCGGCTGGTAACTGTACGCGCGCCCGAATGATCGCCGCCAAAGAAAGGAGGAGACGCGATGCCGCGTGTACCGGTATATAATCTCATGGGCGAGACGGTCGGGGAGATCGAACTGGCGGACCACGTCTTCGCCGTGCCGATGAACAGCGGACTCATTCATCAGGCTGTGGTCCGCCACCTGGCCAACCGGCGCCGGGGTACGGCCGATACCAAGACGCGGGCCGAGGTTTCCGGCGGCGGCCGCAAGCCGTGGCGGCAAAAAGGCACCGGCCGCGCCCGGCATGGCAGCATCCGCTCGCCGCTGTGGCGCCACGGCGGTGTGGTATTCGGCCCGCACCCGAGAAGCTACGCCCAGGATATGCCGCGCAAGATGCGGCGGCTGGCCCTCAAGATGGCGCTTTCGGAAAAGGTTAGAAACGGCGAGCTTACGGTGGTGGAAGACCTGAAGCTGCCGGCCCCCAAGACCAAAGAGATGGTCAAGGTGCTTAGCAACCTCGGCGCACCGAAAAAGGCCTTCATCGTTACTCCGGAACCAGATGAAGTGGTGTACCGTTCATCCCGGAACCTTCCGGGTGTCCTCGCCGGCGGCGTGCACTCGCTCAACGTCTACGACGTGCTGAAATATGATCGCCTGATCCTCACCAAAGAGGCCGTGGCCAAGGTGGAGGAGGTGCTTGGCTGATGGACCCCAGGGACGTTCTCAAGCGGCCCGTGATCACCGAGCGGGCCACTGCCCAGATGGAGCAGGGCAAGTATACCTTTGAGGTGGACCCCAGGGCCACCAAGATCGATATCAAAAACGCCGTGGAAACTATCTTCAAGGTTGACGTCCTCAAGGTGGCCACCATCCGCGTGCCGGGCAAGGCCAGGCGGGTTGGCCGCCACGTCGGCCATACCTCGCCTTGGAAGAAGGCCATCGTGACCATCAAGAAGGGCCAACGCATCCCGTTCTTTGAGGGTGCATAAGTTTAAGCCACGTGGAAAGGGGGGGCAATGATGCCCATTAAGAAGTATAAGCCCACTTCCCCGGGCATCCGGTTCGTAACCACACCTACTTTTGAGGAGATCACCAAGACCCGGCCGGAAAAGTCTCTCCTTGAGCCCCTTACCAAGAAAGCGGGGCGCAACAATCAGGGCCGTATCACGGTGCGGCACCAGGGCGGAGGTCATAAGCGGCAGTACCGGGTAATCGACTTCAAGCGCGACAAAGACGGTGTTCCGGCCAAGGTGGCGGCCATCGAGTACGACCCGAACCGCTCGGCGCGCATCGCCCTCCTACACTATGCCGACGGCGAAAAGCGCTACATTCTGGCTCCGCTCGGCCTTGAGGTAGGGGACAAGGTCATGTCCGGGCCGGACGCGGATATCAAGCCGGGCAATGCCCTGCCTCTGGCCAACATCCCGGTGGGTACCATGGTGCACAACATCGAGCTCGTCCCCGGCCAGGGCGGTAAACTTGTGCGCGCGGCCGGCGCGGCGGCGCAGGTAGTCGCCCGGGAAGGGAAGTACGCCACTTTGCGCATGCCTTCGGGGGAAATGCGCATGTTCCGCGTAGAGTGCCGGGCGACGGTAGGCCAGGTTGGAAACCTGGACCACGAGAACGTGACCATCGGTAAGGCGGGCCGGGCGCGCTGGCTCGGCATACGGCCGACGGTGCGCGGTGTGGTAATGAACCCGGTAGACCATCCGCACGGCGGCGGCGAGGGCCGCGCTCCGGTGGGCCGCAAGGTGCAGATGACGCCTTGGGGTAAGCCGGCCCGCGGAGTGCGCACGCGCAAGAAGAACAAGGCCTCAGATCGCTTGATCGTGAAAAGGCGCAAGTAGGCTGAAAGGGGGTTAGGTTGTGTCTCGCTCAGCCAAAAAGGGGCCGTACGTGCACCCCAGCCTCATCAAGAAAATTAGAGAGATGAACGAGAAGCGGGAGAAGAGGGTCATCAAGACCTGGTCCCGCGCATCGACCATCTTTCCGGAAATGGTCGGCCATACCATTGCCGTACACGATGGGCGCAAACACGTACCGATCTATATCACCGAAGAGATGGTAGGCCATAAGCTCGGTGAGTTCGCGCCCACGCGGATCTTCAAGGGCCACGGGGCGCACACGGAAAGGTCTACGGCGCTCAAGTAGAGGAGGGCAGGGACAGGCCATGGAAGCTAAAGCAGTTGCCCGCTACGTCAGGATCTCCCCCCGTAAGGTGCGGATTGTCCTGGACCTCATCCGTGGGAAGAGCGTGACCGAGGCCCTGGGCATTTTACGTTTCACGCCGAAGCGCGGGTCGCGCCTGGTGGAGAAGGTGCTGCGCTCGGCCCTGGCCAACGCAGAGAACAATCTCGACCTGGACCCGGAGAACCTCTACGTGGTCCGGGCTTACGCCGACGAGGGGCCGCGGCTCAAGAGGTATCATCCTCGCCGGATGGGCCAGGCGTTTCCAATACTGAAACGCACCAGCCACATCACTGTGGTGGTGGGGGAAAAGTAAGGAGGGATAGGAGTGGGTCAAAAAGTTAATCCCAACGGCCTCCGGCTGGGGATTATCCGCAACTGGGACGCACGCTGGTTCGCAGAGCGCGATTTCTCCGACCTCCTGCTTGAGGACATCAAAATCAGGAAGTACATCAAGCAGAAGTGCTACGCGGCCGGCGTATCGCGCATTGAGATCGAACGCGTGGCCAAAAGGGTGCAAATCACGATTCACACGGCCAAGCCGGGGATTATAATCGGCCGCGGCGGAGCAGGGGTTGAGGCCCTGCGCAAGGACCTGGAAAAAATGACCGGCAAGCAGGTCCACGTCAACATCCAAGAGATCAAGGTGCCGGAGCTGGATGCCCAGTTGGTGGCCGAAGGCATTGCCCAGCAGCTGGAAAAGCGCACTTCGTTCCGGCGCGCCATGAAGCAGGCGATGGCCCGGACCATGCGTGCGGGGGCGAAAGGGATCCGGGTGGCGGTAAGCGGCCGGCTCGGCGGGGCAGAGATCGCCCGGACCGAAGGTTACCGTGAGGGCACGGTGCCGCTCCAGACGCTCCGGGCGGATATTGAGTACGGTTTCGCCGAGGCGCATACGACCTACGGGCGCATTGGCGTAAAGGTTTGGATTTATAAGGGCGAGGTCCTACCAGCCAAACAGGCCAGGGCGGAGCAGAAAGAGGTCGCCGCCGAGGGAGGCGAGTAACAATGCTGATGCCCAAGAGGGTTAAGTACAGGAAGCAGCACCGGCCGGATCCGCACGGCGTGGCCAAGCGCGGCACGGAGGTAGTGTTCGGCGATTACGGCCTGGCGGCCCTGGAGCCGGGCTGGATTACGCAGCGGCAGATTGAAGCCGCCCGTGTGGCGCTGACGCGCTATGTAAGGCGCGGCGGCCGCGTGTGGATCAAGATTTTCCCGGATAAACCCATCACGGCCAAACCAGCCGAAACCCGCATGGGCAGCGGTAAGGGCGCGCCGGAGTACTGGGTTGCCGTGGTGAAGCCGGGCCGGGTGCTGTTTGAACTCAGCGGCGTGGACGAGGAGTCGGCCCGCGAAGCCATGCGGCTGGCCGGGCACAAACTCCCGATCAAAACGCGCTTCGTTAAGCGCACGGAAGTGGGTGGTGAGGCCGGTGAAAGCTAAGGAACTGCGCGAACTTAGCGATAGCGAGCTCCGCGAGAAACTTGCCGGCTTCAAGGAGGAGCTTTTCAACCTTCGTTTCCAAATGGCCACGCGGCAGCTGGATAACCCCATGCGCATCCGCGAGGTAAAAAAGGACATCGCCAGGATAAAGACGATCCTCCGGCAGAGGGAACTTGAAGCCCGGAAGGCCTAAGGAAAGGAGGCCAGGAGCTTGGAAAGGGAAAGAGGGAAGAGGAAAGTCCGCGTCGGGACGGTAGTCAGCGATAAGATGGATAAGACGGTGGTCGTAGAGGTCGAAAACACCGTTCAGCACCCGCTTTACAAGCGCACCATTTACCGTACCGTGCGGCTTAAGGCCCACGACCCGGAGAACGCCTGCCGGGTAGGGGACCGGGTGCGGGTAATGTCGACCCGGCCGCTTTCCAAGGAGAAGAGATGGCGGGTGGTCGAGATCATCGAGAGGGCCCGCTGATATCGCCCTTTTCTTGAAAGGGGGTTAGAAGATGATTCAGCCACAGACACGCCTGGTCGTAGCCGACAACACAGGAGCAAAAGAACTCATGTGCATTCACGTCGTCGGCGGCTCCAAGCGCCGCTACGCCAACGTGGGGGACATTATCGTCGCCAGCGTTAAGCAGGCAACGCCCGGCGGTGTTGTTAAAAAGGGCGACGTGGTGAAGGCGGTGATTGTAAGATCGAAAAAGGGTGTGCGGCGCCCGGACGGGTCCTACATCCGGTTTGATGAGAACGCCGCCGTCATCATCAAGGACGATAAGGAACCGCGCGGAACGCGCATTTTCGGCCCCGTAGCCCGGGAGCTGCGCGAGAAAGAGTTCATGAAAATTATCTCCTTGGCGCCGGAAGTGCTGTAGGGGAAGGAGGCGTTAAGGTTGCAGCCCAAGCTACATGTAAAACGGGGCGATACCGTGATGGTAATCGCCGGCAAGGATCGCGGGAAAAAGGGCAAAATCCTCCGCGTCTTCCCCGCCAAGGGCAGGGTGCTGGTGGAGGGAGTTAACCTGGTGAAGCGCCACACCCGGCCGTCGCAGAAGGTCCAGCAGGGCGGGATTATCACCAAGGAGGCGCCGCTTGACGCCAGCAACGTGCAGCTCATCTGCACCAGCTGTGGCCGCCCCACGCGAACCGGAAAGAAGCTCCTCGCCGACGGGCGCCGCGTGCGGTACTGCAAGAAGTGCGGCGAGGTTATCGATAAGTAGGCGGCGAAAGGGGGTAGGACCAGGTGAATCTCAAGGAGAAATACGAGCAGGAAGTGGTGCCGGCGCTGATGGAGAAGTTCGGCTACAAAAATAAAATGCAGGTGCCCAAGCTGGAGAAGGTCGTCATCAACATGGGCGTGGGCGATGCCTTGCAGAATCCAAAGCTATTGGATGCGGCGGTGGCCGATCTCACCCAGATCGCCGGCCAGAAGCCCGTTATCACTCGCGCGAAAAAGTCCATCTCCAACTTTAAAGTGCGGGCCGGTGCGCCCATCGGCTGCAAGGTGACCTTAAGAGGCGAGCGGATGTACGACTTTCTCCAGAAGCTCATGAACGTCGCCTTACCACGGGTCCGTGACTTCCGCGGCGTCTCCCCCAAGAGCTTCGACGGACGCGGCAACTACACCCTAGGGGTGCGTGAGCAGCTGATCTTCCCGGAGATCGACTACGATAAGGTGGAAAAAGTCCGCGGCATGGATATCACCATCGTGACCACGGCCAAAACGGACGAGGAAGCCCGGGAGTTTCTCCGGCTTCTAGGTATGCCCTTCCGGGAAAGCTAGCGCAAAGGAGGGAAAAGGGAGTGGCCAGAAAGGCCCTAATTGAGAAATGGAAGCGCGAGCCCAAGTTCAAGGTGCGGGCGCATAACCGCTGTAAGATCTGTGGCCGTCCCCACGCCTACCTCCGCAAGTTTGGGCTGTGCCGGATTTGCTTTAGGGAGCGGGCCTATCGCGGGGAGATCCCTGGGATAAGAAAGGCCAGCTGGTAGGGCCAGAAGGGAGGCAGAGAAAGGTGAGCATGACCGATCCCATCGCCGACATGCTGACGCGGATCAGGAATGCCAACGTGGCACGCCACGAGGTGGTAGAGGTTCCGAGCTCACGCATCAAGAAGGCCATTGCCGAGATCCTCAAGGCCGAGGGCTTCATCCGCGACTACGAATACATCGACGACAAGAAGCAGGGCATTCTGAAGATCTACCTGAAATACGGACCGAACAAGGAGCGCGTCATCACCGGCCTCAAGCGGATCAGCAAGCCGGGCCTCAGGGTGTACGTGGGCCGGGACGAGATCCCCAAGGTGCTGCGCGGGCTGGGTATTGCCATCCTGTCGACACCGCGGGGCGTGATGAGCGATAAGCAGGCCCGGCGCGAGGGCGTGGGCGGTGAAGTCCTCTGCTACGTTTGGTAGTGAGGAGGAGTTGAGATGTCGAGAATCGGGAAAAGGCCTATCCCGGTACCGGCCGGGGTGGAGGTTGAGATAGAAGGTAATACCGTGCGCGTGCGCGGGCCCAAAGGCGAGCTTAAGCGCGAGCTGCCCCCGGAGATCAGCGTAGTCCGCGAGGGCGACGTCCTTAAGGTGGTGCGCGCGGGCGAGGAGGATCGGGACCGCGCCTTGCACGGGCTCACGCGGACTCTCATCGCCAATATGGTGGAAGGCGTAACGCGGGGCTACAGCAAAGCCCTGGAAATAAACGGCGTAGGCTACCGCGCATCCAAACAGGGGCGCAAGCTCGTCATGCAGCTCGGCTACTCTCACCCGGTGGAAATCGAACCTCCGGAAGGGATCGAGTTTGAGGTGCCGGCTCCGACGAAGGTTATTGTGCACGGCCTGGACAAGGAATTAGTCGGCGAGGTAGCTGCGGACGTGCGCCGGCGCCGGCCGCCGGAGCCTTACAAGGGCAAGGGCATTCACTACGAAGGCGAGAAGCTGCGCCATAAGGTCGGCAAGACCGGCAAGGCCGCGAAGTAGGCTCCGGAAAGGAGGGTACGCAGGTGATTAAGAAAGAAGACCGCAACAAAAGGCGCCGAATCCGGCACCTTAGGGTACGCAAGAAGGTGTCGGGTACCCCCGACCGGCCGCGGCTTTCGGTGTACCGGAGCTTGAACCACATCTACGCGCAGATTATCAACGACCAGAACGGTACCACCCTGGTCTCTGCTTCTACTCTGGACCCGGAGATCCGCTCGCGCGGGATTAAAGGCGGGAACGTGGAAGCGGCCAAACTGGTGGGCGAGCTGGTGGCGCGGCGGGCCAAGGAGCGCGGCATTACCAAAGTAGTGTTCGACCGTGGCGGTTATCTGTATCACGGCCGTGTGGCGGCGCTGGCGGAGGCCGCCCGGGCTGCCGGGCTGGAGTTTTAAGGCAGGGGTAAAGGAGGGAGAAGCGACTTGCAGAAACACGAACAACCGAGGAAGCGGCGCGACCGCCGGGAAGAAGTCTCCGGGAGCGAATTTCAGGAGAAGGTTGTGGCCATCAACCGGGTGGCCAAGGTAGTCAAGGGCGGCCGGCGCTTCAGCTTCAGCGCACTCGTCGTCATCGGCAACGGTAACGGTAAAGTAGGGGTAGGCCTGGGCAAAGCGGCGGAAGTGCCGGATGCCATCCGCAAAGGGATAGAGGATGCGAAAAAGAATTTGCTCACGGTTCCGCTCCTGGATACTACTATACCCCATGAGGTGATCGGACATTTTGGAGCTGGCCGCGTGCTCCTTAAGCCCGCGTCTCCCGGTACTGGCGTGATTGCGGGCGGGGCTGTGCGGGCCATCCTGGAGCTGGCCGGAGTGAGGGACGTCCTCACCAAGTCCCTCGGATCTTCCAATCCGAACAATGTGGCGCGGGCGACGATTGCCGCCCTGAAGTCGCTGAAGAGACCGGAAGAGGTAGCCCGTCTGCGGGGCCTGCCCCTGGAAGAGCTCATCGGCTGAGGAGGTAGGAGAGCATGGCCAAGCTTAAAATTACTCTGGTTAGAAGCACAGCCAGCCGTCCTGCCGACCAGCGGGCCACGGTAAGGGCCCTAGGCCTTCGCCGCCTGCACCAGTCGGTGGTCAAAGAGGCGACCCCGGCCGTTCAGGGCATGATCCGCAAGGTGCAGCACCTGGTTGCAGTTGAGCCACAAGAAGAGTAAGCTAGGAGGTGTAGCCATGGATCTTTCCACGCTCTCACCGGCTCCCGGTTCCCGCCCGGCCAAGACGCGCGTCGGCCGCGGTATCGGCTCCGGGCTCGGCAAAACCTCCGGACGTGGCCATAAGGGACAAAAAGCCCGCTCTGGCGGCGGCAAGGGGCCGGTCTTCGAAGGCGGCCAAAAACCGCTCCATCTGCGCCTGCCGAAGCGCGGGTTCAAAAACCCTTTTCGTGTTGAGTACTCCGTGGTGAACCTGGCCGCCCTTGAGGAAAGGTTCGCGCCCGGGGACGAAGTGACGCCGGAGAGCCTGCGCGCGGCGGGGCTGATCAAGCGCGCTGGGGATAAGATCAAAGTGCTCGGCGACGGCGACCTGACCAAGCCCCTAACCGTACGGGCCAACGCCTTCAGCAAGACCGCCGAGCAAAAGATCCTGGCGGCCGGCGGTAAAGCCGAGGTGATCTAAATGTTAAGTGCGCTGCGGAATGCCTGGAAGATTCCGGATCTAAGACGCCGGATCACCTTCACGCTCCTTATGTTCCTGGTATTCCGGATCGGCAGCCATATACCGGTGCCCGGCATTGATCCGCGGGTGCTCCAGGATGTTTTCGCTCAAGGCAACCTGCCCGGTTTCCTGGACCTCTTTTCTGGTGGTGCCCTGAAAAGGGTATCCATCTTTGCCTTGAGCGTAACCCCTTACATTACGTCTTCGATTATCGTCCAGCTTCTGACCATCGTGATACCCAGGTGGGAGGAACTGGCCAAAGAGGGCGAAGAGGGGCGTAAGAAGCTGGCCCAGTACACCCGCTACGGCACGGTCGTACTGGCGCTCATTCAGGCGGCCGGCATGGTGGCCTGGATGCGGGAAGCCATAGTTCGCCCGGGTTGGGTGAGCTGGTCCATCATCGTCCTGGCCCTCACGGCCGGTACTGCCTTTCTCATGTGGCTAGGTGAGGAAATAACCGATAAAGGCATTGGCAACGGAATTTCGCTCATCATCTTTGCCGGCATTGTTTCGGGCCTGCCGGCGGGACTCGGCAAGATAATCGGCTACATTCAGGTGCGGGCTATAAATGTCCTCAACATCCTGCTCCTCGCCGTGGTGGTGCTGGCCGTCATCGTAGCCATTATCTACGTACAGGAAGGCGAGCGGCGCATCACCGTGCAGTATGCCAAGCGGGTGGTGGGGCGGCGCGTCTACGGCGGCCAGAGCACGCACATCCCGCTTAAGGTGAACCAGGCCGGCGTGATTCCAATTATCTTTGCCATGTCGGTGCTCCTCTTTCCGGGCACGGTGGCGCAGTTTGTGCACCACCCCTGGGCTCAGGCCGTCGCCAACGCCCTGCAGTGGGGCACGACGCTCAACACCGTACTTTACTTCGGTTTGAATATCTTTTTCACCTTCTTCTACACGGCGGTCACATTTAACCCCGTAGACATCTCCAAGAATCTCCAGAAATACGGCGGGTTCATACCCGGCATCAGGCCGGGCCGGCCCACATCCGACTATATAAGCCGGGTTCTCTACCGCATCACCGTAGCCGGGGCCCTTTTCATCGCCCTTGTGGCGATCCTGCCCATGTTCATGGGTACGCTGACCGGCGTCCAGGGCCTTTACTTCGGTGGCACCGGGGTGCTCATCGTGGTGGGTGTGGCGCTCGAGACCATGAAGCAGATCGAGGCGCACATGCTCATGCGGCACTATGAAGGCTTTCTCAAGAAGTCGTAAGCGGGGTACGGGCAGAGGGGAGGTACAGGGCCATGCGGCTTGTACTCTTAGGCGCACCGGGGGCAGGCAAGGGGACCCAGGGGGAGCTTCTGGCGCGGGAGTATCACATCCCCCATATTGCCACCGGCGACCTCCTGCGCGCGGCCATGGCCGCCGGAACGCCCCTGGGCGAGGAAGCACGCCGCTACGTGAGCCGGGGAGAACTCGTCCCCGATGAGGTGGTCATTGGGGTTGTCCGGGAACGGCTTGCGGCGCCGGACGCGGAGCACGGCTTTATCCTGGACGGCTTCCCGCGCACGGAGGCCCAAGCGAAGAGCCTGGATGCCTTCCTTGAGGAAAGCGGCCGACCGCTAAAGCTCGCGGTATTCCTCGATGTGGAACCGGAAGTGCTAATGAGACGCCTCAGTGCACGGCGGGTATGCCCTAAGTGCGGAGCCTCCTACCACCTGGAAAGCCGGCCGCCGAAGACTCCCGAGTACTGCGACGCCTGCGGCTCCCGGCTCATCCAGCGCGAGGACGACCGCGAAGAGGTGGTGGCGCGACGGCTGAGGGTGTATCAAGCCCAGACGGAGCCGCTTCTTGACTTTTACGCCCGGAGGGGCCTGTTGGTGCGTGTGGCAGGCACGGGTACGCCGGCCGAAATCCTGGCGCGGGTCAAGGCGGCCATCGAAGAGGGAGTAAAATGATCATCCTCAAGTCACCGCAGGAAATCGACATTATGAGAGCCGCCGGGAGGCTTACGGCGCTGGCCGTCGCCGAGCTGAAGCGAGCCATCCGTCCCGGCGTGACCACGGCCGAGCTCGATGCTTTGGCCGAGGATTTCATCACCCGCCACGGCGGAATACCGGCCTTCAAAGGGTACCAGGGCTTCCCGGGGAGCATTTGCGCCTCGATCAATAACGAAGTGGTACATGGCATTCCTGGACTAAGACAGGTAAAATCTGGAGATATTATTAGTATTGATATCGGTGCCATTGTAGACGGTTATGTAGGCGATGCGGCCTTTACAGCGCCGGTAGGCGAGGTTAGCGAAGAGGCGCTGGAGCTTCTCAGGGTGACGGAAGAAGCCCTCTACCGCGGCATTGCCGAGGCCCGTCCCGGCCGGCGCCTGTCGGACATCGGGCATGCCATTCAGGTGCACGTAGAGAAGGCAGGTTTTTCCGTGGTGCGCGATTATGTTGGGCACGGCATCGGTACCAAGATGCACGAGGATCCACCTGTTCCCAACTACGGCCCGCCCGGCCGCGGGCCCAGGCTTCAGGCCGGTATGGTGCTGGCCATTGAACCTATGGTCAACCGGGGAACGTACGAAGTGCGCGTACTCCCCAACGGCTGGACGGTAGTTACGGCAGACGGCAGCCTGTCGGCCCATTTTGAACACACCGTGGCCATTACCGAAGCAGGCCCGGAGATACTCACCCGCCTTTAGGGGGGGACCGGTATGCCAGGGAAAGTCAAGCTGGGACAGCTGGTATGTTCCCGGGCCGGGCGCGACCGGGGCCGCTACTATTTGGTTGTTGGTTGGGCAGATCACCGGCGGGCCCGGGTGGCCGACGGCAGGTACCGTCCTATCGCGCGGCCTAAGATTAAGAACGTGGCGCACCTTGAGGTTACGGAGCACGTGGCCGAAGGCGTGGCGGAAAAGCTTGAACGGGAAGAGCCGGTTTCCGACCTCATGATTCGAGAAGCTTTGGCCGAGCTCCTGGGCGCCGACCCGTCGTGGAAGGAGGGCGATTGATGCCTAAGGAAAGAGATGACGCTATAGAAGTTGACGGTACGGTGATTGAGCCGCTCCCCAACGCGATGTTCCGGGTGGAACTGGACAACGGCCACCGCGTCTTAGCCCATGTTTCCGGTAAAATCCGCATGAACTTCATTCGCATCCTTCCCGGGGACCGCGTGCGCGTGCAGCTTTCACTCTACGATCTGGGCCGAGGACGTATAATTTATCGCTACAAGTGAGGAGGGGCAATGCCCGAGGAGGGACGGCACCCCACTCGATTGAAGGAGGGTTGGCGGTGAAGGTTAGGCCGTCGGTGAAACCGATCTGTGAAAAATGCAAGGTAATTAAACGCAAAGGGCGCGTAATGGTGATCTGCGAGAATCCGAAGCACAAGCAGCGCCAGGGCTAAGGCCCGAGCTAAGGGAGGTGTGACTTGTGGCACGTATTGCCGGCGTAGACCTGCCGCGCGAGAAACGGGTTGAGATTGCCCTCACCTATATTTACGGAATCGGTCTGAGCTCGGCCAGGAAAATTCTGGCCAAGACTAAAGTCAACCCGGATACCCGCGTAAAGGACCTTACGGAAGAAGAGGCGGCACGGCTGCGCGAGGAGATCGAAAAGAACTACAAGGTTGAAGGCGATCTCCGGCGCGATGTGGCCCTCAATATTAAACGCCTGATTGAAATCGGCACTTACCGTGGCCTGCGCCATCGACGGGGCCTGCCGGTGCGCGGCCAGCGGACGCGCACGAATGCCCGTACTCGTAAAGGGCCGCGCAAGACGGTGGGCGTGCGGCGCAAGAAGTAGAGCTGTCTTTAAGGAGGGAAGAGGATGCCCAAGAAAGCGCAGGGGCGCGTAAAGCGGCGTGAGCGCAAAAACGTCGACCGCGGCGTGGCGCACATCCGTTCTACCTTCAACAATACCATCGTGACCATCACCGATATGGCCGGCAATGTGATCTCGTGGGCCAGTGCGGGCACAGAGGGCTTTAAAGGCTCGCGCAAAGGTACGCCCTTTGCGGCCCAGATGGCGGCAGAAAAGGCGGCCAAGCAGGCGATGGAGCACGGGATGCGCGAAATAGAAGTGGAAGTTAAGGGACCGGGGGCCGGGCGGGAGGCGGCCATCCGCTCGCTGCAGGCGGCCGGGTTGGAAGTGAACCTGATCAAGGACGTTACCCCCATTCCGCATAACGGCTGCCGGCCGCCAAAACGGCGCCGGGTCTAAAAGGAGGTGTTTTTGACTAGATGGCAAGGTATACGGAAGCTACCTGCCGGCTGTGCCGCCGGGAGGGGATGAAGCTCTTTCTCAAGGGCGACCGGTGCTACACGGCCAAGTGCGCGGTGGAACGCCGGGGATACGCGCCCGGTCAGCACGGGCAAAACCGAAAGAAGCTTTCCGAGTACGGTGTGCAGCTCAGGGAAAAGCAGAAGGCGCGGCGGATCTACGGCGTGCTGGAGCGGCAATTCAGGCGCTACTACGAGCTCGCTACGCGCATGAAGGGTATGACGGGTGTCAACCTGCTCACTCTTTTAGAGACGCGGCTGGATAATGTGGTCTACCGCCTTGGGTTTGCCCGCTCGCGGGCCGAGGCCAGGCAACTGGTGCGCCACGGCCACTTTGCGGTGAACGGGCGCAAGGTGAGCATTCCATCCTTCCGCGTGCGGCCGGGCGATGAAGTAACGGTGCGCGAAAGAAGCCGCACCCGGCCCCTGTTCGAGGAGCTCGCCCAGGTGGCGGCCGTGCGCACGGTGCCGGCATGGCTGGAATCCTCGCCGACCGAGTTTAAAGGTAGAGTGGTGAGGCTTCCGGAGCGCGAGGAGATCGACGTCCCGGTGCAGGAGCACCTGATCGTGGAGCTCTACTCCAAGTAATGAACCTGGAGCACATGCCCTCGCTGCAGACTCGAATAACCAGTAACGGCGTCAGGTCTGCGCCTGAACGCGTGTGGAGGTGCGCCTTTCCTTGGCTCGGCACTTCAGCGTGAACGCCATGATCACCTCGGGCGGGGCGCCAAGAAAGCCTGACCCGAAAGAGGAGGGGCAAGGTTCATGATGGAAATGGACAAACCGAGAATTGAGGTGGCCGAAATCAGCGAGGACAACCGGTATGGCCGCTTTGTGGTGGAGCCCCTCGAGCGGGGTTACGGGACCACGTTGGGCAACTCCCTCAGGCGTGTTCTCCTTTCGTCCCTGCCGGGCGCTGCCGTCACCTCGGTGAAAATCCAGGATGTACTCCATGAGCTCTCCACGATACCGGGCGTAGTTGAAGATGTGCCGGAGATCATTCTCAACCTCAAGGAACTGGCGCTGAAACTGCATAGCGACACCCCGAAGGTTATGCGCCTTCAGGTGCGCGGACCGGGCGAGATTAAGGCAGGAGACATCACCACCGATCCGGACATCGAAATCCTCAACCCCGAACAGCATATCGCCACCC
Source organism: Bacillota bacterium (assembly GCA_030154105.1). Classification (GTDB taxonomy): domain Bacteria; phylum Bacillota; class DTU030; order DUMP01; family DUMP01; genus DUMP01. Next base: position 14,971 of record JASKKP010000034.1, read on the forward strand.
TGGATGAAGGCGGCGAGCTGGTCATGGAAATCACCGTGGCCAAGGGGAGAGGGTACGTTCCGGCCGAACGCAACAAGAAGCCGGATGACCCCATCGGCGTGATCCCGGTCGATTCGATCTTCAGCCCCGTGACGCGCGTCAATTACCTGGTGGAAAATACCCGCGTGGGCCAGAGGACGGACTTCGACAAGCTGACGCTTGAGGTTTGGACGGACGGAACCATCGCCCCGAACGAAGCGGTAAGCCTGGCGGCCCATATTCTTACTGAGCATCTGGCCCTTTTCACCGGCCTCACCGAGGCCAAGAACGACACGGAAATATTGGTCGAGCCCAAGGAGGACAACAAGAGCAACGTCCTCGACATGACCATTGAAGAGCTTGATCTTTCCGTCCGCTCGTACAACTGTCTCAAGCGTGCCGGGATTAATACCGTCTACCAGCTTACGCAGAAAACCGAAGAAGACATGATGAAGGTGCGCAACCTGGGGCGGAAGTCCCTGGAAGAGGTTCAGGCGAAGCTTGCCGCCCTGGGGCTGTCCCTCAAACCAAAAGAAGAATAACCAGTCGGCAGCCGGCTATTGGTGGTTGGTTGTTGCCAAATGTCTCAGGACCAATGCCAATCGCCCTACGCCAAACGGAGGTGAACGGATATGGGTTACCGCAAGCTCGGACGCCTGAGCGGCCACCGGCGGGCCATGCTGCGCAACGCGCTCATCTCTTTCTTCCGTTATGAGCGCATTGAAACTACCGAGGCCAAAGCCAAAGAGCTGAGACGCCTGGCTGAAAGGCTGGTCACTCTGGCCAAGCGGGGCGATCTACACGCGCGCCGGCAGGCAGCAGTGCTGCTGCCGGACAAAGAGGTGCTGAAGAAGCTCTTCGATACAGTTGGCCCGCGCTATAAGGAGCGGGCGGGCGGCTACACGCGCATCTACAAGCTCGGACCCCGCCAGGGCGACGCGGCTCCCATGGCCATCCTGGAGCTGGCTTAAGGTAAGTAAGGGACCAGCCTTGCCGGGCGCATGGTCCCTATTTTATTAAGCGGGTGGTAAAAATGACGGCAATGTTCCAGCTCGAGCACGTCACCCATCGCTACGACGAAGGGGACGGGCGGGGGCGGGAGGCCTTAAAGGACGTTTCCCTGAGCATCGCCCGCGGAGAATTTGTGGCG
>JASKKP010000035.1 GCA_030154105.1 Bacillota bacterium
CCACCGGGCACGGACCGGAAAAGACAAAACGCCCCCGGAAGCTGCCCGCCGCGAGCCGGTTGGGACAATGCCGCTCTTGTAGGCAAGCAGCTCGCCCGGCTTCATCGGGAACGAGTCAACACCGCCGGATTGTTTCCCGAAGGCAACACCGGCTCATGCGGTTCCTCACCGCATGCCCCCTACTTCAGTAGGGGGTAGTTGACAACTTACGCCACCTTTCCCGCATACCACCCGGCCAGCGCCGCATCGACCGGCGCAAGGGCCGCTTTGGGCACCGTGAAAAACGCAGTCCCCGAACCGCGGCTTTCCGGCAAATGCTTGAGAACCGCGCTGGGGCAAACTGCCGAAGCCCGCTCAGAAATACGTTTCCAGTCTTCTGACCTGGGCACAAAAATCTTGGTCGGCGCAAGGTCGTCCGGCCACGACGCCAAAACCATTCCGTCCGCAAGCGTTACAAAAACGTACAGCACGCGCCTGGCTTCTTGATTCCATTCCCGGGCGGCGTCCCACGCGTCAAATTCGACGGCGAAGTTCGGGCTGGCGCCTTTCTCGCTCTTTATCTCAACCAAAAGGGACCCCCTGCCCGGGTGCACCGCGACCCGGTCGGGCCTGTACCTGAGCATCCTGCTCGTCCCGTTTTGCAGGCTCCGCAAAATCTTGGCCAACTCGGGATTCAGCTCGACCCCGAAAGAAAACAGCCGAAACCCCATCGCTTCAAGCGCGCTCTCCACGAGTTTGGCGGCAGCTTCGTGCTGTCCCGAGCGCCCGCTAAACCCGCAAACCTCCTGCCGCTTGTCTTCCAGCCAGAACCTGGGCTGGTGCATCAGGTCCAATCTCTACGCCGCTCCTTTCTTTCTGTACACCAAGAGATCCCTGTGGAGCTTGAGCAGGAACCTGCTCTTCCTGGCCTGGGCCACGTCAAACCCCGAAACCTGCTGGGTCGTGTACGGGACAATTATCCGGTTCACATAGGCAAAGCCGACGCGCGCCAGCATGGCCGCAAATTCCAGCGCGTGGTCGTAGACGGCTCCGTTTTCCTGCGTGGGACCGACAATGACCGCGAGGTGCCCTCCGGAGCGGAGGGCAGCAAACGCGTGGCGGAATACCTTTTCCATGGCCGCATAGAACTCGCCCAGCTCCATGTCGGCTAGGTTGCTTTTGCCTTTGTAGTCTCCGCGCTTTTGCTTCCAGTACGGCGGGTCGATGAACACCAGGGATACGCTCTCAGGTTCTATAGGCCACGGGTCCAAAGCGTTTCGCTTTTCAATATCATCTCTAACCGGGCTTACATCCCACGCCAGGCACCGGCGTTTCATCGCCTTGCACACATCAACGGTTACCCCGCCGCCGGCCATCGGGTCTACTACCAGGTCGCCCTGCTCGGTCCAGTAGTACAACACGTTGAACACTATTCCCGCCGGGATGTTGCCCGGATGTTCAGCGCCGAACCTCTCATCCCGCCCGTTGAACTTCCACATGGTGAAGACTTGGGGCTCGTAACCAAAATCGGCCATCAACTCCAGATCCGTCCTCCGCCGGGCTTTTAACACCGCTTCCGCCCGTTCAACCGCCTTTTCCAGCTGGCTGTCGTAAAGTCCTTTATCTACTGCCGCCAGGAGCTCAGCCAAGTCATCTTCGCACCCCTCCTGGCCGCCCAGGATTTCGTTCAGCTTAGCTGAAAGCTCGTACCGCTTCTTCAGCCTGGCGCACTCCGCAGCTACATCCTTCTCCTTCCAACCAGAAGGATTTTGGGCTATTTTCTTAACGACTGTCAGCTTCAATTCGTCAGTAGGAAGAGAACAGATATGGCGGAACCACGTTGGCTTCCACAAGTCATCCAGATTTTTCCTGTGACGATCGTCACATTCCGTTGTGACGGACTTTTCTCCGCCGTTTGTGACGGAATTGCGAATGACCGTCACACAATCTTCGGTAAGCTGAGCAATCTCCAAATATCGACTGACATTAGATCGTTCCCAACCTAGTCTTTCAGCAACTTTTTCTTGAGTACCCAACTCGCTATACAGGTTTTTTACAAGAAACGCTTTGTCCAGGAAATCCCACGCCTGTACACTCTCGTCGTTTTCTTGTGTCCGTAATGCCAGCCTAACTGGATCTTCTTCCGCCGGGTACTCGACTACCGGCACTTCTCCCAGTCCCAACTCCCTGATCGCCCGCAGCCGGTGGCAGCCGTTGACAACAACATAGCCCGCCCCGTTGCGCTGGACAATGAGCGGGCAGGCCGGGTCATAACCTCTCTGTTCGATGCTTGCCTTGAGGGCCGCAACCCGCAAGTCTACGATAGGCCGCAGGTCGAGCGGTTTTAACTCCCCGACAGACACCATCCTGGTTGTCAGCAAATAACCACCCCCTAAAAAAGAAAAGCCCGCTGTCGCGGGCCGTTCCAAAATTCGTCAAGCCGAAAACAGGCTGCTGAGCCACACCACTATCAACGGCGCGATTTGGATCAGCAACCACCCTGCTATGGCGGCTGCAATTACAGTGGCAGCCCACCGCACCAGCTTGGTGAAAGACCAGATAAAACCAAAAATCAGCATCAACCCTGCGACGATAATAACCACGAGCAAAGGCAAAACCGCCACTTTCCTGAGCCAGCGGATTACATTTACTGCCCCGTCCACAAGCCTTTTCCCGAAGCTGCTCCACGAAACGCTGCTCCCCGAAACCCCAGCCTCCTCTCGCATCTTCTGTATTACGTAATCAGGAGAAAACTCGCCCGAAGAATCTTCCTTTGGAGCAGCGTATACATATATGCTGGCCTGCAAGAAAAGAACCAGAAGTGCAACAATAAGCAGTACGGCTAGCAATGCAAGGAACCTTTTCATTATACCGACCCCCTTTGCTTGAGCTGCTTTCTGCTTCCAATTGGGCAGCCTTGAGCTACCCGGATCAACTTCCTTTCCAGTACCGCAACACTTTAGCCACGTACGCTTGCGTTTCAGGATACGGCGGTATCCCATGATATTTCTCCACCGCACCTGGTCCGGAATTGTACGCCGCCAGCGCAAGCTCGACTTTGCCGAACCTGTTCAGCAGCCCCTTGAGGTACTTCGCGCCGGCCAGCACATTCTGTTCAGGATCATACGGGTTCGTGCAACCCATGGCCCTTGCGGTTTCCGGCATGATCTGCATTAAACCGATGGCGCCCTTTTCAGACCTGCAGTCCGGGTCAAAACCGGATTCCGCCCAGGCCACAGCTTCGATGAGCCCTGGATCTAAACCCGTCTGCCGCCCGGCCATCCTGAACAGCGCCGCAAGCTCGTCCGGCGCGAGCCTTTTGGCCCCGGCGACGATCTCCACAGGATCCACCGGCTTCCCGTCCACCCGGACCTCGAAATGGACGTGCGGCCCCGTCGAATCCCCGGTGCTTCCCGAAAGCGCAACCACGTCTCCCTGGGACACCCTCTGGCCGGTCTTAACCAGAAGCTCCGAGTTGTGGCCGTAGAAGGTCATCACGCCGCCACCGTGGTCAATCGCCACCAGCAGCCCAAAGCCGCCTTGCCACCCAGCAAAGCGCACCACCCCGTCGGCCGAAGCCCTTACCGGAGTCCCCAAAGGCACGGCGATGTCGATGCCGTTGTGGTTCCTCCTGTCCCCGTAAAGCGGGTGGATGCGCGGCCCGAACCAGCTCGTGACCCTCCCTTCCGCCGGCCAGATGAACTTCCCCGTCGGCGGGGGAAGGCTCGGGTCGGACTCCCAACTCCCGGCAGCATCGGTGATCCACACGTCTTCCTCGTCGCCCAGCCAGGCCAGCGTCTCTTTGCCGGCGTCGAACGCCAGGCCAAGGTTGCAGCAGGCTATTGCGTCTTCGAGAACTGCTTCCCCACCAGACCGCTCCTCCAAGACAGCAATGAGCCTGCTCCAGTCGGGAGCGAAAGAAACTGAGTCCTGCACTTCTTTCGTCACTCTGGCGTCTCCTTCGCGCAGGGTGACGGTCTTATAGCTGTAAGTGTAAACTCCCCGGTACGTGTCGGCTTTCACCAGGAGCAGCACTTTCTTTGTCGTCGTCTCGGTCCTGGTAACGGTCTTTTCACTCCCGTCCGGCAGCTTCACCGTTTCGGTCACTTCTCTCTCTATCGTCACGGTTGACTCGCGGTACTCGAAACGCGGCGCGAGCTTTCTTGCCGTTTCCTGCGCAGTGACCTTGGGTTCGGCTTCTCCCGCCGCCGCGCCCGCGTAATAATCCACCGCCATGAGGATTCCCCAGGTGAGCCGGTGGGCTTCTTCGGCTCCGTTTTCGCTTTTAACTCCCGGCCAAACGGCATCGGCAGCCCTCTGATATATCGCTCTTTCCGGAGCCGCCTGCGCCTCGTAGGGCATCGCGCCGTAAAAGGCCAGGGCGACCAAAAGGAAAACTACCATCATGGAACCAACGACGGCGACCGGCACGCCAAAAAGACAGGCGAGAAGCTTAATAGTCGCCTTCGCCGCCTGCAGCGCTAGTTTCGCCGCCAGCCGCAGGTATCTGGACGACTTTCCCAAAGCCTCCTGATCTATATCTATTGCGGATCACCCCCAACAGCTACCGGATGGCGCGTTCTAACTGTTTTAGCAGAGCCGAATTCTGCCCGATGCGGGCCAACGCCGCAGTCAAAGCAATTCCCAGCATCGCCACTACCGCCCCGCGCAACGAAGCTTTCAGCAAAGCCCATCCCACGACGTCAACGCGGCGCAAGAAGCTGGCCGCCAGCCGCAGGATAAAACTGATCCTCCCACGGCTAAAGCCGTGGGGTTCCGGGGGACCCAGAGCCGCCTCTGCCAGGCTCTCCCAGGCCGGGGCGCCCGGTACATCATCCCGACCCTTAGCAGCCCTGCTTCCACGATTAAACCGTGGCCCCGGATTTCGCCGCGACGGGCTCTGACCCGGAGCTGAGCCCCAGGGACGGGGGATACAATCCTCCGACTCGCCCGTTGGTTTTGGCCCGCAGACGCTCGAACGCCGCGCGCAGGAGCGGATCCGCACCCGGCCAGGCTTCCCCCGCCCGGCCCGCGTCCAAGCGCCACTCGGTTTCACCACCTTCTTCGACGTTGCGCTCTACAAATCGCGACAGGAAAGCGCTGTACAGGTCTCGCTGGGCTCTCACGCCACACTCGCAAGCATGCCACCTCTCGCTCAGGCGCTTGCTTCGGATACGCCCGCAGTGACATGTCTTCGACAGGCCCAGCTTGGTCGGAAACGCGATTACCTGCCCGCCGGCACTCTCAGCCTTGCGGCGCAGGATCACGAAAAACTGCCCCGGCCCACGGAAACCTATCGACCTGCCGAACCGCTTCTGCCACGCTTTGAAGGAAACGTCTTCCCACAGAAATGTATCGCCCATGCCGAGGACGATGTTGGCCAGCTGCCCGTGCAGGCTCTTCCTGTGCGCCCTCTGGCGGCGGTAGAGATCCGCCAGCCGGGCCTCAGTCTTGAGATACCCTTTCGATTTCTTCCAGCGCTTCTTCCCAGGCTTGATGCGGCCTTTCTCGTCGTAGTTCTGCGGGTTGTTGGCCCTCCGCTGCCGGTCGAGTTTCCTCTGCAGCCGCCGGATTTCTTTCTCCCTGCGCTCAAGCTCCTCGCAGAAGGGGATCAACAGGGCGTCCTTCTCACCTACGGCCGCCAGAGTGGACGGCCCGGCGTCCAGCCCCACCCGACCCTTCCCCAGCGGGTGGCTCGCCTTCCGGTACGGTTCCCCTTTGAGAACGAGCTGGGCGTAAAAACGGTTCCTCCCTCCAATCTTGCGCCGCACCAGGCGGACGTACTTCACAGCTTGGGAAAGCCCGTAGGCAACCACCGGATCGCTGCGGTCGATAATGGCCGGGAGGAGCAGCCCCTTCCACTCCACCGCGCCGTCGCGCCAGCGGATGCCGGCCTGGTTGGTCTTCCCTTCCAGAGTGTCCATCTGGTTCCTGCCCTTGAAACGCACTCCCCTGGCTTGCCCCAGGGCCACCCGGTTGACCGCGAGATACGCCCGCTTTCCCAGGTTCTGAGCCACATGGGCGTCCAGGTGCTCGCCGATCCAGCTGCGGTGGATCTCTAGAGCGTACTGCTGGAGGCTGAAGTCGGTGAAGCCCCAGACCCTTCGTGCCCTGGAAAAGGCCCTGGCGCGCGCTGCGCGCTCTTCAGCTGTTTTGTGCGGCATCCGGCGCGCTTTCTGGTATGCTTTGGACTGACGAAGCAGAGCCAAGCGCTTCTTGGCTTCGCCCAGGCAGGCGTTGTACACCTGCCGTCCGGCCTCCAGACGGGCGAGCAGCTTCTTCTCGCTTTCGGAATCGACCTTAAGAGGCAACTCCAGGACAAACGATGGGGTGCTCGAAAGCTTCATCCGGCTTCACCTCCTCCCCAAACTACTGGCAGCGTTTCATCCCACCCCTAAAGGAGTGGGCTTTCACGCCGCGGTTTTTGTAAAAACAACCGCAAGCGCCAGAAAAACCGTCAGCGCCCACGGCGAAAAAGCTGTATCGCACAGGAAGTCCAACAGGCGGCCCATTCTGACTCTTTCCCCGGTTCCCGTCGCCTAGCAAAAGCCGGCGGCTCGCGCCAAGTGCCTGCGCGCCTTAAGAAAGGCACGGTAGGCGTGTACGGCTGAAAGGCGGTGGTATGCACCTGCGCGGGCGTAGCGGGCAAAACAAAGCGCCGAATACTCATCGACTTCCTGCATGCTGACTGGTGCCCAAACATCTTTCCCCTGTTGCTCTCTCCATTCTAAGAACTGTTTGACCCTGCTGAGGTATGCGCGTACCGTTTCCGGCTTTTTACCTTGCCGGAAAAGAAAGCACTCGAAAAGGGCGAACTCGTCAGCCCACTCGTCTCTAAGAGCAGGTTTTCTTCCTCTTACCGCCATCAGTGTCCCCCATTTCTTCTATTCTTCTATTCCGCTCACAGAACCCCGCGAAAAGCGGCCTTAAGCTGCACCGCTAGAACAACTAACAAATCGAGTATGTACGGGCCCGGAAACCGGGCCCCTATTGCCACCTCGGCCTGTCCAGCGAATACGACCTGCCCGCCGATGCCCTGCCCGCTAAACCGCTGTTCGACGGCGCAACGATGCGCCTCGCAGCCGCAAACGGGACGCGCATGGCGCCTTCCATAAGCGTGGAATAAGCGCTGCCCGCAGGCCCTCCTATGCCGATCGACATCACGCCGCCGGCGAAGCGGCCGAAAGCCCCGGCAGCTTCTGTGGCCGCATCCAGGACCATCGCCGTCTTTTCCTTTCGCGCCGCCTCTCGTTCAGCCTGCCGCTGAGCAGCGGCGGCCTGGGCAACCGCTTCGTCCTCGCGTTTCACCGCCAGGTCGCCGGGAACGAAAATACCTGCGCGGAAGTCTTCTTTGTATCCCACCGGATGAGCAGGTAGCGAATACCCAGGATGGCCTGCCGGAGATGCGGCCACCCCGTAACCCGGCGTCCCCGGGAAAACAGGAGAGCCGCCCATGCTGACAGTCGTTAACCCGCCCCCGCCCATCCAACTGCCGGTGCTCACTGCTCCTCCAGGACTCATCCCGATTGCTGCCGTTCCCGGCGGGCCGCCTACAGTTCCAGGCGGGACCTGGACCGGCCTGCTAAAGAACGACTGCCCGGCAACCGTGGTGCTCCCAATGATCCCACCGGGAAGCACACTCCCTCCGCCTGCACTCCCCGGGATTCCCGCTCCAGGGTTTCCCGCCGCAGTCCTGCCGGTTCCCGCAGCCGTGCGCACCAGGTTCGCCGTGCTGCCCATTACGCCTCCCGCCAGGGTGGCTAGCCCGGCTATCCCGCCGAACCCAAGCGTCGCGAGGCCCGCCCAGCGCTCCTCGTTCGCCCCCAGGAGATTCAACCAACCTGCGAGTATCCGCCTGAGAAGCGCCGCAGTGGGCACCACCATCGTCAGGGCGAAAAGCTTGGCCCACCACGTGCTGAACATCCCCGCAGGATTGGCTTTGGCCAGCGAAAGGTAAAACCCGAGAACGATCGCGTGCGAGGCGCTCATGAGGGAATTGGTCACCAGCTCCGAAAGCAGGACGAGCATGGGAGTGCGCGTGTTCTTGAACGCCCACGACCAGGCGACGAAAGGCATGACGATGAGGAGAACCGCCAGGATAAAGCGCCTCACCAGGTACATCATATTGATGTAGAACATCATCCCTGCAAAAGCCAGCCTAATCAAGGCGTCCAGCAGCGGGCGGCCGCTGTTCACCTCAGCCAGCAGGCCGGCTTTCGACAGGCCGCTTATTTCGGCTCCGATATTTACAAGCCGGTACTTTACAAGTTCTACAATGACGTCGTTGACTTGAAGGAAAAAGTTCAGGATCAGAGGGCCTGTCACCACTAAAAGTGTAGCTACGATCAGGTTGAGAAAAGTTTCCTGCGCCGAGGCGGCCGCCCGCGGGTTTTGGAGAAACGCCCCGCGGACGATGGAGAACCCGCCAGCGAGCACGACGAACGCGACAAGCACGCCCGACAGGCCGATTCCCATCGCCCACAACCACCACGGCCTGATTACCTGCCGCCATTCTTCTTCGGAAAACGTCCCTTCCCGGCCGAACACCAGCTGGTCTATCGAGTAAAAGGACGGCAGGTTGACGAGCCCGTACGCCAGCCCGTTGATGGGAAGGGCGGCGATGCGCTCAAACGTGCTGACGGCGACTTCGCCTACGGCGTTCCCCAAAGTGTTCCCGCTTGCGCCCGGATAGTTGTCTTGATTGATCGGTTCCGCAAACGCAGGAGAAACGGCAAAAACGACGGCCGCGACGAGTATCCAGGCAACCAGCGGTAATTTACCGTGCGCCTGCCGCATAATGCGCCACCGCTTTCCTGCCTCCAGGCTCAATTCTCCCTATCTGCCGCCTGCTCTTGAGGGCGTCCCAGTCAGGGATTTTCTTACCGTCCAACCCAATGAAAGCGTGCCAGATAGAATCCTTGCTAGAAAGAAAAGCGATTGCGTCGCGACAATAAACAGGGTGCGCCACATCCCGGACCGCCTGTAATATCACGGCGCAGGCCAGCTTTTTCCAAGCAAGCACATTAACACTATCTGCCACTTATTACCACCTCCAGCCGTTGCCCCATAAAAGCGTGAAGCGCCTCTGCGTCAATCCCCGGTTTCTCGCCGCGCAGCTCGCCCTTCGCCGCATTTATGGCCGCCCGTTCCACCATCGCTTTGATCTCGGCCGGGGACATGCCCGCGCTCGCCCGGGTAAGCAGGTCCAGGTCAATTTCGCCTTTCACCGGCCTGCCTTCTAGGTAGAGAAGCCACAGCTTCCTGCGCGCCTCTTCGTTCGGCAGGCCGATCTCGATCAGCCGGTCGAACCGGCCGGGCCTGAGAAGAGCCTCGTCCAGCACGTCCACCCTGTTAGTGGCCCCGATGACGAATATACCCCGTTTTTGGTCGAACCCGTCCATCTCGGCCAGAAGGATATTGAGCGCCAGGTCGCTCGGCCGGTTGAGGGCCATCCCGTCCCGCCGCCGCGCAATCGCGTCTATCTCGTCGAAGAAAATGATGCTCGGCCGCTCCACGTAAGCCTCGCGGAAGAGTTCCCGCACGTTCGCCTCCGTCTGCCCAACGAGCCCTGCCGCAAGCTCACTGCCCTTGACGGAGATAAAGTAGCACCCAAAGTACTCCGCTGCGGCCCGGGCGAGAGAAGTTTTCCCGGTTCCGGGCGGCCCGTAGAGCAGGATCCCTTTAGGCGGCGTGATTTTGTATTTCTTGAGCAGTTCGGGATGGGTCATCGGAAACTCCAGCGCGTCTTTGAGAGCTTCCACCGCCTCGTCCACCCCGATGAGCTTGTCGAAGATGGTCTTATCTTTCAAGCGACAGCGCTTCCTCTCCACCGTGAGGCGCGGGCGAACATCTTCCTCGTCGCCGCGCCGCTCCGCCGCTCTCTCGCGCCTGGGCATGCGCCGCGGGAAACTCTGCGAGAGATTCCCGCCCGAGCCAAATGCATTTACTGCAGCCGGCCGCGGGCCCCAGAACAGATTCTTCAGGTAAACCACCGTTTCAGCCGTCGCTTCGGGGTACGACTTGAAAGCCAGATAAGCCCACTCCGCCGCAGCCAAGATCGCGGCCGCCACCAGGATCGCCTGCTGCCGCGGGAACATGTGCTGCAGGACATCGGTGTAAAGGATGTAGGTCCCGCAGGGGGCCAGCCATACCGGGTAGAAGTGCCAGGGGATCAGCCCCACGAACAACCAGAAGAAAGCCTGCCAGTACTCTCCGCGGCGCAGGTACTGCGAGATGTACCAGATCGTGTAGCTCATCCATCCCAAACTGATGAGCACGAAGACCACGGACATGGCCCTGTTGGCTTTAACCCACAGCCGGTCCGGCAAACCCCTCCACTGCTGCGTTTGACTCTGCATCTTCTCTCCCCCCTTCTCCCGCCGCCTTTCCGGCAGCGCCTTGTTCGATAAAGGCCTTTTCTTCTTCCGACATGATCACCCGGCAGGTAACGACCTGCCTCCCTGCCCGGATAAGCGCTTCGCCGATGCCCGCCGTGCGCAGGAATGCCTTCTCTTTTTCGTTCAGCTTGAACACGGCGGCGACATCGTCAAGCTCTTCTGGGTTCTGCTGCATGAGCACCAGGGTGTCCAGGTTGCTTATGGTGCTCTTCCCTTCGTCCGAACGCATGAACTCGGTGAAATTTTGCGTCGCCACGCAGAGAGAGCAGTTCCTCTTTCTCCCGCGGCGCGCCATGTTCTCCAGAAAAGCCATCGTGTCCTTGTGCTTCAGGAACATCCACGCCTCGTCGCAGATGACGCGCTTCGGCTCCCTGTCACGCTTCACCCAGTTCTCCCACACCCAGCCGAGCACCACGTGCATGGCGAACGGCCTCACAAAGCCCTCTTCCAGGCGCGAGACGTCGAACACGATTATAGGCGACCCCGCAAGGTCTATCGTGCTCTCGCAGTCAAAAATCCCGAGCGAGTTGCCCCGGAGATACGGCTTGAGGAGCAGGCACGCGCGTTCCGCCCCTTTGCTCCTGAGGCGCTCCCAGAACGACGAAAGAGTGGGCATCCGCTTCTTCACCCGGCCCACCCTGTATTTGCCGTCTTGGAACCCGCTTGCGGTCGTGTAGAGCGATTCAGGGTCTTCATTGATCCCCAGCGCTTCATACTCCTCCCGCAAAGTCTCTTCGACAATTATGTTCTCCTCCGGCGTCAGCGCTCCGCCGGTACCCTCGGCCATGACCCGCACGAAACCCTTCAGGTCGGCTACTTTCTCCGCGATATTCACTACCCCGTCGAGCGCGTCGATGTCGAAGGGGTTAAGCCCCGAAGGAACCCCGCCGGCCAGCTTCACGTACACCCCGCCGGCCGTCTTGCAGAGAGCCGCATAGTCCCCTTCCGGGTCGAGCACGAGGGTCCTCACCCCCTGGACGGCGCTCCTCGCCACGAGAAGCCTTACGAGAGTGGTCTTCCCCGCTCCTGTCGTGGCGATCACCGCCATGTGGGGGTTGGTGAGTATCGGCGGCCCGACAAAGCTGTTGTAAAACACCGGGGCGCCAGTGCTCTTGTTAATACCCAAGAACACTCCCCCGGGGTGCGCCAAATCAGCCCCGGCAAACGGGAACAGGGACGTAGCCGCGCCGAGATCGAAATTCCGCCGGACATCCCACACGAAGTTCTGCCCGAGCGGCAGGACCGACTTCATGGCTTCCCCCTGGCGCAGGAAGGCGTCGCGCACGTGGACCGCCTGGCCGCCCAACCGCTCGCGCACGATTTTCGACGCGCGTTCCAGCTTTTCCATGCTGTCCGAAGCAATCGAAAACACTATCGTCACCCAGTACATGCGGTTCCGGTTGGTCTGGATCTCCGCCCTGAGCTGCCAGGCGTCGTCCGCTTCCTGGCGCAAAGGGGACATGTTCTTGTGATAACCTGCCCTCTCGTCAAGTATAAGCTGGGCCTCGAGCTCGGTTATCCTGGTCGTTAGGGAATCGATCACTTTCGCAGGGTCCAGCGGGTCTATATGGATAGACACATCCACATCGCCCAGGGAGTAGATGCCCTCAAGCCACCCGGCCACCACTTCGGCCGGGACGGCCGTCACGTAAAAGCTCCGCACATACCTGTCGCTCCCGACCCGTGCATGGTCCGGAGCGAAAAGCAACCCCGAAGGAGCGATAAGGTCAACGACATCCAACGTTCCATCCCCGAGGGAAATGCTCGAATCGGCTTTGGGCTCAAGCCCCTCTATCTTGAGCCCGGGCTGGATTGCATCCCCGCCGCTCTTGTTATTGCGCCTCAGAAAGGGCAGCGCGCACATCCCGCATTTTTACCTCCTATCAACTGCTGCCAACACCTACCAGACTGGTACGTAAGCCAGGCCGCGCGGGCGATGCAGGAGCTTTGCTTTCGAGTAAGACACCTCGAAGTTGCCGTCCTCTGCCGTCCGCAGGGTCATGACCCGCGCCTTGAGGCTCCGCACGCAGCCGAACACCACCTTCCCCGCACGGACGGCCCGCACCACGTCCCAGTGCCGGAAGCCGTTCTTTTCCTCACATGTCTTCGTGGGATTGCCCTCCCACTTCCGCCTGCGGAGAGGCCAGATCAAACACTCCGGGCCGAAGATTTTGAGCGGGCTCTCCGGCGGGAACAGGCTGGCTGCGTCGTTTGCGTGAGACTTGGGAAGCCCCAGTTGCTCTCTCCAGGCCTTCGTCTGCCAGCCTTCCGCCACCTTCACCTCCCCGAAACGGGAGAGCAGAGACAGCAGGTAGGCTTTGCCCAGCACAGCATGCGCCCTCCAGGCGAAGGTCTTTCCTTTCCTTCCCAAGACGGCTTCCCCGGAATGCAGTTTCCGGTGGCACTCCGCGCAGAGCAACACCTGGTTCTCCGGCGTGTCCGTGCCCCCCTTCGCCCTCGGCACCAGGTGGTGCCGCTGAAGCTTTTCCGTGGAACCGCACAAGACGCAGGCGCCGTCGCGGCGCAACACCTTTTCCCGCACATCTTGGCCCGGCAGAGCAGGGTTCTTCACACCCACCGAGACCAGCTCCACGTCCACGCCGGAAACCGGCGCCATCCCCGCCAGGTCCGCCAGTACCCGGTAAACTGCTTCCTTCTTCTGACGGATGCTGGGGAAGGGCACCACCTGCCTGCGGTTGCGGTTCCGGCAGGAACGGTGGCGCACCAGCCGGTAACGCCGGTTCCTCCGGTACTCGCGCCGCAGGGTTATGAGGCGCGTCACATCGCCGCGCTGGATCAAAACGCCGCGGAAAACCACCTCGCTCGTGTGTTCGTTGACTAACGCAATACCCACCCGCTTCGAACCGTCATCGACTTTGGCTCGTAGCGAACCGACTGGATTCTCTACTGCCCGCTTCAGCCTGATAGCGAACGGTATCCCCCGCTCTAAAACCGCTTTCCCGGCATCGAGCAACTTCCGCGCTCTAGCAGGGTGGCACGGCAGGAGCGGCTTTCCCTCCGCATCTACCACAAAAACTTTCGGGTAACCGGCAAATACCGGGGCCATCTAAGGCCAGCCTCCTTTCGGGTTATTCTGCTCCGCAACAATGTACCGGGACCTCTGACAGCCTGCAGGATGTTCACCGACTGCCCCCGTGGGGCCAGGTTCCGTCCCTGCAAACCGGCAGTGCCCAAGTCTGGAACGCCGACTGGGGTGCCTGCCTTTAGGGCAGCCCCGGTACGTAGGGGGACTCCTCACTTTCCCTGTCGCCAGGGATTCGGCTTACGGCCCAAAAGGCCGCCCCCTCAGTCTCGAAGCCACGGCAAAGCTGTCGGGTCGACACAAAGTGTCAGAACCTGATAGCTTTACCGGAGCTCCCTTACTACGGGCTCGAGAAAACCGAACCTGGCCGCGTCGCTCGCCCGCATGGCCGTCGCCGCCGACTTGTTGAGGGCCGTATACAGCACGTCGAGCACGCCTTCCGTGTCAAGCGGGCGGCAGGCGACAAACCTCTGCAGTTCCGCTGCGACAAAGTCGCGCCGCCTTAATATCTCTTGGTGAGCAACGTACGGGTCTTCTTCGCCCTCGACGGGCACGACCACATACACTTTTTTCACGAGCACCCCGCTCCCCGCCCAATACGAAACATACCGGGCGAAAGAAGCGGCGTACGCCTGCAGCGCCGGGTTCAGGGCGGAAGACCTTTTCAGGAACTCCTCGATTTCGCCCGCCAGGTCGAGCGGCCGCGTCTGGACATAAATCTGGACCGGAAAGTTCAGCGAAGCGACGAAACGGCCGAACAGGTCTTCCACGGCGTCGCTTTCCGCATCCGACAGCAAAGAAACATTGACCCCGCCTATCACCTCTATGAGCGCCCGGTATCCACCGTCGTTCAGAATGATGATGCCGTCCCGGACGTCTTTTATGCCGAGAAAATCCTGCACCGAGGGTACGCGCGTACCCTCGGTCTCGGCCTCGGGTCTTTTCTTTCTCCAACGCATAAAGCCGAACACCTGTCGTTCCCTTCTTTCGTCAGAAAGCGTTCTCCCAGGCCAGGACAACCGAAGCCAGCACTTCATCTAGCACGGCCCGGATCTCTTCTTCTGTGAGAACATCGCGTACCGGCTCAGAAACAACAGCATCCGATGCCTTACCGGCTTCTTCCATTCCGCCGCCCCCTCCCCAGATAAGCAAATTGCTGCGGTTGGGCGCTGTACAGCGCCCAGAGCCATATATACCTGTCTAACCCTATGCCCCGGCCCGGGACGACGACAAAGGCCAGGGCCAGGGCGAAGAGAAACGGCGCCGCGGCGGCGACCCAGCCTGCGACACCCAGAAAGCCAAGCGCTTTTCCGGTCATGTAAGAGAAGACGAACCCGCAAAGGACGTAGAGCAGCTGGCGGAGAGTCCATTTGCCGCCCACGACCTTGGGTTCGCCCGCAATTGAAAGCGGCACCTTATACACCCGCAACTTCGATACCCTCTTCCGGCCTCATGGATGCGCTACGCCGAAGATCCAGTCGGCGAGCTGTTTCAGCAGCGAAGTGATGAAGAAGGCGCCAAAGATGAAGATCCCGCCGATGAGGAGATCTTTGATGCCGTCCATCACTTCGGCCCGCCTGCGGGGATTGCCGGCGGAAGCCACAAACTGAAAGCCGAGGTATATTGCGGCGCCCGCCACCACGATAAACGCAATGGCAAGAACCCATTTCAGCACGGTGATCAAGCCGTCCAAGAACTTCCCCGCATTGAACTCGACCCCCAGGGGATTGTCCACCTCAGGAGGATCCGCCAATGCAAAGCCCGACACCGATATCAAAAGGAGAATCACTACCGCCGCGGCAATCAAACGCCGCTTTCCGGACGCCATAGAACCATCTCCTTTCCTCAAGCTTGTCCGGTTTTGAGCCCAAGATTCTTTTTAGCGGCGCGGGTTCTTCTGACTTCAGTCAGGAGAGGAGCGCCGCTTTTTCTGGTTTCCACACCCTTCCCCTGCCTTTCTGGACAATAATTAAGTATTTGGGATTTCTATCGGTCGTTTGCCCTTTTTTGCTGTCTTGCTTCCGGAAGAACAGAATTTTTATCATTCCGCTGCTTTTTAAAGAGATTACCTGGGCAAGTTCGCCTTCTTTTGTGCGAACAATGTCGCCTTTCTCAAACAGCTTTCTTCTCACTGGAAAACCGCGCAGATCCTGGTCGCGCCATATCCGCCGGTTCTTTACCACCACCAGACGACCTTCGTTATCAACATACACCGCTTCGTTGACCGCGAAAGGCTCGTTCAAGCGTTTTTTGCCGGGAAGCAGGTCGAAGTTGAACCTGCCCTCAGCCTTGAGCCTTTTGTAGTACTTGTTCCGCACGTGACGGCGGTAACTGCGGTTCTTCCTA
>JASKKP010000003.1 GCA_030154105.1 Bacillota bacterium
GAGCAGCGGGGTTATCCCCAGGGGTCCACAGGCGCTTGGACAACGCTTCGGCTGCGCCTCGCGTTGCCCACATCTCCACAGCCCCGGCGACGATGGTCACCCCTTTGTTTACGCTTTGGGGAAAGCCAACGGTTTCATGTACCCTGCTGCAGCCATCCGTCCGCCGCTTCAAATGGCGTAGCAGGGTCAGCAGGCAAGAACGAATTGGTTTCTTGTCAGGGATGGGGAAGTTAGCGGTTGTAGAAGCTTCGTTTTTTAAAATAGTAGCACGGGTAGTGCTACTATTTTAAAACCCTTGACTTGGAGTTAACTCCAAGTATCAAGTATAATATTGGACATCGGAGGTGAAACCACATGACGATTGCGGAAGTAAGCAAAAAAATTGGCCTTTCACCGGATACACTCCGCTACTATGAGCGTATTGGACTGATCCCCAGGGTAAATCGCAACGGAAGCGGTATCCGGAATTATACGGAGGAAGACTGTAAGTGGATTGAATTCATTAAATGTATGCGCAGCGCAGGTGTCCAAGTTGAAGCGCTAGTCGAGTATGTTACGCTGCTCCAGCAAGGCGACGAAACTATAGAGGCCAGAAAACAAATCCTTATCGAGCAACGGGAGAAACTTCTTTCCCGCATTGAAGAGATGGAGAGAGCGCTGGAAAGGTTAAGTTTTAAAATTAAAGAATATGAAACTAAGCTTATTCCTGCAGAAAACAAGTTAAAAAGATTGGCACACAACCTCTAGTCTATGAAAAGACGAGCTGTTGTGTGATGAGTTCAAGCAGGCCCAAAGGTAGCGCCAAGGTTTGGGCCAACGTTGGTCCAAATTTTGGCCTTCGGGAACAGAAAAGTAGGCCCATAGCCCCAAAGGTATATAAATACCTTGGGCCTTTGGACCTACTTTGTGCCTACTCTACTTGGGGTTTGGACTTTAGGCGGTTTTGGTTATAGCGCTATTATTCGCCTGCTTTCCAACCCAGCGGTGAACTTTGGGTTTTTGTCCCTTACCGCCTTCCTCGGTTATCGGCAATATTCCTTTCCTGAAGCTCGCGGATATATCGCCGGACGGTTTCATCGCTAACACCCATTTCTTGGACAATTTCTTTGAAAGCTATGCCGCCCTCACCCGCAGACCGGCCGGAACCCTGGAAGGCATCCCAACCGTTATCAACACCCTGACGGTTTCCAAAGTGCGGTCCTCTACCTTAGTGTGGAGCCTCTGCAACGGGTCGAGAATAATAAAATCCGGCTGGCATTCCTCGCAGAGGGGTTTGTCCTCGCTCCAGAAACTTAGAAAAACGAGTTTTGCAGGGAAGGGGTGAGGAGCACGGTAAAAGGGAGGGTATCCGTGCGATCGGCCCATACCCTGGTGAGCACGGTACAGGAAGACCGTCGGATTCCTTTAACATCAATTGGTGAGGTAATATAACCCTCGTATGTAAGGATAGTTTACAGAAAGTATTGAAAACTCCTCTCTCGCGGGGTAGAATAAGGCCATAAAAAAGAGGGGAGGCTGATCGCATGAGTTACCTGTGGCGTTGGCTTATGGCTTATTGGCGTTGCTTTGGAGTTCGCCTGTAGGTAGACGTGGCGTGGCAAAGAAGGCAGGTGGCGCCATGGGACGAAAGCAGAGGAGCCAAACTTTGGGCAGCCGCCATGCGGTTGCCCAAAGTATTTAAGAAAACGCAATTGCGACTATTTCCTAAGGCATTGACTTTCCTGCAGGTATTGTATACAATAATACACGGATACAAGAATTCAACGAGGGGAGAAACTAAGGGGAGGTGTCCGGAGGTGGGCGTGAGTAAGGCGGTTGAGATATCGGGACTTTTGCGGGCGCATCTTACGGTGCCGAAGCATGAGTTGCAAGGAGAAGCTAAGGTCCAAGCGCCAACGGACACGGCGATATCCCTGGTGAAGAACCTGTTTCTGAGTGATTATCTTCTTACGCGTCCCTTAGAGGACTAAGGGTATACGCACACTGTTGTCAGCAAGGTAGGCTTCCTTACAAGGCTAGGCACCTGCTCTAAAAGCGGGTGCCCTTTTTTGCCTTGCGCTAGCTATCAAGACGGCATACAATAGTAGCAAGTATACTTACATGTAATCTTGCGGGCAGTTAGGAAATACGGCTGGGCGGACGGATGGCGCGCTGCGACACTGGGAAGAACGGTATAGAGAGGAGAGAATGGCGGTGCCGCGACGTGGCGAGATTCCGGCTACAGGAAGAGAAATGCTGCGCAACAGCATTTTTTGTCAACTAAGGGACGATATCCTGAAGGGGCGCCTGGCGCCGGGGGAGAGCTTGGTGGAGCTGCGCCTGGCGGCGCAGTACGGAGTCAGCCGTACGCCTATCCGTGAGGCTTTGCGCCAACTGGAGCTCGAGGGGCTGGTACGCTACCTGCCAAATCGTGGGGTGGTGGTTGAGGGCATTACCACCGAGGACGTGGAGGACATCTTTATTATCCGTGAGCACCTGGAGGGCTTGGTGGCGAACTGGGCGGCGCAGCGCGTTACCGAAGAGGAACTTAAAAAGCTCAATGAAGTTGTGGAGCTACAGGAGTTCTACGTAGCTAAGGAAGATATAGAGCAGATCACGGTACTCGACACCGAATTTCACCGCCTCCTGCTGGAGGCTTCGAAAAGCAAAGCCCTGCGTTATGCTCTCGGCAGCATGTTGGACTACGTGGAGCAGGCGCGCCTGCGTTCGCTGAGCGTACCCGGGCGCATTCACTTCTCGGTAAAGGAGCACCGGAGCATCCTTGAGGCGATTGCTCACCACGATAGCGAGCTGGCTGCCCGCCGTATGGCCGAGCACATGGCCAACGCGCGCGCAAATTTGCTTCGCTATGTAAAAGAAGCAGGCGGTGCGACTCAAGATGAGTCTCGAGAAGGTTCCTGAGCCGGAAGGTTCGGCTCCAGAGGCAGCTGGACCTTTTTGCTTGCCATTTTACCGAACCGGGAATTCTAGGGGAAGGATATCCGAACACGATGTCAAATTTATGTGACAAGTAACTGCTCTCGCGTAGGAGGGGTTTATCTGGATATCCAGGAACTACGCCAGCGTGAGGACCTGTTTCAACGCACACTAGAGGCTGCTTTAGAGCAGATCAAAGGTGTCGGCCCCGTAGACGTGGTTGTAGGCGTTCCTTTTTACAATGAACAAGATACCTTGCCCAAGGTGCTCTCAACTGCAGTGCAAGGCCTTAAGCCATTTCTGAATATCAAGCCACTTTTTATCTGCGCCGGCGATCCGGCCGGCAATAAAGCGCTGACCGCGGTCCAGAGCCTTGAGCTCGACGTTCCTCACCACGAGTTCTTACTACCGCCAGGTGCCAACGGCCGTGGGTTTAGTATTCGGGCCATTTTGGAAGTAGCTCGAAAGTTCGGAGCAGATGTGATTCTCCTCGAGGCCGACCTCAAGGAACGGGGTGAGTGGGGGTTTAAGCCGACATGGCTCGAACGCCTGCTTTTCCCGCTTCTTCAGGACTACGATCTAGTAGTTTCCAGCTTCCGGCGCCACTACTTCGAGGACCCTACCGGCAGCTTGTTTGTAGCGCCTTTACTTGAGGCTTTCTTCGGCCTGCGCGTTACCGACCCCTTAAGCGGTATCTACGGCATTTCTCGCAGCCTGGTGGAGGATTATTGTACGAACTTGGACTGGTGGTACGGCGGCATCGGCGAATTCGGCGTGGACCCTTGGCTGCTCGCTCAAGCCGTGGTCTGGGACAAGAAAATCTGTGAAGTTAGCCTGGGGGCCAAACTCAGCCCGCCATCAGCGAGTAAACGGACGCACGTCTTCAAACAAGTCGCGCGGGCCCTTTTCGACTGTATCAAGAGCCATGAGGAATACTGGCTGAAATCCCAACTCATCCTGAAACAGCCCGACATCTACGGGCTGGAGCTCCGGGACCGCCCCTTGGAGGTGCACTGCCATCTTTCAGACCTAATTGCCAGCTTCACCACCGGGTTTAACCATTTTAGCACTCTTTTTGCCCGCGTGTTGCCGGAAAAAGAATATAAAGGCCTTGAACGATTGGCCGGCCGGCGCGAGGCGGAGTTTCGCTTTAGCGAGGAACTCTGGACCCATGCGGTGTACCATCTCCTTCAGGCTTACGCCTTCGACTCAACCCTGCAGGCGGACGACATCATAGAAGCACTTCGGGTGCTTTACGACGGGCGCTTGGCCGGGTTTGTCGCCACCATCCAGAGCTTCCGCGCCTTGGTCGGCGAGGTAAAGAACCTGGACCTGGAGGACCTGACTTTCGAACAGGTTGCCCGCCTCAAAGAGAACCAGGTGAAGGAGTTTTGCCGCTTTAAGGACGGTTTTGTGAAAACCTGGGTGGAGAAGGCGGCCGAGGTGCGCCCGGTTATAACCCCTCTCGACTACCTGGAGTTTATCCCCGGTGTACCTCTCACACTTCCCAAGGAGCTGAAGGGCTTAGGCGGAATTCCGGTGCGGACGAATACCGTTTTTCGCCGGCTGCAGGAGCGCTACGGGGAAGCCTTTCACCGTTTTGTGCATGAGGACTTGAAGCTGGCGCAAGGATTGCCTTCGGCAGAAATCGGAGCCGGCCTGGAGCGCTTTATGCTGGACCTGGAACGGGCTGCAGATCGCCTATTTCCGGGAGATCTTTCCACTCCGGAAGGAACGCGAGCCGTTGTGGAAAAAGTCTTTGACCTGGTGCCGCACCAAAGCATTCTGGCAGTGAAGAGCGAAATCCTGCGCCGGCTCCTTACGGAGTTTCCTCCTCCGAACCTCTTGATTCGGCTCGGGTACCACAGCACCTCAGAGCTCCTGGATAACCTGGACGTGCGCGATGCCCTGACGCTGGCCGGAATTTGCGAGGAACGTGAGTACACCGACCGGGTGCTGTGGTGGCTGGAGGACAACCTACGTCCCGACGGCCTGGAGGAGGTGGAGATAAAGCCCCTTATTTTTACCTCGGAAACCTTTCCCGGTGTGGGAGAGCTGCGCGACATATCCCATCTAAATCGGCTGGCAGCACGCATTACGGTGGGGAGCCTCCCTAAAGGGATGGGCGGAGCCTTTCCGAAGATCCGCTACTTCACCCGCATTGTCAAGAGCCTGGTGGAGGCCGAGCATTATTCCTTTATCTGGCAAATCTATGCCCGCGAGCGCAAGGAATTTGGGACCAAGCTGGTTAACTCCATCATTAAGCACCGGGGTCGCGAAATTTTTTCGGCCGCCAACATCTTTGAGAACTGGCACCAGCGCGACCTTACTGCCCGTACTCACCTTCTGGCGAAAGAGCTCGCCAAGGCCGGCTGGCAAGAAGAAGCCCGCCTGCTGGAGCTTATGGTCAAGGGCTATGGCCTGAGTCTCACCCTGGACGACGGCACCTTTATCCCTTGTTCTGCCTGGACCTGGGCAAGTTACAGTTTCCGCGGAGGCAAAGGGGTGCCGACGCCGCTTTCGCTGCACGTAGAACGCGACTGGTTCCACCATGACCTCCTGGAAGAGATGTACAAGGAGATGGGCTTTCGCCCCCAGGATATCATGACGGAGGTTATCGAGCGCATTGGCGAAGGACGCGGGGCCAGCAACCTTCTTGACGCGCTCCTGGGGACGCGCCAGGTAGAAGAGGCAGTCCTGGTGCAGGACGTTGGAGCCTTTCCGCCGGCAGGGCAGCTCCGACGGGAGGAGAATAACCCGCTTCTTCGCCCCATCGCTGAGCATCCGTGGGAGAGCCGTTACGTGCTCAACGCTGCGGCGGTTCGCCTGAACGGCAAGGTATATCTCCTATACCGGGCCTTCGGCGAGGATGAGATTTCCCGCATCGGTCTGGCCGTCTTTGAGCGCAATAAGCTTATCGAGCGGTTGCCGGAACCCATTTTTGCGCCGGCCATACCTGAGGAAAAACGCGGGTGTGAGGACCCGCGCGTGGTGGTGATCGACGGCCGCCTGTACATGGTGTATACGGCCTACGACGGCGTGGTGGCGCAGGTGGCCGGAGCTAGCATCAGCGTGGAAGACTTCTTGGCCCACCGCTTCGACCGTTGGGAAAGGATGGGTATGGCCTTCCCGGGGTTGTGGGACAAGGACGCCATACTCTTTCCGGAAAAGATCGACGGAAAATGGGTGATGTACCACCGGGTGGAGCCCAGCATCTGGGTATCCTACTCGGATACTTTGAGCTTCCCCTGGCCCAAACAAAGCCACAAGATCATCATTGGCCCCCGCTCAGGCCTTATGTGGGACTCTCTCAAAATCGGTTCCGGTTCCCAGCCCATCAAAACGAAATACGGCTGGCTCCTCATTTACCACGGGGTGAGCAACACCATGGTCTATCGCCTGGGCGTGATTCTCGTGGATCTTCAGGACCCCAGCCGGTTGCTCTACCGCTCTCCCAACCCCATCCTATCGCCGGAGACGGAGCTCGAAGTCGGTGAACGGGAGCGCTCTTGGGTGCCGAATGTGGTGTTTACCTGCGGTGCGGTACCTGGAACGGACAAGGAGATCCTCGAGGATGAGGACGAGGTGCTGGTGTATTACGGCGCTTCGGATACCTACATTTGCCTGGCCAGTGCCCGGGTAGCAGACCTGATTCCGGCGGCGATTCGGCATCGGGTAGCCGCACGGGTGAGGGCGGCCAGCGGCCGCATGGAGGGGGCGTCCGCGGGGCATCCTGAAACTGGAGGTGGTGAAGCGGGTGCCTAAGAAGAACCTCACCTGGAACGAACGGGATCGCGGGCTGGAGGAGCTCGTAGCCGCGCAGAACGATCCGCCGCATCGCCCGGCGCCGCGCGAGTCGCGCGGGCAGGACGCAGGTATCACAGAGCGGAAGGCCCGTGAGCGAGGGCAAAAGATAAAGGGCCATCACTAGGGCGGTTTGGGAAAGGGGAAGAGGAGAATGCCGAAAGCAGACTTGGTCTCTCGGTTCCTTGCCGCACTCATCGACAGTCTCGTCGCCGGCCTACTGTCCTTGGTACCGTTCGTGGGTTTTTTGGCCGGCGGTGTTTACACCCTAACTAAAGACGGGATTATGTACGAGCTTACCAAGAACCCAGAGTATAAGGACCGAAGCCTGGGAAAGAAGCTCTTAAGGCTTAAAGTGATGCGCCTGGACGGCGGGCCGGTAGACATGGCGGTTTCAGCCAAGCGCAACTTGCCCTTAGCCATCGGGGGCATCATCGGCATTGTGCCGGTGCTGGGTTGGATCTTCGGCCCCATTCTGGGCCTAGTAATGGTATTGTTGGAACTGCTGTTGGTGCTCACCGATCCCGCCGGGCGCCGGCTGGGCGACAGGTGGGCCGGTACCCAGGTGGTGCCCGAGACGGCAGGAGTGCCGGAACGGGTGTATCCGTCGGTACGACCGCCAGAAGGGGAGT
Organism: Bacillota bacterium; assembly: GCA_030154105.1. Lineage (GTDB taxonomy): Bacteria > Bacillota > DTU030 > DUMP01 > DUMP01 > DUMP01. Next base: position 7,353 of record JASKKP010000003.1, read on the forward strand.
AGCCGGAAAAAGAGCCGGCGCCGTTCGAGAAACTCAAGCCTCCGGCTTCCTTTGAGGTTCGGCTCGTGGAGCGACAAAGAAAAGAGCCTGGGTGCAAGTTTCTGCGCCCAGGCTTCTCTCTTAGGCTTTCAGGGCCGGGCTTTGGCTGGTTGGGTAACTACGGCAACGGCGCCCAGCCAGGCGCTTACGCGCTTATAAAGAAGAAAAGTTGCGGTGGAGGAAAGCACGCCTTTGATGAGGTTGAAGGGAATAATGGCGCTTACGGCCATAGGAAGTATCTGTTCCACAGGCACGTTCCAGAGCGGGAGGAAGATGTAAATATCGGCGACGGTAATGGTGGCCGTCATGACGATGGTGCCGACAAAAAGGGCGAGGATAGCGCCCTTAAGGGTGCGCACCCGTTGATAGACCAAAGCGGCGGCGACGACGAGGCTGGCCCCGGTGACGAAGTTGGCGCTAACGCCGATAATTCCGGCCTCTGAGCGGCCGGAGAGAAGAAAGAGGGCACACTTGATCGCCTCGGCCAGAATGCCGGCCAGCGGGCCGAAGGCGAAGCCGGCAATGAGGGCCGGTACGTCGCCAAAATCGAACTTAAGGAACGACGGCATGAAGGGGAGCGGGAACTCCAGGTACATCAGGAGGAAACCGAGGGCGCCGAGAAGGGCCACTTTGACCAGATACCGCGTATCGCGAAGACGGGCCATGATGCAACCTCCTTCGAAAATACCATTTTCATCCCTTCGTGGTGCCGCTATTTAGCGGCATGGATGACTCCTTAAAAATTAATCCCCGGAAGAAAAGCCTTCCGGGGAAAATGCCGAACGGAAACACCACCTTCTCCCATCCGGACTATACCGTCGGCTCTGGCTTCTCACCAGATCAGCCACCTTAGTGGCTCGCGGGCTAGTCTTCCGCCTTTCGGCGGAAGCATCACCGCCGGTCAGGAATTGGGGGCCTGCCCCCTCACCTTGCCCCGAAGGCCTTCTTCCTATGTTTTTATCATAACGAACTATACCATAGGTGCGGGGAGAAAACAAAGAGGAACAGGACGGAAGGAAAACCGTTCTGTCCCCTTTATGGCCGCTTAAGTTCTGCAGGCCCGCCCTGACGCTCTGAGGGCCGCTTTTTCGTCAGGCGAAGAGCTGCGGATTTAAAGTAGGAAGCGGGGCACTGCGTACCAAATATGGCCGCAGCCTCCTGTTGACCTCTTCCCAATCGATGTTGGCAAAGAAGGCGTCCAGATAGCCGGAGCGGTTGGTACCGTAGTCGATGAAGTAGGCGTGCTCGTAGACATCGAGAACGAGGAGGGGCGCCGTACGCTGGATGCCGCCGAGGTTATGGGCGTCGAGTAGGAAGTTGTGCAAGGTGCCGAGCTCCAGGTCGAGGGCCAGAATGGCCCAGCCGCGGGCGGCAAGGCCTAGGGCGTGAAAATCCCTGATCCAGGCATCAACGGAACCAAAATCGCGCTGAAGGAAGAAACTTACTTCGCCGCTCGGCGGTCCATCTGTTCCGCCCAAGTTGCCGAAGTAAAGTTCATGAAGTTTAACGCCGTTTAGGGCGTAGGTTTCCTCGAGCTTTAACTCGCGATAAGGGCTGTACGTGGCGTTGGCGCTCTCACGGTCAGCGGTGGAGATGAGGTTCCAGATTTCATTGGTCTTATTTACATAACCGAGGTACAGCTTGTAGTGTTCCGCCAGCTGCCTGGCGGAGAGGCCGGGAAGGGAGGCATAAGGAAGAGGCTGCGGCGTAAGTTGCGGCATACGGAATTCCTCCTCTGGGCCAATATCCTCTTAAAGTCTATGCCGCGCGTTTAGCGTTGGTTACCCGTTACTTTTCTGATTTACCTTTAGGAGGGAAGTAAGGGCACAGCCGCGAATATATTTGGTTAGATTTAGCACTTCAGACAATTGCAGCTATCCTGGGGTGCCGGGGGGATGAAGAAAGATGCCAGCGGGGGTCCACATAGCGCGCACGGTAAGGAGTGAAATCCTGGCCTGGGCGCGGCAAGCGGAAGGCCGGGAGATCGGCGGCCTCCTCCTGGGACGGGTGCGCGGCGAAGGTGAAAGGGCATTGGTGCGGGTAGAGGCGGCCCTCCTCGCGCAAGGGGCGGATTCTGTGGGGAGCAGTATCCGCTTTACCCCCGAGCTTTTGGCCGAGCTCGGCACCCGGGCCAAGAAAGAGTACCCTGCGTTCCGGGTGGTGGGCTGGTTTCACACCCATAGCGGTTTAGGGGCTTTTCTGTCGGGATACGACGCGGCCGTTCACAAGGAACACTTCCCCGAGCCGTGGCAGGTGGCGTTGGTCTTGGATACGGAGCTGGAGCGCGAGGCGCTCTATATACGCGAAGGCGCGGAGATGGTGCCCGTGGGCTCTTACGCCTCAAGCGGCGCCGGCTCAGAGACTTCTTCCGGCATGCCTACCTTGCCCCACGCCCGCTACCGGCTGGCCCGCCCGGGCCGGCTCCTCGGGGTGTTACTGCTGGCTGCTCTCGTTCTGATGTTCGCTTTGACGGGCCGGGCCTGGTGGAACCGCCGCCATTCGACCGGCGCCGGGGTACAAACACCGGTACCGGCTGGATCGGTTGCCCCTGAGCCGGTGCCCGCTGCGGAGGAAAAGGTTGCCGAGGCGCCTTCAGACAGTAATGCCCCTCTGGGGAAGGGCCAGGGGGCGCCAGCCGGACAAAAGTACATCATCCGTCCCGGCGATACTCTTTGGGGCATTAGCGAACGCTTCTACGGGAAGGGGAGCTTTTACCAGGAAATATCACGCCTCAACCGGTTAACCAACCCGCGGCTTGTCTATCCGGGGGAAGAAATCATTTTGCCGGAAAAGAAGACGGGAACGGGGCCGAGTGGTACGGCGGTTCCTCCTCCACAGACGCCCCCTGGCGCCTAGCGGAGCCCACCCTAACGTGGATATACGCCGGCCGTTAAAGGAACTTGTCATCTAAAGCTTTCGGCCTGCCCGCACAGGAGGTTGGCGATGGCCTGCGCTGCCTGCTCGGCGGCCTGCGGGCGGGCGATGCGGGCCGCGGCCCGGCGCATGGCGGCGAGCCTGCTGGGGCTCGTCAAGATTTCCTCTACGGCATGGGCGGCTTCATGGATTTCTTCCACGCGTACGGCTGCCCCGGCGTGCACGAGAAAGCGCGTATTGTCTTCCTCTTGACCGGGAATAGGATGGACGATGACCAGGGGAAGTCCCCGCGCCAGGGCTTCGGCGGTGGTAAGTCCGCCTGCTTTGCCCACCAAGATGTCGCTGGCCGCCATCCACTCTTCGATGTTGGTGACGAAGCCAAGGACGTGGACGGGTTGCCTGCTACCTAAAGCCAATTGCTGCACCTGGGCGCGCAGGCGCTCGTCGTGACCGGCCACAAAAACCACCTGGAGGGGAAGCGGCAAGGCGGCTAGCGCCGCGCAAAGGTCGGCGGCGTCGGGGACGAGGCCCTGCGCACCGACCATGATGAGAACCACCGGTAGGTCCGGATTAAGGCCTAAAGCTTTTCGCGTGGCGGTGCGGTCACGCGGCAAGGCGAAACTGGGTGAAATGGGTATGCCGGTTACGGCGATGCGCTCTGCCGGTACTCCGCGCCGGATGAGGCGTGCGCGGACGTAGTTGGAGCCGGCGAGGTAAAGATCGGTACACGGATGGAGCCACTGGCTATGTAAGCTTTGGTCGGTAAGAACGGTGGCGAGCGGCAGGGTTACCAGGCCGCGCCGTTTCATTTCTCCTAAAATACGGGAAACCATAGGGTGCGTGCTTACCAGAAGGCGGGGATTGTAGGCGGCGAGGAGAGAGCGGGTGCGACGGAAGAAGAGGCGGCTTAAGCGCCGCTCCAGGCGCGACCCCGATCCGGAGCGATCGGTCAGACGATAAAGGCCTTTCCAAAGGAGGGGCGCCCGAAGAACGGCCTGGCGGTAGGAAATCTCCAGCAGGCGGTTAGCCGTCGGGCTGAGCTCGCGAAAAAAGTTAACCGTGGTACACCGAAGTTCCGGCCGGATGAGCTGGAATCCTTCTACCAGAGCGCGTGCTGCCTGCAGATGCCCGCCCCCGTAGGAAGCGGCGAAGATGAGCACGTCCACCTTGTCGGGCAACTTCAATCCCCTTTCGTCGACCTTGCCCATACCCTTTTTACTTTGTTTATTATACTATGAGAGGGAAGAACTTGTCCGCTTTCGGCAAGCGTTACGAAAGAAAAAAAGGAGGATGCGCCCAATGGACTGGCTGGCTCTGTTTGCCCGTCACCCGGTGATACCCTCTCTCTGGCACGGCCAAGAAATCGAAAAGCTACCGCCCCAGGCGGCGGTGGTGCTGATTTCCCGGGCCTCGCTCTTCGATCTGCCCGACCTGGTGGCGCGGCTTAAGCGGTCGGGAAGGCGTATCCTCGTTCAGGTGGACCTCCTGGAGGGGTATGGGAAGGACAAAACGGTTGTTGAGTATCTCGCCCGGGTGCTAAAAATCGATGGGATCATTACGCCTAATACGGCTCTCATCGATGCGGCCTGCCGGGAAAAGATTCTGGCTGTCCAACGCATGTTCCTCCATGACAGCGTTGCCCTGGAAAAGGGCCTGAAAGTGGTAAAAGGCAGCCGCGCAGACTTTCTGGAGCTTTTACCCGGTCCGCTGGTTCCCGAGGTGTTGCCGCTGGTCCGTCAGGAAGTGTCCCTGCCGGTTATGGCGGCCGGTTTCATCCGGACTGTGCCTCAGGCACGCGCCATCCTGGCAGCGGGTGCGGTGGCAGTGGATACCAGCTGCCGGGCGCTTTGGGGGCTGACGCCCGCCGAGCTGAACCGGGGAGACGACCTGGATAAAAGGTAATTTCCTAGTTATGAAGGAATTCGGGACAACACGGCGAATATTAGAAGCAAAAAGACATTTGGCCCGAGTAGAGCTGGAATAAAGCGAGACGAAGGGTAGTATATACTTGTGGGGCCAGAGTTTTAAGAGAGGGCCCTGTAAGCGAGCTGACGCTGCTTACAGAGGTCCTCTTGCGTTTTTTGAAAGGAGGGATGTTGCCGCACCAAAGCGAGAGATAGGGTTGCCCGTCCGGCCGAAAGAGAGAAGCGGAGAGCTTAGCGGCGTCCTTAAAAGAAGGAGGGTGGGAAAAGATGGCTCAGTACCTACTTGGCTTTGATGTGGGCACTTCTGGTAGCAAAGGCGTGATCGTTACTTTAGACGGTAGAGTGGTAGCTACGGCTTCGGCCGAGCACGGCGTGGACGTGCCGCGTCCGGCCTGGGCGGAGCAGGACCCGGAGGCCGTTTATTGGGGTGACTTTAAAAAGATAGTAAAGAAGATGCTCGCCGACTCCCGGGTGAATCCTCAGGAGATTGCCGGCATCGGGGTAAGCGGCCTTACGCCGGATATGGCCCCGGTCGACCGGGAAGGGAAGGCGGTACGGCCGTGTATCATCTATATGGACCGGCGCGCTACCGCCGAGTGCGATTGGGCGAAGGAGCACCTGGGCGAAGGGAAGATCTTTGAGGTGAGCGGCAATGCCGTCGACCCGTATTTCGCCGGCTACAAAATGATGTGGTATGCGCGCCATGAGCGGGAAAACTACGAACGCACCTGGAAGATGCTCAACTCCCACGCCTACATCATCTTCAAGCTCACCGGCGAAGCGGTGATCGACTACGGCGTGGCCGGCCTTACGGCACCGCTTTTCGACATCAAAAACCTCAAGTGGTCGGAGGAGATGTGCGCCGCCTGCGGGATCGACATGGAGAAATTGCCGAAGCCTTACCCGGCCCACGAGGTCGTCGGAACGGTCAGCGATGTGGCGGCGAAAGAAACGGGCCTGGCCATGGGGACCCCGGTCATCGCCGGCGGCGGCGTGGATGCTTCCTGCTCGGCCTTCAGCGTGGGTATGATTGAGCCGGGCACCTCCGCCTGCATGTACGGTACCACCCACTGCTGGCAGATTGCGCTCTCGGAACCCAAGTTTGACCCGCGCTTTATCAACTTCCCGCACGTCTACCCGGGAGCCTACGTTGCCCTGGCCGGCCTCGGAACAACGGGGGCAATCATCCGCTGGTTCCGCGACCAGTTCGGCCAAGTGGAGAAGGAAACCGAGGCTAAATTAGGAGTATCCGCTTATAAGATACTAGACATGGAAGCGCAGCAGATTCCGCCGGGTTCAGACGGCTTGGTCCTTCTTCCGTACTTTATGGGAGAGCGCACCCCCATCTGGGACCCGTATGCCCGCGGCGTGTTTTTCGGCCTGAGCCTCTATCACACCCGGGCTCACCTCTACCGCGCCATTATGGAAGGCATCGGCTACGGCTTGGCGCACCACGCAGAGGTGGCGCGCGAGCTCGGAATTATGCCGGAGCGCGTGGTCGCGGTGGACGGCGGCGCCTCGAGCCCGCTGTTTAGGCAGATAGTCACCGATATCATGAACGTCCCCCAGGACTACATGGCCAAGGTGGCCGGAGCGCCGGTGGCGGACGCCTTCCTGGCCGGCGTGGGTGTGGGCATCTATAAAGATTTCCGCGAGATTAAGAAGTGGATCACCTTTACGGAGAGCAACGAACCCAACCCAGCGGCGACGGCCGTCTATCGCAAGCTTTACGGTGTGTACCGGCGCCTCTACGAGAAGACGGCCGACGAGATGCACTTCATCGCCCGCCTGGAGGAGAAATAAAGTCAAGGAGTTGACCAGCATTGGCTACCATGAAAGCCGTCCGACTTTACGGCGCAAACGACCTGCGCTACGAGGAGGTGGAAAAGCCTTCAGCTCCGCCCGGGGGGCTCCTGGTGAAGGTAAAAGCCTGCGCCATCTGCGGGAGCGACGTGCGCAATGTGGCCGCCGGCGGTTCGGCGCACGGTTTCACTTTGCCGCGTACCATCGGCCATGAAATTGCCGGCGTAATTGAAGAGGTGGGCCAAGGCGTTAAGGGGTACGAGGTGGGCCAGCGGGTGATCCTGGGCGTAGTCATCTTCTGTGGCCACTGCCCGTACTGCCTAAGCGGCCGCCAGAACCAGTGCGAGGAAAAAGAGGCCATCTCCTACCAGTACGACGGCGGTTTTGCCGACTACGTGGTGGCGCCAGAAATTCTGGTGCGCCAGGGCGGAGTTCTCACCATTCCGGAGGGGATCGACTTCTGCGAGGCGGCCATTACCGAACCCTTCTCCTGCGCTTTAAACGGGCAGGAACTCTCCCAGGTAGGCCTGGGCGATGCCGTGGTTGTAATCGGTGCCGGGCCGGTGGGCAACATGCACGCCATGTTGGCGCGCGCCAGGGGCGCGGCCCGGATCATCATGGCCGAGCTTATGCCCGAGCGCCTGGCGAAGGCTAAGGAAATCGGTGCCGCCGACATCTTTGTAGATTCCGGCAAAGAGGACTTGAAAGAGGTGGTTATGCGGGCCACAAACGGCCGCGGGGCCGATGTGGTAATCGTGGCAGCGCCCTCCGGGCAGGCTCAACTCCAGGCCATCGATATTGCGGCGAAGCGCGGCCGGGTGAACTTCTTCGGCGGGTTGCCCAAGGGGCGTTCGGAAATCACCCTGGACAGCAACGTCATCCACTACCGCGAGCTCTTTGTCCACGGCACTTCCGATTCTACTCCCGTCCACATGCACAAGATCCTCGATCTTATGGCGGCGGGGCGCCTCGATGCCAAACGCCTGATCACCAAGGTGTTGCCGCTTTCCCGGTACCGGGAAGGCTTCGAGCTGGCCCGCAGCGGGGCGGCCCTAAAGGTGATCCTCAGCCCTGACGAGGGCTGCGCCTAAGTTGGGCTAAAAAGGAAGAGGGAAGGAAGTGGTGGGCATGGATTTAGGGCTCAGGGATAAAGTGGCCGTGGTCGTCGGGGGTTCGCGCGGAATGGGGCGGGCAGTGGCTCTAGCCCTAGGCCGCGAAGGGGCCAAGGTGGCCGTAAATTATGCCCAAGCCGCGCGGGCGGCAGAGGAAGTGGTCCGCGAAATCGAAAGAGGAGGCGGCACGGCTTTGGCCGTACGGGCCGACGTGTCTTGCGCGGCCGATGTGGACGCCATGTTCCGTACGGCGGTGGAAAAACTGGGACCGGTGGACATCCTGGTGCACGCCGCCGGCATTTGGCCTACGGCCACGGTGGTGGAGATGAAAGAAGAGGACTGGCGCCGCACCTTGGACGTGAACCTCACGGGGGTCTTTCTTACCAACCAGTGGTTGGTGCGCCACCTCCTGGAGCGCAAGGCACCGGGTAAAATCGTTAACTTTACGTCGCAGGCAGCCTTTCGCGGTTCCACCACCGGCCACGCCCACTACGCCGCTTCTAAGGCCGGGGTGGTGGCCTTCACCGTCTCGCTGGCCCGGGAGGTGGCCAAGTACGGCATCCAGGTAAACGCCGTGGCCCCGGGCATGGTGTACACCGACATGACGGCCCCGGTGCTGAAAGACCCGAGCTATTACCTGTCCCGTATTCCCATCGGCCGTATTGCCACGCCGGAAGAGGTAGCCGACCTGGTGCTGTTCCTCGTTTCCGAGCGCAATAGCTACATGGTCGGGGCAACGGTTGACATCTCCGGCGGAATGCTCATGCGGTGATTTTAGCGGGCTTTAAAATTAGTTAGGAGGCAGTATCATGGCTCTTGTATCTATCAAAGAACTCTTGGAGAAGGCCCGGGCGGGCAAATACGCCGTGCCGGCCTTCGACGTGAGCAACCTTGAATTTGTGCGGGCGGCGGTGGAGGTGGCCGAGGAGAAGCGCTCGCCGGTAATCCTGATGGTAGTGCCGCCGGATGCCGAGGCGGCCATGCCTTACCTGGTGAGCCTCGCCCGCACGGCTTCCGAGCAGGTTTCCGTTCCCGTAGCCCTTCACCTCGATCATAGCCCCAGTTTTGAGCTTTGCCAAAGGGCAGTGGATGCTGGCTTTACTTCGGTTATGATCGACGGTTCTTCTCTTCCCTATGCCGAAAACGTGGCGCTCACCAAGAAGGTGGTCGCCTATGCCCGGTCGAGAGGCGTCTCCGTCGAGGCCGAGTTGGGCCACGTAGGGAAGGCGGAGGTTTACGCCGGCGAAGGTGAAGATGAAGGGCGCCTTACCGACCCGGCCGACGTTGAGCGGTTTGTGGCCGAAACGGAAGTCGACGCCCTGGCCGTGGCCATCGGCACGGCCCACGGCATCTACACCGCCGAGCCCAAGCTCGACATCCCGCGCCTTCAGGCGATAAACGCCGTATCCAAGGTACCGCTGGTGCTGCACGGCGGCTCCGGTACGCCGGACGATCAGGTAAGGGAAGCCATTTTAAACGGCATTGCTAAACTCAACATCTTCTCCGAGCTTTGTGTGGCCTTGGTCGACGGGCTGAAGGACTTCCTGGCCACCAACAAGCGCCGTGCGCCCTGGCCCATGTACATTTATGAAAAACCCTTAGAGCTCATGAAAGACGTGGTGCGCCGCAAGATCGACCTCTGTGGTTCGGCCGGTAAGGCATAGGGCCGCCCTCCGGAAGGGCGCCCTGGCGCCCTCCCGGCTCGGCATTGGCCCACAACGTGAGCAGGCCGACAAAAAGCCGGAAAGTTCTAAGAGGTGGCAAAGAAAAGATGAAAGTTCTTTTAGTAGGCGACGATTACATCGGTTCTAATCTACTGCTCGACGGCTTTGCCGCCTGGCGCGATAAGGGATGTGAGCTAATTACCTACGATTGGGTCCAGGGCAGCATGGAAAAGCTGCAGCACCTCAACCGCAGGTTGGAAGAGGAAGGGCCGGAGGCGGTACCGCCGCCGGAGGACCTCTTCCCGTTAATCGCCGACGCTGACGTGCTCATCCTGCAGTTTCTTCCCCTTGGACGGCGCCTGATCGATGCCGGCCGGAGGCTTAAAGCTGTGGGCATTTTGCGCGCCGGTTATGAGAACGTAGACGTCGACTACCTTACCGAGAAGGGCATTATGTTTTTCAACAACCCCGGGCGCAACGCCGACGCCGTCTCCGACTATGCCATCGGCATGATGTTGGCCGAGGCGCGCAACATCGCCCGGAGCCACATGGCCTTAAAGCAGGGCGAGTGGCGCCGCGATTTCATTAACCTGGATTACTCGCCGGACCTGCCGGGCCGAACGGTGGGCATTATTGGCTTCGGGCAGATCGGCCGGTTGGTGGCAAAAAAACTTTCGGGCTTCGATGTGCGCCTTTTGGCTTACGACCCATACGCCGACCCGGAGGCGGCTGCGGCGCTCAACGTCACCCTTACCGATCTCGATACGCTCCTTAAAGAATCGGATTTCGTTACCATCCATGCCCGCCTTACCCCAGAAAACGAGCACATGATCGGGGCGCGCGAGCTCGCGCTCATGAAGCCCACCGCCTTTCTTATTAACACCGCCCGGTCGGGGCTTGTTGATGAAGAGGCCCTATATGAAGCCCTGCGCGACCGAAAAATCGGCGGGGCGGCGCTGGACGTCTTCGACAAAGAGCCGCCGGGGAAGGATTATCCCCTGCTCACCCTGGACAACTGCACGGTCACTACCCACATGGCCGGCACCACCCGGGATGCGCTGAGTAAAGCGCCACACCGCCTGGCCCAAGAACTGGCCAAGCTCTTTCGCGGTGAAGAGCCTGGGCCGTGGGTCAACCGGGGGAAAGTGCCGCTACGGAGTTTCACTGCGTGATTTGCCAATGCTTGGTAAGGAGGGGAGAGGGATGGCGAAGTATCTTCTGGGCATCGATGACGGCCTTACCAACTCCAAGGCGGCCCTCTTCGACCTCGCCGGCCGCGAGGTGGCCGTTGCCGCGCGCCGCTACGAGGTGGTAAATCCCGAACCGACTTGGGTAGAGGGCGACGCCGAGCGGCTCTGGCAGAACACCGCTGACTGCATCCAAGAGGTAATCGCCAAATCCGGCGTAAATCCCGGGGACATTGCGGCCATCGGCTTTACCGGCCACGGCAACGGGCTCTACTTGGTAGATGAAAAAGGGGATTTAGTGCGGCCCGGCATCGGCTCGCAGGACGCGCGCGCCGTGGACATCATCGAGGACTACAAAAAAAGCGGGCGTTATAGTGAAATTAGCGCCATTACCTTGGGCCAGCCCTACCCGGGCCAGCCGGGGCCGCTCCTTCGGTGGATTAAAGAAAACGAACCGGTAGCCTACGGGCGCATCGCCGGCGTTCTCATGTGTAAAGACCTCATCCGCTTTAAACTTACCGGCGAACTTGTCTCCGACCTCAACGACATGAGCGGCAACGGGCTCCTTGATTTTCGGGCCAGGACGTATTCCCCGCGCCTTATGGAGCTTTACGGTGTGCCGGAGATGTACGACAAGCTCCCCCGGCTGGCGGCGGCCAGCCATGACATCGTGGGGCAGGTGCTTCCTGCGGCCGCCAAGCGGACCGGTTTGGCGCCCGGTACGCCCTGCTCGGCGGGAATGATGGATGTGGCCGCCTGTGCCGTCGGTTCAGGGGCGATCGATCCGGGGGTGGCCGCGGTGGTGGCCGGCACCTGGTCTATTAACGAGGTGGTCACCGACGAGCCGGTTCCCAACGTGATCATGAACATGCACTTTGCCCTGCCCGGAAAGGTTTTGGTGCTGGAAGGAAGTGCCACTTCAGCCATTAATCTAGAATGGTTTACCAACCAGCTGGGCGGTACGGCCGTGCTCGAGGCCCAGAAGCGAGGCGTTTCCAAGTTCGACATCATCAACGAGGCCGTGGCCTCGCTGCCTCCCGGCGGTACCGACGTAATCTACCATCCCTTCCTGGGGAGCCCAAACGTGCACCCGCGCGGCCGCGCCGGTTTCTTCAACCTCGCCCAGGGGCATACCTTTGCCGACCTGGCGCGCGCCGTCTACGAGGGCATAACTTTCATCCATAAGTGGCACGTGGACCGCCTGCGCGCCGCCGGCTGCGAAATCAACAAGGTGCGCCTCTCCGGCGGCGGCGCGAAGAGCGATGTTTGGAGCCAGATGTTTGCCGACGTGCTTGAGGTGCCGGTGGAGGTGGTGGCCGCCAGCGAGATCGGCGCCCTGGGCGCAGCTCTGGCGGCCGGCGTCGGCGCCGGAATCTTCCCGGACTACGCCGCGGCTTTTGCGGAAGCGGTGAAGATCCGGGCTACTTTCCAACCCAACCCCGCCGCTTCTTCTGCTTACCGCCGCCGCTACGAGGAATGGCTTAGCCTGATCGACCTCATGAAGCAACATTGGGAAAAGTAAGGCTGGCGCTGAGCCGGGTGTTACAGGAAACACCCGGTCTTTTTTTGTCGGCGCTTGAAGGAAAATGACGCATCGCGGCGAATAGTAAAGTTATCGTCTCTATTAGCAGCACTTATAATGGATGCAATAACTAAAACCGTCAGAATAAGCGAAGGATGGTGTCCAAATGAAGTATGATATCGTGTTACAGAAAGGAAGGGTAGTAGATCCGGCCAATGGCGTGGATTCGGTGCTGGATATCGGCATAAAAGGGGGAAAGATTGTAGAGGTTGGGGCAGATCTCCCGGCGACGGAAGCCGCTGAGTGTTTCGACCTAGCCGGTTACATTGTTATACCGGGAATCATCGACCCCCATGTCCATGTTTCAAGTTGGGTGGGCGGACGGTTTGGCCATCGGATGATGGCCCTCGCCGGGGTAACTACGGCCGTAGACTTTTCCGGTCCTATTGCCAGCGTGCTGGAGCTGGCCCGGGATTACGGCGCCGGATTAAACATTGCGTGCCTCAACTATGTGCGCCCAGGGCATACGGTGGCCACGAACGACCCTAGCCGGGAAGAATTGGAAAAGCTGCTGTTGGACTCCCTGGCCCAAGGCGCAATCGGCTATAAAATCCTTGGCGGTCACTATCCGTTGACGCCCGAGGCTACGGCCAGGGCCATAGAGGTGGCCAATGAACACCGGGCCTATGTTGCCTTCCATGCTGGGACTTTGGCCAACGGTTCGAACTTCAACGGATTTAAGGAAGCGGTGGAACTGGCCGGGAAAAACCGGCTGCACCTGGCGCACATTAACAGTTACTGCCGCGGGCGGGTTAAGCCTGTGGTAGAGGAAGCGCAGGAAGCCATCCGGATCCTTGAGGAGCATCGCCACATCGTCTCCGAGTCGTACCTTTCTCCCTTTAACGGCACCAGCTCAAAAGTAAGCGGGGGCGTGCCCGAAAGCGAAGTCACCCGTACCTGCCTGGAGGTGGGCGGCTTTCCTCCAACGGAGGAGGGGTTGGCCCAGGCTATCCGCGCCGGGTGGGCACAAATCAACGTGGAAGCCGGCGGGCTCAATAAATTGGCTTCGGGCGAGGAAGCGGTGGAATACTGGCGGGCGCAGGGGACAGACGGCACGGCGAGTTTCCCTGTAAACCCGGGAGAGAGCCGTTACCTTTTGGCTACGGCACGACGGCAGGACGGCACGTTTGTAGTGGATGCCCTCAGCACTGACGGCGGAGGTATCCCGCGGAATGCCACGGTAGAACTTGGTTTATCCTTGGTGAAGTGGGGAGCATTTACGCTGGCGGACTTTGTAAGGAAGACATCTACCAATGCAGCGGCCATTTTCGGGCTGCACGGAAAAGGTCATTTGGGACCTGGGGCAGATGCAGATGTCACTGTCTTAGATTGGGAACGGAATAAGCCCTACCTGGCCATTGCTTCTGGGAAGCTCATTATGTACCGGGGAGCAGTAGTAGGGCAGGGAGCGACGTTTATTACCACGGCCGCCGGGCGCAAGAATGTTGAGGCCTACGGGTTGAAACCCCTGGTGATCGACCTGAGCACCAGTGGTTTCTATAAAACGAGGTAGCCGGCAGGGAGGGATGGGCGAACGAAGGCTTAAACGGAGCGCTCTCTCAGCAAAAACCCGAAAAAACAAATCTTGCGAGGAGGAGAATACGTGGTCTTTATCGGCGCTCTCATCGTCGTTCTTACCTTTGTGGCCATCATCAAGCGGTACGAAACACGACTTGTGCTCTTTCTTTCCGGACTCCTTATGGCACTGATTTCTCTAAACCCCTTGGCAGCCTTTGATGCCTTTGCCAAGACCATGGCTCACCCCACGCTGGTTCCTATTATTTGCTCGGTCATGGGCTTTGCCTATGTGGCTAAAGCTACTAAGTGTGATCAACACCTGGTGCGCCTTCTTACTAGACCTCTCAGCAAGGTACGTCCAATCATTATTCCGGGTACAGTAATTGTCACTTTCTTCATCAACATCGCCCTTACCAGCGCGGCCGGCGTTTCGGCGGCCGTAGGGACAATCCTTATTCCTATCCTTATCAGAGCGGGCGTCAAGCCCGAAATGGCTGCGGCAGCTGTATTTGCCGGCACTTTTGGCAGCGTGCTCAGCCCGGGTAATCCCCACAACGTTTATGTAGCAGAAATGGCGAAGCAGGACGTTATGAGCATTATCGCCGTACATGCTCCAACCTCTATAATCGCCGGTTTGATCAGCGCAGCTAGCCTGGCTGTGGTGGCATATGTCTTAAAAGAAGACCGTGGTTACGAACCGAAGCTGGCGGGCGGCCCGGCTTCCGGCGTTGCGGCCGCCGAGGCTGAGGGGGAGCCTGTAAGCCTAATCAAGGCCTTGGTACCGGTCTTGCCCCTTGTCCTAATTATCCTGGCTACACCGCAGATCGGTGTGCTGCCTAAGAGTTTTTCCATCCCGGCGGCCATGCTCACCGGCGCCATGGTAGCTTGGGCTGTGACCCGTGTTAACCCCCAGGAGATTGCGAAGTCTTTCTTTGATGGAATTGGTTACGCGTACGCCAATGTCATCGGCATCATCGTGGCGGCTTCCGTGTTTACCGCAGGTATGAAAGCCATCGGACTTACAGGGGCGCTGATCGAGGCCATGAAACACTCAACCACTGCCGTGAACTTGGGCGCTACCTTTGGCCCCTTCCTGATCGCCGTACTGGGTGGCTCGGGTGATGCCGCTACTTTGGCTTTTAACGGTGCCGTCACCCCGCACGCGGCGGAATTCGGGCTCACTATAGCCCGCTTGGGGTCGATAGCCAACCTGGCCGGCGCTTTGGGCCGTACCATGTCACCGGTTGCTGGGGCGGCGATCGTGTGCGCTGGTTTGGCCGGAGTGAACCCCATGGAGCTGGCCAAGCGGACAGCACCGGGCATGATCATTGCGGCTATCGTGGCTATGCTGCTCCTTCTCTAAGCATAATCCTTTTGACAAAATAACGCCGGCAGAAACGAATACTATGCGAGGAGCCGGGCGCTTCAAAAGCGAAGCGGGGCTCCTCGCCTTGCCGGCCCGGACCGGATGGCCGGGAGGTTAGAGGCAAACCCAAGAGGAGGTTCAAGTATGCATCCTAAAATCGCCAACCTGGCCGATGGACTTAAAGAGACGTTAGTCGCCCTACGGCGCGACCTGCACTGCTACCCAGAACCGGGTTGGACGGAGTTTCGAACGGCCAGCCTGGTGGTGAAGAAGCTTAAGGAACTAGGCTACGAGGTACACTACGGCAGCGAAGTGATCAAAGAAGAGGCAATGATGGGCGTACCGACGCCGGAAGAGCTGGCCCGGCGGCAAAAACAGGCGCTGGAGCAGGGAGCCGACCCGGAAATTGTGGCCCGCATGGAGGGCGGTAAGACCGGCGTCATGGCCATCCTGGATACTGGCCGGCCGGGGCCGACCCTGGGGTTCCGCTTTGACATGGATGCCAACGATGTGGAGGAGGCGCGTGATCCGGATCACCGGCCGTTTGCGCAAGGGTTCGCCTCGAAGAACCCGGGCGCCATGCATGCCTGTGGCCATGATGCTCATACCGCTATTGGGCTGGGACTGGCCGAGGTGCTCGTGGGCATTAAAGATGAGCTTAAAGGCCGGATCAAGCTTGTGTTTCAGCCGGCCGAAGAAGGAGTACGCGGTGCCCGGGCCATGGTCGAAGCCGGCGTGGTCGACGACGTTGACTACATGCTGGGCATCCACGTCGGCATCTCGAACCGGCGGGTGGGGCAGGTGGTGTGCGGCGGCCAGGGCTTCCTCGCCACCACGAAACTGGATGTGACCTTCACCGGCGTGCCGGCCCATGCCGGCGGTGAACCGGAAGCCGGGCACAACGCCCTCCTGGCCGCGGCCACAGCGGCTTTGAACCTGCACGCCATTTCCCGCCACAGCGGGGGCGCCACGCGCATCAACGTGGGTACCCTCGTGGCCGGCAGCGGTCGCAACGTAATTCCCAGCCGCGCGGAGATGAAGATTGAGACCCGAGGCGCCACTACCGAACTCAACGATTTCGTGCGCGAACGCGCCTATAAGATCCTACAGGGAGCGGCGCTGATGCACGAGGTGGAGGTGGAGATCAAAGAGACGGGCGCCGCGCTCGGCGGCGAGGTCAGTGCTTCCCTTGCCCAGAAGCTGGCCGACATCGCCAAGACCGTCCCCGGGGTGACTGAAGTCGCCGAATTCGGCCCGGCCGGCGGGAGCGAAGATTACAGCTACTTCATGGCCCGGGTTCAAGAGCTCGGAGGTCAGGCAACCTACGTTATTCTGGGTACGGAAATTGCCGCCGGCCACCACAATGCCCGTTTCGATATCAACGAAGACGTACTCCCGCTGGGCGTGAAGTTTTTGGGCGAAGTCGCCTACCGGCTATCCACCACTCTCCCTCCTACCCGGTGACCTACCCGGCTTTGGCGCGAGCATCGCAACCGACACAAACGCCTATCAACTGGAGGTTCCAAGACCATATGCGCCTTTACGAATACATGGGAAAAGACCTGTTCCGGACGTACGGCATTCCCGTGCCGCAGGGCGTGGTGGCAACCTCGCCTGCGGCCGCTGAACTCGCAAATATGAAACCCCCAGTAGTTCTCAAAGCGCAAATCTTGTCCGGCAAACGCGGAAAAGGAGGAGGTATCCTCTTTGCCTCTACGCCGCAAGAGATTAAGGCGGCGGCTGAACGGCTCCTTAGCGCGCCCATCAACGGCTATCGCGTAAACAAGGTCCTCATCGAAGAACGCCTGGACATCGCGCGCGAACTTTACCTGGCGATAACGGTGAACAGGTCACTACAGGCTCCAGTGATTCTGGCTTCGGCTCAGGGCGGAATGGACATCGAGGAAGTTCCCGCTGAAGCCATTCTTACCCGGCCGTTGGAAGTGGCTATCGGCCTTCCGTCCTATGCGGCCAGGGAGGTGGCAAGTTTTCTCGCCCTCCCTTCGGAGCTGAAGCCGGAATTTGCCGCACTTCTTCAGAATTTGTACCGCCTTTTCCGCGAGAAGGATGCGGAACTCGTGGAAATCAACCCGCTCGTCATAACGACCAATGGACAACTGGTGGCCGCCGACGCCAAGGTCATCATTGATGACGACGCCCTCTTTCGGCATCCTGAACTGGTCCGCGTGGAGGAGGTCAGCGAAGCGGAGGCCAAAGCCCGCCAGTACGACCTGGCCTACGTGGAGTTGGACGGCGACATCGGGGTTTTAGCCAACGGGGCAGGGATCACTATGGCTACCCTTGATACCCTCCAGTACTACGGCGGCCGGGCCCGCAACTTTCTCGATATTGGCGGCGGTGCCAGCGTAGAAAAGGTGGCCGCTGCACTGGAGATCATCTTCGCCAGCCGGCCTAAGGCCCTCTTCGTCAACATTTTCGGCGGCATCACCCGCTGCGATGATGTTGCGACGGCGCTAGTGGAGGTGAAGAAGCGCCACGGCCTGCCGGTACCGGTGGTGATTCGCATGGTGGGTACCAACGAAGAAGAAGGGGTGCGCATCCTGCGGGCCAACGGGCTGGACGCCTATACGCGAATGGAGGAAGCCGCCCAGAAAGTAGTGGAAATAGCCGAAAACGCTGCCTGAGCAAACGAACCCTAACCTGAGGTGACTATTATGGCCATAATCATCGACAGCGACACGACCGTGCTCGTCCAAGGCATAACCGGTTACCAAGGCCGGTTTCACACGGAGCAAATGCTGAAGTACGGAACACGAGTAGTGGCTGGAACTTCGCCGGGTAAAGGCGGCCAGAAAGTTGCCGGTGTTCCGGTTTACGACACCGTCCGTGAGGCCGTTGAGCAGCACCACCCGGTGGCCAGTATTCTCTTTGTCCCCGCTCAACTCGGAAAGGAGGCGGCCTTCGAAGCACTAGAGGCCGGGATTAAGCTGCTCGTCATCATCAGCGAGCATATACCTCTGCACGATTCGTTGGAAATAATGAGTTTTGCCCGCGCCAAGGGGGCCAAGGTGCTTGGCCCGAATACATTTGGCGTTATTTCGTCCGGTCGGAGTAAGATTGGAATCATGCCCAACCAGTTCTTTCAGCCCGGCCCTGTGGGGGTAGTTTCCCGGAGCGGCACGCTGGGTTATGAAATCGTCGGCGCCTTGCGGGCTGCCGGCCTGGGAACGAGCACCGTGGTCGGGATGGGCGGCGACCGCGTTGTGGGACTAAACTTTATGGACGTCCTCAGGGAGTTCGAGCAGGACCCGGAAACGGAAGCAATAGTCCTTATAGGGGAGATTGGGGGTACGGCAGAGGAAGAGGCGGCGGCATTCATTAAAGAGAAGGTCGGTAAGCCGGTGGTTGCCTATATCGCCGGCGCCAGCGCGCCTCCCGGCAAGCGCATGGGGCATGCCGGAGCCATCATCGAGCGCGGGCGCGGTACGTACGCGGCCAAGGTGGCGGCCCTGCGGGCGGCGGGGGTGAAGGTTGCCGAACTGCCGCAGGAAGTGCCCTCGCTTCTGAAAAAGCTACTCAGATAAGGGAGTGTTTATTAATCCCCCAAAGACGGAGTGCTTTTGGCAAATACGGATACGTGGATGGCGGTGCTTACCCCGGACATCACCTTTTGTCAGGTTTGGGGACGGGGACGGCTAAGGTAGACGAAGGGAAGCCGGTGGTTTGAGGTACTTTCTGCTGAAGTAGGCGATGAATTAAGTGGTTCAAGCATTGCCGCTGCTCTTTTGTCGGCTGGCGAAAAGCCGCCAAGTGCTGAGGCTTAGAGCGATGCCGCCGGCCAAGAGGTTGAGGTAGAAGGTAAGAAGGCGCCACCAGAGAATATATTCCTTTACCACGGGGAGCGGCAGCGCCCGGCGAAAGATGTAAAGGATGCCGAACTCGCTGGCTCCGCTTCCTCCGGGGGTAGGGGCGAATGCCGCCACCAAATAAGCCGCATTTTGGAAGGCGGCCAGGGCCAGCCAGTTTAAAACGGGGCCTTCAGGGGCCAGAAGCGCCGGTGCAATGCCGAAGAAGAGAAGAAAGTACAGTGAGGCACACCCGAAGGAGCGGAAGAGCCAGCGCGGGCTCGAGGTGAAAAGCTGTTCCATGTGGTCTTGAAAGCGCTTCAGCCCCTGCCGCACCCGAGGGCGCAGGCGTCCGGGCACAAGAGAGAGCGCGAGTTTTGCGAGCTCGGGCCGAAGAACGATGAACCAGGCTATAATAGTGAGGCCGAGAACGTAGACGCTAATGCCGGCCACAAAAAGACCCGGCAGCGGCAAAGGGAGACGCATAAGGCGCAGGGCAAATACGGCCAAAAGCGAAAGTACGGCCAGCGTCCCCTGCGCCACCCAACCGCCGGCAACCACCACCGCGCTCGCCTCCGTCCAAGAGAGACCGGCCTGGGTTAAGATGTACACCACGGCCGGAGCCCCGCCGAAAAGGAAGGGCGTCACCAAGGTGACGAAATTCCCGGCCAGAATGGCCCTGAGTCCGGTGGTAAGCGGTAACCTTTTATTTAAAGCCCGGGCCAGAAATTTAAGGCGCAGCGCGTCGCTCAGCCAGGCCGAAACCAGAAGAAAAAGAGCGAGTAATACTCTTGCCGGGCGGACGAACCCTGGGGTTAAGGGAAAGGTATCGCCCGGCAGGCGAAAGAAGATATAGGCGAGGGAGCCGGCGCTGAGCGCCACGGAAATAACCCCGCCGAGCAGCATTTTAGTTCTCGTCGTCACATCGCTCACTCCGGAAAACAAATTCTCGACTTACTTCGCCACTTACTGTAGCATTCCCTTTTTGGCCGGTGCCTCGGTGCATTTCGGCCATCCCCAATCGTCCCCCCAAAGCTCTGCCCTTTACAAGATTCGTACCAACCGGCGGCTTCCCGGTAACGGCGGGCGGCCGGGGGTTTTGATAAGACCAAAAGGCCTTCGGTGACCCGGAGGCCTTTTTTTGTGCCCTCTACGTGATAAATTAGGCAAACAATGGGCTGGGTGCATTTACTGAAGACCAGCCGTTTCGCTCTGTTCGCGAGAATTCATATTAACCCGTTCCGGAAAAAACCCGTCAACACCCTATTTGACAATAAAATACATGAAATGATACAATAAGACCATAAAGCAAAGCAAAGAGGAGGACGACCCTGAAATGGCCGAAAGGCTTTTGACCCCAGAAGAAGTAGCTGAAAGACTGGCAGTAACGCCGAGGAGCGTGCGCATATGGCTGAGACAGGGGAAGCTCAAAGGCGTTAAGGCAGGTAGGCTCTGGCGGATCAGAGAACGCGACCTGGAGGCCTTCTTGGACCCTACGCTTCACGCCCTAGACACAGCGCCGGAAGACGATGAACCGTTGACCGAAGGAGATGAAAGGGACATCGCCGAAGCGGAAAAGGCCATAGCCCAAGGGAAAACCCGGCCCTGGGAGCAGGTTAAAAGGGACATGGGGCTATGAAACTCGAGTTAACCGAGCCGGCCGAGAAAGACCTGGCCGAGTTGGATAAGAAAACCCAAAGGCGCATTAAGGTGGCTCTAGACAAGCTACTGACCTGTCCGCAGGCCGTAGACTTGAGAAAACTCAAAAGCACCCCTGAGAGGTGGCGGCTGAGGGTGGGCGACTGGCGGGTTATCCTGCGGCTTGACCGGGAGCAAGAGGTTCTTTACGTTTTGCGGATAAGACACAGGCGGGAAGCCTACCGGGGATGAGCCCGGGAAGCTTGATCTCATGGCCGTGGCTGCGGTGCCGACCGTGGCTGCGGCCATAACCGTGTCCGCCAAATGCTGAGGGCAAGGGGGAGGGAAGATAATGACAGCAGATCGAGCCCGAAGAATTAAGCTAATACAATATAACCAAGATAAAGGAAAGTTACGCTTTAAGACCAATCAAGGGAGGGGCCGGGTATGAAGAAACTCATCAACCGGGTCGAGGATGTGGTAACCGAAACGCTCGAAGGGGTCGCCCGTTTGCATCCCGAGCGGGTGCGCAAGCTACCGGGCTACCACGTCCTCGTGCGGCGCGACGCTCCCGTGCCCGGGAAGGTAGGGCTCATTGCCGGCGGCGGGAGCGGCCACGAGCCCGCCTTTTGGGGGTGCGTCGGCCCGGGCATGATGGATGCCGGTGTCCAGGGCGACGTCTTCACCTCACCGACGCCTGATCACATCTTGGCCGCCCTCAAAGCGGTGGACGGCGGCGCCGGAGTGATCCAGATTTACAACAACTACACGGGCGACGTCATGAACTTCGACATGGCCCAGGAGATGGCCAGAGCTGAAGGGATGAAGGTCGATACCATCGTGGTCAACGACGACGTAGCCGTAGAGAACAGCACATACACGGTAGGGCGCAGGGGCATCGCCGGGAACTTCTTCGTGCAGAAGATCGCCGGGGCGGCCGCCGCGCGAATGATGCCCTTTGAGCGGGTGCTGGCAGTCGGAAAAAAGGCGAACGAGAATCTTAGGAGCATGGGCATGGCGCTCACTTCCTGCATTGTGCCGGCCAAGGGCTCCCCGACCTTTAGCCTGGGCGAAGATGAAATGGAAATTGGCATGGGCCTCCACGGCGAACCAGGTATCGAGCGCACCAAGCTGCGCCCGGCGAACGAAGTGGCCGAGCTCCTGGTGAGCAAGGCGGCTGACGACTTCCCTCTAAAAGGAGGAGAAACGGTGGCCGTTTTGGTGAACGGCCTGGGTGCCACGCCCCTTATGGAGCTTTACATCATCGGACGGGCCGTAGCCGGGTACCTCGCCGAACGCGGCATTAAAATATACCGTAGCTACGTTGGCGAGTTTGCCACCTCCATGGAGATGGCCGGCTGCTCGGTTTCTCTCTTGCGCCTGGACGATGAGCTTATCTCCCTCCTCGATTATCCGGCCGATACCCTGACCTTTAAGCAAGTTTGAGAAAACGTAAAGATGGCCTTGAACTACCAACAGTTCGGCGGTTTTGCCGAGCTTTTTCTTTTGCCCACCGTATAGCCGGGCGGCGTCCTCGGACCAGCTGAAAACTTATGAACGAAGATGAATGATAATGACCGTTGTAAGAAATATCAATGAATGAAATTAAAGCAATATGAAGGAAATTGCACGCCAGCATCGAATAAAAACTCATGACCTGGACAAAAGGTCCAAAAAAGAAGAAGGGGGTTTCAGCAAATGGCGAAGCGGATTCTAGTGCTTGTCCTGGTGTTCTTCGTGTTGGCTGGGTGCAGCAAGCCCACGCCCACAAGCGAGGGTGGCTCTAACGGACAGACAGCGAAGAAAGTCGTAATGAATCTGGCCACACCTGATCCTGACAGTTCCTCCATCACAGTGGCGGCAAAGGAGTTTGCAAAGGTTGTTGGGGAAAAGAGCAACGGCAGTATTGAGATCAAAGTCTCACCTAATGGAAGCCTTTACGGGGGCGATCCGGCTGCGGCTGTAAAACAGCTGGGGGCTGGCTCGCTCGATATGTTGGTTCTCTCAACCTCGCTCTATGCCAACTTCGAGCCGAGATTTGCGGCCATCAGCGTGCCATACCTCTTTAACGACACCAAGCAGCTTGAAGATTACTTAAATAGCGATCTGGGCAAAACCCTGCTGCAAAGCCTGGAGCCACTTGGCATCAAGGGACTGGGATTCTGGACGCGCTCTTTCCGGCAGATGACCAACTCAAAAAGACCGATCACCGGTCCGCAAGACCTGAAAGGGCTTCGCTTCCGGGTGCCGAACAACCCGTTATGGGTTGAGTTCTTCAAAGCGGCGGGTGCGGCACCTACCCCCATGGCCTTCGGCGAAGTGTATAACGCCCTGCAACTTAAGACAATTGACGGGCAGGAAAACCCGATCGACATCCCAATGAGCGCCAAGTTCTACGAGGTGCAAAAGTACCTGACAATATCCAACCACATGGCAGATGCCTGGGTAGTGGGCATCAATGCTAAGAAGTTTGCAGGGCTTACTTCCGAACAACAGCAGGCCTTGACTGAGGCTGCTAAGGAGATCCAGGCCTGGAAGGCAAAATACGATGCTGATCAGGATGCTAAAGCGGTCGAGTTCCTCAAAAGCAAAGGCATGCAGATCAACACCCTAACGGCAGAGCAGCAAAAAGCCTTTGCGGATGTTGCCAAGCCCCTCTATCCTAAGTTCGCCGAACTGGTGAAGGACAAGGACTTCTTTGGCAAGACCTTGCAGTTTGTCGGCAAAGCAAACTAAAAAAGCGGAGGGGCGAGAGGTAATGCCTCTGCCCCTCTTCCTTCTGGGTCGCGCAAGGAAGGAGGCAGCCGTATGAGTGAAGCCGCCCCAGGCTTACGGAAAGAAACTCTGCCAAGGCTAGAGGCCATCTTCCGCATGGTGAACAAAATCCCGGATTACCTGGCGGGGGTCGGCGTTGGTGCGGTAATCGTCACCGTTTCCATTCAAATCCTCGGCCGCTGGTTAGGACGACCGGCTCCCTGGACGGAAGAAGCCACGCGCTTTTTATTCATCTGGCTGGTGTTCCTGGGCATCGGCTCCGGATTTCGGCGGGCCGAATCAGCACGCGTCACCGTTTTCCTTAACTACCTCCCCGGTTTTTTAAAAAGATTGGCTCCTTGGATTTACGTTGTCAGCACAGTCGGTTTCTTCATCTTTATGTTTGTTACCGGGGTTCAGCTGGTTAGCCAGCAGGTGCGCATGCGCGAGTTAGGTTCCGCCCTGATGATTCCGATGTGGTTAGTAGGGCTCTGCGTACCGCTTTCAGCAGTCCTCGGGATCCTGGGTGTCATGGAGTCCATCTTTCTGCGGCCGGAGCTAATCGGGCTGAGGAGGGCGGAAAAATGAGTATCACTCTCCTGTTGCTTTTTCTCCTTTTAGCGATACTCGGAGTGCCGCTGGCCGTGGCGCTCGGGATAGCATCCGCTCTTACCTTGGTGCTTTTCACGGACATTCCGTTGAACCTCGTGGCCCAGTCCATGTTCAGCTCTATGAACAACTTTATCATGGTGGCAGTGCCGCTTTTTGTGCTGGCAGGCATGCTTATGGATGAGGGGGGTGTGGCAGAAAAAATCTTCGATTTCGCCAATGCTCTGGTAGGCTGGGCACCGGGCGGCTTAGGGCAGGTCACCATAGTTTCGAGTGTAATCTTTGCCGGTATGTCTGGCTCTTCAGTGGCCGACGTCGCCAGTGTCGGGGCCATCAGCATCGGCGCCATGCGCAGGAACGGCTATCCCCTCACCTACGCTACTGGGTTAGCGTTAGTCACTTCCTCTCTGGCGACTATTGTTCCACCCAGCATTCTGATGGTTGTAGCGGGGTCGGTGGCCAATGAATCCATTGGCCGTCTACTCATGGGCGGTGTCGTGCCAGGCCTTATCATTGCTCTAAGCTTCATGCTTTACAACCACTTATACTGTAGCCGGCACAGCATCGGTAAGCGTGTTTCCTTTAGTTGGCGCAACCTTATAAAAAGCAGCCTGCGCGCAATACCTGCCCTCTTTGTACCTGTCATTCTGATGGGTGGTATAGTGCTGGGCTACTTCACGCCCACGGAGGCAGCCGGCGTGGCGGTTCTCTATACGATTGCCATTGCCCTCCTGGTCTACCGTAGCATTAGCCTGGCCAAGCTTCCGGGACTTTTCTTCCGCACGGCTAGACTCACCGGCACAATTCTCTTCATAGCGGTGACGGCCAAGGTAGCCGGGTGGATTTTCGAGTACGATGGCCTGCCTGTACGGGTGGCGACTTTGTTAAGCAGCGTTACAACCAGCCCACTCATAACCATGCTTCTCATTTTCGGCTTCCTGATCCTGGTGGGGATGTTCATGGACGCGACGGCGGCCATATTCATCTTGGTGCCTATTCTCCTGCCTACTGTAAAGGCCGTAGGCATCGATCCCGTGTACTTTTTGGTGATAATGGTGATCACCTTAGCCCTGGGACTCATTACACCCCCGGTAGGTGTTTGCTTGTACGCGGCCAGCAACTTAACGGGTCTCTCCTTGGAAGAAGTTACGCGGCACACTTTGGTCTGGATGACCATCATGGTTCTGGCTATCTTGCTCTTGATGGTTTTTCCTGCCTTGGTGATTACGCCTCTTAGCTGGTTTGGCATGTAGCGGGCGAATGGGGTGATGTAGTTGCTTGCACCACAGAGACGCGAGGAAATACGCAATGCTTTAAAGCAAAGAGGATGGCTATCCGTTACCGAGCTAGCCCAAATAGTGGGAGCATCTGTGTCGACCATCCGACGGGATCTTATTGAGCTTGAACAGGCAGGGGTCTTGGTAAGGACACGAGGCGGCACCTGCTTGGCCGGCCGGCTCCCGGAAGAAATGAGCCAGCACGTGCGGGCCCAGAAACACGCTGCCGAGAAGAAAAAAATCGGCCAAGTGGCGGCCAAGCTTGTGGAGAACGCAGGTAGCATTATCATCGACGCGGGGACGACCACGTTAGAGGTGGCGCGCGCCTTGAACCCGACCCAGCCCCTGCGCGTCATTACCGACAGCGTGGAAATTGCTTATGAGCTACGGGACAAAGAAAATATCGTGGTCATCGTCACAGGTGGTATCATGCGCCCGCACGCCTACAACTTGTTCGGCGGTATGGGGGAACAGATGTTGGCCGGGATGCATGCCCAGGTCTGCGTAATGGGCGGTAGTGCCCTAAGTTTGGAGGAAGGGCTGACCAAACATGATATTGAATCCATGCCCATCCGCCGCAAGATGGTCGAGATCAGCCGGCAATTGATTGCCGTCGTGGACTCAAGCAAATTTGGGAAGACGGGACTGGCAAGCGTCTGCCCTGTGGGGCGGATCAATGTGCTGGTCACCGACAGCGGGATCGATGCTGCTTTCCGGAGTGCCTTGGAAAAAGCTGGCGTTCAAGTGATTATCGCCGACTAAACACACTCGAAAAAGGAGCTGAGCATGATGTTACTTGGTAAAGAAGTACGCCTCAATCGCCTACTCGATCCTGAATCAGGGCGCTTCGTTGGCATTACCGTGGACCACGCCATGGCCCGCGGAGTCTTACCTGGTTTGACTAATATCCGTGAGACGGTGGCCAAGGTGGCCGCCGGCAGGCCGAACGCCATTACCATGCACAAAGGAATTGCCGAAATGGTCTTCCCACCGTATGCCGGGCGAATTCCTCTCATCTTAAAGGCAACCACCTTTGCCCCTTACCACACAAACTATGATACGCCCGTAGCCGATGTCGAGGAGGCAATACGCCTGGGTGCCGATGCTATTTCGGTAGGCGTTATCGTAGGCGGGCCTGAACAGGCCCAGCAGCTGAGCTACCTGGCGCGCATAAGTAAAGAAGCTGCAGCAGCTGGTTTGCCGCTGGTGACCCACATTTATCCACGCGGTTCGCAGGTGCCGGACCCCAAAGATGCCAATGCGGTGGCCTACGCGGTGCGCGCAGGAGCAGAGCTCGGCGCCGACATCATAAAGACAAATTGGACCGGCTCGGCCGATTCTTTCGCCAAAGTCATCGCCGCCTGCCCTGCCCGGGTGGTTATCGCCGGCGGCTCACCTGGTAACGACTTAGAGTCATACCTGCGCATGACCTGGGAAGGCATACAGGCCGGAATGGCGGGGGTGACTTATGGTCGCTTCGTTTGGCAGGATGCCAATCCGGCTGCCGTAATCGCGGCCTTAAAGGCCATTGTACACCATGGGGCATCAGTAAAAGAAGCGCTCCAGGTTTACCGCGAGGCGGCTGAGAAAAGATAGGAGGGACCTCTTTCATGCGCGCGCTGGTATTTCATGGCCCTAACCGGATGGAGCTGGAGGAGGTCCCAGTTCCCGAGCCGGGCCCAGAAGAGATTCTGGTTAAGGTTGGTGCCTGCCTCATTTGCGGAACTGACCTCAGAATTCTTCGCGGCAAAAAGACGAAAGGTGTGCGGGTGCCCTCGATTCTCGGGCATGAATTCGCCGGCACGGTGGTGGCCGCCGGGCCAAATGTAGGCGAATTCCGAACTGGCGACCGCGTAGGGGTGGCTCCTGTAATTCCCTGCCATACCTGCGCCTATTGCAAAAATGGCCGCGAGAACGTCTGCGCCAACCGGACGGCACTCGGTTATGAATACGACGGAGCTTTTGCTGAGTATGTGCGGATTCCCGCTGCCGCCGTACGCGGCGGGAATGTCTACCGACTTCCGGCAGACCTCCCATTTGAAGCCGCTGCTTTAGCCGAACCGTTGGCCTGTTGTGTGAATGGGCAGAGAAATTCCCGCATAGGCCTGGGCGATGTGGTTGTTGTCTTGGGTGCTGGGCCAATTGGCCTGATGCATATTGCCCTGGCCAAAGCTGCTGGCGCCAGCCTGGTGATAGTTAGCGAGCCAAACGATCAGCGGCGAAGTGCGGCGCTGGAGCTCGGAGCAGACCTTGCCGTAAATCCAAAGACGGAAAACCTCGGCGACTTGGTCAAAGAGGCAACCGGCGGGCTTGGGGCGGATGCGGTCATTCTCGCCATTGGCATCCCGACCTTGGCGGAGCAGGCGCTCACGCTGGCGCGCAAGGGTGGATCGGTTAACTTCTTTGCCGGTTTCTCGGTGGGGGACGTAGCTTCCCTCGACGTAAATTTGATTCATTACAACGAGCTAAAGATTACGGGCACAAGCGCCGCGCGACGCGAGGACTACGGGCTTGCTTTACAGCTTATTGCTAAAAGGCTGGTAGATGCCAGGCGAATTGTAACGCACCGCTTTTCCCTTACTCATGGCCCAGAGGCATTTAAATTCGCTGAGTCCGGGCAGGGGATTAAGGTGGCGATTCTTCCGTGAATGCCCCGTTGCTGGTGGGTTTAGATGCGGGGACGAGCAGCGTCAAGGCCTGTATTTTTAAAGCTTCGGGGGAGCTCGTACGCCAGGCCAGCCAAGAAGTACCAATAGTTGCGCCGCGGCCCGGCTGGGCTGAACTGGACCTGGAGTATTACTGGCAAGCCGTTTCTGGGGTGCTACGGGAGACGACGGCCGGACTGGAAGGAATAGCCGGGCTAGGGCTGAGTGTAACCACCCCTACTACGGTTCTTTTCGCCGAAGACGGGCGCGCCGTACGGCCCGGCATCCTGTACCTGGATAACCGGAGCACTGGCGAGGTATCAGAACTGAGCACTGCCCTTGGAGGAGAAGCGGCCTTTCAGGAATATGTCGGCAACCGCCCCATCCCGTCCACCTGCTCAGTCGGCACTGTATGCTGGATTAAGCGTGAGGAACCGGAAAGCTGGGAGAAGACAACTAAGATCGGTTTTTTGAACACTTTCTTAGTAAGACAATTAACCGGGGAATTGGCAGTAGATCCAACTACGGCTTCGTACTCCGGTCTACTGCGCGTGTCTCTACCTTACCACTGGGATGATAAACTTATAGCTCTGGCCAAAATACCGGCCAACCTTTTACCGGCCCTCAGACCACCGTATGCGCGGGCCGGGACGGTGACGAAAAGGGCTGCCGAGGAAACTGGGCTACCACCGGGCCTGCCGGTGGCGGTGGGCTCTGCCGATACTGCAGCCGCGAGCTTTACCCTGGGACTGAAGAGACACGGCGATGCGTTTGAGAGCGCCGGAACTTCCGATGTTCTAACCTTCTGCCTGGAAGAACCTAACTTCGATCCCGCCTTTCTCAACCGGGCGCATGTACTGCCCGGTAGATGGCTGGCTCACGGGGCTATGTCTACGGCCGGCGGAGCGATTGACTGGCTGCGTAGGCAGGTGTTCAGAGAACTACCTACTCCTTTTGACTTGGAGCGGGAAGGCGAAAAATCTCCTCCCGGGGCGAAGGGTATCATTTTTTTACCGTATCTTGCCGGAGAGCGGAGCCCGATATTCGACCCTGCTGCCCGTGGTCTTTGGCTTGGGCTGCGCTTGAATACCGAGCGAGCCGACTTAATCCGGGCGGTCTATGAAGGGGTTGCTTTTGCGCTACGGCAGATTTATGAAAAAGCGAAGGCGCGCTGGGGCTTTGAGCTCTCCTCCATTCCTTGCGTAGGTGGTGCGGCACAGAGCCGGTTGGGCCTACAGGTGCGGGCCGATGTTCTGGGATTAACATATAAGGTGCTGAGCTTTCAAAATGTAGCCGCTTACGGTGCGGCAATGCTCGGTGGCATTGCCGGTGGAATTTTCCGGGGTCCGCTCGACCCTAGCATTCCCCCTTTAAGCAGCACTGGGCAAGAGTTCACGCCCAACCGCGGCAACAAAAACCTCTACGATAAGTTGTTTTCCATTTTTGATGGGTTGTACCCACAAATCAAAGAAGCAATGCATGCCTTGTTATGAAAAAAGCCCGGCTGAGCCGGGCTTTTGAATTGGTGGCGCCGGGTAACGTGTTCCTGCGACTGGGAGCTTTTCAAAGTTCCCCGGCGAGAAGTTTGGCAATGAGAAGGGCGACGCCGTTTTCGTTGTTGCTGGCCGTAATGTAGCGAGCGTGGGCGCGGACGACCTCTGGCGCGTTGGCCATGGCCACGCCCAGGCCGGCGATTTGGAGCATCTCGAGGTCGTTCAGGCCGTCGCCTACGGCAACGGTGGCGGTTATGGAAATGCCGAGGTGCTCAGCCAGCTGCTCAAGCGCCCGTCCTTTAGAGACTCCGGCGGCCAGTACTTCGAGCAGGTTGGGATGCGAGGAGGTGGTGCGGACGGCCGTGCCCAGGCGTTGCCGGACTCGTTCTGCGGCCCGCGCAAGTTCCTCCGGCTGGCCGAGGAAGTCAAACTGGCTTATGCCGCCGGCGGCGTAGGCGGCGAGATCGGGGACGATCACGGGCTTCGCCTCGGAATAGCTTAAGTAGATGCGCGTCCAGGTGGTAACCTTCTCCACCACCAGCCGGCCGGCAGCGTAAGCCTGGCAGGAGAGATTAAGCTCCCGTGCGATCTTCACGAGTTCCTTGGCTACCGTCCCGGTGATTGTCCGGTGTTCGAGCGTAGTTCCGTCCGGAGCCATGAGGAGCGCACCGTGGTGCAGAATAAGGGGAGCGGTAATGCCCAGGCGCCGGGCATAGGGAAGCGTATCGACCAGCAGTCGCCCCGTAGCCAGGGTAACGGTAAGGCCGGCGCTCTGAGCAGCTTTCACCGCGGTCTCGTTCTCGGCTGTGAGCTCCCCTTGCTCGGTCAGAAGGGTGCCGTCGAGGTCGAGGGCGAGGAGGCGGTAGCGGAGAGGGGGCATCAGCTTTTCTCTCCCGCGGCAAAAAAGACTTCCCAGAACTTATCCTCCGGTGGTGCGGTAAAGGGTTTTTCACCTTCCGGCGTGCTCAGGATGCAGCCTTTTTCCGGTTCCGTTACTTCGCCGATAACGGCGGCGGCAATGCCCGCCCGGGCAAAGGTGTCGAGGAGCGCGGGCGCTGCTTTCGCCTCGCAGGTAAGAAGCAGCGTGCCTTCGCTGATCGAGCTTAAGGGATCCAGGCCAAAGGCCGAAAGCACTTCGCCGGCACCCGGCGCGAGGAAGATGTCGGCGGCGCGGATAAACATGCCCACGCCCGAGGCCTGGGCGATCTCCCAGAGGCCGCGCAACACTCCGCCTTCGGTGGCATCGTGCATGGCGTGTACTCCACCGGTAGCGGCAGCGAGGAGGGCGTCTTTAACTACGGTCATAGCGTAAACGTTCTTTTGGGCGGCCTGAAGGACTTCTGGTGCGATACCCTGCCTGCGCAGGCGTTCTTGGTAGACTAGGGCAAGTAAACCGCTGGCCTCTACGGCGGCCCCTTTGGTCAGAAGGACGGCGTCTTTGACCTTAGCGCCGGCCGGAGTGATGTAGGATGCGCCGAAACCCCAAACGGTGATACCGCCGATAATCGGTACGGTGACCGCCGGGTAATACCCGGTATGCCCGCCGACGATGGCAATGCCCAGCTCTTGGGCGGTGGCGTGGATGGAGGTTACCGTAGCCTCCAAATCGGCTTCCGGCGTGTCCGGCGGGACGAGGAGGGAGTAGGTGAGGAACTCGGGCTTGATTCCGGTGATGGCCACGTCGCTGGCGCCGATGTGGACGGTAAAATAACCGAACTCGGTAAGGGGGAGGCCGGCTACAGGGAAAATAGGGTCTTCGGCCACGGCCATGAACTGGTCCCCAACTTTGAGAATGGCCGCATCTACACCCATCTTAGGCCCGACCAGCACGCGGCCGTCGGGAGCGCCCGTAGCCGGAAGAATGACACGCCGGAATAAATCGTCATTGATTTTACCGATCACGCCTGCACACCTCCAGTTCCTGCGTAGCTTCTGCCCCGGCCGGAACGGAAGGCGGCGAGCAGCCTGCGCGCGGCTTCTTCGGGATCGGCTGCGGCGACAATGGCGGAAACTACCGCCAGGCCGTCCACGCCGGTGGCGGCCACCTGCGCGGCATTGGCTGCGTTGATCCCGCCGATGGCCACCACAGGAATCTTAACTCTAGCCTTGATGGCCGCAAGCGCATCGAGCCCGATGGCTTCTCCGGCATCGGCCTTGGTGCCGGTGGGGAAGACGGCGCCTACGCCTAAGTAGTCCGCCCCGTCCCGTTCGGCCTGCACTGCCTCTTCCACGGTGGATGCTGAGACGCCAATAATCTTCTCCGGCCCTAGGATTTGCCGCGCCAGGCGGCAGGGTATGTCCTCCTGGCCCAGGTGTACGCCCTCGGCACCGACGGCCAGCGCCACATCCAGCCGGTCGTTGATGATGAGGGGAATGCCGTAGCGCCGCGTAACCTGAAGGAGCGCCTGCGCTTCTTCTACCATTTCGCGCCCTCCGGCCTCTTTTTCCCGGAGCTGCACTAAGGTGACGCCGCCAAGAATGGCTTTTTCCATCACCTCTGCCGAGCTGCGCCCGCCGGCCAAACGGCGGTCGGTGATGGCATAGAGTTCGTAATTAACCTGCATAGATACCTTTTCCTCCTTCGCCCTGTGCCCCAGGGAAGACCCGTTAGAGCCAAGGGAGCCGCGCAAGATGCAATGGCCGCAGGGAAGAGCCTGCGGCCAAATTTTACCCGCGTTCCCTACGCTGGCATTACCCAGATCAGGTATGAGGGTTGGCCTTGCGGCCTCTCAGCTCCTTGAGCTCCCCTAGCGGAACAATTGCTATTTGGTTGGCTTAAGAAGTATTCGCCGGCCAGGAGAAGATTCCTGCCTGGCGACCGGGGATTTCAGCAATTTTATGTCGGCTACGGGCTCCGCTCTTTGCTACAGATGGGAAAGTAGCGGTGCTTACGCGGGGAGGACTGCACTCTGCCAGTACTGACCGTTGCAGTAAGCCAGCGGCCGGGCCTTGTCCGGATCGATGCGTCCGTGCCCGTCGAGCACTTCTTCGGCTACGTGCACGGCCACGATCTCGGCCAGGAAAAGGTCGTGGGTCGGAAGGTTCACTATTTGCTGCACGCGGCATTCCAGGTTCACCGGGCATTCGGCGATGAGCGGCGCCCGGACTTTAGCTCCCGGCACGGCGGTAAGGCCGGTAGTCGCAAACTTGTCGCTCGTGCGCCCGGAAGTGCTCCCGCACACCTCCACGGCTTTAACCTGGTCGGCCCGCGGGAGGTTGACTACAAACTCGCGGGTTTTGCTAATGAGCTCGTGCGAGTAACGCGACGGCCGGACGCCTATCCCTACCATGGGCGGCTCCGAGTTTACTACACCGACCCAGGCCAGGGTGACTATGTCTTTCTTTCCCTCAAGTTCGCCGCAAGAGACCAGCACGACAGGTACCGGGTAGAGCAGAGTCTGGGGAGGTAGAACTTTCTTCGCCATTTGCGCACCCCTTCTCTGAGGATTGTCCCTCTTCGCCTTCCATTTTATCACGGCCTGCGAAAAAGACCAAACCTCGATCCAGGGCAGTTAGGCCTTTTTCGGCTGCATAGAATTTCTTTCCTGCGCTTATACTGGGAGTTGATACTGAGTGCTAGGAGGAAACATCATGTCTGCCCGCGAACGCGCACGTTTCGACCGCCGGGTCAGCATCCACGATTCGGTGCAGGAAATGTACGAACGCATTCACGCCGACGGCCTCACAAGTGCCTTTGACCGCTTTGACCCGCAGGCGCGAATCCGCTGCAACTTCTGCCTGAGGGTTTAAGCTGCCAGCTCTGCAGCAATGGCCCCTGCCGCATCTCCGATAAGGCCGGAGCCGTCTTGGGCGTGTGCGGCATTGACCGCAACGCCATGCCCATGCGCAATATGCTGCTTCGCAACGTCATGGGGACCTCTACTTACACTCACCACGCGTATGAAGCTTTCCGCACCTTGAAAGCCACGGCAGAGGGAAAAACTCCCTTTACCATCACCGACGAGAAAAAGCTGCGCTGGTTGGCCGGTCAATTGAACTTGGCGAACAACGAAACCAAGGAACAGGTAGCCAGTGTTCTGGCCGACTTTCTCATGGCCGAACTAAGCCACA
The DNA here is from genome assembly GCA_030154105.1 of Bacillota bacterium. Taxonomy (GTDB): domain Bacteria; phylum Bacillota; class DTU030; order DUMP01; family DUMP01; genus DUMP01. The sequence goes on from JASKKP010000003.1 coordinate 40,716, forward strand.
GCTATGATGAGCCTAGCCCGCTGATAGAGATCTTTGCACCGCCGCCACGGCGCAAGGTCTGGCAAGACTTGGCCATCTACCCTGCCGGCGTCATGCACGAGATTAAGGACGCCACTGCCAGTTGCCTCACCAACGTGGATGGCGACTACTTCTCCCTGGCGCGCAAAGCTCTGCGCCTGGGCATAGCCGCAATCTACGGAGCGCAGCTCCCGCTGGAAATGGTACAGGACATTCTCTTCGGGACGCCCATGCCGCACGAAGTTGAGGTGGACTTGGGAATCATGGACCCCGATTACGTAAACATAGTTTTCAACGGGCACGAACCCTGGGTAGGTGTGGCCACGCTCCTGGCTGCCAAAAGTTCGGAGGTTCAACAGCGCGCCCGGGCCGTTGGGGCCAGGGGAGTACGCGTAATCGGCTCTATTGAAAGCGGCCAGGAGGTGCTCCAGCGCTTCCAGCAGGATGACGTTTTCCGCGGTCTTACCGGCAACTGGTTGGCCATTGAACCGCTGCTCGCTACGGGTACGGTGGACGTTTTCGCCATGGATGAAAACTGTTCCCCACCTTCTCTTGCCCCTTACGCGGAAAAATACCAGGTCACCCTCGTTGCGGTAAGCGACTTGGTGCGCATGCCGGGTGTGGACAAACATCTGGACTATAAACCGACGGAGGCCACCTACATCGCCACCCGCCTGATCGAGTACGGCTTCGACAACTTCGTTAAGCGGCGCCAGCGGGTGGTTCCTCACGTTCCTAAGAAGGTACAAAAGGCTATAGCCGGCTTTTCGCCCGAGGCGGTGCTCGCCGCACTGGGCGGCACGTTAGATCCTCTCGTGGACGTGCTTAAGGCCGGCAAGATTAAAGGCGTAGTGGCCCTTGTCAACTGCACCACCCTGGGCAACGGACCACACGACTACATGACCGTAAACCTGGCCAAAGAGCTCATCAAGCGCGACATCCTGATTGTAAGCGGTGGGTGCGGCAACCACGCTCTGGAAGTCGGCGGCCTGTGCAACCTGGACGCCTTGGGCCTGGCCGGCCCCGGCCTGCAAGAAGTCTGCGGGGCCCTCAAGATCCCGCCCGTGCTCTCTTTTGGGACCTGTACCGACACTGGCCGCATCACCCTCCTGGTGACCGCTCTGGCCAATCACCTGCAGCTGGACGTACCCCAGCTCCCGATTGCCGTGACTGCGCCGGAGTACATGGAGCAAAAGGCCACTATAGACGGCCTTTTTGCCCTGGCCTACGGCACCTACACGCACCTTTCCCCTACGCCGCCGGTGGTGGGCGGTCCGGAGCTGGTGAAACTGCTCACTCAAGACCTGGAACAGCTTACCGGGGGGAAAGTTGCCTTGGGCGACGACCCGGTTGAGGCCGCCGAAGGTATTGAAGGGCATATCCGGGCTAAACGCGCGGCGCTAGGGATTTAAAGTGTCGGTATACCCGGGGAATTTTTCCCGGTGCCTAACATCTTACGCATGAGCGGCTTCACGCCGCCGGCCGCGAGGAGGTTCAGAACGTAGTCCGAAAGTTTTTCGCCCTGAAAGCGGCGGCCGCTCGTCAAGTTCGTAACTTGGCCCGTCTGAAGGTCTACCTCCAGCATGTCGCCTTCGGCAACCTGAGCGGCAATCCCCGGGCAGACGAGGAGCGGCAGACCCAGGTTGATGGCGTTGCGAAAGAAGATGCGCGCAAAGGACTCCGCGACGACGAGGCTTACCCCAACGGACTTAAGAGCAATGGCAGCGTGCTCGCGGCTGGAACCACAACCGAAGTTGGTACCTGCCACTACGATGCCCCCGGGCTGAAAACGTTCGCGGAAGCTGGGGTCCGCCCCTTCCAGCGCGTGGCGCGCGATGTCGGCCGGCTCGGTGAGCTCGAGGTAACGGCCCGGGTAGATCTGGTCGGTGTCGATGTTGCTCCCGAACTTGTAGGCTTGGCCCCGTATGATCTTCTCCATTGTTCTCACCCCGTTAATCTAGGTAGCGCCGCGGATCGACCAATTTCCCGGCGAGGGCGGAGGCGGCCGCGGTAGCCGGCGAGGCCGAATAAATCTTGGCTTCCGTGCTGCCCATGCGCCCCGGGAAGTTCCGGCTGCTGGTGCTCACGCACACCTCACCGGGAGCTAGGACGCCGGCATGCGCGCCCAAGCAGGGCCCGCAACCCGGCGTGGCAAAGGTGGCCCCGGCCTCGAGCAGCATGCGCAGGTAGCCGGCGCGCTCCGCTTCCAGCAGCACCTCGGTGGAAGCCGGGATAACCACTAGGCGGCAGCGCGGGTTCACCCTTTTCCCGGCCAGGATGCGCGCCGCAACTTCAATATCTTCCAGGCGCCCGCCGGTGCAGGTACCGATAAACACCTGGTCTACCGCTGTACCTTCCACTTCTTTTACCGGCACCACGTTATCGATGCTGTGCGGGACCGCTACTTGCGGTACAAGGTCTGCCACGTCAAAATGGTACTCGGCGCCGTAACGGTAGCCGGGGTCGGTCTCCGGAACGGTAAATTCCTTCCCCGTGCGGGCGCAAACGTAGGCCAGGGTTTTTTCGTCCGGCTGGATGTAAGTCGTCTTCGCTCCCATCTCCACCGCCATGTTGCAGAGCACCATTCGCCCGGCGATGCTTAAGGCGGCTACGGTGGAGCCGGTGTATTCAATGGCCTTGTATACGGCCACGTCTTGCTTCAGCTGGCCGAGGATGTAAAGGATCACGTCCTTGGCCATTACGCCGGGCGGGAGCTGCCCATCGATATTAATGCGGATCACCTCCGGCACCCGGAACCATAGCTCGCCCGTAAGGAGGATCGTCGCCAGGTCTGTGGCCCCCACGCCCGTCCCCAGGGCGCCGAAGGCCCCGTGGGTGGTGGTGTGGGAGTCGGTGGCCACCAGGATCATTCCCGGCCACACCAGCCCTGCCTCCGGCATTACCTGATGGCAGACGCCGGAGTTGATATCGAAGAGGTGCTTTATCCCCTGGGCCCGGACGAACTCGCGCATAGCCTTCTGGTTGGCCGCCGACTGAATGGTGGGTGCCGGGGCATAGTGGTCCAGGACGAAGACCACGCCTCCGGGATTCTTCACCCTTTGGCCGCCCATTTCGTAGAAAGACTTAATCACCTGCAGATAAAGGTCGTTGACTTCGGCCAGGTCTACCTTGGCGGTAACAATTTCCCCGGCAGCTACGTTCTCCCGCCCGGCATGGGCGGCGAGGATCTTCTCCAAGGCATGCATGGGCACTTACTGTCATCCTTCCCATCGGTTTAGGTTTAAGAAGCAGACTATTAGAGGAGCAGGCTGGCAAGCCAAGTCGCCAAAAGACCACCCAAGGCCATGAATACGTTGCCGACGGCCAGGGTTTTGAGCCCCATGGCCGTGTCGAAACCGCTCATCTTGGTATACACCCAGAAGAAGCTATCATTAACGTGGCAAACAAGGCGCGCTCCGGCCCCAGCGGCCAGCGCAATAAGGATAGGGGGAAGGCCAAGCTGATTGGCAATGGGGAGGCAGAGGGTGGCTGCCGTAACTACGGCCACGGTCCCCGAGCCTTGAATGGTTTTTAAGAGTCCGGCAATGAAGAAGGGTACCAAGATGAAGGGCAAGCCGCTGGCAGCTACCGCTTTAGCCACAGCTTCACCGGCGCCGGAAGCCTTGAGTACGGCACCTAGGGAGCCGCCAGCAGCGGTGATAAAGATAATCGGACCGGCAGTAGAAAGGGCGTCGTCCATTACCTTTAGCACCGCTTCTTTGCCTAGCCGTTGACCGAGGAGGAGCACGGCTACCAACACGCCGACGCCCATAGCAATATTCGCGTCCCCGATGAAGGCCGCGAAGTTGCGGATAGCGTTGCCTTCAGGCAAGAGCATAGTTGCGGTGGTATTAAACAGAATGAGGATCATCGGTGTAAGTAGGGGAATGAATGAGGCAGAGCCAGCAGGAAGCTGTGTCTCGCCAACGTCGCCGTGTGGGATGTCGGGGATAATAGTTTCTACGTGCTTGGCGAGGTAAAGCTGAGCAAAGGCCCAGCCGGCGAGCGTCATCATCAGGGCGGCAAAGGCTCCCCAAACAATCATCTGCCCTACGTCGATGCCCAAAAGACCGGCCACGGCCAGTGGCCCAGGAGTAGGTGGAACATAGACGTGCGTAGCCAGGAGACCGCTTGCCAGCGACACGGCCAGAACTGGGAACGAAATGCGACTCCGGGCGGAGATCGCTTTGGCCAAAGGCGCTAGAATAACATACCCCACGTCGCTGAAAACGGGGATGGAAATAAGATAGCCACTCATGGCCATGGCCAAAGGTGAGTTTTTCTGACCTATCACGGCCACAGCAGAGCGGGCCATTTTTTCGGCAGCACCCGAATCCTCAAGGTACTTACCAAGCATGACCCCGAGAATAATTACGATGCCGATGCTGGATAGAGTCTTTCCGAAACCGTCGGTAATGGCCTTAACGACTGTCGCGGCAGGCATGCCGGCCAGGAGCCCAATTATTAGGGCCGAGACGATGAGAGCGACAAAGGCACTAATTCTTGCTCTGAGGGCCAAATAAAGCAAAACGGCCAGGCCAACGAGAAAAGCAATTTCTACAGGCACTTTCTTATCCCCCTTCCTCTTCTGTGGCGCCTCAGAAGCTACCCCTCCTTCCGGCGCCGGTTTTTCTACATTTCCCCTTATGCAACTTTGGTGCCAAGGTCTGCAAACAAACTAAGGCTGCCACGAGGGCAGCCTTTAACAAGCGAGCTAGGTGTAGGGGAACGGTTAAAGTGGTATTACGGATGTTGCACGTTGCGTAGCTGCTACGCAACGCGCAACAAGAGCAAATCGCCTTCCTTCTATACCTGTGTATTTGCTTTTCCCTCCTGCCGGGCTAAGAACGCAGCCGGGCTTTTTTCAGACGGCGCCAAAGGGTAGTTCGGTGGATGCCGAGGAGCTTAGCTGCTTGCGTCTTATTGCCGCCAGCTTTAGCCAGAGCTTCGACAAGAGCAGCTTGTAGCTCGGCCGGCGTCTGGGCGCCTTTGGACGAAGTGCCCAAATTGCTGCCGGGAAGATCCAGTAAGCGGGCCGCAACTTCGGCCGATACCGGAGCTTCGGGAGCTAGTACGGAAAGCCTTTGACAGAAATTCTCCAGCTCGCGCACATTACCGGGCCAGGCGTAACTTGTCAGAAGGTTAAGAGCTTCGGGGGTGAGGGTGAGCGGGCGTTTGTTCGCTTCTTTGGCCAAAAAATGGGCTAACAGAACCGGAATGTCTTCGCGCCTCTGGCGTAGCGGGGGTATGTTGAGGCGGAGGACGTTCAGACGCCAATAGAGATCGGCCCGGAAGAGCCCGTCATCTACGAGGCGGCGCAGATCCTTGTTGGTGGCACAAATAACGCGCACGTCTACCGGGATTACCCGGTCGTACCCCAGCCGCATTACTTCGTGCTCCTGTAACACGCGCAGCAACCTGCCCTGCAGGCGCAGTGGGATCTCGGATATCTCATCGAGGAAGATGGTTCCGCCGTGGGCCAGTTCGAAAAGCCCGGGTTTTCCCTTGGGATCGGCTCCGGTAAACGCGCCTCCTACGTAGCCGAAAAGCTCGCTTTCCAAAAGGTTGTCCGGCAAGGCCGCGCAGTTTACGGCGACGAACGGCCCGCGCCGCCGACGACTTGCTTGATGAATGCTTTGCGCGAAGAGCTCTTTACCTACGCCGGTTTCGCCAATTATGAGGACCACGGACTCGCTCCGCGCAAAGTCGAGTGCTGTGCGAATGGCCTGTTTGAGCGCCGGACTTTCACCTTTTATGTCGCGAAAGCTAAACTTGGCCACATGCCCCTTGCTGTAGATTTCTCGGCGTATCTTTGCTTCCATTTGCTGGATCCGGGTTACATCTTGGAAAGTGGCCAGCGCCCCGGTCACTTCGTTGCCTACCCGGATTGGAACGCAGTTCATCAGGACTTTGGCCTGCCCTAAATCTAGCAGTTCATTTACCTGCTGCTTTCCAGAAGCGAGAACTGCCGCTAGGGGAGCGCAGGGCAGGATGGCTGTGGCTTCCTGGCCGAGCGCTTCTAAGGCCTTTACACCGCTAAGGCGCTCGGCAGCCCGGTTAAAGACGGTGAGACGTCCTTCTCGGTCTACAGCGGCGATCCCTTCGTGAGCGTAATCCAAAATGGCTTTGAACTGCTCGGCCCGCTCTTTTTCTAAGCGGCGCGCATAAGCCACCCGTTCGGCCTCGCGAAAGGCTTGAAGGAAGGCCGCCTGTCCGGACCGCAGCAAGACGGCCGGTATTCCTTTAGCACGTGCGTGGCGCGTGGTAATTACTCCGCCGAGAACCACATCGGCCCCGGCGGCAATCGCTCGGTCGACGGCTTCGCCCGTGTCCTCTTCTGATTGCAGGGTAAAGCAACAAATGTCAAGGTCTAAAAGTGGGGCAAAGGCTTCTAGATCGAGCATCATGTTGGGGAACGCTACGACTCCAATCTTTGGACGGCTCTTCCCGGCGAGTTGACGCGCTTGGGCCAGGGCCCGAGCCATGTCCTGACCTGTGATCGGGAGCTCCACGATAGGGGTCCGCACGCCGGCGGCTTTTAAGAGGAGGGCTGTGCCGCCGCGGGTAACGATAACCTCAGCACCTTCTTCCTCTAAACGCCGGGCGACGGGAATGGCCTGGCTGAGGAGGCCTTCGACGATGCGTACCCGTCCCGCGAATTCTTGCAAAACCTCACGGGCTACCGCTGCCATCTCCGCGTCGGGGGCGAGGAATACAACGGTCACGGCCCTCCCTCCTTTACGACGGGAACTGCTTACCGACCGGTTTTTTCGGCCGTATCGGGGACCTCGCCGATGGGACCGCCCATTTCCTCCAGGAGCCGGCCGAGTTCCTCCAAAGCCTGGCCGAAGGTGCCCCAGTCCCCCTGACGGGCGGCGTCCTTGAGGCGCTGGTAGGCTGCGGCGGCCTGGCGCGCGAGGTCTGGCGTGGCAAGTGTGGTGGGGGCGGGGCGCGTTGCCGGCGGGGCCTTGGGAGCTGGACCGACCACGATCTGGCGCAGGGCCTCCTCCAGGGTGGGGGCCATGGCCAGGCGGTCGCCTTGGGCGGCCACCACCCGCTTCACCTCAGGCAGACTGTTGGGGTTGTCGGCCTGGATGTAAATCGGTTCCACATAAAGGACGGAGTCCCGAAGCGGGATGACCAGAAGGTTCCCGCGGATGACCCGCGAGCCGCGCTGACCCCACAGGGTGAGTTCGCGCGAAATACTCGGGTCCTGGTCGATGCGCGACTCGATCTGCATGGGACCGTAAACCAGCCGGTCTTTAGGGAAGCGGAAGGCGAGAAGCTCGCCGTAGTGCCCCGGGTCCATCCGCGCCGCCAGCCACCCCACCATATTCTGCTTGTTAACGGGGGTAAAAGGCTGCATGAGGATGAATTCCTCTTTTTCCTCATCCGGGAGCCGCATGATGATGTAGTAGGGCTCTACCGGTTGCCGGTTTTCCCCGAAAACTTCGGTAGCGATGCTCCAGGCGTCTTCATTATTGTAGAAGACGCGCGGGTTCTTCATGTGGTAGCGAGTGTAGGCGCTGGCCTGGACGGAGAAGAACCCCTGGGGGTAGCGGAGGTGAGCTCTAAGCTCCGCCGGCATTTCTTCGAGCGTCCGAAAAAGCTCGGGGTAGGCACGGGCAAAGGCCATTACCAGCGGGTCGCTTTTGTCGGCCAGGTAAAAGGTAGTGGTGCCGTCGTAGGCGTCGATGGTCACCTTTACGGAATTGCGCATGTAGTTGATGCCGGCGGCCCAATCCGGCTCGCCCACCGGCTGCGCGTAGGGATAGCGGTCCGAGGTGGTGTAGCCGTCGACGATCCAGTAGAGGCGCCCGCCGGCGATCACCAGGTACGGGTCGGGGTCCCAGGTAAAGAAGGGGGCGATGGTAGAGACGCGGTCGAAGATCTCGCGGTGAAGGAGAATGCGGCTTTCGCCGGTCAGCGAACCCGAGACCAGAAGCTTAAGGCTTCTTAGGTCCAGGGCAAAGAGAAGACGATTCAGCCCTCGGAGCGGTATGCCTGCCCGGCCTTCGTAGACGGCCTCCACGTTGTTCTCGCCCATAGGGTAGTCGAATTCTTTTTCCCTGGTCTTTACCACCACCGGGCGGGTGGTGAGGCGGCCGAAGTAGATCTGGGGGCGCTTAATTTCAAGCTCAGGGAAGTCGCTTTGCGGTGGGATGTTGCGCACGATGAGGCGCGGCAGCCCCTCGGGCGTAATTTCATTTACAGGGGCCGCCACCGCCCCGTAGCCGTGGGTGTACTTGAGCAGAAGGTTGACCCAGGTCTTGGCCTGGGGCGTAAGCGCCTCCTGGGAGAGCTCGCGCCCGGCAAGAAAAACCTGCGTAAGGCGGCCGTCCAAGGTGTAGCGGTCCACATCAACTTCAGGGAACTGGTAGTACAGGCGAAAAGCCTGTAGCTGGTTGAGGACGGTCTGCGCCGGGCGGAAGTCGTTGATGCGGATGTTCCGCACCGTGCCGGCCTCCTCCTGAAGGTCGGCCCACGTAAGTTCTGCTTTACCCGGGTGGGCCAGTTCCTTCACGCGATCTAAGGCAAAGGCCCGGCGCGTAAACTCAATGTTGTTCTTTAGGTACGGCTCCTCCAGGGCGATCTCGTTGGGCGAGACCACCAGCGCCTGCACCAGAGCGGCCACAAAAAAGCCGAGAACGCTTAAGGCCACGGGCGCGAGCGCCGCCAGGGTGAAGCGCCGAACGTCTCCACGCTTAAGCGCCCGCCAGGCAACAAAGAAGGCGGCGCTGACAACCACCGAGGCCAGGTAGTAATACGGCCGGGTGACGTGAATGTCTGTGTAGCTCGCCCCAAAGGCTACGCCGCGAGGGGAATATACCAGGGAGAAAAGGCTTAACTGGAAGCCGAAGAGGATAAGAATGAGAAGGCCCAACACGTATTTTCCCAGCCGGGCAACGAGGGGTTCCCACTGCCCTGTGCGCCAAAGGTCGGTGGTTAGAAGAATAAAGAGCTCTGCCCCGCCCGCGAGCAGGAGAAGGAACCCCAGGTAGTGGTAAAAGCTTTCCAAAAGCGGGAGGGTGAAAACGTAAAAACTAACGTCCCGGCCGAAAATGGGGTCTTTTACGGCGAAAGGCACCCGGTTAAGAAAGAGCAGGATTCCCTGCCAGTTAAGGCGCGTCATGGTTACGGCGACGAAAAAGGAGAGGGCAAAAGTAAAGGCGCGCAGCACCCGGCTTATCTGCCAGGGGTAGAAAAAACGCTCGAAGAACATGAAGCTGCTTCCCGGGAGAGACCGGTAGCTTTGGGTTATGGAAAGGGTAAGAACGGCGTAAGTTACGAGAAAGAAAATGGTGCCTACGCCGAGCTGTACCAGCAAAGTGCGGCGGAAGATGGCGGCGTAACCGACTTCGCTGAACCAAAGGTAGGTAGTCCAAAGACGTAGGGCTACCGGCAGACCCAAGGCTGCAAGGACGACTACCCAGAGCCATAAGCGGCGTTTCTGCATGCACCAGCACACCTCCGTCAAGGTTCCCCTTGCGCTTTAGAATTTCGGCTCTCGCCGGAAAACTCCTTCCCGTAGCTATGGTTTCCTCCGTGATAAATCGCTTGTTCCTTTCTACTGCCGGGGACGAGATCACCTTCTATTCCACCCTAGTATGCTTGGAGGCGGAGCTGCCCATGCTGTGGCAGAGGCAGACAAAAAATTTCAGCACAGAAGGAGTTTCAGAAAAGATGGCGAATAAACTTAATAAGAGACTTAAAGAAAGTCTTTGTCGAAGTTCGGCGAAGGGGGCGAGAAGGGGAGGAGATAATAGGTTTCCTGCAGGGGCGGACAGGAAGAGTGTGGAAGGGGGAGAAAAAATGTATACTTACCTGAGGCGGTCCCTGGCCGTTTTTACGGCGTGTATCTTGGTCCTAGCTCTCACGGCCGGCTGCGCCCAGAAGCCGGCGGCCGAGGTGCCGAAAGAGCCGGCGCCGGGGAGCGACAAGCCTTTCGCCGGCAAAACGCTGAACGTAATTTACATGGCTCAGGCAGGCTACCAGCCGCCGGTATTTGAAGCCCGAATCCGAGAGTTTGAGGAGAAGACCGGCGCCAAGGTGAACCTTACGTTCGTTAAGTACGACGAGCAGCACGAGAAAATTGTAACCTCTGCTGCCGCGCCTACCGCCACCTACGACGTCATCTCGCTGGACCTCATCTGGACGGCGGAGTTTGCCGAAAAGGGTTACGTCCTTCCGCTGGACGACCGCATCGCCAAGGACATTAAGAAAGATGATATTGCCCCGGCCATCTGGTCGGCCTTCGAGTACGACGGCAAGACCTGGGCCATGCCGTTCTTGGCCAACTTCCAGCTCTTCTTCTACAACACGGAGATGATGGAAAAGGCCGGCTACAAGGAGCCGCCGAAAACCCTCGAAGAATTGGAAGAGATGATGACCACGATGAAAAAGAAGGGCATCGTCAAGTATCCGTGGTCTGATTCCTGGAACCAAAAGGAAGGCCTGGTCTGCGAGTACGTCTGGCTTACCGGCGCCTACGGCGGCGATACCTTCGATGCCCAAGGCAAACCCGTCTTTAACCAAGGAGCGGGTGTGAAGGCCCTTGAAACCATGGTGCGCTGGCTGGATAAAGGCCTGGCCGACCCGAACTCTCTGGTACAGGATGAGCCAATGGCTAAAGACGCCTTTATCTCCGGAAACTGCGCCTTCAACTCCAACTGGACCTTCCAGTATGGTCTCATGAACGACCCGGCCAACTCCAAGGTGGTAGGCAAGGCCAAGATGGGGCTCCTGCCGGTGTCCAAAGATGTCTTTAAGCCGGGTAGTTACGAAACTGCGTCTGTTTCCGGTTTCCAGGGAATGGCCATTATGGCCAACACCAAAGAACCGGACCTGGCGTGGGAACTGGTGAAGTGGATGACGGCGCCCGAGTTCCAAGCTCAGCACTTAGAAGAGATGCCCGTATGGACCTCCGTGCAGAAGGATCCGGCCACGCTGGCCAAGGACCCGGTTATGGATGTTAAATCCAAGGAAATCGCTGCAGTACATCACCGGCCGAAAGTAGCCAACTATCCGGAGGTCTCCTCCATCATGCAGAAATACATCCACCTGGCCCTGGAGAAAAAGATGGCGCCGCAGGCCGCGCTCGACCAGGCGGTCAAGGAGATCGAGGCGCTTAAGTAAGTAAGGTAGCGGGGGGAACGGGCCAGGCCCGTTCCCCCCGCGTTTCCGATCCGCTGCAGGAAGAGTATTCGAGCGCGGCGAATGTTTAGAAAACGTGCCGGAGGTTGAATAACCGTGGTCGGTCTTGCAACGAGAACGAGGCGGGAGGAGCATCTTTTCCTGGCCGGGCGGGAACCCCCGGCCGGTAAGTTAGCTTGGTATCTAATTAGCCCTACGGTGCTTGTAGTTTTTCTGGTCAGCCTCTTGCCGCTTCTTTTGGCCTTTGCGCTGAGCTTTACCGAAGCGCACGTGGTACGCGGCGGTCTCACCTGGCGCTATATCGGGCTGGAAAACTACCGCTATTACCTTCAAAGCAGCGCCTTTTGGGAGTCGCTTAGGGTAACGGCCTTCTTTACCCTGGTCTCTTTGGCCGTAGAGTTGGTGTTGGGAATCGGTATGGCCCTGATCTTAAACCAGCCTTTTTTCGGCCGCAACCTGGTGCGCGCCCTGATTTTGATACCTTGGGCCCTGCCGACGGTGGTAAATGCCCGTATGTGGGCTTGGATATACGATGGCCACGCCTACGGGGCCTTGAACGGCCTGCTTTTGGCCCTCGGCTGGATTAAGGAACCGGTGGTCTGGCTGAGCACGGCCGTGCCTTGGGCCAACGTGCCGGTGATCGGGTCTTTTCTTAAGTGGGTGGGCGATAGCACCGCTCTCAACATGATCCTCATCGGGGATACTTGGAAGGTGACGCCGCTTGTGACGCTCCTGGTACTGGCCGGCCTCCAAACCATTCCCGGCGAATATTACGAAGCTGCGCGGGTGGATGGGGCCACGCTGTGGCAACAGTTCCGCTATATTACCCTGCCCCTTCTAAAACCGGTGATTTTGGTAGTGCTGGTGCTAAGGACCATGGAACTCTTCCGCGTTTTTGATATTCTTTACATCATCATGGCCAACACCATTAAGGTTCTTTCCATTTACACCTTTGAGGAGGGCATTGTTTTCGGCCACGTGGGCCGCGGTTCGGCACTTTCCTTCCTGGTGAGCCTGGTAATCCTCCTCCTCGCCGTATTTTACATCAAGCTCCTCTATTCAGAGGAGGTGCGCTGATGCGGCGGCCTTTCGCGTATTATCTCCACAAGCTTTTACTCTACCTGGCGGTGCTGGCCATGGTGGCCTGGACGCTGGCGCCGGTAAGCTGGCTTTTTATCTCCAGCATTTCTACCCATGCCGAACTCCTTTCCACGCCTATTCACTGGGTTCCGGAGAAACCCACCTGGGAAAATTTTGCCGCCATGTTTGACCCGGCGCAGGACACGGGCCGTAGGTTTTTGGCGGCCTTAAGAAACAGCATTTTCATCGCCGGCTCGGTCACGGCCTTTTCTCTGGTCGTAGGAACGCTGGCGGCCTATGCCCTGGCGCGCCTTCCCTTCCGCGGCCGCAACTCGCTCATCATGGGGCTGCTGGCCGTGCGCATGTTGCCGGTGATTGCGCTGGTAATTCCCTTTTTCGTGCTCATCATCCGGCTGGAGTACGTCCTCCCCATCTTCTACGACCGCTGGTGGACTCTGGCCATCTTGTACAATGCTTTTATCCTGGGGTTTGTAGTCTGGATTATGCGCGGCTATTTTCTTACCATTCCGGTGGAGTTGGAGGAGGCGGCGCGTATCGACGGCTGCACGCGCCTCATGGCGCTCCGCCTGGTGGTGTTGCCCTTGGCGGCGCCGGGGCTCGTGGCCACAGGCATCCTGGCCTTCCTCTTGGCTTGGGATGAGTTTCTTCTGGCCCTCATCTTCTCCAAGACGACGAACGCACTCACCCTCCCGCTTTACATTACCCAGCTGGGCAGCCAGTATATTACCGCTTACGAACAAATCGCCGCCGCCGGGGTGGTGGCCGCGCTACCACCGGTGCTCTTGGCGCTCCTCTTCCAGCGTTGGATAATTTCTGGCCTTACGGCCGGCGGCGTGAAGGGGTGAAAAAGTGCTGCGGGAACGGCACCGGTCATTTACCGGCTCCACCACCCTCTTAAAAGAACTCAATCGCTCGTTGGTCCTAGATGCCCTGCGCCAGCAGGGAAGCCTTTCGCGGGCGCAGCTGGCAAGCCTTACCGGCCTCACGGCGGCCACCATATCCAACATTGTGGAAGAGCTTATAGCTGAAGGTTACGTACGCAGCGAAGGCCAGGGCGCATCCCAAGGAGGGCGCAAGCCTACGCTCCTTTCGCTGGTTCCGGGTGCCCGGCACGTGATAGCTGTGGACGTGGCCGTAGACCGGGTTACCGTGGCCATTACCGACCTTCTGGCCCGGACTTTGGCCATGGAAGTACTTCCTTCGCCGGCCGGCAAGGCCCCGCTGGCCGTGGTGGACGAGGTGGCGGCGGCGGTGGAAAACCTGGCCCACAGGCGGTCCTGCCCGCCCATTCTCGGGGTAGGGGTGGCTTTTCCGGGGCCTACGGACGTAGAGACGGGTACGGCCCTCACTGCGCCCAACCTCCCCGGCTGGGATCACGTGCCCCTGCGGGATCTTTTAGCCGAGCGGGTGAAGCTGCCGGTCTATGTGGAAAACGATGCCAATGCCGCCGCGCTGGGGGAGAAGAGCTATGGAGCGGCGCGTGGGGTGCGCCATCTAATTTTTCTGCTCTTAGATTTGGGCATAGGCGGAGGCTTTCTTTTCGGAGGCGAGATCTACCGTGGGTTTCAGGGGGCGGCCGGCGAAGTCGGGCATATGATCATCGACATCAACGGGCGTCGCTGCGGTTGCGGTAGTACGGGTTGCTTGGAGACGGTGGCCTCCGGTATTGCCCTCGTGCGCCGCCGGGCCGAGCGCCTGGGAAGGGAGGAGCCCGAAAAACTGAGCCTCCTCCTCGATGCGGCTCGGCTGGGTGATGCCCAGGCGGTGGCGGACCTAAACGAGGCCGCCCGTTACATCGGCGTAGCTGTGGCCAGCCTGGCGAACACCTTTAACCCGGAGATGATCATCCTCGGCGGGCGCCTGGCGGTAGAATATCCTCCTTTCTTCGATCTGGCAGCGGAAACGGCCCGGCCGCGGCTTCTTCCCCTCATCCAGCACCATACCCAGATTGCCATGACCGGCTTAGGCCGGAACGCCTGTCTCGTCGGCGCGGCCAGCCTTGTCCTGCAGACCATCTTTCAGCCGCTCAGGCTGGCCGGCAATGCGCCTTAAGTTAGGGCCAGGGGGCTAAGGGAGGAAGGTAATGTGGAACGGTACGTAATTGGCATAGATCTTGGCGGCAGCAAGATGGCTGCGGCGCTGGCCGACGGCCAGGGTCGGGTTCTAGCCGAAGAACGCCGTCCAACGCCGGTGGAAGCGGGGGCCGAGGGCGTGCTTTCGGCTCTGGCCGAACTGGTCGAAGACCTCCTGCGGGCGCAAAACCTTACCGAAAGGGATCTTTCTGCCGTAGGCCTGGGTATACCCGGCATGATCGACCGCGAGCGCGGCCTTTGTCTCTTTTCCCCTAACCTTTTCTGGCGCAATGTGGATGTTGCCGGTTTTTGGCGCGAGCGCTTTTCGTGCCGCCTGGTGGTAGACAACGACGTGCGCCTCGGCGCCGTTGCTGAGGCCGAGTGGGGCGCCGGGCGAGGAGCGCGCGACCTGATTTTTGTGGCCCTGGGCACGGGCATAGGCTCCGGGCTCATTCTGGGAGGCGAGGTCTATCGCGGCAGCCGGGGCCTGGCGGGAGAGATCGGGCACATCACCGTATCCCGGGACGGCCCGGTCTGCAACTGCGGGAACCACGGCTGCCTCGAAGTTTACGCGGCCGGACCGGCCATTGCCCGGCGGGCCCAGGAGGCCATGGCTAGTGAGCCCGAATCGCTCCTCTGGCGCCTAGCGGGCGGCGACAAAGAAAAGGTTACCGCCGAGCTGGTGTCGCTGGCGGCAGACCAAGGAGATGAGCTGGCGCAACGCATCTGGGAAGAAACGGGTGAATACCTGGGGATTGGCCTGGCCTCGGTAGCCACGCTCCTTAACCCGGAGCGCATTGTGGTGGGCGGTGGGGTAGCCCAGGCGGGCGAGAAGCTTTTCCGTCCGCTTGTGCGCACGCTGAAGGCGCGGGCCATGACCGCGCCGGGGCTCACCTACCCGGTGCTGCCGGCGGCCCTCGGGAGCGCCGCTGGGGTGCGCGGCGCCGTGGCCGCAGCCCTTAAGCTTTGAGTGGAAAGGGGGGAAGGGAAATGGCCCGAGTCTACTTGGAGCACGTGCGTAAAGACTTCGGTTCCACCCAGGTGGTTAAGGATTTTACCTTGGAAATTAAAAATGAAGAGTTTGTCGTGCTGGTTGGACCGTCGGGCTGCGGTAAGACGACTACCCTTCGTCTTATTGCCGGCTTGGAGGAGCTCACTGCCGGGCGCATCTACATCGGCGACCGCCTGGTGAACAATGTGGCTCCTAAGGACCGCGATATTGCCATGGTCTTTCAAAACTACGCGCTCTACCCGCACATGAACGTCTTCGAAAACATGGCCTTCGGGCTTAAGTTGCGCGGCCTACCGCAGAGGGAAATCGAGGCGCGGGTAAAGTCGGCGGCCGAACGGCTGGGGATAGCCCACCTCCTTCGGCGCCGGCCGCGCGAGCTCTCGGGCGGCCAGCGCCAGCGCGTGGCCCTCGGCCGGGCCATCGTACGCCAGCCCCAGGTTTTTCTTATGGATGAACCGCTTTCCAACCTGGATGCCAGGCTGCGCATGGACATGCGGGCGGAACTGGCGCGGTTGCACCGCGAACTCAAGGCTACCATCGTCTACGTCACCCACGATCAGGTGGAGGCCATGACCATGGGCGACCGCATCGTGGTGATGAAGGACGGAGTCATCCAGCAGGTGGCCACTCCGCGCGAGGTCTATGAACGCCCGGCGAACGTCTTCGTCGCGGGTTTTATCGGCTCACCCCCGATGAATTTTCTTTCTGCGGAGGTCCAGGAAGGGAGGATTCTTTCTTTCGCCGGGGGAAGGGCCCAGTTAGTCCTGGCCGAAGAGCAGGCGGCCCTCCTGGCCGGCCGGAAACGGGTAATCTTGGGTGTCCGGCCTGAGGACGTGAGGGCCGAACCGGACTTTGTGGCCGCCCACGCCGACACCACGCTTAAGGCCATTGTGGAGGTGGTAGAGCCGCTCGGGGCGGAGACCTTGGTCCACTTCAGGCTGGACGGGACGGGACTGGTGGCGCGATTGGGCGCGACAACTACCTTCCGTGCGGGCGAGCGGGTGCGGCTGGCTCTGGTGAGGGAGCGCCTGCACTTTTTCGACGCGGAGACGGAAAAAGCCTTGCGTTAAGGCAAGGCTTTTGTAGATACGTTACCCGGTTGCACAAAACGGTGCTTAGCCGAGTTCGTCGACGGGAACGGAGACGACTTCAAGATGGTGGTGGGCCAGGGCGCCGGTATCCTTGAGGCCGCTACCGGTCAGGATGGCGGCGATGCGGTGCTCTGGCTTAAGGCGCCCGGCGGCCGCCAGCTTTCTTATGGCCGCCACCGGTGCGGCGCCCGCCGGCTGGACGAAAAGGCCTTCCTTTTGGGCCAAGAACGCCTGGGCGGCAATGATTTCCTCGTCCGTAACGGTGATTACATCTGCCCGCCCCTCGCGTACCTTGCGGAGGATGCGGTTTCCGCTGGGCGGGAACGGATTGGCGATGGCGTGGGCGATAGTTGCCGGATTCGGGAAGGGTTCCACCTTTTCCCTGCCCTCCGCTACGGCGCGGGCGATGGGAGAACAGCCGGCAGCTTGGACGCCGATGACTAAGGGGGCCTTCTTTATAAGCCCCAGTTCTTCCATTTCTTCGCAGCCTTTGATGACGGCGGCCATGTTTCCGCCGCTCGAGACAGGCAGGATAATGAAATCGAGCGGCTCGTAGTCCAGCTGGTCGAAGATCTCGTAGGCCACCGTCTTCTGGCCCTCCACCCGGAAGGGGTTATCGGAACTGATGAAGTAGATGCCGCGCTTTTCGCCCAAGGCCAGGGCGTTATAGTACAGGCGGCCGTAATCGCCGATTCCGCGGCTGAGGCGCGGGCCGTAAATGGCGATGGGCGCGATCTTGCCTTCCGGGATGTCCCCGGCCACGTAAACGTACGCTTCCAGCCCGGCGCGGGCGGCAAAAGCGGCCAGAGAAGCGGCCATGTTGCCGGAGGAAACCGTCCCAACCCGCGTAAGGCCGAACTGCAGGGCGGCCTGAATACCCAGCGAAGTACCGCGGTCCTTAAAAGACCAAGTGGGATTGACGGTTTCGTTTTTTAGGTAAATTTCGGCGATACCGGTTTCCTCGGCCAAGTGCACGGCTTCCAGGAGGGGTGTAGCGCCCTCCCCTAAGGAAAGCTCGGGCCTAAAGTCCGGGAATGGGAAGATGTTGGCGTTCCGGGCAATAAAGCACGGCTCTTCTTCTATACGGGCCGGCGGCGTAAGGGCTTCGTAACGCACTTCGAGCGGTTCGCCACAGTCGCCGCAGCGAAGATGCCTCTCCAGCGGATACTTCTTCCCGCAGCCGGTGCAGGCCAGATAGGGCACAGCCATACCTCCTTGTTTTCGGCTTTAACCAGATTATACCACAGAGCAGGAAGATTTCGAGCGGGGATGGAGGATATACCTTCCACCCAGCGAATATAATACTCGGTGTAGTTTTTCTATAGCGCGCGTAATGTGCTAGAGGAGGTTTCCCTTTTATGCAGACGGACCTTTCAGCCAATGCAGGATTGGCCCTGGCCTTCGATGGGACGGAACTCCGCTTTGGCGGGGGCATCCAGCCGGTTACACCCGAAGTACGCCTCGCCGGGGAGATGAAAGAGGTGTTTTACGCTCCGGCGGCGGTAGACCCTAAGCAGCAGCTCTATTTCATGTACCGCGGCGTTCACCGGAAGGAGGACGAAGAGCTGATCCGGCGTTACGGTGTGCGTTACGACATTACGATTATTCCTCCGGCCCTGCTCGGACCCGAATATGTAAAGACGGCGGGCCATTACCACCCTGCTGCTCCAGGGACGAACAAAAGCTATCCTGAGGTGTATGAAGTCCTGCATGGTCAGGCCCACTACCTCCTCCAATACCTAAACCCCGAGACGGGCGAAGTGGAAGAGGTGGTGCTCTTTGAAGCCGGGCCCGGGGACAAAGTAGTCATCCCGCCCAATTGGGGGCACGTAACCATTAACCCGAGCAACGAGACGCTGGTGATGGCCAACTGGGTGGCCGACGGGTTCTCGTCGCTTTACGAACCTTTCGCCAAGCTCGGCGGGGCGGCCTATTACGAGGTGCGGGTGCAGGGTGAATCTACCTTTGTGGCCAACCCGCATTACGACTGGGTGCCTCAGTTGCAGCGGCGCCTGGCCCGGCAGTACCGGGAACTCGGGTTGGTAAAGGAAACGCCGCTCTATCAAGCCTTTTTGGCCAACCCGGATACCTTCATCTACCTGACTGATCCCGAAAAGTACCCAAGCTGAGAGCGGCTTTGCTTAAGGGCCGTTCGGCTTTATCCCGGCTTACTGTTAGATCGGCAACCGGGGGTGAACCTGATGGAAAAAATAGCTGTCCTCACCAGCGGGGGAGATGCACCGGGTATGAACGCCGCCCTCCGAGCGGTGGTGCACCAGGCGGCCGTTCACGAAGTGCAGGTGGTGGGGATTTATCACGGTTACGAAGGCCTCCTGAACAGAGAATTCGTACCCTTGGATTTAGGTGCTGTTGACGATATCATCCAGCGGGGCGGCACTATTCTCCGGAGCGCCAGGAGCGAGCGCTTCAAGACCGAAGCCGGCCAGGAGCAGGCCGTGGCCAACCTGAAGGAAGCGGGCATCGAAGGCCTCATCGTCATCGGCGGCGAAGGCTCGTACCGTGGGGCAGAGGCTCTGGCTAAGAGGGGGATCGCTACGGTGGGTGTGCCCGGTACCATCGATAACGACATCCCCTGTACCGACTATACCATAGGCTTCGATACCGCCGTAAACACGGTAGTGGAAGCCATGAACAAGATCCGTGACACGGCTACCGCGCACGAGCGCACGTTCGTGGTGGAGACCATGGGGCGCGCCAGCGGCCAAATCGCTTTAACCGCCGGCCTTGCCGGTGGCGCCGAGTCCATCCTGATCCCGGAGATACCCTACAACCTGGACAACGTCTGCCAGAGGCTTAAGTGGAGCGCGGCGCGGGGCAAAGTGCACAGCATCATCCTGGTGGCCGAAGGGGTGGCTTCCGGCTATACCATCGCCCAGGAAGTGAAAAAGCGCACCGGCTTTGACACCCGGGTGACTGTGCTCGGCCACCTTCAGCGCGGCGGAACCCCCACTGCCTTCGACCGCATCCTGGCCAGCCGTCTGGGTGCCGAGGCGGTGGAGGTGCTGCTTTCGGGCGGAAGCAGCCTGGCCATGTCCTACGTTAAGGGTGAGATTCAGGCTATTCCTTTTAGTGAGGTGTTCGCCAGCAAAAAGACCATCAACCGTTCCCTCTACGACTTGGCCGCCATCCTCGCCATCTGAGCAGAAGGCAGGTTATGGTAAATTCGTGCGGTCCGGGGCACCCGGACCCGCTTTTCGTGCGCCCGGCTTGGGAACTTAAGGGGCGGAAATCGGGCCTCCGCCTGTTTTAAGGGGCTGAAGTCCCGTAGGAAGCAAAACCTGAGGCGCGCAGCTCTTCTACAAAGCGCCGGGACTCCTTCAGCATGTGGCGGAGGAGAAAACGCGAGCCGGCATCGGTGTAGCGGGAGAGCAAGTCTTCTTGGAAGCGGATGAATTCCAGGGTAAGGTTGCGGCCCACCATGGCCAGGCGACGGGCTTCGGTGGTGAGGACTTCAGGCGACTGGCCGGGAAGAGAGGCGCCATCACGCAGGCGGCGGGCCGCCTGCTCCAGGGAGCGGTAGTCACGCTCGAAACGGGCCAAGGCCGTGCGGTCTTCGGGCCGTACGTTGGGGAGAAAGGCCCGAAGAAGCAGAGTGTGTTCGCGCTCATCGCGGGCCCAGAACTCCAGGCGGTTTAGGAAATCTTCCCAGGTGATGCGGCGCGGCGGCTGGTTTTGGGGCGGGAGTGTAAGTTCGATGGCTTCCAGCTCCCGTTCGAAGTGATCCGTTTCCATGAGCACATGCTGGATGGCGAGGGCAGGATCGGTTTCTGGAAAAACGACTTTGAGGTCGCGAAGAAAGGCACGAAATTCCTGGTTTACCGCTCGGGCGTCGCGCACCAAGGTGGCTGCGGCGGTGGCCACTTCCTCCATGGCCGGCCCGAGTTCGGTTTCCAGAGCGGCCTCCAGGCGGGCACGCAGGTTTTCGGCCCGTCGGGCCGTCTCATCGAAGACGCGCTGAAAACGCCTGAGTTCGCGTGCATACCTTTCTTGAAGATGGGGCAATACTGAAAGCAGTATCTGAGGGTGCTCACTTTGGAGCTCAGCCCAGAACTCGATGGTGGCCAGTTCTTGGAGGAGCATGGCGCGTGTCAATTGGGCAGGCACGGCAATCCCTCCTTTGCAGGGGCTCTTACCAGCATTTTATGCCGGCCAAAAGGGCCTTGTGCGCCCGACTTGCTCAAGGTCCTGGCCGGCGGCGAGTGGGAGCGGAGAGTAAATGGGCATTAAAAAGGATACGGTGAGGGTAAAAATCGGCACGGCAGGGGGCGAGGTGCGGGATTTTCCCTATGGAACAACACTTCTGGCCATTAGCCGCGAGTACGAAGGACACCATCCTTCACCGATTTTAGCTGCCCGGGTGAACGGGGAACTTCGCGAGCTCACCCATGCTTTGACCGAGGATGCGACTTTAGAGTTTCTCGATCTCGGCACGGACGATGGACAGCGCATTTACATAAGAAGCCTTTCTTTTTTGCTCGTCCGGGCGGCCGAAGACGTGCTCCCCGGTGCGCAGGTGAGTATTGAGCATTCCCTGGGGAACGGGCTTTACGTCGAGGTGCACGGGACAAGGCCCCTTACGGAAGAGGACGTGGTGGCTTTGGAGCGGCGGATGCGGGAGCTGGTGGAGAAAGACCTTCCTTTTAAAAAACTGCGGCTTCCGCTGGCCGAAGCGCAGGAAATCTTTCGGCGCCAGGGGCAGGAAGAGAAGGCCGAACTTTTGCGTTACCGCAAGAAAGACTACCTTAACGTGTACGAGCTCGCCGGTCGCTACGATTACTTCTACGGTTACATGGCACCCAGCACCGGGTTTTTACGCCTTTTTGCCCTGCGCTTTTATCTTCCCGGCCTCATCCTTCTTTATCCCAGTAAAGAAAGCCCCGGCGCCCTTCCTTCCTACCGCGACCAGCCCAAACTGGCCGCCATCTTTCGCGAGTCGGAACGATGGGGGGAAATTCTAGGCGTAAGCGATGTTGCTTCACTCAATAGGCTCATAGCCGGCGGCTACGGTCCGGAACTCATCCGCATTGCCGAGGCCCTGCACGAGAAAAAAATTGCCCAGATAGCCGACCAGATTACCCAGAACCGTGAGCGCATCCGCCTCGTCCTCATCGCCGGACCGTCTTCTTCCGGCAAGACCACTTTTGCCCAACGCTTGTATATTCAGCTGCGCGTCAACGGCCTCCGGCCGGTGACGATTTCCCTAGACGATTATTTCGTCGACCGCGAACACACCCCGCGCGATGAAAACGGCGAATTGGACTTTGAGGCGCTGGAGGCCCTGGACCTAAAGCTTTTCAACCGCCACCTGGTACAGCTTATCCAAGGCGAGGAGGTGGAAGTGCCGGTCTTCGACTTTAAGCGCGGCTGCCGCACCTGGGTCGGTCGGCGCCTAAAGGTGGAGCCCGGCCAGCCGATCCTCATAGAGGGCATCCACGGGCTAAACGAAAAGCTTACGGCTTCCATCCCTAAAGATAAGAAGTTCAAAGTGTACGTGAGCGCCCTTACCCAGCTCAACGTCGACCGCCACAACCGTATCCCTACCACCGACACGCGGCTTTTGCGCCGTATCGTGCGCGACAGCAAGTACCGCTCCGCCCAGGCTGAGGAAACCATCTTGCGCTGGCCTTCGGTGCGGCGTGGGGAAGAACGCAATATTTTTCCCTTTCAGGAAGAAGCGGACGCCCTGTTCAACTCGGCTCTGGTGTACGAGCTTGCCGTGCTCAAGCGCTACGCCGAACCGCTTCTGGCCGCGGTACCGGAGAAGAGCCCGGCCTACGGACAGGCCAAGATCCTCCTGAAATTCCTTTCCTATTTCCTCTCCCTCGACGCCGAAGCAGAGATACCGCGGACTTCTATTTTGCGGGAATTCATAGGGTTTTAACCGAAGCCGGAAGCAGGACCGCCTGGCGAAAACAAGCTGAGCTGGAACTCTTGACTAGCAGGAGTAATTTGTGTATTATAGGTCTTGGTTGTTAGCACTCTCCCTTGGCGAGTGCTAAAAGTTACGAAAGGAGGGCCAAGAAGTATGCTCAAACCGCTCGGCGACAGGATTGTGGTCAAAGCCATCACTGCCGAGGAGAAGACCAAGGGAGGTATCGTCCTACCCGATACGGCCAAGGAGAAGCCCCAGGAGGGCGAGGTTATTGCTGTGGGCCCGGGCCGGGTGCTGGACAACGGGCAACGAATCGCTCCCGAGGTTAAGGTTGGCGACCGCGTGATCTACGCCAAGTATGGCGGGACCGAGGTCAAGGTCGACGGCGAAGAATACCTTATCCTGCGCGAAAGCGACGTTCTGGCCATTGTTGAGAAATAAGAGAGGGAGGCGAGTTACATGGCGGGCAAACAACTAGCTTACCGCGAAGATGCCCGGCACGCCCTGGAGCGCGGGGTTAATGCTGTGGCCAACGCGGTGAAAGTTACCCTTGGGCCGAAGGGTCGCAACGTTGTACTTAGCAAGAAATTCGGCTCCCCCGTCATTACTAAAGACGGCGTGACGGTGGCCAAAGAGATTGAACTTAAGGACCCATACGAGAACATGGGGGCGCAGCTCTGCCGTGAGGTGGCCTCCAAGACCAACGATGTGGCCGGCGACGGCACCACCACGGCTACCGTCTTGGCTCAGGCCATTATGCTCGAAGGCATGAAGAACGTGGCGGCCGGCGCCAACCCGATCTTCCTCAAGAGAGGTATTGATCGGGCCGTTGAAGCCATCACGCAAGAGATCAAGCGCAAGGCCATCCCTGTGGAGTCCAAAGAGAGCATCGCGCATGTAGCTTCCATTGCGGCTAACGACAAAGAAATCGGTAACCTCATTGCCGATGCCATGGATAAAGTCGGCAAAGACGGGGTCATTACCGTGGAAGAGTCCAAGGGCCTTGCTACCACCGTTGAGGTGGTTGAGGGCATGGAGTTCGACCGCGGCTACGTGTCCCCGTACTTTGTCACCAATGCCGAGACCATGGAGGCGGAGCTCGAGGAGCCCTACATCCTCCTCTTCGAAAAGAAGATTTCCGCGATCAATGACCTCCTGCCCGTTCTGGAGAAGGTCGTGCGCACCGGTAAGCCCCTCCTCATCATCGCCGAGGACATCGAGGGCGAGGCCCTGGCTACCCTGGTTGTCAACCGCCTGCGCGGCACCTTGCAGTGCGTGGCCGTTAAGGCGCCCGGCTTCGGCGATCGCCGTAAGGCCATGATGGAGGACATTGCCATCCTGACCGGCGGCAAGTTCATCTCCGAGGATCTGGGCATTAAACTCGAGAACGTTGACCTCGACTCCCTCGGCCGGGCCAAGAAAGTCAAGGTGGCCAAGGAGAAGACCACCATTGTCGAGGGCTATGGCCGGCAGGAGGATATTAAAGCCCGGGTGGCCCAGATTAAGAAGCAGATCGAGGAGACCGACTCCGACTACGACCGCGAGAAGCTCCAGGAGCGCCTGGCCAAGCTCGCTGGCGGCGTAGCCGTGATTAAGGTCGGCGCGGCTACCGAGACCGAGCTCAAGGAGAAAAAGATGCGCGTCGAGGACGCCCTCAACGCCACCCGTGCGGCTGTTGAAGAGGGTATCGTTCCCGGCGGAGGCACCGCTCTCATCAACGCCGTTAAGGTTCTAGACGACCTCAAGGTTGAAGGCGACGAGGCGGTCGGCGTCCGCATTGTGAAGCGCGCGGTTGAAGAGCCGCTCCGGCAGATTGCCGAGAACGCCGGTCTCGAGGGCTCCGTAATCGTGAACAGGGTTAAGGAGTCGCCGGAAGGCGTCGGCTTCAACGCCGTAACCGAAGAGTTTGTCGACATGGTGAAGGCGGGTATCGTCGACCCGGTTAAGGTCACCCGCACGGCGCTGGAGAACGCGGCCAGCATCGCTTCGCTTCTCCTTACCACCGAGTGCCTGGTGGCCGAGATCCCCGAGAAAGAGAAGACTCCGCCCACGCCGCCCGGCGGCGATATGGACTATTAAGCCGCCGAGGTTTCAAGCCCGACCCCGCGAGGGGCCGGGTTATTTTATTTTCATGTCCCCGGCCGCCGGGGAGTCGCCTTTCCGCACCGTTTTTACTATGTGCTTAATGTAAAATGCATTGACTAAACATCCACACAATACTATAATAGTTACGGAAAACATAAAAATGGTTACGGAGGATTAAGCGTGAAAAAAAGGCTTTTGTTTCCCACTCTCGGGGAACAGCTTTTCGTTTGCCTTAAAGAGGCTATTCTTGCCAATCAATACCGCCCCGGCGAAGAACTGCCGATCGAAAAGCTGGCCGGCGAGTATGGAGTCAGCAACACACCGGTGCGCGAGGCGTTGGCCCGGTTGGCGAACGTCGGCTTGGTGAATATTATTCCGAATAAAGGGGCAGTGGTGGCACCGATCACCGAGAGGGATATCCAAGACGTCTGGGAAGTGCGTAGGCTCCTCGAACCCTATGGGGCCGCTCTAGCCGCCGAGAGGTGCTCGGAAGAGGAATTGGACCTTCTCGTAACCGAGCTTGAAGAAGTATTGGCGCATCCGGAGGATTTTGCCGCCTATACCCGGGTTTCTTTCGAGGTGCACGCGTTATTCTATAAGCACCTTGCCAACAGGCTTTTGCGCGAACTCTTGGAAAAAGTAAACATCCATTCAATCCGCATTCGTTCCTTTGTGGAAGGTAGCCGAAAGTCCGTGCGGGAGGAGATAGTGCGCCAGGTCGCCCGTGAGCACTTGGATATTGTCGAGGCACTGCGGCGCCGGGATGCTGAAGAGGCGAGCCGCCGGATACGAGAGCACCTGGGCGCCGGCGAACGGCGACTCCTTGGTGTGTTGCACGGCAGCGGGGATGGTACACACCAGGGGGGAGCGACCGGGGCGGCTGCAGAGGGAAACGGCTAAAGTAGGAGGCGAAAGAGCTGGCTGCTGGGAGGTGGTGTGCAGAGAACAATCAGAGGGAACCGGGAAGGAACTCCGGAAGGCCTAAGAAGAAGGGGGTAGTAAGATGAGAAAGGCGTTGGGGTTACTTCTTGTGGTTGTACTGGGCCTGGGGGTTTTCGGTTGCAGTAAGCCAGCAGGCCAGGCAACGGAAGGGGAGAAGCCGGCGGCACCCAAGTATCCGGAAAAACCGATTACTTTCCTGGTGCCGTTTTCGGCGGGCGGCGGAAGCGACATCATGGCCCGGGCCATTGCCGGGGTGATGCAGAAAGAAGGGATCCTGCCGCAGCCGCTCGTGGTAGAGAACAAACCAGGCGGCAGTGGCTCCATCGGTTATAGCTACGTGGCCGGTAAAGTAGGCGATCCCTACATTATCAGCACGGTGAGTTCCAGCTTCTGGACAACGCCCTTGGCCGGAAATTCTCCTGTCAGCTACAAAGACTTTACGCCGGTGGCGGCGCTGGCCATGGATCCCTTCCTGCTTATGGTTAAGGAGGACTCGCCGTACAAAACCCTGGACGACCTCATCAAAGCAGCCAAAGCAAAACCGGAGGGTTTGGCCGTCGGCGGCACGAGCGGGCTGTCCGACGACCGGGTTTGCACGGCCCTCTTGGAAAAACAGGCCGGCGTGAAATTCAATTTCGTTCCCTTTGAGGGCGGCGGCGATGCCATGACGGCCCTTTTGGGCGGGCACGTACAGCTTTGCTGGGCCAGCCCGGGCGAGGCGCTCAATCAGCTAGAGGCTAAGAAAGCAAGACCTCTTGCCGTTTCGACCGAAGAGCGGCTGGCGAAGCTGCCGGATGTTCCCACGTTTAAGGAATTGGGTTACGACCAGGTAGTTTTCTACCAATTCCGCGGCATCGTTGCCCCCAAGAACATTCCTGAAGAGGCGCTCAAAGTACTTGAAGAGGCTTTCAAGAAGCTGAGCGAGAGCCCAGCTTGGGAAAAAGAATACCTTGAGCCGAACATGGTGACGGCGCGCTACTTGCCGGCCAAAGAGTTCGGGGACGCTATCATTAAGCAAAACGAGCTTTATACCCAGATCTTTAAGGACCTTGGCCTGCTTAAATAACCGCACTAAAACTTTCCGGGGAAGGGCGCTCTGCCCTTCCCCGGGAGGCGGGAGGAGGGAAACGGCAATGAGGCGCGCTAACCAGGCCGCAGCTCTCTGCCTACTGGCCCTAGCCGTATACATCAGTGTTACCGGCCTGGTTATGGGTTACTATGAAAAATCTGCTCCGGGTCCAGGATTCTTGCCGTTTTGGATTGGTGTCTTCCTAGGGCTTTCTAGTCTGGGCATTCTTTGGGAAAGCCGGAGCTCCAAAGATGCGTCGCTTTTTCCGCCCGGGGCTTTTCGCACTCTGTTCGCAATCACCGGCGCAGGGGCGGCGGCCATCGGGCTGAGCTCCACCTTGGGCCTGCTGCTCGCTTTGGCGCTCCTGGCCGGATTTGCCGCCCGCTTCTTGGGTGCCTCTTGGAGCCAAACGGCCGTTACGGCAGTCGCTATTACTGTGACGTTTTATTTTCTCTTCGTTCGTTTTCTTATGGTCAGCTTCCCCACCGGGATTCTCGGCATCTAGGAGGGGCTACTCACATGGAAACACTTAGAATGCTCCTTTCCGGATTTTCAGTAGCCCTGCAACCGGCAAACCTGCTCGCCTGCTTGATCGGGGTGGTTGCAGGAACGCTCGTCGGAGCTCTTCCTGGCCTGGGGCCTTCTACCGGTGTGGCTGTGCTTCTACCCCTGACGTTTGGTATGAACCCGGTTACGGCCATCGTTATGTTGGCCGGCATTTATTACGGAGCCATGTATGGCGGAGCTATTGCTTCGATTCTCATAAACACGCCAGGCGATGCCGCCGCCGTGATGACCTGTTTAGACGGATATCCGCTGGCGCAGAAGGGCCAGGCTGGCGCGGCCCTGGGTATGGCCTCCTTCTCTTCTTTTATTGGGGGTACAATTTCGGTTGTGATCTTCACCTTCTTGGCGCCGGCCCTGGCGCAGGCCACACTTTGGTTTGGTCCGCCGGAATACTTCGCCCTTATGGTAATGGGCCTTTCTACTGTTTCGGGGCTGACGGGCAAATCACCGTTTAAAGGCATCGCTTCTATGTTAATCGGCTTGGCCCTGTCCTGTGTCGGAACCGACCTCGTTACCGGCCTGCCGCGCTTTTGCTTCGGCCGTCCGGAACTTTACAGCGGCGTGGAATTCATCACGGTGGCCTTAGGGCTTTTCGGGATTGCCGAACTCATCAGCCTGGCCGCCAGCGAAACGCCACAGCTGAGGCGAACTGAGGTAAGGCTTAACTTCCGCAATCTCCTTCCCAACAGAGAGGACTGGGCTGCCTCCTGGCCGCACATCCTGCGCGGCACGGGCATAGGCTTTTTCATCGGGATGCTGCCGGGAGCCGGCGGGACTATAGCTTCGTTTATTTCTTACTCCGCGGCGAAGCGCCTGTCCCGGCATCCGGAGAAGTTCGGCGAGGGCGCCATCGAGGGGGTTGCGGCTCCAGAATCGGCCAACAACGCGGCTTCCGTCGGTGCCTTTGTGCCGCTTTTGGCGCTGGGAGTTCCCGGCTCGGCCACCACGGCCGTGCTCATGGGCGCGCTCATGATGTACAACCTGCGCCCAGGGCCGCTAATCTTCGAGCGCAACCCGCAGTTTGTCTGGGGCTTGGTATCTTCGATGTATGTGGGCAACGTGATGCTGATGTTGCTGGTTTTGCTTTTTATCCCCTTGTTTGTAAGAGTGCTAGATATTCCCACACATACTCTTGTTGGTTGGGTTATCGCTTTTATCTTGGCCGGGTCGTTTGGCCTGAACAACAGCCTCTTTGATGCCGGCATGACCGTGGCCTTCGGCTTCCTCGGCTACCTCATGAAGCGGCTTGAGTACCCGGCGGCTCCATTGGTTTTGGCCTTGGTGCTTGGAAACATGATGGAAAACTCTCTCCGGCAATCGCTACTTCTATCCCACGGGAGCCTAGCCATCTTTTTCACCCGGCCTTTATCCCTGGTGATTCTTCTTATTGCTGCGGCAGCGGTGCTGGTACCGGTAGTACGCAGCTTGACCCGAGCGAAACCAGCGCTCCAGCAGTAGTCCAACAATTCCTAGGAGGCGGTGAGTTCATGTACATCAACGAAGATCTATGTATTGCTTGCCGGAGTTGTGTGCCGTACTGCCCGGTGGGGGCCATTCGGGTAGAGGAACCCGATCGGGTCTATATTGACCAGGAGCATTGCACCGAGTGTGGGACCTGCCTGCGCATGGCCAGGTGCCCGTCAGATGCCCTCGTGGAGCCAGCCGAAGTTTACCAGGAGCCGCGGTCGGTGCGAAAGTTCTTCTCCGACCCAATGGCGACTCATAAGGAAACGCTCCTTCCCGGCCGGGGCACGGAGGAGGTTAAGACCAACGACGTAACCGCCCGGGTAAAGCGTGGGCAGGTGGGCATTGCCATCGAGATGGGCCGACCGGTCCTGGGGACGACTATGGCGGAAGTGGAGAAGGTAATCAAACGCCTGGCCGCCTTGGGAATTCGGCTGGAAAAGAATAATCCCCTTTCCTACCTAGTCGACGACCCGGAAACGGGGACCCTTAAACCGTGGGCTAAGAAAGAAAGAGTCATCTCCTGCATCATCGAGTTTTCGGTGCCGGCGGAGAGGCTGCGAGAGCTTCTCACCGCCATCCGAGAGCTGGCGGAAGAGGTGGACACGGTATTTTCCCTCGACTTAATCACCCGTTTCGATGAGGAAGGTAACATACCCGTTATTCCCATTTTGGAAGAGATGGGCATCCATTACCGCCCTAATGCCAAGATTAACTTGGGCCTGGGGCGCCCGCTCAGGGAGGAATAAAGATGACGCACTCTTTACACCGCCGCGGCAGCATCGAATCCTTAAAGAAAGACTATGTGCTGCTTTTTACTCCTGCGGCCAACATCAACCACGAAGGATCGCATGACAAGTTGCGCGAAATTGTCGATATCATCGCCGAAGCCGGCCCGACGAATATCGGCTCATATGAAGTTCGTAACATCTACGACGGCTCGACCATCGAAGACATCCGGGCCAACTTATCCAAGGCCAAGGTACCGCGCGTGCGCTGCTGTTTTTCCGACCGCGAGAAAGTCTTACGGGTCCTCAAAAAAGTAAAAGAAAGAGACTTCGGCATTTCTGTGACCGTAAGCGGCTTGATCGATGAAGTCCTCGCCATGGCCAGAGAGATCGGCTTAAAACCGCATTCCATCAACCTATCCTTAGGCGTTTGGGGCCGGACGGAACGCCTTCCTTCGGAAACCATTATGGAAATTGTCACCATGTGTGGTCACGGCATGCTGGCTGCATCTTTGGTAAAAGAACAGGTTGAGCTTGTACGCCGCGGGAAAAAGACGGCGCGGCAGGCAGCAGAGGAGCTGGCTCGTCCATGCACCTGCGGAATTGTCAACGTCGACCGGGCGGAGGGAATCCTGACTCGTTACCTTAAAGAGGGGGAAAAGTAATTTTCTGCGCCAGTTTACGGGCGGATGTAGAAGCTCATTATCAATCGCGGGAAATTAATTTGACCCAAGGGGGCGGGACCGCGGCTGGTCCCGGCCCTGTTCTTGTTCTGCCGTGCATGGAGTTATATCGTGCGACTAGGCAGGATTTTTTGCGTAAATGTAGAATACAATAGCTAACACAGGGGTGATTATTTGTAATTCGAAAAAGGATTAGGCTAAACAACACAAAATATGATGCATGACATAAGATGTTGGATATATTACACACACAATTTTACGGCGCAGGCCCTTTGGCATACGATACGGGAAACGGCTCAAGTACCTTCCAAAAGAAAGGTGGGCACTTAAGTGCGAGTTGAGCTGCTATACGGAAAAGGCGGTACGGTTCCTCTTAATGTACCCGACGCAAATCTGGCCGGGGTTTACTCGGCCAAAGAACGGCTGCCGTTGGCCGATCCCCATGGTGCTGTCCAAGAGGCCCTTAGGAACCCGGTAGGGGCCAGGCCACTGGCGGAAATTTGCCGGGGTAAGAAAACTGCCTGTATTGCCATTACCGACGCTTCAAGACCCAATATAGAGCGGGTGGTAATGCCGGTATTATTAGAGGAGCTCCATGCGGGCGGAATACGCCAGGAAGACGTTACCATTTTGGTGGGCGTTGGCTCGCACCCGCCGGCGACGATGGCAGAGCTGGAGGAAAAGCTGGGATCCGAGATCTTGCACAACTATCGCGTTGAAAATCACGACTGTTATTTGAGCCCGGTGGATTATTTGGGGACCACGTCGTTGGGAGTGCCGGTAGAGATTAATACCCTCTTTGCGCGGGCAGACCTTAAGATTGCCGTAGGGACGGTGCTGCCCCACCCGTTTGCCGGTTTTAGTGGCGGACCTAAGATGATGGCGGTCGGGATTGCCAGCTACAGAACCATAGGGGCCTCGCACTCGCCGGCGATGATAAATCACCCCCAGTGTCGCTATGGCAACACGGCCGGCAACCCATTTTACCAGTCCGCCCTCGAGGTTGCGGAAATGGTCGGCCTCGATTTCATTGTAAACGGAGTTACCCGCGAGGATGACGGGAGCCTCGTTCAGGTGGTGGCCGGAGAGGTACGGGCAGCCCACGGTCAGCTGGTCGCCGGCCTGCAAAAGGACTTCCTGGTGAACATTCCGGGGCCGGCGGATATTGTTGTGGTTGCCACCGGCTACCCAAAGGATGGCAATATATACCATGTATGCGCGTTGGGCGTCTGCGCTGTGGCCGGAGCGGCGGTGGGAAGTTCTTGCGTTCGGCCTGGCGGAGCAATTATCGCTGTTTCACCTATGGAAGAGGGAATCTATAACGAAGTTTTCTACAACACCCTAAAGGAAGCGACCACTCCCGATGAAGTGATAGCCCGGGTAGAGAGCTTGGCCGAACGCAAGCCGGGCCACCACCGGGCGTACGGCGTGGCCCAGGTGCTGAAACAATATCGCGTAATCATGGCCCAGTCAAAGATGGATCCCGAGCAAATTAGGGCCATCCATATGGAGGCGGTGGCCAGCGCTCAGGAAGCGCTGGACCGGGAACTTAAACGCTACGGTCCGGCGGCGAAAGTGCTCGTCCTCAACGGCACTCACCGTATGGTAATTTCTGTTGGCCACGGATCCTAAAAACACCTGGCCGGGGAGTAAGCCATAAGTTTGGCGCGGGGGGGGGGTGAAGAGCGTGGTTTAAAGATTTCAAGTAGGGCGGACCGATAGGAGATGTTTACCGAAGGAGGGGGCATGGATGCTTAGGTCTAGGCTTTTTCTGGCGGTTCTAGTCGGCATGCTCATTATTGCCGTGGTGGCGGGATGCGGCAGTCAACCGGCGGCCAAAGAGCCGGCGGGACAGGAGAAGAAGGGCCAAACGACGGCCGAGGAGTATCCGAATAGACCTATTCAGTTAATCGTTTCTTATGCTGCCGGCGGCGGTACAGACGTCGGGGCAAGACTCCTGACGCCATACTTGGAGAAAAAACTGGGACAGCCGGTTACAGTGGTTAACATTACCGGAGGCGGCGGCTGGGTGGGCTGGACCCAGTTGGCTCATGCCAAACCCGACGGCTATACCATTGGTTATATAAATATACCGAATATGATTATCGGTTATCTCGACCCGGCGATGAAAAGGAAGGAAAACCTAGAGAGCTTTGCCCCGATTGCCAATCACGTGCTCGACTATACCGTTTTTGCCGTGCGCAAAGACAGCAGGTTTAAGAACATCGATGAGCTGATCGACTACGCAAAAGAACACCCCGGCGAATTAAGCGCTACCTCAACCGGAGTGGGCAGTGACGAACACATCTCATTGCTGGAGATCGAGAGAAAGACCGGAGCTAAGTTCCAAATGGTCCAGACGAAAGGATTCGCCGAGTGTCTGACCCAGGTACTCGGTGGTCACGTAGACGTCCTACTGGGCAATGTCGGCGAAGTTGTGGGGCCGGCAAGGAATGGAGACATCCGCGTTCTGGCAGTAATGAGCGAAGAACGGTCCGAGTATTTGCCCGATGTCCCTACACTTAAAGAAAAAGGGATCGACGTGATTAGTTTCGCCGCCAGGGGTATTGCCGCTCCAGCTGGTGTACCGCAAGAGATAATCGACAAGCTGGCTGAAGCTATTCAGGAAGCGATAGAGAATCCCGAACACAAGAAGAAAATGGAAGAACTTGGCCTGGCGCTCAAGTACATGCACGGTGAGGAGTACCAGAACTTCCTGAAAGCCCAGGAACAGCGGATTAGAGACCTGATGGGCTGGTAGATAAAGTGGCCGGGGTGGGGTGCTAGGCCCTGCCCCGTTCTTCCAGGAGGTGAACTCCTGAAAATGCAAAGCGACCGGATAATCGCCGTCATTATTGTAGCCTTTAGTTTGTGGTTATACGGCGTTGCCGACGAATTCCCGAAAGGAACAGATACCTTTCCGAAGCTACTTTTGGTCACATTAATATTTCTGGCAACGCTTTTGTTCGCCCAAAGTCTTAGGCGGCAGCGGGAAAGTGTACATGCCGGTGAAAAATCGGAAAAGGTGTCGGCTCGTAACTTCGTACCTCCAGCAATAACCTTCTTGGGCTGTGTGGCTTTCGTTGCTTTGGTACCTGTGTTAGGGTACTTTACTTCCGGAGTATTGTTTAGCGCGGCCATGATGTTTTACCTAGGGGCCAGGCGAATGCGTACCTTCCTTATCTCCATTGCGGGCGTAATGCTCTTTATCTACATCTTGTTTATCATGCAACTGCGCGTACCTGTGCCGCACGGGCTGCTATTCTAAGGCGGGTGGATAACTATGGAACTGACATTGCTACAGGTTATAAAACATGTCTTTTCTTTCCAATGCCTCATAGCAATGGCCATTGGTGTTGTGGGCGGGATAGTTGTGGGAGCCCTGCCCGGTTTGACTGCAACTATGGGTGTAGCGCTCCTGGTTCCGGTAACCTTCGGGATGGATCCGGCCGCGGGAATTTTGATGCTGATGGCTATCTACACTTCGGCTATTTACGGCGGATCTATGTCGGCGATCTTGCTTCACACTCCTGGAACCCCGGCCTCGGCGGCGACGGCCATCGACGGCTATGCCCTCACCCAGCAGGGACAAGCAGGTACCGCCATTAGGGTCTCGACTTACTCTTCTATGGTGGGCGGGCTTATCAGCTCTTTCTTCCTTCTGCTTTTGGCGCCACCGCTGTCTATGATATCTCTGAAGTTTGGTCCCCCAGAGTATTTCCTGTTGGCGCTGTTCGGCCTCTCCGTAATCAGCAGCTTGACATCGGGGTCACTGGTCAAGGGTTTGATCTCCGCGGTTTTCGGCCTACTACTGGGGACCATCGGGGTGGACGTTAATACAGGGTTTCCTCGGTTCACCTTCGGGATTACTTCCTTGGAATCAGGAGTTTCCTTGGTGCCGGCTATGATCGGCCTGTTTTCCCTAAGCCAGGTCTTTATCATGAGCGAGACGGCCCGCGAAGAGAAGCACCGCGAAGCCAACGCAATTCGGGATTGGCGTTTCTTCCCGTCGCTGAGTGAAATCAAGGCTCTTAAGAATACCGTTTTACGATCGTCAATAATTGGCGTCATCATTGGTATGCTGCCAGGGGCCGGTGGGGACATAGCTTCCTGGGTTGGCTACAACGAAGCCAAACGCTTTTCGAAGCACCCGGAGAAATTCGGACACGGAGCCATTGAGGGTGTTGCCGGGCCGGAAGCGGCAAACAATGCTGTGACCGGGGGTGCCTTGATCCCCCTGTTTACATTAGGAATTCCCGGCAGTGCCACGGCGGCCGTTTTGCTGGGCGGGCTGATGATTCACGGCCTTATTCCCGGCCGCGAGCTTTTTACCAAGTACGCAGAAATAACGTATACGGCTATGGTTGGTTTCATTTTTGCCAACATCTTCATAGGTATTGCCGGTATGCTCCTCGCTCGTTATGTTACCTATGTCACACGGGTCCCGGCACGAGTCCTCGCTCCGAGCATCGTCGCGCTGTGCGTAATAGGTTCCTTCGCAATCGGTAACAACATGTTCGACGTTTGGACAATGGTTTTCTTTGGCGGTGTGGGTTACCTCATGCGCAAGTACGGATTCCATCCGGCTCCGGTTGTCCTAGGGCTTATCCTCGGGCCCATGGCGGAACTTGGATTTCGCCAGTCGCTGCTCCTGGCTAAGGGTTCCATAGTCAGCTACTACTTATCCCGGCCGATCAGTGTGGTTCTCCTAGTGCTCATTGTGGCGTCTTTGATATCGCCGGTTATTCTGGAACGGCGGATGCAGGCGAAAGCAAACGCATGAGGGACGGCTGCTAAAAAAGGTTTTACCTGGAACGGGCAGGCCCCGGCGTTATGCTTCGCTTCCTGTTGGGTCAAAGCGTATTCCAGGTAGCAACCGGAATCGTTTTTTCGATAGATTGGAATCAAAGAAAACCTATGGCTAGGAGGATTTTCCTCATAAGCCCAGAATAAACATCTAAACGGCCTGTTCTAACTTGCTTTCTGAAAGGGAGGGGTGCTCAGAGATATTTGACAGTAAGCGGCGAGCGCCGTTTTTCGCTCGACTCCCTAAAACAAGAAATACGCAGGAGAACAGAAAAGAAAAAAGGTACTGCCTTATGGAAGTCTTTTCTTAACGCTGCTGTTGGTGCTCGGCGGCTGTAGCAGCCAGCAGCCTGCTCAGCAGCAACAAAACCAGCAGCAGGGGCAGGCCCCGGCTCCGGCTGCCCAGGGCCAACAAATGGTACTGGCTACCGGCGGTACCGCGGGTACCTACTATCCGCTGGGCGGGGCTATGGCTCAGATTTGGAACTCCAAACTAGGCTATAATGTTACCGCTCAGGCTACAGGTGCTTCGGTAGAAAACCTCATGTGACTCTGAATAACGAGATCCTGCTGGATAAGGCCGTATGGGATATGAATGGAGCAGGCCTTCCGGTAGGCCAGGAGGCGGGAATGGAGTTCGAACTCAAGGACGGAAAGTACATCCTCTCACATATGGGACGGCGGTACAAGGAAGTTGCCTTGGCCGTGGGCTGGGTGGCTCAGCACAAGTTGGTTTCCGCGGTCGTATTCTCCCATTATCACGGCTTACGCCTCCCGGTCGGGCCTGCACCTTTTGGCCGGGGAACAGCCCCGCTGGCTCGTTGCGTACGAAGAATTCAGGTGGCTCAGGCTTTATCAAAAAATACCGGCGTCTGACAGGGGTTTGGGCCAGCATCATCCGCTGGCTGGCCATTGGTATGTCTTTATACCAGTTATATACGGCTATCTTCGGCGTGCTTCCGGCTCAGCTACAGCGGACCTGGCATCTTGGCTTTGCCCTTTCATTGATCTTCCTTTTATCCTAGCCGCAAGCGGCGCCCGGGGGCTGCCGCTTTCTTGATGGCGGAGTTCATTGGTATACCCTACGCTAGGATAACCCTGGCGGCAGCTATCCCGGCCGTTCTCTACTTTACCGGGGTAGGCATTGGTGTGCACTTGGAAGCGAGACGGACGGGCCTTAAGGGGTTACCGCCGGATCGAGTGCCCCAGCTGGGAAGAATTCTGCGCGAACGAGGCCAGCTGCTTATTCCCGTCCTCGGCTTGATTGTAGTTATGGCTACCGGAGCTACCCCGGTCAAAGCGGCCTTGTACGCTATTGCCTTGGCCCTGGTGGTAAGTGCTTTTTCCCCTAAAACTCGCCTTAAACCGGGCGATATCCTTGACGCCCTGGAACAGGGAGCGCGGGGAGCTCTGGGGGTGGCAGCAGCTACTGCCGCAGCCGGAATGATCGTCGGGTCGGTTACGCTTACCGGCCTGGGGCTGAAGCTGGCCAATGGGCTGGTAACGCTGGCAAAAGGCAATCTTCTCCTTACCATGTTCTACACCATGATCACGTCGCTCATTCTCGGCATGGGTTCTCCGACTACGGCCAACTACGTAATCACTTCTACCATTGCTGCACCGGCGCTCGTTCACTTAGGTGTCCCCCTCTTGGCTGCCCACCTGTTCGTGTTCTATTTTGGCATTGTAGCCGACCTGACGCCGCCGGTGGCACTGGCAGCTTATGCGGGGGCCGGTGTTGCCAAGGGTGAACCAATGCGTACGGGCATAAACGCTACCAAGCTGGCTGTAGGCGCTTTCTTAATTCCCTACATCTTTGTCATGTCGCCCCAGCTCCTCCTAGTGAATACCACCTTCCTGGGTGCTGTTCGCGTGGCCCTAGGGGCCATCGTAGGTATGGTTTCCATAGAATCGGGTGTACAGGGATGGCTACTCGTCGAGGCAAACGTTTTGGAAAGAATCCTCCTTGCAACCGCCGGCCTTATGCTCATCCACCCGGGCCTTGTGACAGACATGATCGGTCTTAGCCTGTTCCTAGCTCTCTACCTGGGTCAAAGGCGGCGAGCGAGGAAGCAGGGAATTAGCTATTTACTGTAAATGCCTGGAAGGTACTGTAGCGTCTCGCTCCACTGCGGTGAATGCAGATGCTTTGCAGCTACCCTCTTTGAAGGAGGAGTGATACAATGCCCAAAATCATCCACGTAGACCTTATAAGCGCCGACCTTAAGCGGCTTTTTCTTGAGTTTCTTCCCGAAGGTTATGAGCTGGTCACGCGGGATGACGAGCGCTGGGAGGAGGTTCTGCCCACGGCCGATTACCTAATTGTCAACACGGCTCCCGTGGACGAAAAGCTCATCGACCGGGCGAAGTCGCTTAAACTGATTCATAAACTGGGAGCCGGCTATGACAACATCGACGTGGCGGCTGCTACAAGGCGCGGCATACCTGTGGCCCGCACCCCTGGTGCCAACATGGCCTCGGTGGCGGAGCTGGTCTTTGCCCTGGCCCTTACCCTCTATCGCAAACTGCACATTATTCTGGCGGAAACGAGGGCCGGTAAGTGGAACATGTGGCAGCACCGCCCCTTCTGCTATGAACTGGCCGGCAAACGCCTGGGCCTGGTGGGGTTTGGGAGTATCGGCCAAGCGGTGGCGAAACGGGCTTTAGCCTTCGATATGGAGGTGGTCTATTATAAGCGGCACCCGCTTCCCGCCGATGCGACGCCGGGCGTCCGAGCCGTAAGCTTCGCTGAGCTCCTCCGGACGAGTGACATCGTAAGCCTACACGTTCCGCTTACGGACGAGACGCGCGGCCTCATCGGGGAAGCGGAACTTAAAAGTATGAAACGAAATGCCATCCTTATCAACACGGCCCGCGGTTCGATTGTGGACGAACGCGCCCTTCTCACCGCCTTGGAGGAAGGGTGGATTGCGGGGGCCGCCCTTGATGTCGTGGCGGACCCGCCCCTGGCCGCAGATAGCCCGCTTTTCAAGCTCCCCAACTTCCTCTGCACACCCCATATTGGAGCGGCCACGCGCGACGCCGACGCCCGGGTTCTTAAAATGGCCTACGCCAACATTGAGCGTGTGGAACGCGGCGAGGAACCGCTCCACGTGGTAAACCGTACTCGCCCGAACCAGGCCTAGCCTCGCCTGCAGGGAGAGGCCATCCTTACGAATCGATCATATATTGACGGATAAGAAGAACAACTGTAAAATGTATCCGAGATACAATTTAGGAGGATGAGTCTTTGCAGAGCAGGGTGTTCTTTCACTCCTTGCGTGAGCAGCTCTTCCAGGCCATCAAGGAAGCGATTTTAACCAACAAGTACCGGCCGGGCGAAGAGCTTCAGATCGACAAGCTGGCAACCGAATACGGTGTGAGCACAACGCCGGTACGCGAGGCCCTGGTTCGTTTGGAAGGAATAGGGCTGGTCCGCCTTATTCCCAACCGTGGGGCCCAGGTAACCCTTATCACACCGGCCGATGTGCACCACATCTGGGAGGTCAGGCGGCTCCTTGAGCCATATGCGGCGCGGACGGCTGCTGAGCGCTGCTCAGCAGAGGAGTTAGACGCCCTGGAGGAAAAGTTGCAGCGCGTCCTGGCACGGCCGGAAGAGTTTTCCCTTTACACGGAATCCGACTTGGAGCTGCACGGACTATTGGTGAAGCATCTGACGAATAACGTGCTCAAGGACATCCTCGACCGCGTCAAGATGAGCTCGCTTAGAATGCGCTACTTTGCCGAAGAAAACATCCCTACTCTGAGGCAGGAGGTGATCCAGGAGGCGACCCGCGAGCACTTGAGCATTGTTGCCGCGCTTCGGGCACGCAATGCAGACCAGGCGGAGAAAGAGGTCTACCGACACCTCTTAGGCGGCGAGCGGCGCACGCTCCTAGGCCTAAGAGCAAAGCATCTAGAACCAGATGACGGCCAGAAGCGGTAAAGCCCGGGCGGCAACAACACCTGTGGCCGAGCGAGGAACGAAACGGAGGGAGAAGTCGTGGGAAGGTCCTTTCATATCGAAATCAATACCAAGTGGTGCAAGAACTGCGGCATTTGTCTGGCTTTCTGCCCGCAAAAAGTTTTTACCTGGGATGAAAAGCAACGAATCGTAATCAGTTACCCGGAAAAATGCACGGGCTGCCTTCTTTGTGAGTACCGCTGCCCCGACTTGGCCATCGAAGTGCGTAAGGTAGAAGAGGAGGAGTCCCATGAGTAGGCGTGAGCTGATTCAAGGGAACGAAGCCTGCGCCCGCGGGGCGCTTAAAGCAGGAGTCCGATTCTGCGCCGGCTACCCGATCACTCCTTCCACCGACGTTGTCGAATTTCTGGCTCAGGAGCTGCCCAAAGTTGGTGGGCGCTTCATTCAGATGGAAGACGAAATCGCCAGCATGGGTGCCGTTCTCGGAGCGTCGGTAATGGGCGTTAAGGCGATGACGGTAACCAGCGGTCCGGGCTTCGATCTCATGCAGGAAAACATCGCCTTCGGAGCTATGGCCCAGCTCCCCTGCGTTGTCGTTAACGTGCAGAGGAGCGGTCCCAGCACAGGCGGTGCTACGCTCCCCGCACAGGGCGACCTCATCCAGGCCAAGTACGGCACTTCCGGT
Organism: Bacillota bacterium; assembly: GCA_030154105.1. Lineage (GTDB taxonomy): Bacteria > Bacillota > DTU030 > DUMP01 > DUMP01 > DUMP01. Next base: position 80,011 of record JASKKP010000003.1, read on the forward strand.
GACAGCCCGCGCATCGTGCTCTACCCGAACTCAGTGGAGGAAATCTACCGCCTCACCGTCAAAGCCTTCAACTATGCCGAACAGTACATGACCCCAGTGATCCTCTTGATGGACGAAATCATCGGGCATATGCGGGAAGACGTGGACCTAGAAGCGATCGATGTGGGCGAAATTGTGGAGAGAAGGCGGACTAACATTCCGCCCAGCGAGTATCGTCCCTATGAGGCCGACGAGACCGGCATTCCCATCCTCATGCCCTTCGGCAGTGGCTATCGGTACGTGGTCCAGGGTATGCACCACGACGTTTACGGTATGCCGAACCTCAGCGCAGCTAATGTTGAGGCTACGATTTACCAGATAAACAGCAAGATCGACCGTCATAAGGAAGAGATTTGGCTCTGGGAAGAGAAAGAAACCGAGGATGCCGACATACTCTTGGTGGCGGTGGGTTGCGTGTCCCGTTCGGCGTTGGAGGTAGTAGAGCAGGCCAGGAAGAGGGGACTCAAGGTCGGGCTGTTCAGGCCGATCACGATCTGGCCGTTCCCGGAAGAGCCGCTGTCCCAGGTGCTGGCCCGGGTTAAAGCGGTTATCGTCCCCGAGATGAACTGGGGGCAGCTGATTCACAAAGTAAAAGAGGTTAAGCCCGATAGGGTGGCTGCCGTTCCCATCAACAAATACGACGGCACGCTCATCATGCCGGAGGAGATCCTTAAAGTGGTCGAGGAGGTCAAGTGATGAGCTGGAAAGACTACATCAAACAGAACATGTTTCCGCTCTTTACCTGCTCCGGCTGCACCCACGGCACGGTAACGAACGCCTTCGTGCGCGTGGCGGATGAACTTAAGCTTGATAAAGACAAGACCGTAATCGTCTGTGCCATTGGCTGTGCCGGCCGCATTCCCACCTTCCTCGATTTTCCGGTGCTGCGCGTAACCCACGGGAGGGCTCTGGCCTTTGCCACCGGGATCAAACTTTCGCGCCCGGACGTGAAGGTAATCGCCCTCATGGGCGACGGAGACGCGCTGGCCATCGGCGGCAATCATTTCATTCATGCTGCCCGGCGCAACATTGACATTACGGCCATCGTCTCGCGCAACGAGATTTACGGCATGACCGGCGGCCAGTACGCCCCTACCACTCCCCCAGGAGCGCGCGCCACCACCGCCCCTTACGGTATGTTGGAGCCGGCTTTTGACACCTGCAAGGTAGCCGAGGGCGCGGGCGCGACCTACGTGGCTCGAAGCGACGCCTACCATGTTCAGCACCTGCAACGCACCCTTAAGGCCGCCCTGCAGCACAAGGGGTTTGCCGTAGTGGAGGTACTTACCAGCTGCCCAACCCAGTTTGGCCGGCGCAACAACCTGGCCGACCCGGCCAAGATGTTGGAACGGATTAAAGAGATGACCGTAACCAAGGCCCAAGCGGAGAAAATGACGCCGGAAGAGCTGGCAGGGAAGTTTGTGATCGGCGAATTCGTCAACACCTCGCGGCCGGAACTCACCGACATCTATGCCCAGGCATTTGCGGGAATGGGGGTTTAGGCGATGCGCGATGTAGAAAAGTGCGAGATCCGTATTAGCGGCTCCGGCGGGCAGGGCGTGGTGCTGGCCAGCATCATCTTTGCCGAGGCTCTGGTGGCTGAGGGCTACCATGTAATCCAGACCCAGGCTTACGGCGTGGAGGCGCGGGGCGGCGCTTCCCGGGGCGAGGTCTTATACGGCAAGGAACGTCCCAACTACCTGAGCGTGCGGCAACCCGATATCCTGGTAGCCATGACGCAGCAGGCTTGCGACCGGTACTTACCGAGCCTGAAGCCTGAGGGCACGCTGATTCTGGACTCTTTCTTCGTTGAAAGGCTGCCCGAACGGCAGACCGGGCGCACCTTCGCCGTTCCCTTGACCAAGATCGCCATTGACGAGCTGGGCAAACCGCTTTACGCGAACATCGTCATGCTCGGCTTTATGAACGGCGTGACGGAACAGGTGGCGCCTGAGCACCTGGAGGAGGCAGTCCTCAAACGGGTGGCACCGGCTTTTGCCGAGGAAAATCGCCGGGCGCTACGTCTAGGCTATGAGAAGGCGCGCTCTATGCTCAACAAATAAGGAAACCGTGCGGCGAGGAGCTGAACCAGATGAAGCTTTACGAGTACCAAGGTAAAGAGCTTTTTCGCAACTCAGGCATACCTACGCCTCGGGGCCACGTGATTAGAAACTTAGCGGAGCTGGACTCTTTGCTTCCTTCCCTCAGCTTCCCTGTTGTGGTTAAGGCCCAGGTCCTGGTAGGCGGCCGCGGGAAGGCGGGCGGAATAAAAACTGCAGCAAGTGCTGGCGAACTTCAAGAGTACGCCAAGAACCTTCTGGGCTCATTCCTCAAGGAGGACAAGGTTATAGCGCTTTTGATCGAGGAAAAAGTTGCTGCTCTCGAAGAATATTACCTGGGAGTAACCTTGGACCGCGCCACGCGCCAGCCGCTTATTCTCTTCAGCCGTAAGGGCGGCATGGATATAGAGGAAGTGGCTAAAGAAACGCCTGAGGCCATCGCCCGGATTCATGTGGACCCTCAGATGGGACTTCGGAACTTCCACTTGGAGCAGTTGGTTAAGGCTGGAGGAGTTACTGACCCAGACGTCAAAAAGGGTGTACAGCAGGTAGCCCAGGCCCTCTACCGGCTTTGGGATACCAGCGATGCTGCGTTGGTGGAAATTAACCCGCTCATGGTGCTGGCCGACAAAACGGTTGTGGCGGCGGACGCCAAAGTGGATATCGACGACAGTGCCCTTTTCCGCCATCCCGAGCTGGAGGCCTTCCGCCGCGAACTACCAGAGAGCGAGCTCGAGCGGGCGGCTCGGGAAACGGGCTTCCTGTATATCGACATTGATCCCGAGGGCAACGTGGGCGTAATCAGCAACGGCTCGGGGATGATCATGTCCTGCATCGATTGGATCGCGCGGCACGGCGGGAAGGTAACCTGTGCCTTGGACCTGGGGGGCGGAGCGACGGCAGACCGGGTAGCGCGAGGCATTGGAATTGTCCTCAGAAATCCTAAAGTAAAGTCGCTCCTTATCAGCATCTTCGGGGGCATTACCCGCTGCGACGAGATCGCCGGCGGCATTGTGCGGGCGGTGACGGAAAAGGATGTAAACATTCCTATCGTAGCGCGCTTGGAAGGTACGAACAAAGAAAAAGGCCTCGCCCTCTTGGCCGAAGTGAGCGGCAAAACCATCGAGATTGCTGCAACTTTGCCCGAGGCGGCGGATAAAGTCTTACGGGTGCAGGGTAGGTGATGTTAAATGAGCATACTTATTGACCAAAACACCAGGCTCCTAGTTCAAGGAATAACCGGGCGCGAAGGCCAGTTCCATACCGCGCGCATGCTGGAATACGGCACCAATGTGGTCGGCGGCGTTACGCCCGGCAAAGGCGGGCTGACCGTGCACGGAGTGCCCGTTTTCGACACCGTTGCTGAAGCCGTCCGGGCTACCGGCGCTAACGCCAGTGTTCTGTTCGTCCCCCCGCGCCTGACGCTGGATGCGATCTTTGAGGCGCTGGCCGCCGGGTTAAAAACGGTGATCAGCATTGCCGAAGGCGTGCCGGTGAAGGACATGCTTCAGGTTTACCACTACACCAAGAACCTGCCGGATGTGCACGTGATCGGCCCGAATTCCTTCGGCGTAATCAGCCCCGGTAAGGCCAAAGCTGGTTTCATGGCCCACGAGATTTACAGCCAAGGGCCCGTCGGGCTCATGTCCCGCAGCGCCACTAATTCCTACGAAACTGTACTCGGCCTTACTCGCCGGGGCATCGGACAGTCCACCTGCGTGGGTGTAGGAGGCGATACGATTCCGGGGACGAGTTTTGTCGACCTTCTTCCTCTTTTTGAGGCCGACGAACAGACGAAGGCCGTGGTGCTCATCGGGGAAATTGGGGGGGCGGACGAAGAAATCGCTGCCGAGTACATCAAAAATCACATGACCAAACCGGTGGTGGCGTATATTGCCGGCCGGAACGCCCCAAAAGGGAAGAAGATGGGTCATGCCGGTGCCATTGTGGGGGCCAGCGGGGTTGGGAGCGCCCAGAGCAAGATCGAAGCCCTGGCGGCTGCCGGCGCTTACATCGCCGAAAGCCCCGATCATATTGGCGAACTTCTGGAAAAGATCCTGAGCTAAAGCGCCGAAGGGGGGCACTCTGATGGCTAAGTATAAAGTTGTGCTTACCGATAACATCTTTCCGGACCTGAACCTTGAACGCGAGATGCTGGCGGCGGCCGGCGCGGAGCTGGTTGAAGTTAAGGACCCGGCCGATCTTTTAGCCGAGATCCGCGATGCCGACGCCATAATCAATACGTATGCCAAACTTACGGCGGAGATCATCGACCAGCTGGAAAAATGCAAACTCATCATCCGCAACGGCATCGGCGTAGATACCATCGACGTCGAAGCAGCCTCGCGGCGCGGAATAATGGTGGCCAACATTCCTACCTACTGCCTGGAGGAGGTGGCCACCCACGCTACCGCCCTGATCTTGGCCTGCAACCGGAAAATCGTCTACCTCAACAATAAGGTCAAAAACGGCATTTGGGATGTGAAACTGGCGATTCCGATTCAGGCGGCCGAGGTGAGTGTGGTAGGACTTGTGGGCTTTGGCCGGATACCGCGTTCGGTGAGCGGGAAACTCAAAGCCCTAGGTTTTAAGGTAATTGCTTACGATCCCTATGTGTCCCAGGCCGAGGCCGACCCGTACGGCGTTACCATGGTCGATTTCGCCACCTTAATCAAAAAGGCAGATTACGTCTCCATCCATTGCCCCCTCACCCGCGAGACACGCGGCATGTTCAACTACCAGGTTTTCCAAGAGATGAAGCGGAGCGCGTACCTCATCAATACGGCCCGCGGGGCGGTGGTGAATGAGAAGGACCTGGTGGCGGCCCTCCGAGACGGCCTTATTGCGGGTGCGGCCTTGGACGTCCTAGAGACGGACGGCATTGCTCCTGACCATCCTTTCCTCAGCATGGAAAATGTGATCATCACGCCCCACGCCGCCTGGTATAGCGAGCAGTCCATTCTGCGCCGCCGTACCCAGACCGTGGAAGAGGTAATCAAGGTTTTGCAGGGCGGCGAGCCGACATCCTTTGTCAACAAAAAGACCATAAAAAAGTAGAGGCCCCACTGCTTACCAGAGAAGCCCGGATTCTTCCGGGCCTTCTTTACGGAACCGAAGAGGGAGGGGTTTAGCAAGTGGTAACAGGAAGGACGGGGGATAATACTCGGGAGTCATCGGGAGAAGGGAGGAGGGAAGCGCGGTGAAGATCGGGCTCTTCGACTCCGGCCTAGGGGGCCTTACCGTGGTGCGCGAGGTTAAGCGCCAGCTGCCGGAAGCGAGCATAGAGTTTTTCGGCGACAACGGGCGCAACCCGTACGGCCCGCGCCCGCGGGAGGAGATTGTTAGATTTTCGCGGCAAATTCTAGACTTTCTGGCGGAGAAGGGAATTGACCTGGCGATCATCGCCTGCAATACGGCTACGGCGGCCGCACTCTCCGAAGTGCAGGGAGCGTACCCGTTCCCCGTCCTGGGGGTGATTGAACCCGGAGCCAGAGCAGCCCTGGCGGTGAGCAAAAACCGCCGGATCGGGGTGATTGCCACGCAGTTTACCATAGAAAGCGGCGCCTATACCCTCACGCTACAAAGCTTGGACCCGGAGGTACAGGTACTCGGCCAGGCGTGCCCGCTTTTTACTCCCCTCGTGGAACAAGGGAAAACGTCTGGCCCGGAGGTAGAGGCGGCGGCCCGCGAGTACCTGACCACGTTTCAGGGCAGCGGTATAGACACCCTGGTGCTCGGCTGCACGCACTACCCGCTACTTTTGGACGTCATTCGGCAGCACCTAGACCCTGGGATTAACATCGTCGACCCGGCAGAGGCCACTGTGGCCCAGGCAAAGTCCTTGCTCAAGACGAAGGTTGCGGCACCCGCCGCCGTTCCGCCTACCTACCGCTTCTACACCAGCGGAGACCCAGAACTTTTTGCCCGCCTGGGAAGCAACATCCTAGGCTGCCCGCTTGAACATGTCGAAAGAGTAACTTTCCCCACATAGCTTCGCCTGGTGCTTCAAGCTGCAGCGCGGGCAAAGAAAGTTAAAAAGCGAGAAAGCGGGCGTTGCTTTTGCCCGAGCGAAAACCAGTCGGGGGCCGGTTGCTCGGCCCCCGACTTACCTTACGCGTCGAGAATAAAACCTTCGCGCGCAAGCCATTTTCTCGCTCGCTCCAGCAGGCAGCGGCGGTGATAGGCTTCCCACTTTTCCGCTACAGCCGGGAAGTCTTTGACGGCGGCAAGAAAACGCAGGATGGCGGCTTTCCCACTTAAAGCCCGGCGCAACTCAGCCTGGGCCACCGGATCATCCAGGCGCGCCACGAAAGCCTGCATATCATGATAAACTTCGCGCGGCGAACCGTGGGGAATATGGCGGTAACGGGCCGGACGCGACTTGTAGTAAGCAAAGCGGTTCTCGTGCTCCTCAAGGGAATGTTCGCCCGAACGGAGGGAGATAACAGTTCCCGTAATGACATCCAGAAAGGCTTCTTCGGCCAAGGAAGTGCAGGCCATGGCCTTGAGAAGGCCTTCCAGGTCTACTCGCAGCCGTCGAGGCATATTCTCCCTCCTTTCCCAGCTAAACCTATTGTAACACGAACTTTCTCATTCCCACAACGATCTTTAAAGAAAATCAGAGAATTTTATCCACGAACCGAGCGGCCGAGAAGTGGACGCGGAGTTGTATGGCTTTGGAGTGGTTCCGAGAAAAGAAACATGGTATAATTTGTCCGATTAAGAAAAGAGGCGGTGGGATGCATGATCATCGGGGCGCATTTATCGATAAGCAAAGGGTACCCCGCAGCGGTCCGCGAGGCGGCCAAGCTAGGACTTAACGGCTTTCAATATTTTACGCGCAACCCGCGCGGCGGCGCGATTCGGCGCCTGGCCGTAGAGGAGATCGCTGCATTTCGTAATGAGCGGGGGGCGGCAGGTTTAAAGGCGGTGATAGCGCACCTTCCCTACACCGTGAACCTCGGGAGCAGCGAGAGGCGGCTGCAGGAATTTGCGACCATGGTGGTCCGGGAAGATGTGGAACGTGCGCGTTTGTTGGGAGTAGAGCTCGTCGTAGCCCATCCCGGACACTACGGTGAGGAAGGGCGGGAACCCGGCCTCGCACGCGTGGCCGAGGTGCTCAAAAGTGGGCTTAGCGGACAGGAGGAAGGCCCCGTCTTTTGCCTGGAGACCATGGCGGGGCAGGGGCATGAAATCGGCGGGCGCTTGGAAGAGCTCGCAGCGCTCATAAAAACCTTAGAGGCCGAGGTTCGAATTGGGCTATGCCTCGATTCGGCCCACCTTTTTGCCGCCGGCTGGGACCTTAGAACCTGGGCGGGAATTGATAAGTTGATAACAAGGGTGGACGAGCTCGTCGGCTGGGATAAAGTACGCGCCCTCCATCTCAACGACTCCAAAGCTCCGCTGGGAAGCCGGCGCGACCGCCATGAGCTTATCGGCCGCGGCGAGCTCGGTCCGGAAGGAATAAGGGCGATTGTCACGCACCCTGAGCTTAAGAAGCTGCCTTTTTTCCTCGAGACGCCGGTAAAGGAGTACCGCGAATACGCGTCTGAGGCCAAGTTGGTGCGCAGCCTGGCGGGCTTGACAGAAGAAGCCGAGGACGATAGAGTATGATTGATACCGAGTCTCAGCGCTATCACTGTTTGGTTTTGAGCGGTAAGGTCATCCGAAGGAAGGATGAGCCATGCGGGCAGAGGAGATGCTACAGACGCTGGTTGCCCATGGTTACCGGCTTACAGAACCGCGGCAGGCCCTCCTCGAAGTGATTGCCTGTCGGCCCGGCTGGTTTTCTGTTCGGGAACTCTCTGAGGACCTGGGGCAGAAAAAAATCCGTGTGGGGCGGGCCACGATCTTTCGCACCCTCAATCTTCTTGTAGACTTAGGGCTTCTCGAGCGAGTCCGTGGGGCCAATGAGGTAGAAGGTTATGTGGTAACGGGGGCCGGCGAGCATCATCACCACCTTATCTGCTCGCGCTGCGGGCGGGTAGAGGAGCTTCCCGAGTGCCCGGTGGCCGAGCGCTTGGCGGAACTCGCGGCCGAACGCCAGTTTCAGGTGGTGAGCCACAACCTGGAGGTCTACGGAGTTTGCATCCAGTGCTTACGCCAGGAAAGCTTAGAGCAAGAGAAATAAAGGGCGCAATGTATGTTAAGTTTGCCTGCTGGTGAGACTAAGTATCAATTGCTAGTGGGGGCGAAAAAATGAACTTTCTTCGCGAAGCGCTGGCGGAAGCCTGGGGCGACACGCTGGAAATGGTGCCGTTACTGTTTTTGCTCTTCCTTCTCCTGGAAGAAGTGCAACATCGCCTGGGAGGCAGATTGGGTGCCTGGCTCAGGGAGGCCGGACGATGGGGCCCGCTGGCCGGTGCCGGCTTGGGAATCATTCCCCAGTGCGGCTTTTCCGTTTTGGCCAGCCTTCTTTACCTCAGGGGGCTCATCACGCCGGGAACGCTTCTGGCCGTATTCCTGGCCACGTCTGATGAAGCCGTACCGGTGATGCTAGCGCAGCCGGCCAAAATCGGCTACATAGCACCGCTTCTTATGGTGAAGTTTGGGCTGGGTGTGGCAGGGGGTTACCTGACCGACTTCATATTCAGGCATGACGGACGCCCGGCATTAGCCGAACGAAATGGCGGCCTGCCTAAGCTAGGCGGCCATATTCCCGGCGAGCATGCCCACCCGGTGCGCGCGGCCACGATGTTTTACCACGCCGCACGACAAACTGTACACACCTACGCTTTTGTCTTAGCCGCTTCGACCCTTCTCAATATCGGGGTAGAACTTGTAGGGTTCTCCGGTGTCTCCCGGCTACTCTTGGTGGGTAGCCCCTCCCAGCCCGTACTGGCCGCACTGATTGGGCTAATTCCCAACTGCGCGGCTTCGGTCGTCCTGGCCCAGCTTTACCTGGAGGGGGCTTTGAGCTTCGGCGCTGCCGTGGCCGGGCTCGGGGCGGCCGCCGGCTTGGGCCTACTCGTGCTTGCCCGGCATAACTCTCCGCGGGATACCTTAAGGCTCGTCGGGTTCCTTCTGGCCTTTGCCGTGCTGGCGGGCCTGCTTCTTCCGGCGCGGCCGGTAGTATGGTGAAACTTACCCCGTTGACGGAAGGAAAAATATCTGGTAGGGAAGAATATGTAGAAGCAGGGAAGAGGAGGGCCGAAAGAAGGGGGGAAAGGATGAAAAAATGCTGGCCAGTATCATTATTGCCTACCTTCTCGGATCGGTTCCCTGTGGTTATATCATTGGGAAAATAAAAGGGCGAGACATCCGGCGCTACGGAAGCGGCAACATAGGTACGGCCAATGCGCTGCGCGTTCTTGGCCTCCCTGCGGCTTTGGTTGTGCTTTTGGGCGATACGGTCAAAGGACTTTTGGGCGTTTTCATAGGGTATCGGTTGGGAGGCTCTAATGCGGCTGCCGTTCTCAGCGGGATTGCGGCCGTCTGCGGCCACAACTGGTCGCTTTTTCTCGGGTTTAAAGGCGGCAAGGGCGTAGCGACGGCTTTTGGGGCTGCTTTGGGCCTTTCGCCCCTGCTCGCCCTGGCGCTTGTGCCCGTCTGGGTTCTGTCCGTGGTCTTCACGCGCTATTCGTCGCTGGGCTCCATCCTAGCGGCAGGTCTCGCCCCCGTTGCGGCACTTGTTTTGCGTCAGGGATGGCCGGCCTTTTTCTTCGCGCTTATAGCCGGGACCATGGTTATCTGGCGGCACAAGAGTAACATCAAGCGGCTGCTTACGGGCACGGAACTTAGGCTGGGCGACCGCGTGTAAGGGATGTGGGGCGATGGATCTAGAGAATTATACCCGTGCGAACCCCATTATTGCGGCGGTACGCGACGTGGCCGACCTAGAACAAGCCCTAAAGGCTACGGTGCGAGCTGTTTTTCTTTTAACCGGAGACATCAACAACGTAGCCGACTGCGTGCGGTCTGCCCGGAGCGCGGGAAAGGGGATTTACCTGCACCTCGACCTGCTGGAGGGCTTGGGGAAGGACAAGGCGGCGGTCCGTTTCCTGGCGGAGGAGGCGCGCCCGGACGGCATAATCACCACCCGCAGTAACCTAATCCAGGCAGCGAAAAAGGAGGGCCTGTATACCATTCAGCGTATTTTTATTCTAGATTCCTTATCCATTGAAACGGGGATTGCCAACGTAAAGGCGACGCTTCCGGATGCAGTAGAATGCCTGCCGGGAATTCTGCCCCGCGTCTTCGGCGAATTGGTCAAGAAACTTCCTTTGCCCATCATCGCCGGCGGCCTTATTAAGTATCCTGAAGAAATCTGCGAGGTCCTCAGAACAGGCGTTAAGGCAGTCTCGGTGAGCAACAAAAAATTATGGAATTTCTTTCGGGGTGAGGAGGAATTCTGGGAGTTCTGTAGAATAAATAAAAAGCAGGAGGCCGGTTATACTGGCCCACAAGAAAAATAAATAACCGAGGACGGAGATGTGGAGAAAGTCCTGTCCCAGGTGCCGTGCAGGCTACGCGGGCCTTGGGTAGGGCTTTTGTTATTGCCCCAGGATAACCGGTGCCCTAAGCCAGCTAAGGGGGTGGGAAAGGGGAAGCGGCGGCGAGCAGGCTAAACGAAGGGTGAGTAGTAACCAGCCTTGTGAAGGAGGTAGGGGTAGGATGGCTAAGTATGTGCTGGCTTTGGATCAGGGTACCACCAGTTCCCGGGCGATCGTTTTCGATCACGATGGAAACAACGTGGCCATGGTTAACAAGGAGTTTCCCCAAATCTACCCTAAGCCCGGCTGGGTTGAGCACAACCCCATGGACATCTGGAATTCTCAGATCGAGGTGGCAAAGGCGGTCATCGAGAAGGCCGGCATCACCGCCGCCGACATAGCGGCCGTGGGCATCACCAACCAGCGCGAAACCACCATCGTTTGGGACAAGGCGACGGGGGAACCGGTTTACAACGCTATCGTCTGGCAGTGCCGGCGTACGGCACCCATCTGTGACGAGCTTAAGGCCAAGGGTTGGGCAGAGAAAATCCGGGAGAAGACGGGCCTAGTGGTTGATGCCTACTTCTCAGGTACGAAGATTAAGTGGATCCTGGATAACGTACCGGGCGTACGGGCAAAGGCCGAAAGAGGCGAGCTCCTCTTCGGTAACGTGGACACTTGGCTCATGTGGAAGTTAAGTGGAGGCAAAGTGCACGCCACCGATTACTCCAACGCTTCCCGCACTATGCTTTTTAACATCCACAAGCTGGATTGGGACGACGAGATTCTGGCCGAGCTGGGCATCCCGCGGGCCATGTTACCGAAGCCGCTTCCCTCCAGCAACGTATACGGTTACACGGACAAGGCCGTCTTCGGGGCTGAGGTGCCTATTGCCGGCGATGCCGGTGACCAGCAGGCGGCACTCTTCGGCCAGGCCTGTTATAAACCGGGTATGGCCAAGAACACGTACGGTACCGGCTGCTTCATGCTCATGAATACGGGCGAAAAAGCCGTGCCGTCGAAAAGCGGGCTCCTCACTACTATTGCCTGGGGTATAAACGGTCGAGTTGAGTATGCCCTCGAGGGCAGCATCTTCATTACCGGTGCGGCGGTCCAGTGGCTGCGCGACGAACTCCGGGTCATCGACAACTCGGCTGAGTCCGAGGAATATGCGCGTAAGGTACCGGACACCGGCGGCGTTTACCTGGTACCGGCCTTTGTCGGCCTCGGTGCACCGTATTGGGATATGTATGCGCGCGGCACCATCGTGGGTATCACCCGCGGTACCAAGCGCGAGCACATCATCCGGGCCACCCTTGAGTCCATCTGCTACCAGACCCGTGACGTACTCGAAGCTATGACTAGCGATTCGGGTATTAACCTGACTGCCCTTAGGGTGGACGGTGGCGCTGTAGCCAACAACTTCCTCATGCAGTTCCAGGCCGACATCCTGGGGGTGCCGGTACACCGGCCGAAGGTTACGGAAACCACCGCCCTTGGCGCGGCTTACCTGGCCGGGCTCGCTGTGGGCTTCTGGGCTAGCCAGGACGAGATAGCTGCCAACTGGCAAATCGACAAAGAGTTTAGCCCTTATATGTCACCCGAACAGCGTGAGAAGCTTTACCGTGGCTGGAAACGGGCGGTAGAGCGCGCTCTGAAATGGGAGGAGGCTTAAGCTCAACTTTTAATGTTCAAGCTTAATCGCAGCAGAAAACGAGGCCCGTGGCGGAGATGAGGAGATAGCCACACCCGAGGCAGGAGAAACCGCGTAACCGTTGCTTCCCGGGTTTCTCTCGGGTGTGGCTTACTCATTTTTCAGCCGCCCAAGAAGGAGGTCCGTTTTATGGAGAGACTAAAGGCCGACGTGGTGATCGTTGGCGCCGGAATTATCGGCACCGCCATCGCCCGTGAGCTCGCCCGCTACGAGCTCGAGGTGTTCCTAGTAGAAAAGGAGGCGGACGTGGCCTGCGGCTCCACTAAGGCCAACACCGCCATCGTGCATGCCGGCTATGACGCTCATCCGGGTACCTGGAAGGCGAGACTTAACGTGCGCGGCAATGCCGTCTTCCCGCAGATCTGCCGCGAACTGGAGGTCCCCTTCAAACAGACGGGAACCCTCGTGGTGGCCTTGAAGGAAGACGAGGTGCCCCACCTTTATGAGCTCTTGGAGCGGGGGCATGTGAACGGGGTTCCCGACCTGGAAATCATCGGCCGGGAAGAGCTCCTGTGCCGCGAGCCGAATGTGAATCCTAAGGCGGTGGCCGCCCTCTGGGCGCCCACCGGGGGTATCGTCAACGCCTGGGAACTGGCCATCGCCCAAGCCGAGAATGCCGTGGAAAACGGGGTGAAACTGCTTCTGCAGCAGCCGGTGACCAGGATCGAGTTAGAAGACGGCCGGGTGCGCACCGTATTCACCCCGGATTTCGCCATCGAAACGCGCTTTGTGGTCAATGCGGCCGGCCGCTACTCGGACGAGGTCGCCCGCCTCGTTGGACAGGAGAACTTCCGTATCGTGCCGCGCAAGGGCGAGTACTACGTCTTTGACAAGCGTTTCGGGCACATGGCAAACTGCCCACTCTTCCCCGTGCCCACGGCGATTTCCAAGGGAATCCTGGTGACACCCACGGTGGAAGGCAACCTGCTCATCGGGCCTAATGCCCAGGATCTGGAAGACAAGGAGGATCTGCGCACCACACCAGCCGGCCTAAAGGAAGTACTGACGCAGGCTCTGGAACTCATGCCGGACCTGCCGGTCAAGGACGCCATTACCAACTTTGCCGGCCTCCGGGCGGTGGCTAAGCCCAGCAACGACTTTGTTCTCGGCCCTGCTCCGGGTGTGCCGAACTTCATCAACGCCGCCGGCATCCAGTCGCCAGGCCTCACAGCTGCTCCGGCGGTGGCCGAGGAAGTCCGTGACCACCTGCAGGAAGCGGGGCTGGAGCTTCACGGGAAGAAAAAGTTCAATCCCTACCGTAAACGCATTACCCCCTTCCGCGAACTGAGCCGCGAGGAGCAGGCGAAGCTGATCGAGCAAGACCCGCGTTACGGGCAGATCGTCTGCCGCTGCGAAACGGTGACCGAGGCTGAGGTAGTCCAGGCGCTGCACCGGCCGGTGCCTTGCACTACCATGGACGGCGTGAAGCGGCGTACCCGAGCGGGAATGGGGCGTTGCCAGGGCGGTTTCTGCACGCCGCGCGTGGCGGCCATCCTGGCCCGAGAGTTGGGTCTTTCCCTGGACGAAGTGACGAAAAAGGGCGGCGCCTCAAAACTCCTTCTGGGCCGCACCAAAGATATTCTCCTTTCCGAGGAGGAGGCTGAGGCGCATGCGTAAGATCGAGTGCGACGTGGCCGTGGTAGGAGCGGGGCCGGCGGGACTCGCCGCGGCCGGGCGCGCCAAGGCGGCGGGTGCCGGGCGCGTGCTGCTCATCGAGCGCGACCGCGAACTGGGCGGCATCCTGCAGCAGTGCATCCACAACGGCTTTGGACTGCACCTTTTTGGTGAAGAGCTTACCGGGCCGGAGTATGCCTATCGCTTTATCACGGAAAACCAAGCTGCGGGCGTTGAGGTTCTTCTGGGGACCATGGTCCTCGAGGTCCGCCCGGACCGGCGCCTCTACGCCATAAACCGCCGGGACGGTATGCTGGAGATTCAGGCCGGTGCCGTGATCTTGGCCATGGGTTGCCGCGAGCGCAATCGCGGAGCAGTTACCATTCCAGGGACGCGGCCGGCAGGCATCTTCACGGCCGGAACGGCGCAGCGGTTTGTCAACATGGAAGGGTTTATGCCAGGCCGGCGCATCGTCATCTTGGGCTCGGGGGACATCGGTCTTATCATGGCCCGCCGCTTTGCCTGGGAAGGGGCCAAGGTGGAGGGCGTTTTCGAGATCATGCCCTACTCTAACGGCCTGACCCGCAACGTAGTCCAGTGCCTCCACGATAACGACATCCCCCTCTATCTCAGCCATACGGTGGTGGAGATCCACGGCCAGGAGCGGGTGGAAGGCGTGACCGTGGCCAAAGTGGATGAGAAGCTGACGCCTATTCCCGGCACCGAACGGCGCGTACCCTGCGATACGCTACTTCTTTCTGTAGGGCTGATTCCCGAAAACGAACTCAGCCGTGACGCCAACATTGAACTCGATCCCGTAACTGGCGGGCCGGTGGTGAGCGACGAAATGGAGACCTCACTTCCGGGGATCTTCGCCTGCGGCAACGTGGTGCACGTGCACGATCTGGTGGATAATGTTACCCGTGAAAGCTGGCTGGCCGGCGAAGGAGCGGCGCGCCTGGTGCAGGGCAGGCAACCGCGGGGACCGCTTCTTAATACCCGCGCCGGCGAAGGCATCCGTTACGTGGTGCCACACCGCCTTCATCTTGCCAATCTGAAGGAGCGGGAGACTACGCTCTACATGCGCGTGCGCGAACCGGCCGAGCACGTGCGCATCGAAGCGCTTCTGGATGGTGAACCCATCTTGAGCGTGCGCGAGCGGGTGGTGCGCCCGGCAGAGATGGTGAGCGTGAAGATTCCGCCCGGCTCCATCCCGGAGGGGCGTACGGCCACGGAGCTGACGCTGCGCGTGGTGAAAGAAGGTGAGCGGGGATGAGCAAAGAGCGGAAGTTAATCTGCATCGTGTGTCCGGTAGGCTGCGAAATCACAGCTACCATCGATGAAGAGAAAAAAGAAATTGTGAGCTTCACCGGCAATCAATGCCGGCGCGGCGCCGCCTACGCCAAAGACGAGATTTTTGCTCCTAAACGGGTGCTTACCACCACCGTCCGCGTAGAAGGCGGCTTTCTACCTGTGGTGCCGGTTAGGACGGCGGAGCCCATCCCCAAGGACAAGATCCGGGATGCTCTTAAGGAGCTGGCAGCCCTGAAGGTGACGGCCCCCGTAGCTTTCCACCAGGTCATTTGCCCCAACGTGGCAGGAACAGGAGTGGCCGTCATAGCCGAGCGCCCCTTGCCGGCCGAGCCAGGAGAAAAAGCCGGCTAAGGCCGACCCCTGGCGGCCGGTGCCCCTCGGGCACCAGCCGGCAGGCCCTGGCGCCCGGCAAAGGCCGGGCAAAGGTAAGATCGGACGCCCGGTTGGCCCTAAAAGCGAGGCTGTCATACGGTTCCCGGCTTAAGGAATAAGGTTAAATAGGATCATTGCCCCACCTCCCGGGCGGACCGGCGAATTCAGACTACAACAGAGCAAAAAAAGATCGATGATAGTGGAAGGTAAGTTCCGAAGAAGCAGCGAATTTTGCTTCTGACGGTTGGTAGCCACCGCACGGAGGCATGGGGCGCGGCCACAGCTGGTCTGCTTGTCCCGAACGGTCATGGTGAGAATGCCTGCTTAAGGGCAAAGGGGGAAAGGAAATGACGCAGCTTTGGCGCTGGTTAGCTACCAGCCCGGTTATCGCGGTCGTACGCAGCGGCGATGCCGCTACCGAAGCCCTGAACGCTCCAGCGCGCTGCGTCTTCTTGGCTACCGGTGATATTTCCGACGTCGGTACGTATATCAGCCGTTTTCACAGCCGGGAAAAGGTGGTCTTCCTTCATACCGATCTTATTGCCGGCCTGGAGAGCGATCAGGCAGCGGTACACTTTATCGCCCGCCGCCTTAGGCCAGACGGCATCCTGACCACACACGGCCAGCTTGTGCGGGCCGCGCGAAAAGAGGGGCTGCTCACCGTGCAGAGCCTTTTCCTCCTTGATTCGCTGGCCGTAAAAAGCGGCCTAAACGCCGTGCTCAAGAGCTGCCCTACGGCGGTTCAGGTGCTGCCGGGTATCTTGCCGCGAGTGATCCGCGAGCTCAAGTCGATGTGTTCCTTGCCCATCATTGCAGGTGGCCTTATCCGCAGCCAAGTGGACGTAGAGGAGGCGTTGGCGGCTGGAGCTATAGCCTGTGCTACAGGAGAACCGCGGCTGTGGTGGTACCGCAAGGTAGAAACAGTGCCCAGCGCAGGACGCGGGTAGGGGGGTGGTAGCTCAAAAAGTGGTCCTGGTTCCTGGTTCTTGTTTTCCGAAAGAGATTTGAAGAAGGAGGAGGAAAGGAATGGCGATTGACGTTAGCGCCCTCGTAGCATCTTTTGGCGGTGGCGTTGTGGGCGCAGCCTTGGGCGGACTCCCAGCCTTCATCCTTACAGGTTTTGCTGTACTGGCCGGTGTGGCAGCTGGCTTTTTCGGGCAACCACAAGCCGCCGCGATCGTCAACTCGGTGGCGTTCGGTCCTTTCCTTGGACCGCACATCGCTTTTGCCGGCGGTGTGGCAGCGGCGGCTTACGCGGCGCGTAAGGGCCTGGACGTTACGGGTAAAGATATCGGCGTGCCGCTTACCAAGTTCAACGATCCGGGCGTCCTCTTTGTGGGTGGCGTCTTCGGTGTGCTGGGTTACCTCCTTAACGCCCTGTGGGTGGGTATGGGCCTAAAGACGGATACGGTAGCTTTTACGGTGGCCGTCTCGGCGATCATTGCTCGGGCGGTGTTCCTCGGTGACGGGCCCTTCGGCAGCCTGCCGGCGGAGATGAAAGATAAAGGCTTCGGCGGCCGCTTCGTAGTTACGGAAGGGCACTGCTGGCTACCCTGGCAGAAAGATTTCGGGCAGCTGGTAGTGCTCGGCCTGGGCTTCGGCCTGGCGGCCGGGATATTGGCTGTGACCACGGGACAGCCGGTACTCGCCTTCGGTATCAGCGCCGCTTCCTTGGTTTTCTTGGAGTTTACTCCCGGCTTCCCCGTAACCCATCATATTACCTTACCGGCAGCGCTGGCGGCCGCTGCCACCAACAGCGTGATCATGGGCGGCGTGTTCGGGATTCTTGGCGCACTTTTTGGAGAATTCTTCGCTCGGCTTTTCTACAACTACGGCAAGAACCACATCGACCCACCGGCCTGCGCCATTGCCCTGGCGACGACGATAATTCTTCTTTTCCTGTAGGGAAGTTTGTGCTAGCGGCCCCCGCGCGGGGGCCGTACTTTTTACCGGCTTGGCCCCGAAGGAGGTAGGACGCGTGACGTACAACAAGCCGGCCGTCATCCAACACGGCCGCGGCGTACATGCACGGGTGGCGGCTATGGTGGTGAAAAAGGCGACGGAGTTGGCTCGTTCATACGGCGTGGAGTTGGAGCTGGAGACGGCCGACGGGCGGCGGGTGCCGGCGACGAGTATGCTGGCCGTGCTGGGGCTAAACCTCCGGCAGGGTGCGGTGCTGAACGTTTCCGCTCGGGGAGACGGGGCGCAGGCTGCAGTGGAAGAGCTGGCGCTTTTTCTCCAGAGCGACTTTGCCACCGATGGCCAGGCGTCTCTAAGCCAGGTGGACGAGCTTCTGGACGAAACCACCCTAACGGCCGAGCAGATCTTTACCAGTATGGCTGCCGGCCTGGTGGTCACCGATGCCCGCGACCGGGTGGTAGTTTTTAATCCGGCGGCCGAACGCCTTTTTCGGCTTCCCGCGCGTATGGCCTTGGGCCGGCCGGCAGGAGAATTCTGGCCGGAAGCCGCCCTCGAAGTGGTGCGAGTAAGTGGGCAGCCGGCGACGCGGCACCTCGAATTGCCGGGCGGCGCAGTCTTGGCCACTCTAACTCCCATCCGCTTGGCGGGGGAAAGCCAGGGCGTGGTGACGCTTCTGGAGGATATCTCCCGTGTTGAACAGCTGGCCGGCGAGCTCCGGGCGGTAAAAGAGCTCAAGGAGCGGCTGCAGCTGATCTTGGATACCGTGCACGACGGTATTTCGGTAGTAGATAAAGACGGAGTTATTACCTACGTCAACCCGGCGTACGAGGAGATCGTCGGCCAGCGCCGAAGTGACCTCGTGGGGAAGAACATTTTTGTTCTTTCGCCTCACGGTGCCCGCGCCCGGGCCCTGAAGAGCGGGGAAAAAGTGCTGGGTGCGTTGACGCACAAACCCAATGGGCGAACGCTCGTGGCCAACGTTTCCCCGATCTGGGTGGAAGGAGAAATCTGCGGTGCCGTTTCCGTAGTAAAAGATGTTTCGGAAGTGGAAAAGCTGGCCGAGCATCTGCATAAAGTTATGGCCCGGGCCGAATACTTGGAGCAGGAGCTCAGCCGGGCCCGGGAGCTTCCTGCAGCCTTTCAAGGTATTATCGGGAGTAGCGGCGCCCTGCGCGAAGCGCTGGCGGTGGCCCAGAAGGCTGCGGCCAGCACTTCGACCGTTCTCATCCGTGGCGAAAGCGGCACCGGCAAGGAACTGGTGGCCCGTGCCCTGCACGCGGCCAGCCCTCGAGCTAAAAAGCCGTTCGTGCGGGTCAATTGTGCGGCCATCCCCGGGCCGCTCCTGGAAAGCGAACTCTTCGGCCACGAAAAGGGCGCCTTCACTGGAGCCTGGCAGCGCCGGCACGGTCGCTTCGAGCTGGCGGACGGCGGCACCATCTTTCTCGATGAGATTGGGGACATGGAGCCCCCCATGCAGGCCAAGCTCCTTAGAGTGTTGCAGGAGCGCGAATTCGAACGCGTAGGCGGCGAGACCACCATCAAGGTAGATGTCCGCATTATCGCCGCCACCAACCGCAACCTGGAGGAGATGGTGCGTACGGGCCGCTTCCGCGAGGACCTTTATTGGCGGCTGAATGTAATTACCATCTTTCTTCCCCCGCTGCGGGAACGGCGGGAGGACATCCCGCGCCTGGCCGAGTATTTTCTCACCAAACTGGCCAAACAACTCGGCAAAGATGTGCGCGGAATTGCGCCCGAAGCTATGGCCTGTCTGGAGAAGTATAGCTGGCCGGGTAATGTGCGCGAGCTCGAGAACGTCATTGAACGGGCGGTCAACCTGGCCGAAGGTACGATCATCACCGCCGCCGACCTGCCCGCTTACGTTCGCGAGGGCGGGATACCGAGCGAAGGCGTACCGACGGCCGAGGACGGCCCCCTCCTTCCTTTCGCCGCCTACGAGAAGGCCATTCTTGCCCGGGCGCTCAAAGAGTGCGGAAGCTTCCGCGCAGCGGCCAGGGCCCTGGGCCTGGACCACAAGACCGTGGCCGCGCGGGCACGTAAGTATCACCTGACCGGCGGGCAGGCCCGAGAAGGTGGCCGGCGGATGCGGGCGGCCAGGCCGCTGTAGACCTGCCCGGATGGTGCCGGCGGAGCGAAATTACCCGGGCGGGGAAGTATTCCCCGGCCTTTCGGGGAGAATTTCCCCAAGAAGCTGCCGCCACGGTTGCGCCCGGCTCGTCTGGCTTGGATTCCGGGTTTGGCATGTTCCTTGCACTGCCTTGGGGTAGGGCCGTATGGGAAGCGGCGTCATGAGCAAAAAAGAAGGAGGAGTAGAGGATGAAAAAGCTCATTAACCAGCCGGATCGCGTGGTGGAGGATATGCTGGCGGGGATGGCCGCAGCCTATCCCCAGTACATCCGCCTGCTCCCGGACCTCAACGTGGTGGTGCGCGCGGATGCCCCGGTTAAAGGCAAAGTGGCGCTCGTTTCGGGTGGCGGCAGCGGCCACGAACCCACCCACGGCGGTTACGTGGGCCGCGGCATGCTGGACGCGGCCTGCGCGGGTAACGTCTTCACTTCTCCCACTCCCGACCAAGTGCTGGCGGCCATCAAGGCGGTAGATGGCGGCGCCGGCGTACTCCTGGTGGTAAAGAACTACACCGGCGATATCATGAACTTCGACATGGCGGCGGAGATGGCGGCGGCGGAGGGCATCGAGACGGCCAGCGTAGTGGTGAACGACGACGTGGCGGTGGAAAACAGCACGTGGACGCAGGGACGGCGCGGCATCGCCGGTACTATCTTTGTGCATAAGATCGCCGGCGCCAAGGCCCAGGCCGGCGGGAGCCTCTCCGAGGTGAAGGCCGTGGCCGAGAAGGTCATCGCCAACGTCCGGAGCATGGGCATGGCGCTTACCCCGTGCGTAGTGCCCGCGGCGGGCAAGCCGAACTTTACCCTGGCCGAGGATGAAATGGAGATCGGCATGGGCATTCACGGTGAACCGGGAACGCACCGCGAGAAGATCAAGACTGCCGATGAGATCACCGCCCACCTGACGGAAAAAGTCCTGAACGACCTGCCCTTTAAGAGCGGGGATGAGGTGGCGGTGATGGTTAACGGCTTGGGCGGGACGCCGCTCATGGAGCTCTTTATCGTCAATAAGAAAGTGGCCGCTATGCTGGCGGAGCGCGGCATCAAAGTCTTCCGCACCTACGTGGGCGAATTTATGACTTCGCTGGAGATGGCCGGTTGCTCGGTGACCCTACTCAGACTTGATGAAGAGCTTAAGGAACTTCTGGCGGCCCCGGCCGACACCCCGGGGTTCAAGCAGCTCTAAAGTTCTGGGGAGGGGCACCCGGACGGTGCCCCTAACCCTTTACACTAAACGAGCGGGGGACGAAAAAAGTGCCTTTAACAGCCCAGGAACTTATGGACATGATTCGCGCCATCGGGCAGACCCTAGAGGAGAATAAGGCGTTTCTGACGGAGCTAGACAGCGCCATCGGCGATGCCGACCACGGCATCAACATGGCTAAGGGCTTCCACGCCGTGGAAGAGAAGCTACCGGACCTGACGGGAAAAGATGCGGGGACCATCTTAAAGACCGTAGGCATGACTCTGGTAAGCACTGTGGGCGGGGCGGCCGGACCGCTTTACGGTACGGCTTTTATGCGGGCCGGGATGGCCGTCGGGTCTAAGGAGGTACTGGATACCCGTGACCTGGTACGGGCGCTGGAGGCGGCCATCCAAGGGATTAAGCAGAGGGGCAAGGCCGAACGCGGTGACAAAACGATGATCGACGCTTTGGAGCCGGCGTATGAGGCCATCGAAAAAGAGATCGCCGCCGGCAAAGAGGCGGGCGCGGCCCTGGCCGCGGGCGTAGCGGCGGCGGAAGCCGGCGTGGAATATACCAAGGGTATCATCGCCCGCAAGGGCCGGGCAAGCTATCTCGGTGAGCGAAGCATCGGCCATCAAGATCCCGGTGCTACCTCTAGCTACCTCATTCTAAAGACGATGGCCGAATTTCTGTCTGGGAGGAAGTAACATGGCGGAACTTAGTGGAAAGCGGGTAGCCGTTCTCGTGGAGGAGGGCTTCGAAGACTTGGAGCTCTGGTACCCCGTCCTGCGCCTTAGGGAGGCCGGGGCTACCGTGGAAGTTATCGGCACGGGCAGCGCCCCGGAATACCGGGGAAAGTACGGGCTTTTAAGCCGCCCGGATAAGACCATTGATCAGGTGCAGGCAAAGGATTATGACGGTCTGGTGGTGCCGGGCGGCTGGGCGCCGGATAAACTGCGCCGCTACAGTGCGGTGCTGGCCTTTGTGCGCGAAATTTTCGCCGCGCAAAAGCCTGTAGGTGCCATCTGCCACGCCCCGTGGGTCTTAATTTCCGCCGGCGTTCTGAAGGGCAGAACGGCCACGTCGGTGGTGGCGATCAAGGATGATGTGGAAAACGCCGGTGCTTCTTGGGTGGATAGGCCGGTAGTCCAGGACGGCAATCTAATCACCTCGCGCAAACCCGACGATCTGCCCGATTTCTGCCGCACCCTGATCGCCGCCTTCGCTAGATAGAAGGGCCGACCATGGTAGGCATAGTTATCGTTTCCCATTCCGCCGAGGTGGCGGAAGGCACCAAGAAGCTGGCGCAACAGATGACTCCTCCGGAGCTGCCGCTCGCCGCCGCCGGTGGCACGCGCGACGGCCGCCTGGGCACGGATGCCACGCTTATCCAAGAAGCTATCCAGTCCGTGGCCGGCCCGGACGGGGTGGTGGTGTTGGCCGACCTGGGAAGCGCCGTTCTCAGCACGGAGATGGCGCTGGAGCTTCTTCCGGCCGAAGTACGGGAGCGGGTGGTGCTGGCCGATGCGCCGCTGGTGGAAGGAGCCGTGGCGGCGGCCGTGGAAAGCAGCTTGGGTAAGAGTTTGGTCGAGGTGAAGGCGGCGGCTGAGGCGGCGCGGAATCTGAGCAAGGTTTCCTGAACGGGATTGAACCGAGAGATAACCTTAGGAGAAGTTTGATGTAGGTAAGGGGAAGAGCATGCAGCAGCGAACGGTTACGCTCACGAACAAACTCGGCCTTCACGCCCGGCCCGCGGCGGCTTTTGTGCAGAAGGCCAACCAGTTTCAAGCGGCGATCTCCGTGCGGGCAGGGCAGAAAGAAGCGAACGCCAAGAGCATCCTCAGCATTCTCGCCCTCGGGGCCCGGCAGGGCGATACCATAACCATCGTGGCCGACGGTCCTGACGAGGAACGGGCGTTGGCGGAGCTGTGCGCCTTTCTCGCTGCGGGCTGTGGCGAAGGCAACTGAAGCTAACTATGGGGGCTGGAAAATGTGTGGCAGGGCGTAGGAGCCGCGCCGGGAATTGCCATCGGCCCGGCGGTGGTGGTCAAAAGATCCCAAGGGGAGGTTTCCTCGGAAACCGGGGCCGCTATTGATCCCCGGCGAGAAGAGGCGCGCCTGGCGGAAGCCGAACGGGCCGTGCGCGCAGAAATTGCCGCCCTGCGGGAACGGACGGAGCGCGAGCTCGGCGCAGAGCAGGCTGCGATTTTTACCGCCCACCTCCTCATGCTGGAAGACCCGGCCCTGGTGGGCGAAGCGCGGCGTCTCATTGCCACCGAAGGGCTCTCGGCGGTTACGGCCGTAAAGCGCGTGGTGGCCGAATTAAGCGCGACCTTGGCCGCCCTCCCCGACGAGTACCTGCGCGAGCGGGCGGCCGACGTGCGCGACGTGGGAGAGCGCCTTCTGGCCTACCTGACCGGAACGGCGGAGCAGGAACTGGTCCTTAAGGAACCGGCAGTGGTGGTGGGAACGGACCTTACGCCGTCCCAGACCGCGCGGCTGCCTAAGGATAAACTTCTCGGCCTCGCCAGCGCCGCCGGCGGGCGCACCTCGCACGTGGCCATCCTGGCCCGCTCGCTGGGTATCCCCGCCGTGGTGGGCTTGGGTGAGGCGTGGATAAGCGAGGTGCGCGACGGGGACCTCCTGGTAGTGGATGGGACGCAGGGCCTCGTCCTGGTAAACCCGGACTCCGCCGAGCTCGCCGCCTGGCGTAAGCGACAGGCACAGGAAAAGGCGGAAAAGGAGCGCCTGGCCGCCCTCCGTTCTTTGCCCGCCGTAACCAGTGACGGCCGGCGGCTGGAGCTTGCGGCCAATATCGGAAGCCCGGCGGATGTGGAAGTAGCCAAGGCCTCTGGGGCGGAGGGCGTAGGGCTCTTGCGCACCGAATTCCTCTATATGGATAGAAATGAACTTCCCACCGAAGACGAGCAGTTCGAAGCCTACCGCGCCGTCGCTCGGGCTTTCTCTCCCCAGCCCGTGATCATCCGCACTCTAGACGTGGGCGGGGACAAGGACATTCCCTACCTCGGGCTGAAGCGCGAAGAAAACCCCTTTCTGGGCCTTAGGGCCATACGGTTTTCCCTGGCGCGCCCGGACATTTTCCGGACGCAGCTTAGGGCCATCCTCAGGGCGAGCTCCTACGGCAACGTGAAAATCATGTTTCCCATGGTTGCCGCCCTTCAAGAAGTGCGGGCGGCCCGGGCGCACCTCGAGGCCGTACGGGAGGAACTAACTGCGGCGGGGGAGAAGGTGGCGCAAAGAATTGAGGTCGGAATCATGGTGGAGGTGCCGGCGGCCGCTCTGGCAGCCGACCTCTTGGCTTCGGAAGTGGACTTTTTCAGCATCGGCTCGAACGACCTCATCCAGTACACCTTAGCTGCCGACCGCCACAACGAACGGGTAGCCTACCTATATGAACCCTTCCACCCTGCCGTGTTGCGCCTTATCGAGCGCACCATCAGCGCCGCCCACCGGGCGGGGATTTGGGCCGGGATGTGCGGGGAACTCGCCGGCGACCCGCTGGCCGCGCCGCTCCTTTTGGGGCTGGGGCTGGATGAGTTCAGCATGGCGGCGAGTTCGATTCCGGTGGTGAAGGAGCGCCTGCGCTCCCTAAGCTACGAAGAGGCCCAGGGCCTGGCGCGCGTGGCCCTGTCTCTACCGGACGCCGAAGCCGTGCGCGCGCTTCTCGCCGAACGAAGGGAGTAAAGAAAAGGCCCTGGCGATTAAGGCCAGGGCTCTTTTCCGCTCCGGAACTCTTCCCAGGCGGCCCGGCAGTCCGGGTGCCGGGCGAAAAAGGCGAGCAGCTTTTCTACGGCCTGGAGGGCGGGGGAACTGATGTTGTGCTCGATTTTTTCCGCATCCTCCAGCACTTCTCCTACCCCGAGGAAGCGGAGGAAACTTTCCAGCGTGTTGTGACGGCGGAGGAGAAAGCGCCCGATTTCTTCCCCGCGCGGCGTCAGCCGGATGATGCTGTATTTTTCATAGACCAGAAAATCGGCTTCGGCCAGCCGCTGGATCATGCGCGAGGCCGAGGGCGGCTGCACGTGCAGGGCCTGCGCGACCTCCAGCACCCGGGTGTAGCCCTCCTCGGCAGACAAGCGGTAGATCATCTCCAGGTAGTCCTCCATGCTGGGGGTAAGGCTATCCGGATGCTGGGAGCTGTGTAGGGAGTAGCCGCGAAAAGTGTAAAAATCTTTACTGCCTCTCATCCTCGATTCCCCCCGGCAGCAGATTTTCCCGCTTTCTAATTCTATGGCACAGGCGGGCCGTTCAGAACCCTGCCAGGATAAGGTTAAGGAGGACGAGAACGAAAGCGGCTACCGTGAGAGGAAGGAAAAAGGCTACGGTGGTCCAGCGCAGGCTGCGCGTTTCCCGGTAAATGGTCCAAAGGGTCGTGCTGCAGGGAAAATGGAGGAGGGAAAAGAGCATCACCGAAAGCGCCGTACCTAAATGCCACCCGTGGGCGGTAAGGAGGGCGTGGAGGGCGGCCAGGCTGTCTGGGTAAATAAGGGCGCCTTCGGCGAGGTACGTCATCACCGCAATGGGTAGCACGATCTCGTTGGCCGGCAGGCCTAAAAAGAAGGCGAGCAAGACGACGCCGTCTAGGCCCAGGAGCCGCGCCGGTCTGTCAAGCCAATCCGCCGCGCGGAGGAGAAGGCTGGTTCCTCCCAGATGGGTGTTGGCCAAAAGCCAGGTCACTGCGCCGGCCGGGGCGGCCATGGTGACGGCGCGGCCCAGGACGAAAATGGTGCGGTCCAGGAGGGAGCGCACGAGGATCCGCGACACTTGGGGAGGCCGGTACGGTGGCAGTTCGAGAAGAAAGGCCGAAGGGATGCCTCTGAGCAGGGTTCGCGTGAGCAGCCAGGAGACCAGAAAAGTTATGGCCACGCCCACGAGAACCAGGGCCAGTACGGCCAGGGCCGAAAAAAGGGCGGCTCCGGGGAAGAAAACTGCACCCCTGATAAACAGGGTACTTAGGGCGATTAGCGTAGGAAAGCGGCCGTTGCAAGGTATGAAACTATTGGTCAGGACGGCGATAAGCCGTTCGCGCGGCGACTCGATGATGCGGCAGGCGATGACCCCGGCGGCGTTGCAGCCGAAGCCCATGCTCATGGTTAAGGCCTGCTTGCCGTGGGCTCCGGCCCACTGAAAGAGGCGATCCAGGTTAAAAGCCGCGCGGGGGAGATACCCGAGGTCTTCGAGCAGGCTGAAAAGGGGAAAGAAGATGGCCATCGGAGGAAGCATCACGGCTACCACCCAGCTCGTCGTCCGGTAAACGCCGAAGACCAGAAGGCCGTGGAACCAGGCCGGTGTTCCCCAACCCGTAAGCGCGGCGTTCAGTGCCGCCTCGCCGCGGGCGAAAAGGGCGGAGAGAAGCTGCGAAGGGTAGTTGGCGCCCTCTAGGGTAAGCCAGAAAATTCCCGTTAAAAGAAGTAGCATGATGGGAAAGCCAAACTCTCGCGAGGTAAGGAGGAGGTCGAGGCGCTCCTGCCAAGCCGGTGCCGGCTTCGCCTGATTTTTCAGAGTGCGGGCGGCAATGGCCTGCGCCTCCGCGTAGATCGTCCTTGCCAACTCATCGTGCAGGGCGGCGGGGGCCAGGGAGCGCGCTTGCTGCCAGGCTTGAACCAGGGCATGTCGCTCCCGGTTTTCTAATTCAACCATGCTCCCACCCTCCCGGGCTCTAGCGACGGGCGGCGCTCAGGGCTTACCTCTTGGGCGGCGGGGTACCCCAGGCGCGCCAAGAGGGCTACGTCGTTTTCCAAAAGGCGCAGGGCCAGCCAACGCGGGTTGAACCGGCCGATCAAGGGAGCCAGGAAGGGCATGAGGTGTGCTACGGCAGTTTCTACTTCTGCGCCGTAGGTTATTCGGCGCGGCTTCGGAACGGCACGGCCGGTGGCTACGTCCAGGATTGCCTCTTTCAACTCTTCAAGGCCTTCCCCCCGGCGGGCGGCACACGGGACCACCGGGACGGCGAGCTCATGCGCCAAAAGCCCTGTGTCCACCTCCAGCGCCAGGCGCCGGGCTTCGTCCATCAAGTTAAGGCAGACGATGACGCTCGGTGTCAGTTCCAGCACTTGGAGCACCAGGTTGAGGTTGCGTTCCAGGCGGGTGGCATCGGTAACCACCACGGTGGCCGCCGGGCGTTCGAAACAGATGAAGTCGCGGGTGACCTCTTCGTCGGGCGAGTTGGGGAAAAGGGAATACGTTCCCGGCAGGTCCACTAAAGTAAAGCGCAGGCCGCGCCAGGCGAACTCGCCCCGGGCCAAGGTGACGGTCTTTCCCGGCCAGTTGCCCGTATGCTGCCTGAGGCCCGTGAGGGCGTTAAAGACCGTACTTTTTCCGGTGTTCGGATTACCGGCGAGGGCCACCAGCAGGCCTTTGCTTAAAGACATCATCCTACCCTCCTTACTTTGATCTGCCGTGCCACGGCAACCCTCAGGGCTATGGCCGCACCCCGGGCTTTATAG
Organism: Bacillota bacterium; assembly: GCA_030154105.1. Taxonomy (GTDB): domain Bacteria; phylum Bacillota; class DTU030; order DUMP01; family DUMP01; genus DUMP01. Next base: position 107,279 of record JASKKP010000003.1, read on the forward strand.
GCTACGGGATCGCCCAGAGGGCTTTTAAACAGGACCTCTATTCTCGTTCCCGGCACTAAGCCCAGATCGAGAAGGCGCCTTCTTAAGGCCCCGGTTGCTTCTAAGGTGGTAATCTCACCGCTTTCCCCAGGAGATAGGGAGGCGAGGGTAGTTTCTTCGCCGCTCGGCACTGGGCGTTGCACTTTTCGTCCCCCCAAATCTAGCGTTGTCAAACAAACTTAGCCTGCATTAACTTCGCTGCCATCTTATGCGGCCTAAGTGCCGGCTGCTACCTAGAGCAGGAATCGGCCGACCCGTGGCGAATTAGAACGGGAAAAGGTTTGGACAAGGGGAGCGAAAAAGGAGCGGGCGCAGAAGGAAAAAAGAGCGGGCGCGTACAAAGGAGGGGAGAGGATGGCCATACGGCGCTATTTTCACCTGCGCGACGTGGTAGAGGTCTCGGTATTGCAGGAGGTTCAAGACCGGTTTTCCGATGCCACGGGGCTTGCGGCAATCATTGTCGATTACCAGGGCAAACCCGTGGTGCGTTACAGCAATTTCCGCCCGTTCTGCGCCCGGGTCCGCCAATATGCCAGTGGGCGCGAGGGCTGTGAGCAGTCCGACGCCCACGCCGGCCTGGAGGCGGTGCGCGAGGGCCGGCCCTATATCTACCGCTGCCACATGGGGCTTGTAGACCTGGCCGCCCCCATTGTGGTAAACGGTCAGTATCTGGGATCCATCATGGCCGGCCAGGTGCTGGTCGAGGAAGAGACCATGGCCATCCTAGACCGGATTGCCAAACCGGGATTGAATTTGGCCCAACATCCGGAGTTAAAGCAGCTTTTAGAAACCATTCCCGTCATGCCTTTCGATAAAGTAAAGGCTTCAGCCCAGCTTATGTACTCCATAGCCAACTATATAGCCGAAAAGGGCGTAGCCAACTTAGTACAGCAACAACTTAATGAGCAGAATATGCGCCTCATGGAAGAGGCCAAAGCACGGGCCGAACTGGAAAAAGCGTTAAAAGAGGCCGAACTTAAAGCCCTCCAGTCGCAGATCAACCCGCACTTCCTTTTTAACACCTTAAACACCATCAGCCGTCTGGCCCTCCTAGAAGGGGCGCCGAAGACCCAAGAAGTGGTCTTTGCCCTGGCTGAGCTTCTGCGCGGTAGTCTCCGCAAAATCGGACAGGTGGCCACGCTCCGCGATGAGATTGCCTACATCCGGCACTATCTCCTTATTCAAGAGACGCGCTTTCGTGATCGCATTCAGGTGGAACTGGACATCGATGAAGACTGTTTGGACTCGGAGATACCGCTACTTACGCTGCAGCCCTTGGTGGAGAACGCCATCGTCCACGGCTTGGAGCCGAAAGAGGAAGGCGGCCACCTTACGGTTAGGGCCGTGAGGCAAGGAGACGAGGTGCGCATTGAGGTGATCGACGATGGGTTGGGCATGCCGCCTGAGGTGGTGGAAGAAATCGTCCGCCTGGAGTCCAAGCGCTCGGGCCGCAGCCACCTGACCGGCCTGGGGATAAGCAACGTGCACAAGCGGCTGCAGTATCACTTCGGCGCTGAGTACCATTGGGACATCCAGAGCCGGTTGGGCGAAGGGACTAAGATCACCCTTTTTCTGCCCTACCGGCCGGCCAAGGCGGGAAGCTAAATGGTGAAGGTGCTTTTGGTCGACGACGAGCCTCTAGAATGTGAGGCAATCCGCTTTATTCTGGAGCGCGAACGGCCTGAAGTGCAGGTGGTGGGGCAGGCCGGATCGGGACGCCTGGCCCTAAAGCTGGCCCGCGAGCTGAGGCCCGACATCGTATTCATGGACATCCAGATGCCGGGAATCGGGGGACTTGAGGCTACTCAAGCCCTGAAAGAGGCTGTTCCCGGCGTGAAGGTGGTAATGCTTACCGCCTACGACGAATTTGATTTCGCGCAGCGGGCGCTTAAGCTGGGAGCCAGCGACTACCTACTTAAACCGGCCCGGCCGCAAGAAATTCTGCGCGTGGTCGACAACATGTGCCGCGAGCTGGCGGAAGCTGCGGCGAGGGAGGAGGAGGAAAAACGCCTGCGCCAGGAGCTGGAGGCGATGATGCCCTTTATTGCCACCGGCCTGGTACTGGACCTGGTGAGCGGGCGCAGCACAAACTTGGAGCAACTAAAGGAACGGGCCAGCTTCCTCGGTTTGGGTCCCGGCCCGTACCAGGTGCTCCTGGTGGACATCGATCACTTTGCCGCCAGCACCCAGGCCCGGCGGGAGGTAGAGCGCCAAGTGCTCAAGAAAGAGGTCTACCAGGCTTTGCTGCGCACCTTGCAGGATAACGCCCAGGGCCTGGTGACACCTCTTGGAAGCGATACCTTCCTCGTTCTAGCCTGTGTGCCGGGCGGCAAAGAGGCAGCCCTTGAGCTGGCGGAGAAGCTACGGGAGGCGGTGGCCTCATCCACTCCCTGCACGGTTACGGTGGGGGTGGGGACGACCTGCGCGGACCTGGCCGAAGTGCCGCTGTCCTACGCGGCCGCGCAGCGCGCCGTCCGGTACGGGAGCTTTTTTGGCGCGGATCAGGTGGTGGCGAGCTCCGAATTGGAACGGGGCGACGCGGAGAGCACTTTCTATCCTTACGAGTTGGAAGCCCGCCTGGCCCAGAGCGTGCGGCTCGGTGAAGCCGAGACCGCCCGGGCCGTCTTTCGCGAGCTATGGCAGAGGCTCAGCGCGGCCACGGCCGGCGAAGCCGAGCTTGCCCGCGCCCGTGCTTTGGAATTGGCCACGGTGCTGACGCGCGCAGCCTTAGAAGGCGGGGCGGAATCTAGCGTGCTTTCGGTTCTGCAGCGCGCTTCGCTGGAGGAGCTCACCGCCGCCCCCACGGCGGCCGCCGTGAAGGAGTGGGTCCGGGCCGTGCTCGACGAGTGCTTGAAGGCGGTAGAGGCCAGCCAGGCGGCTTTGCGCAGCGAAGTTATTGGCCAGGCCAAGCGCTATATAAATCAGCACTTCCGCGAACCGGTGTCCCTTGAGGACGTGGCAAGAGAGGTTCATCTGAGCCCCTTCTATCTTAGCCGCCTCTTTAAGGAGAAAGAGGGGGTGAACTTCGTAGATTACCTGACCCGTCTCCGTTTAGAAGAAGCCAAAAAGCTCTTGGCTCAGACCAACGATACCGTGGCCGCCATTGCCGAGCAGGTAGGCTACGCGGAGGCCAACTATTTCAGCCGCATTTTCCGCCGGCATTTCGGCATGAGCCCCAGCGAGTACCGAGAGCGGCGATTTCGGGCGGCCGCCGAACCGCAGGGCTGAGTCAACCAGGCGGCAAAAAAAGTAAGAAAAAAGGCAAGAAGGCATCCACCGCCTTCTTGCCTTTTTACTTGCCGAAGGCACCTAGCTGGAACCCGTCTGCCAACTTTTCCGTAAAAGACAACATGGCATCACCCCTCGGCAAAAAGCGTTACAGGATTAGGCCGGGGAAGGGCGAAACAAGAACGGCGACGGAAGAAGTGCCCGAACCTGAGGAGGTAGGGGCGTGCCGGAAGAGAAGCCGCGCGTCGTCCAAGAATACGTCCCCGGCAAACAGGTAACGTTGGCCCACCTGATCGCCCACCCAGATGTCAGGCTTGCGGAAAAGCTGGGCCTTACGGCAGGGCAGGCGATCGGCATCATGACGATAACGCTGAGCGAAGGAGCCATCATTGCCGCCGACCGCGCGGTAAAGGTAGCTGCGGTGGAGGTGGGCTTCGTGGATCGCTTCACGGGATCTTTAGTGATAACCGGGCCAGTTGGAGCGGTAGAAACCGCTTTGCGGGAAGCAACGGCTTTTCTCGGCCGGGAACTTGGCTTCCAAGCGGCCCCGCTGACGCGCTCGTAAAATGCGTTTCTTGGTTGTAGGCCCGCGCGGCGCCGGCAAGAGCACGTTGATCCGGACCCTCACCGGTTGCGGCGGCAAGGTCGGCAAAACCCAGATGATTGAGTGCCTGGGGGAAGCTTTGGACACGCCCGGCGAGTACCTTGAGCTTCCGCGTTTTTACCGGGCGCTTCTCGTTACCGCCCAGGAGGCGGATGTGGTGCTGTGGGTGGCGGCAGCCTCCGGGCCGCGTTTTTGCCCGCCGCCGGGTTTAGCTTCTTCCTTCTGCCGGCCGGTACTAGGCGTCATTACCAAGATGGATGTGCCGGGCGCAGACGCCGAGGCGGCCAGAGAAGAGCTGAGGCAGGCCGGCGTAAAAGAACCATACTTTCTCGTTTCGGCTTATACCGGCTCCGGGCTGGCTGCTCTGGCCGCAAAGCTGAAGCTTCCTTCGGCAACTGGATGGAAGAACATGGGAAGGGGGTGAAGGGCCAAAGGCGGGAGACGGCGGGGCAGACAAATATGGTATGAATATTCGCAAAGGAGGCAAAAACAGGATGGCGCAGGAAGCTCTCGGGATGGTGGAAACGCGTGGCCTAGTAGGGGCCATCGAGGCGGCCGACGCCATGGTCAAGGCGGCCAACGTTTCGCTCATTGGGTACGAAAAAATCGGCTCTGGCTTGGTTACGGTTATGGTACGCGGAGACGTGGGGGCCGTTAAGGCGGCTACGGATGCCGGCGCTGCGGCGGCGCAGAAGGTCGGCGAGGTTGTTGCCGTCCACGTGATCCCGCGGCCGCACACGGATACGGAGAAGATTCTGCCCAAGGGATAAAGCGCACTGCTCTAAGTTCCCAATCCAAAACGGAGGTGTGAGTGACTGATGAAAGACGAACTGGTCGAAAAGATCGTCCAGGAAGTCCTCAAGAAGGCCGAGACCGCGGCGCCGGCGGCCCAACCGGTTGCCCCAGCCAAGGCGTCCGCGTGCAACATCACCGAGTTTGTCGGCACCGCGCTGGGCGATACCATCGGTCTCGTCATTGCCAACGTCGATCCGGCCCTCCACGAGCGCATGGGCATCGACCCAAAGTACCGTTCCATCGGCATTTTCAGCGGCCGCACGGGAGCTGGCCCGCAGATCATGGCGGCGGACGAGGCGGTAAAGGCCACCAACACCGAGATCGTCAGCATCGAACTGCCGCGTGACACCAAGGGCGGGGCCGGTCACGGCAGCCTCATCATCTTCGGCGCCGAAGAGGTGAGCGATGCTCGGCGGGCGGTGGAGGTAGCCCTCAAGGAGCTGGAGCGTACCTTCGGGGATGTTTACACCAACGACGCCGGCCATCTGGAATTCCAGTACACCGCGCGGGCCAGCTTCGCCTGCAACAAGGCCTTTGGCGCCCCCATCGGCAAAGCCTTTGGTCTGACGGTGGGAGCTCCGGCGGGCATCGGTGTGGTTATCGCCGATACGGCAGTTAAGGCGGCCAACGTGGATGTAATCGGTTATGCCAGCCCCAGCAAGGGCACCAGCCTGACCAACGAGGCCATCCTCTTCATCAGCGGCGATTCGGGCGCCGTACGCCAGGCGCTTATTGCGGCCCGCGAAGTCGGCATTAAGCTTCTCGGGGCCCTCGGTGCAACTCCGGCTTCCCTCACCGGCAAGCCTTACATCTAAGGCTCAGTCGATGCCTACACGGCCCTCAAGCGGCGTCCCAAAGCCGGGGTAAAGCGCACCTGACGCGCCTCGCCGAAAAGCCCGAGAATGGCGACTTCTAAGACGCTTCGCCGGGGCGGAAACATTACTCAACAAGGAGGGATAATCCTTGAAGAGATCCAAGCGCTTTGAGGTCTTGGAGAATCGACCGGTCCACCAGGACGGCTTCGTTCACGAGTGGGCGGAAGTCGGCCTTGTGGCCATGAACGGTCCCAACGACCCTAAGCCTAGCATCAAGATCGAAAACGGCCGCGTGGTGGAGATGGACGGGAAACCGCGCAGCGAATTCGACATGATCGACCAGTTCATCGCCGACCATGCGATCAACCTGGAGCTGGCGGAAAAGGTGGCCGCCATGGATTCCCGGGAACTGGCCAAGATGATCGTCGACGTCAACGTGCCGCGCTCCGAAATTGTCAAACTCACCACCGCCATGACGCCGGCCAAGATCTGCGAAGTCGTGGGGCACATGAACGTGGTGGAAATGATGATGGCCCTGCAGAAGATGCGGGCGCGTAAAACCCCCGATATTCAGTGCCACGTAACCAGCCTCACCGACAACCCCGTTCAGATTGCCGCCGATGCGGCCGAGGCAGCCCTGCGCGGCTTCAACGAGATGGAAACTACCGTTGGTATCGTGCGTTACGCGCCCTTTAACGCCATGGCCCTCCTCATCGGTTCACAAACCGGCCGCGGCGGCGTTCTCACCCAGTGCGCCCTGGAGGAGGCTACCGAGCTCCAGCTCGGCATGAAGGGCTTTACGGCTTACGCCGAGACCATCTCCGTGTACGGTACCGAGAACGTCTTTGTCGACGGTGACGATACGCCCTGGTCCAAGGCCTTCCTAGCTTCTGCCTATGCTTCCCGTGGCCTGAAGATGCGTTTCACCTCCGGGACGGGCTCCGAGGTACAGATGGGTTATGCCGAAGGCAAGTCCATGCTTTACCTCGAGGCGCGCTGCGTCTACATCACCAAGGGCGCGGGGGTGCAAGGGCTGCAGAACGGCTCGATCAGCTGCATCGGTGTGCCGGGTGCGGTGCCGGGCGGCATCCGCGCTGTTCTGGCGGAGAACCTCATCACCACCATGTTGGACCTCGAGGTAGCTTCCGGTAACGATCAGACCTTCAGCCACTCCGACATCCGGCGCACGGCCAGGACGATGATGCAGTTCCTGCCGGGAACCGACTTTATCTTCTCCGGCTACAGCGCCGTTCCCAACTATGACAACATGTTCGCCGGCTCCAATTTCGACGCCGAAGACTACGACGATTACCTGGTGCTGCAGCGCGACCTGATGGTGGACGGTGGCCTGCGGCCTGTTTCCGAGGAAGAGGTTATTGCTATTCGTAACAAAGCTGCGCGGGCCCTGCAGGCGGTCTTCAAGGAACTCGGCCTGCCGCCCATCACCGACGAAGAGGTTGAAGCGGCTACCTATGCCCACGGCAGCAAAGATATGCCGCCGCGCAACGTGGTAGAAGACCTGAAGGCGGCCGAAGAGCTCTTCAAGGGACCGGCTACAGGTCTAGACATCGTCAAAGCCCTAGCCAAGAACGGCTTCGAGGATGTGGCCAACAACGTGCTCGGGATGCTCAAGCAGCGCGTGTCCGGCGACTACCTGCATACCTCCTCGATCATCGACAAGAACTTCGTGGTAAAAAGCGCCGTCAACGACCCCAACGACTACGCTGGCCCCGGCACAGGTTACAGGATCTCCCCCGAGCGTTGGGAAGAGATCAAGAACATTCCGTGGGCCATGCGGCCGGACCAGATCGGCTAGAAAACGGCTAGAGAAAGGGGTGGAAAGGTATGCAGATTAGTGAACAGCTCGTTCGCCAAGTGGTGCAAGAAGTTCTGGCCAGCATGGGACAGGCAGAGCCGGCGAAGGCTTCGGCGCCCGAAGCGCCTGCTCAGCCGGTGAGCGGGCTCACCCTGACGGAGCTGGGCCCGGCGCAGCCCGGGACGAAGGCCGACGAAGTGGTCATCGGGTTGGCACCGGCCTTCGGGCTATACCAGACGAAGACGATTCTCGGGATTCCCCACGCCGTTGTCCTGCGCGAGATGATTGCCGGCATCGAGGAGGAGGGGCTCAGGGCGCGGGTAATCCGGGTGCGGCATACCTCGGACGTGGCCTTTGTGGCCCATACGGCGGCCAAACTTTCCGGGTCCGGGATCGGCATCGGCATCCAGTCCCGGGGTACAACTGTCATCCACCAGAAAGACCTGGATCCGCTCTCCAACCTGGAGCTTTTCCCGCAGTGCCCGTTACTTAAGCCTGAGACCTACCGGGCCATCGGGCGCAACGCAGCCCGCTACGCCAAGGGCGGCTCCCCGAACCCGGTGCCCACCGAGAACGACCAGATGGCCCGCCCCAAATATCAGGCGGTAGCGGCGGTGCTCCATATCAAAGAAACCGAGCACGTGGACCGCAACGCGAAACCGGTTGAACTTGCCGTCAGCTTTAAATAGGGGAGGTGACGCAGGTGATGCAGGAGAACCTAATCGAGGAGATCGTTCGGGAAGTGCTTAAATCCTTACAGAACAACCAGGCGTCGGCTCCGGCCTGCAAAGCCCAGAGTGAGAGCAAGACCAGTCTGGACCCCGCCCGCGACTACCCGCTGGCCACGAAACGGCCGGAGCTCGTGAAAACGCCCACGGGCAAATCGCTCTCCGACATTACGCTTGAAGCGGTGCTGAAGGGCGAGATCACGCCTCAGGATGTCCGCATTACACCCGAGACGCTGGAAATGCAGGCGGAAATTGCCGAGAAGGTCGGCCGGCATCAGTTCGCCCGGAACCTCAGGCGGGCTGCGGAACTTACGCACATTCCCGACCAGCGCATCCTCGAAATCTACCGGGCTCTGCGGCCGTACCGCTCCACCAAGGAAGAGCTCCTGGCCATTGCCGATGAGCTGGAACAAAAATATGGGGCACGCATGAATGCCACCCTGGTGCGGGAAGCGGCAGAGGTGTACGAACGGCGCGGCAGGCTGCGCAGCGCTTAAGAATACGCGAAACACCTGACGGTAGGCCGGGTGTTGGAGGTGGAAATGTTGCAACGCATCGCCGGAGTGGATGTGGGAAATGCTACTACTGAGGTTGCTCTTGCCGAGCTCGGCCCCGAGGGTCTCAAGTTTTTAGCCAGCAGCCTGGTTCCCACAACCGGAATCAAGGGGACGCGCCAGAACCTGCACGGGATCTTTAGCGCCCTGCGCCAGGCGCTGGATAAAGCCGGGCTGGGGCTCAAAGACCTCGACCTCATACGCATTAACGAGGCGGCTCCAGTTATTGGGGATGTGGCCATGGAGACCATCACGGAGACGGTTATTACCGAATCCACGATGATCGGCCACAATCCGACCACTCCGGGCGGGTTGGGCCTGGGCACGGGCTTCACCACGCCGATCGCCGACCTTTCGCGGCAGGCGCCCGGCACCAAAGTGCTGGTGATCGTTCCGGGTAACTGGGATTTCGCAGTGGCGGCCGAGGAGATCAACCGTGCCCTGGCCCGGGGCGTAGATGTTCAAGGCGTGATCGCCCAACGCGACGATGGTGTGCTGATCGCCAATCGGTTGTCCAAACCGCTTCCCGTCGTGGATGAAGTGCGGCTCATCGACAAGGTGCCCGTAGGGATGCTGGCAGCTATCGAAGTGGCTCCGCCCGGTGCGGCGATTACGACGCTCTCCAATCCCTACGGCATTGCTACCGTGTTTGGGCTTTCCCCTGAGGAGACCAAGGCCGTCGTGCCCATGGCCCGGGCCCTCATCGGAAACCGTTCGGCGGTGGTCATCAAGACTCCGGCGGGAGATGTGCGGGAACGGCGCATTGCCGCCGGGAAGCTGACCCTCATCGGCGAGCGCCATTCCCGCACCGTCGACGTGGAGGAAGGCGCGGAGGCGATTATGGAGGCCCTGGCCCAGGTGGCGCCGCTCAAAGACGTTCGCGGGGAGCCGGGGACGAATGCGGGCGGCATGCTGGAGCGCGTACGCCAGGTTATGGCCGAACTTACGGGCAAACCGGCGGCAGAAGTAACCATCCAGGACCTCCTGGCGGTAGATACCTTCATACCCCAAAAAGTCCGGGGCGGAATCGCCGAGGAGTTTTCCCTGGAAAACGCCGTCGGCCTGGCGGCCATGGTGAAGGCGGACCGCCTGCAGATGGAAAAGATCGCCCAAGCGCTCACGGAAGAAACGGGCATCAAAGTGGAAGTAGGTGGGGTGGAGGCCAACATGGCCATCCGGGGAGCGCTCACCACGCCGGGCACGAGCCCCCCGTTGGCCATTCTGGATCTAGGGGCAGGCTCCACCGATGCCGCCCTAATTACCAAGAGCGGCGAGGTACGCTCGGTCCACCTGGCGGGAGCCGGCAACATGGTCACACTTCTCATCGGTGCCGAACTCGGGCTGGACGACTTCGGCCTGGCCGAAGACATCAAGCGCTATCCGCTGGCCAAGGTGGAGAGCCTGTACCACATCCGGCATGAGGACGGGAGCGTCCAGTTCTTCAACGAGCCCCTTCCGGCGGAGGTGTTCGCCCGGGTGGTCCTCATCAAAGACGGCGCCTTGGTGCCGCTCCCGGGTGAACACAGCTTGGAAAAGGTGCGGAGCGTGCGGCGCGAGGCCAAACGCCGCGTTTTTGTCGAAAACAGCGTCCGTGCCCTCAAACAGGTGATCCCCACCGGAAACATCCGCGACATCGAGTTCGTTGCCCTGGTGGGAGGGTCATCTTTGGACTGGGAGGTGGCCGGCTTCATCACCGACCGCTTGGCCGAGTACGGGGTGGTAGCCGGTCAGGCCAACGTGCGCGGCACGGAAGGACCGCGCAATGCCGTGGCCACAGGATTGGTCCTGGCATACCAGGAGAGTAGGGAGTGAAGAGAGTGGGCCTGGAGGAGCGGGCGCAGAGGGAAAAGCCTCACGTAAAGGTATATCGAACTTCGGATGCGCCGGCGGAGGTTTGCCGGGAGGTAGAATACGGCCTCGAGGAAGAGGGTATTCCCGGCATGCTGAGCACCGTTGAAGCCCTAAAAAGCGCGGTGGAGCTGGCCTTCGCCGCCGCCCAGGCTTCACCTCTGGGAACGGGCATAGGTATTGCCGCCGACGGCCTGGCCGTGCACTATAGCCGTCTACCGCAGGATAAACCATTATTTTACGCGGCAAAAGCCGACTGCCATCCGGCCGAGGCCCGGCGCCTGGGCGCCAACGCGGCCCGGTTGGTCAAGGGCATTCCCTTCAAGGAAAAGGAGGATACGCCGCTCCCCGTCGGTTCCCGCGGGCCGGCGCCGACGGCTGAAGAGGACCTAAAGGAGCTGGTTGCGGCGGTGGTCAAAAGGGTGCTGGCGGAGATGGGCCAGGCCAGAGGAGGTGGAGACGGTGGAGCAAGAAGCGCTGGGGCTCATTGAGACGGTGGGGCTGGCTGCAGCGGTGGAGGGCGCCGATGCCGCCCTCAAGGCGGCCAGCGTCCGGCTGCTCGGTTATGAGCTTACCCGCGGCGGCGGGATGGTGACGGTGAAAATTATAGGCGACGTCTCGGCGGTGCAGGCGGCCGTTACGGCCGGAGCCATGGCGGCTAGCCGGGTGGGTAAAGTAGTCAGCAAACACGTCATACCGCGCCCACACGAGGAGCTGGCGAAACTGATCCATTCACCGGAGACGGTGGGGGAAGGGAAGCCGGCCCGCAAGGTGGCGGCGGAAGAAAAGGCTAAGCAAGAAGAGGCAAAGCCCGCCGAAGAGGCCCGAGAATCCGGGGCTCAGGCGGGGCCGGCAGGGACGGTAGCCGGGCCGGAAGCTCCGGGAGCGGAGGGTACTGCGGCCGCCGAAGCCGAGACCGAACCTGTAGCCGGGCCAGAAGCAACGCCTGCCGGGCCCGGCGAGGTGCCGAAACCGGTAGAAATCGACCGGCCGGCTTCCGCACGCCTGGAGGAATACCCGGAACCTGTGTTACCGGCCGCCGCCAGCGGCGAGAAACCTCCTGTGTCCGAAGTATGTAACCTGTGCGGTGACCCCGCTTGCCCCCGCCGCAAGGGCGAACCCCGTTCTCGGTGCATCCATTACGCGGAGTAAGGAGGGCTTGATATGGGCGAAGCGCTGGGCCTAATCGAAACCCAAGGGCTCGTGGGAGCCATCGAAGCTGCCGATGCCATGGTCAAGGCGGCCAACGTAACGCTGGTCGGCTACGAAAAAATCGGCAGCGGGCTGGTTACGGTGATGGTGCGCGGAGATGTGGGCGCGGTGAAGGCGGCAACCGACGCCGGAGCGGCGGCGGCCAGCCGCGTGGGCAAAGTCGTATCCGTCCACGTCATTCCACGCCCGCATTCGGATACCGAAAAAATTCTGCCTCACGCCTAAGAGGCAGGCGGGATTCCTTTTCCCGATCTTCAGCGAAGTGAAAGAGGAAGTGACCCGATGGCAGAGAACGAAAGCTTGGTGGCCCAAGTGGTTGCGGCCGTACTCGCCCGCCTTAACGATCAGTCTACCCAAGCTGCCGGAGGGGGCGAGAAACTCCTAATCCCCGTGGGGGTGTCTGCCCGGCACGTTCACCTTTCACCGGAGGACGTGGCCGAGCTGTTCGGTCCCGGTTACAACCTTACCCCCAAAAAGCCGCTGCAACCCGGGCAGTATGCCGCCGAAGAGACGGTAACCCTGGTTGGGCCGAAAGGGACTCTGACCAAAGTGCGGGTGCTGGGGCCCCCGCGCGGCCACACACAGGTAGAAGTCTCCGTGACCGACTGCTTTACTCTAGGGATTCCGCCTGTGGTGCGCGCTTCCGGGCACATTGCCGGCACGCCGGGAATTACCATTGTCGGCCCGAAAGGGGCGCGCTTCCTGCGCGAGGGGGTGATTGTGGCGCTCCGCCACATTCACATCACCCCTTCGGAGGCCGCCGCCTGGGGGCTCAAAGACGGCGACATGGTAGAGGTGGCGGTGCCGGCCGGCGACCGGGCCCTTACCTTTGGCCAGGTGTTGGTGCGCGTGTCGGCGGCCTCCCAACTGGAACTGCACATTGATACCGACGAAGCCAACGCCGCCGGACTAAAATCCGGCGACTACGTAGAACTTAAGCGGGGCGGGGAGAGAAGAGGTGCGTGAGTTGGAACGGGCCAATGCCCTCATCGCCGCCCTCGCTGAGCGCATGGCCCCGCAGCCGGCCCTCCCACCCACCGGCCCCGTGCGCGTAGGCGTCGATGTGGGCACGGCCAACGTGGTCAGCGTGGCGCTGGGCGCCGACGGGACACCCTTGGCAGGGGAGATCACCCCTGCCCGGGTGGTGCGGGAAGGGATGATTGTGGACTACGTGGGGGCTGTGGAGATCGTTCGCCGGCAGATTAGCTCCCTTCGCGCGCGCTTGGGGGTAGAACTTACGCGCGGTGCCTCGGCCATCCCGCCCGGGACCGAGGCGGGAAATGCCAAGGTCACCCGGCACGTGTTGGAAGCGGCCGACCTGGAGGTTACGACGATTGTGGACGAACCGACGGCCGCAGCCCGCGTCCTCGGGATTAAGGACGGAGCAGTGGTGGATGTAGGCGGAGGCACCACGGGAATCTCGGTACTTAGAGACGGCCAGGTGATCTACACAGCGGACGAACCAACCGGGGGCACCCATCTCGACCTGGTGATAGCCGGTCGTTTTGGTATTTCCACCGAGGAGGCCGAAGCGCTAAAGCGCGACCCGGAGGAGCAGCCGAAGCTTTTTCCCGTCGTCCGCCCAGTGCTGGAGAAGATGGCCACCATCGTCCGGCGCCACATTGAGGGCTACGGAGTGCAGGCGGTATACCTGGTGGGCGGCACCTGTGCCTTTTCCGGGTTTAAGCGGGTGATGGAGGAAGAGATTCGTCTCCCCGTCTACCTCCCGCTTCACCCGCTCTTGGTGACACCGCTAGGAATTGCCATGTCTTGTGCGGGGTGATGAAGGATGGAAGTGGACGAAAACGCCCTGGTGGAAAAGATCGTCTCTGAGGTGCTGCGGCGGTTGGCGGGCCGGGGCAAAAGGGCGCTCGCGCTGTTTTGCGGTGGTACCATCGGAGCCCCCGAGGGCCGGGCGGAACTGAAAAAGCTGCAAAGCGCCGGGTTTACCGTGCGGGCGGTCCTTACTCCCGCCGCCGAACGGGTGCTGGGAAAAGAATGGCTAAGGAGCGAACTGGGCGAGATTGAGGTAGTGACTGAAGCAGACGGCAAGGCTCCGGGCGCGCTGCTGAAAGAAGCGGACCTGACGCTGGTTCCGGTACTTACCCTCAACACGGCGGCGAAGGTGGCCCACGGCATTGCCGATACTTTGGTAGCGACCCTGATTATGGATAGCCTCCTTACAGGTAGGCCGGTTTTTGCCGCCAGAGATGCCTGCGACCTGACCAACCCGGTGCGGGCCCAGCTGGGCATGGATAAGGCCGCTCCCGCCTACCGGGCCCTTTTAACCGGAAACCTGGAGCGCCTGGCTGAGTTCGGTGTGCGGCTGGTAGGGGTGACGGAACTTGCGGCGGCCGTACTGGGCGAAGCAAGACCCAAAGAGCCGGCGCCCAAGGCGACAGGTGGTACCTTCACCGGGCGCGTGCTGAGTCGCACGGATGTTGCCGCCTTCGAAGGGTCGGTGCTCAAGGTGAGCGCCGGGACCCTGATAACACCTCTCGCCCGCGACCTGGCCCGGGATCGGGGAATCGAGATCGTCGTCGGCTAGTTTCCAGCTCCGGGCGCCGTGTCTCACCTCTGAAGGTTAGAGGGGTGGAATAATGTTTGTCGGTAAGGTCATTGGTAACGTCGTGGCTACCAAGAAAGATGAACGGTTGGTGGGAACTAAGCTCCTTATCGTCCGGCCGGTAGATCCCGAAGGGCGCCCGGACGGCCGCAGCCAGGTGGCCGTAGATGTGGTGGGGGCTGGGATTGGGGAAATAGTCCTGGTGGCGGAAGGAAGTTCGGCCCGGCAGGCCGTGCGGCAGCCCGATTCTCCCATCGATGCCGCCATCGTGGGCATTGTGGATACGATGGAGGTCGGAGGCCGATGAAGGTATACACCCGAACCGGGGACAAAGGCGAAACGAGCCTGTGGGGCGGCCAACGGGTTTCCAAAGCGGACCTGCAGGTAGAGGCCTACGGCACCGTAGATGAGGCCAGTTCTTTCCTGGGCCTCGCGCGCGGTTTTGTGCGCAGCCGACGTGCCCGGGAGCTCCTGCCGGAGCTGCAGAAGAAGCTGCAGATCCTGGCCTCGGAACTGGCCAGCACACCGGAAGGGCTCATGAAGCTAAAAGAGCGGCTGCAGGAAGAAGACATCCGGCGGCTGGAAAAGGCCATCGACGAGATCCAGGAGTTGCTTCCCCCCCAGACCGGCTTCGTTCTGCCCGGCGGTACGCCGGGCGCGGGTGCCCTGGACGTGGCGCGGGCCGTCGTCCGGCGTGCAGAGCGGCTGGCGGTACGGTTGCGGCAAGAACGGCGCCTGCGCGAAGAAATCGTGCGGTACTTAAACCGCCTCTCGGATCTTCTTTACGTCCTGGCCCGAGCCGAGGCCCACGAGGAGCTGGTGCAGATGGTTAAGGAGAAGGTGCTGGAGCGGCTGGGAGGCGCTCCTAAAAAGCTCACCTTGGAAGTGGCCCGCCAGCTCATTCTAGCGGCCGAGCGGCGCGCCCAGGATCTGGGGCTGCCAGTGGTGGCTGCGGTGGTGGACGCGGCCGGGCACCTCCTAGCCCTGGAGCGCCAGGAAGGCGCGCTGATTGCCAGCGTCGACATCGCCTGGAAAAAGGCGTATACTGCGGCCACGCTTAAGATGCCTACGCACGCGCTGGCCGAGCTGGCCCAGCCGGGCCGGCCCCTCTTCGGCATTGAAGCAACGAATGAAGGACGCCTGGTAATCTTCGGTGGAGGTTTTCCCTTGCTGAACGGGGACCAGGTGATGGGTGCCGTGGGGGTGAGCGGCGGCACCGTCGAACAGGACATCGAAGTTGCTCAGGCAGCGGTAAAAGTTTGGGAGGAGGAGAACGTAAGTGGCAACTAGTGCCGGCACTCTGGACATAACGGAGGTAGTGCGCCAGGTAATGGCGCGCCTAAAAGAAGTGGAAAGGAGCGGCCGGCCGGGCACCGGGCCGTGCGGCGTGTATGCCAGTATGGAGGAGGCCATCCAGCGGGCCGAGGCGGCGCAGAAAAAGGTTGCCCGCATGACCCTCGAAGAACGCGAAAAATGTATTGCGGCCATCCGCGCCACCCTGCGGGCCCATGCGCGCGAGTTATCCGAAATGGCGGTGCAGGAGACGGGGATGGGCCGCGTTGAGGATAAGATCATTAAAAACAACCTGGTGGCCGACAAGACGCCGGGTACGGAAGACCTGATCACCGAAGCCTGGAGCGGCGACCGGGGACTTACTTTGGTGGAGATGTCCCCCTTTGGGGTAATCGGGGCCATCACTCCGTCCACCAACCCTACGGAGACGGTCTTCTGCAACGCCATCGGCATGTTTGCCGCCGGCAACAGTGTGGTTTTTAGCCCGCATCCGGGAGCCAAGGCGGTTTCGCTTCGGGCGGTGGAGCTGATCAATCAGGCCATCCAGGAAGCCGGCGGGCCGGAAGATGCGGTGACTTCGGTAGCCGAACCCAGCATCGAGGCCGCACAGGTGCTCTTTAAGCACCCGGCGGTGCGCCTTCTGGTGGCGACGGGTGGCCCCGGTGTCGTGCACGCCGCTTTGACTTCCGGCAAAAAGGCCATCGGTGCCGGAGCCGGCAACCCGCCCGTGGTGGTGGACGAGACAGCCGACATCGAAAAGGCCGGGCATGACATCATAGCCGGTGGCACCTTCGACAACAACCTGCCCTGTATTGCCGAAAAAGAGATCATCGCGGTGGAAAGCGTTGCCGACTACCTTCTCTTCAACCTCCTCAAGAACGGGGCGGTACAGCTTAAAGACCGCCGGGACATCGACCGCCTGGCCGAGGTGGTGCTCACGCCCGAAGGAAAGCCCAGCCGCAAGTTCATCGGGCGTGATGCGGCCGTGCTACTTAAGGCCATCGGCAAAGAGGTTCCCCCCGAGACGCGCGGTATTGTGGTGGAAGTGGAAAAAGAGCACCCCTTTGTGCAGGAAGAGCTTATGATGCCGATTCTGCCGCTGGTGCGGGTACGGAATGTGGATGAGGCCATCGAATTTGCCGTCGAGGTGGAGCACGGCAACCGGCACACGGCCATCATGCATTCCAAAAACGTGGACAATATGACCCGCCTGGCACGGGAGATCCAGACAACCATCTTCGTCAAGAACGGCCCCTCTTATGCCGGAATCGGTGTGGGCGGCGAGGGCTTTGCCACCTTTACCATTGCCGGGCCGACCGGGGAGGGCCTGACCTCAGCGCGCACCTTCACCCGTAAGCGCCGGTGCGTGCTCGTCGACGCCTTCTCGATCCGCTGAAGCGGGGGTGAAGGCCGTGAATCCTCTCGCTGAGCTGGCCCGGGTTTCCGGCGTCGTGGGTGCCGGCGGGGCCGGTTTTCCTACCCACGTCAAATTAGACGCGCAGGTTGAATATGTGGTACTCAACGGGGCCGAATGCGAACCGCTCCTTCAGGTAGACCAGGAGCTCCTCATTTCCGCTAGCCCCCGCCTCGCAGCCATGCTCGAAGAAGTACGTCGGGCCTTGGGAGCCAAGGAGGGCAGGATTGCCGTCAAGGCCAAGCACCAAGAGGCCGTAGCCGCAGCCGAGCGGGCGGTGGCCGAGTACCCTGCGCTCAGCGTGGTTCCCCTGGGCGACTTTTACCCGGCAGGCGATGAGTTCGTGCTGGTTTACGAGACCACGGGCCGCCTGGTGCCCCAGGGTGGTATCCCCCTTCAGGTGGGGGTTGTAGTTCTCAACGTGGAGACCCTGTGGAATTTGGCCGAGGCCAAGGAAGGACGGCCCGTCACCCACAAGTGGGTAACGGTCGCCGGCGCTGTGGCCAGCCCCGGCACCTTCCGGGTGCCGCTCGGGGTGAGCATCGCGGAGATGATTGCCCTGGCGGGCGGTCCGACCGTGCCGGATTTTGCCGTCCTAAACGGCGGACCCATGATGGGGAAACTCGTAGAGAAGCTCAGCGATCCCGTCACCAAGACCACCAAGGGCCTTGTGGTTCTGCCGGCCACGAGCCCGGTGGTCCAGGTGCGGGCGAAACCGCTTCCCGCCGTTCTCCGCCAGGCCCGGGCGGCGTGCTGCCAGTGCCAGGAGTGTACGGACCTTTGCCCACGCCGCCTTCTGGGGCACGAGCTTGCCCCCCACAAGATAATGCTGGCGGCAAGTTACGCGGGCGGCCCGGCAGCGGCGCCGATCACGGCCGCCTTTCTTTGTTCCGAGTGCGGCGTTTGCGACCTCTATGCCTGCCCGATGGGGCTTTCCCCGCGGCGGGTTAGCCAGGCGCTCAAAGAAGAGCTGGCGCATCGCGGCATTAAAAACCCCCATAGGAGTGCGCCGGCGGGGCCGCACCCTTGGCGGGCTTATCGCCGCGTGCCGGTGACGCGCCTTCTGCCGCGGCTGGGACTTAAACCGTATGAGCGACCGGCGCCCGTGCGGGAAGCGGCCTTGACGCCGCACAAGGTGGTCCTACCGCTCCGGCAGCACGTGGGCGTGCCGGCGGAGCCGGTGGTAGAGGTGGGGGACAAGGTAGAAGCCGGGCAGCTTGTAGCCGAAATTCCCGACGGAAAGCTGGGAAGCCGCCTTTTTGCCAGCATTTCCGGCTATGTGGCCGAGCGGACGCCGGCCGCCCTGGTTTTAACACGCGAGCCGCAGGGAAGGGGAGGGCAAAGGTGAAAAAGGCTCTAGGCTTTATCGAGTATAAGAGCATCGCCCGCGGGGTGGCAGCCGCCGATGCCATGCTCAAAGGCGGGCATGTGGAACTCGTTCAAGCTACCGTCATTTGCCCGGGCAAGTTCATCGCCATGGTGGCCGGCGATGTAGGGGCGGTACAGGCGGCGGTAGAGCGCGGGTTTAATTTCGATCCGCCCTTTGCCATCGCCAAGTTCGTTCTCCCCAACGTCCACCCGGCGGTTCTCCCGGCCCTTACCGCAACGACACCGGCGGAGCCGAAGGGGGCTTTCGGCATTGTTGAAACTATTGATGCCGCTTCAGCCGTCGTGGCCGGCGATACGGCAGCTAAGGCCGGCAACGTAGAACTTTTGGAAATCCGCCTGGCCAGGGGCATGGGCGGTAAAGCTTTTGTCTTTCTCTCCGGGGAGCTGGCGGCGGTAGAAGCGGCCGTCCGGAGCGCCGAGAACAAACTGGCCGAAGAAGGGGTACTGGTCGCCACGGCGGTAATCGCCTCGCCACATCCAGACCTCACCTTCTAGGAGCAAAAGGGGGGTGGCTAGATGCTCATTACCCGCATGATCCGGGCCCCGCGCCCCGGCACCATGGCGATGCTGCTTAGGCGCATGGTACCGGCGGCGCGCAAAGAGGTAGAAGGCCGATGCTTCGATGCGGTGGGCCTGGTACAGACCGACCTACCCAGCCTTTTCTATTTAGCCGATGTCGGACAAAAGGCCGGTAACGTGCTTGCCGTGGAGATCACGGGCAACTGCCCCCAGCACGTGAGCACCATAGCTTTCTTCGGCGACACGGCAGCTGTTGGAGCGGCGCTGGCGGCGGTGCGCCGAGAGGCGGTTAAGGAGTAGGGGAACCGGCTTCCGGGAAGCGATGTTTCTCCGCAGGCCGGCCGCAGGCAGTACCCGCTTCGGCCTCAAGCCGGAAGGCGAACGCCCTCGGCGAGAACCGCCGGCCGGAAAGGCCGCGAAAATGCCCCATCCCGGCCCCGTACGTCTTGACTTACGGGTGAAGATGTGTTAGCATCTGAATATGCATACTATTCATCCTGCCTTAGAGGGCAATGCCTGATAAGAAGGGAGGCGTAACCAGAAGCATTCAGGGGAAAAGGTCTACCTTTGCCGGGTAGGCTTTTTTCGTTAAAGTGTGCCGAGGAAAAGCGGATTAAAACCGACCGCCGCTCGCTTAATACGGCTTACAAGGTGATTTGTATGGATTACTTTAAGCTGGTAGACAAAGCCTACCGTGAGCACGAACTGACAAAAGACGAAATAATGAGGCTTTTGGACCCTAAAAGTGATGAGGAAGAGGCGTATCTTTTTCAAAAGGCGGATGAGCTGAGGCATGAGTGCGTGGGCGACTGGGTACATTTAAGGGGGCTAATAGAGTTTTCCAGCTACTGCCGAAGAAACTGCAAGTATTGCGGCTTAAGGCGCGCCAATGTGTCCTTGGCCCGGTACAGGTTGTCCCCGGAGGACATTGTGGCAATCGCCCACGAGGCGGCGTTGTTGGGCTACAAGACTATCGTACTGCAATCTGGCGAAGATGAATTTTATACGGCGGACATCATGGCGTACATCATAAAGGCAATAAAGAAAATAGCTGATGTGGCCGTAACCCTGTGTATCGGCGAAAGAAGCTATGAAGAGTACAAAATCATGAGGGAAGCGGGCGCCGACAGGTACCTTTTAAAATTCGAAACCGCAAACCCGGATCACTACCAAAAGATGCACCCCGATATGAGCTATAAGAACAGGATTGACTGCCTTTTGATGTTGAAAGACCTGGGTTATGAAGTAGGATCGGGCGATATAGTGGGGTTGCCCGGCCAGACGCTGGAGCATTTGGCCGAAGACATAATGCTTTTAAAGGAGCTCAATGTGGAGATGGCGGGCATAGGTCCATTCATACCTCATCCCAACACCCCCTTTAGACGGGCTGCCGGCGGAACGCTGGAGATGACCTTGGGGATGGTGGCCATCACGCGGCTCATGCTGCCTTATGCCAACATCCCCGCGACCACGGCGGTGGGGACCATTCACCCTCAGGGCAGGCAGAAGGCGCTGATGGCCGGTGCCAATGTGGTGATGCCCAACGTGATGCCCGCCGAGTACAGGCCCAGGTACGAGATATATCCGTCCAAAATATGCATAGGCGAGCAGCCAGCCCATTGCCGCATGTGCATTGAAGGAATAATCAGATCCCTGGGGAGGGAAGTCGGTCGGGATTACGGGAGCTATAGGGGCAGATGAAACGGAGGAAAGCCAAAAACCGGCGCGACTTGTAAGCCAGGCCCCGAGCCATTTTGCAGCAGAACCGAGGAAATTGCCACATCCCGGCAAGAAAAGCTTGCCTGTTGGCGCACTTCCTGCTATACTTTTTTGCAAATCAACTTGCAGCGAGACTAAAAGGGAAGTGTACCTAGGGTTCCGCGGGCACGGCCCGGACTGGTCCGAGCGGTACAAGGCGCGCGTGCGCTACACCGTGGGTAGAAAAGACCCCAGCGGCAAGTTCCCTTAAGGCGTGCAGCCGTCGGGAAGGCGCTGGGGTTTTTTCGTAAGCGTCAAATACTCCCCACCTGGACTGATGCTTGGGCTACTAGGATAATCCCCCTAGAAAATGGATAGAGGGGGATTT
The DNA here is from genome assembly GCA_030154105.1 of Bacillota bacterium. Taxonomy (GTDB): domain Bacteria; phylum Bacillota; class DTU030; order DUMP01; family DUMP01; genus DUMP01. The sequence goes on from JASKKP010000003.1 coordinate 128,185, forward strand.
CTTTATGACGAAAGCTGAGCTCCGGCAGGAATGGGAGCGGAGGATTGCCGAGTATCGCGCCAGCGGGCAAAGCGCCAAGGAGTGGTGTGCAGCCCACAATGTGACACCACGGCAGTTGTGGTACTGGCTTAAGAAATGCAGGACTAGCGATGAACCGCGTCCGGCCGATTCACCAGTAAAGTGGCTGTCGGTAGAGGTCAGTCAGGCGCCATGCCTTGGCCAGGAAAATGAATTGCTGATTAGAGTAGGCCCGGCTAGCATCGAGGTCAGACCTAGATTTGATCCGGCGCTTCTTGGCGAAGTAATCAAGGTCTTGATGTCGCTATGCTGAGCGAAGCCGGCATCGGGCAGGTATACCTGGCCTGTGGTCCCAC
>JASKKP010000010.1 GCA_030154105.1 Bacillota bacterium
GCATTGGAATGGATGTTCCGGCAGCTTTTCTCGTTACCGCGGCAATATGATGCCGTTGTTGTTTTTGATGCCGATAACCTGGTGGCCACCGATTTTCTTCTTTACATGAACGACAGGCTCCTCAAAGGGGAACAGGTAATCCAAGGCTATCTTGATGCCAAAAACCCCGGTGATAGCTGGGTGTCCGGGGCCTTTGCTTTGTCCTTCTGGGTGGCTAATCGCATGTGGCACTTGGCTAAGTACAACCTGGGCCTTTCGTGCGCCTTGGGGGGGACAGGGATGTGTATAGCCACTTCGGTCCTCAAACGCTACGGGTGGGGTGCTACCTGCCTTACCGAGGATCTGGAATTCAGTATGAAGGTCCTTCTCCAGGGTGTACGAACGACTTGGTGCCATGCAGCCCGCGTTTACGATGAAAAGCCGCTCACCTTCCTTCAGTCTTGGCGTCAACGCGTACGCTGGGCGCAGGGGCACGTAGACGTGGCCCACCGCTACTTCTTTCCGCTGCTTTGGAAAGGGATTGTTACACGGGATTTCCGGCTCATCGACGGAGCGTTCCACGTCTTCCAGCCGGTCTACATAATCCTGGGGTTAATCCTAATGCTGCTCGGCAATTTCCCCTACCTGTTTCCAAGCTACACATACCTTTTCACGCTGGTACTGCCGAGTTGGCTTTGGATTGTACTCGCCGTCTTTCAGTACCTCATCCCCCTCATTTGCGTGCTCTTGGACGGCAACAGGATTACGCTGCGAGGTCTCCTCGGGTACCCGCTCTTCGTTTACTCCTGGATTCCCATCACCCTGGTCGGTTTTCTCAAAAAGAACAACGGCGAGTGGAGCCACACCCGTCACGTGCGCGGCTTGCGGTACTGTGACGTGGTAGGTGCCAAAAAGTAGGGTGGGTTGCCCGGCCGCGGGGCGAGTTATATAATGAAACCGACGGGAGGCTGAAAGACGACTTCAAGATAAACTCGGTTTTTACCCGAAAAGAGGAAGGCCGATGGGGCTCAAGGAACGCATAGTCGAGAAGGCCGGAGAGCTGGGGCTATCGCCCGTCGGTGTGACCGAGGCTCGGCCACTCCCGGCCGAGAGGGAGATGCTTTCTGCCCTGGAGCGGGCGGGTGAGCCGATCCCGTTCACGCCGGCGGATGCGGCGCTGCGCACCGATCCGCGGCGGGTATGGCCGGAGGCCAGAACAATTATCATGGTGGGACTGCCGTTTGCCGTGGCTTCGCCGCCCGAGCCCCGGGGGCTTACGGGGTACCTGGCTTCCGGCACAGAAGGACCGGACTACCACTTGGTGCTCAGGGAAAAGCTCACCGCCTTGGACGCCTTTATCCGGGCCGAGGCACCAAAGAGCGCCTGTTACTCCTTTGTGGACACGGGTCCCCTCATCGAACGGCCTCTGGCCTGGCGGGCCGGGCTGGGGGTATGGGGTGAGAACACCTTTCTCCTGAGCCCGAAAGGTGGGCCGGCTTTTTTCTTAGGGGGGCTCATGCTGAACATCCCCCTGGAACCTGATGAACCGCGGGGAAACTTTTGCCTGCGCTGCGGGCGTTGCCGGGCAGCTTGTCCTACGGGTGCCATAAGTAGGCCCTTTCACCTGCAGCCCGGTTCGTGCCTGTCCTACCTCACCCAAATTAAGGGGGAAGTTCCCCATGCCTTTCGGCCTCTTCTGGGCAATCGGGTTTACGGGTGTGACACGTGCTTGGTAGCTTGCCCGCTCGTAAGAAAATCGCCCCGGGCGGGGGCGGAAGTCGACTTAAGCGAGGTCCTTTCCCTCAACCGCGCGGGTTTTCTCGCTCGGTTCGGACGGACGGCGGCCGGTTGGCGGGGGCGGACGGTGCTCCAACGCAATGCCGCCTACGCCCTTGGCAACCTCGGCGATCCGGCGGCCGTTCCGATTCTGACGGGGCTCTTGAACGATCCGCGGCCGGTGCTTCGCGCAGCCGCAGTGTGGAGCCTGGGACGCATCGGCGGTGTGGCGGCCCGGCAAGTTTTGGAGCGGCACCGGGAGCGCGAAACGGACGAAGAGGTTAGGAAGGAGCTTGCTTTGGCCCTTACCTAATCTCTACGTACACTGTTACGACTTCGTCTCTGAGCTCCCGGGCGGTATTCCAAGCTACGATGCGATAACGGCTGGTTCCGCTTGGCGGCTGTTCGTGTCCGTCTGTAGCCAGCTTTCCGGGTAGACTATGCCCCCGGGGCGAACGCGTAGGCGCCGTACGGTAGGAAAGTCTCTATGGTTTTCGTGGTGGCTGCGGAGGTGATTCCAAATGGAAGTTTACGACGAGGCCCATGCCCTCGCCCGGAACCTCAGGGCATCAGACGCCTTTCAGCGATTGGTTAAAGCCAAGGAAGCCTTGGAAGCCCAGCCCGAGAAGCTCGAACGGGTTAAAGAGTTCAAGGCCAGAGAGTTTGAAGTGCAGGCCCAAACCCTCGCCGGGGGAAAAGTGGCGGAGGAGAAGCTGAAAGCCTTGCAACAGATGGCCGACCTTCTCCTTCTCGACCCGGTGGCGCGGGAATACCTGGAGTCCGAGGCCAAGTTTGCCCGGCTGTTTGCCGATGTTCAGAAGATCATTCTCGATGCGGTAAAAGAATGGAAGCCGTTCGGCATGCCGGAGGCCTTCCGAGCGCAGCACGACGAGGACAAGAAGACAGAGATCTAGCGGCCGGGGCCTACTTCCCCGCATGGCTCGGGCCGGAAGAGGGGAGACTTAAGATGGGCCGAGGGGGGTAGGAGAGTGCGCCGCAGCATTGTGGCTTACGGTCAAATAAGTGCTGGAGCTCTTATCACTGCGTTGGGGCTGAACCTCTTTCTCGTTCCCAACCGCATAGCGGCAGGCGGCGTGAGTGGTCTGGCGACCCTGCTCTACTACCTCTTTGGGCTCCCCGTGGGACCGACCATGCTGGCCATCAACGTACCTCTTTTCCTGGCGACGGTACGCTTTCTCGGCGGACGTTTCGGCGTGCGTACCTTGGCCGGGGCGGCGCTCCTTTCCTTTTTTGTGTCTCTTACGGCTCGCCTGGGGCCGCTCACCACCAATACTCTCCTTGCCGCCATTTACGGCGGCATTGCCAGCGGAGTTGGAATGGGGATCGTTTTTCGCGCCGGCGGGACTACGGGCGGCACCGACCTCGCCGCAGCCCTCATGCACCGGTTCCTAAGGCTTTCTTTTGGTAAAGGACTCCTTCTGATTGATTCCCTGGTCATTACTGCGGCCGGGGTTGTTTTTTCTCCCGAACTGGCCCTAAATGCCCTCCTTACCCTTTTTCTTACCAGCCGGGTGATTGACCTGGTTCAAGAAGGAGAAACTTACGCCAAGGCGGCCTTCATCATCTCCGACCGGACGGAGCCTATTCGCCGGGCCATCTTAGCCGAGTTGGGCAGGGGGGTTACTGTTCTTAAGGTTAAAGGGGGGTATACGGGGCGGGAACGCGAAGCTCTGCTCTGCGTGGTGACGCAGGCCGAACTGCCCCGGCTAAAGAGACTGGTGGCTGCCTGCGATCGGCAGGCCTTTGTCCTTGTCGGCAGCGTGCATGAGGTGCTGGGAGAAGGTTGGCTGGAGAGTTGACCCCTTGTCAAAGCCAGGGCAGAGTGCTATTATGACAATAAGAGAGACTAATAGTGCCGCCGGAAGACGGCTACGTGGGGGCTGGTAATGGCGAAGAAGCGGGGAACGATGGCAGAAGACTTCGGCGTGGCCATGGACCTCGGAGTCCGGCTGGCGGCACCCATTGTCCTCTGCGCTTATTTGGCCAACTACCTGAGCGAGCGCTATGGCGTGGGCGCCGGATGGGGGCTACTCATCATCTTGTTTGGAGTGCTCTCGGGGATTTGGAACGTATACAAGCTCCTTCATAAGCTGGCAGCCAGGATTCCCAAACCGAAGCCGATTAAGAGAAGAAGGATCCGGTAGAACGTGAACAAGGCGCAGGGCTTAGCGAAAAAAGTGGGGCGGGTAGGTCTCACCGTAGGAGCGGTGTTAGCCGCAGCCATGGCCCTCCTGATGTCGCCGGCGGTAGCCGGGTATTTCGCCCTAGGTGTAGGGACGGGGACGCTGAATATCTATCTCCTTGCGCTGACTATTGAACACGGCTTGCGAACAAACCTGCGCGGCAGCCGCGTTAAGGTGTTTTTTTTGGCCCATTTTTTGGTACGTCAGGCTCTTATTTTTGCCCTGCTGTATGTCGTAGCGTCCTTGACTATACGTGGCCTCTTGGCCGCATCGGGCGGGCTTATGTTCTCGGAGTTAGTTCTCTGGATACAGGCTGTGGGCTTATCCGGCTCCGGGCGGGGAAAGAGGAGGTGAGCTCGAGATGGAAGAACTGGGTCCTGTGGTGGTGGCGGAGCTCTACGGATGGCGCATTACGACGACAGTTGTGATGAGCACCCTACTCACCGGCTTCCTCACGTTCGTGTCCTTTCTTTCGACGCGACATCTCCAGGATATTCCGGGGCGCCTCCAAAACACCTTAGAGACGGTCGTGGAACTCTTGGAAGGGCTGGTGGAGGACAACATGGGCGAGAAAGGCAAGGACTACTTTCCTTTTATCGGCACCCTTTTCCTTTACATCCTCCTCAGCAACTGGATGGGAGCCATTCCCGGCCTGCGTTCACCTACCAGTGATATAAACGTTACCGTGGCGCTGGCGGTAATAGTTCTTTTGGCCAGCCATGTCTACGGGCTCAGCAAAAAGGGGCTGGCGCATTTCAAGCATTATCTTGAACCGATGCCCATTTTCTTGCCGCTTAATCTTATGGAAGAAGTTACTAAACCGCTTTCGTTAGCCTTCCGACTTTTTGGAAACGTGACAGGCGAGCACATAGTAGTAGCGGTCCTGGGGCTTATTGTGCCTCTTCTGGTACCGGTGCCTATGTCGCTCTTCGGGCTCTTTACCGGTTTGATTCAAGCTCTGGTCTTTACCATGCTGGCCATGGTTTACATTACTCAGGCCACTGAAGAAGAATAGATTTGGAACGAGGAGGAACCTATTTATGATCACGGCGAAAGCTCTTGTGTTGGCGGTGACCATCCTCAGCGCAGCCTTAGCCATCGGCCTTGGAACCATCGGCCCCGGCTTGGGACAGGGTATCGCTATCAGCCGGGCGGTGGAAGGCATCGCCCGCCAACCGGAAGCGGCGGACAACATTCGGATGACGATGCTCATCGGCATAGCCATAATCGAGTCCCTTACCATTTACGCCTTCGTCATTGCCCTGGTACTCATCTTTGCCAATCCGCTTTTAGGCCGTGTCTAAAAGGATGCGGCCTTTAGCACCTAAAGGCAGTTGAAAGAACAATAAAGCCTGCTTTTTGAGTGAAAGGAGGAAGGTCGTATGGAAGGCGGGCTTCTAAGCCCCAACCTTACTACCTTTCTGCATACGATCATTAATTTCCTGGTCGTTCTTCTTGTCCTCAGGATCTTTGTTTACAAGCCGCTTACCAACCATATGAAAAAGCGGCGCGACACCATTAAGGAAGCCTTGGAACAGGCGGAGAAAGCACGGGCAGAACTGGCCGAAATCAAAGCCCAGGGAGAGGAAGAACGCAAGCGAGCGCAACGCGAGGCTGAGGACATTATAGCCAACGCCATACGCGAGGCGGAAAAGGCAAAGCGAGAAATCATCCAACAGGCGCGCGAAGAGTCTAAACGAATCATCGCCGCCACCCAAGAAGAGGTTAAGCACGAAAAGGAGAAGGCCCTGCTCGAGCTTAAGGAGCAGGTAGTGAGCCTGGCCATACTGGCCGCCAGCAAAGTGGCCGAACAAGCCGTGGATGAGAAAACGAGCAAGAAGCTGGTCTCAGACTTTCTCGACAACCTCGATCTGAAGAGCATCGGCGGGGGGGCCAAGGCATGAGCATCCAAGGCAATGTGGCCTTTAAGGAGGATAATCCTTCCGAACCGGAGCTTGTAATCGAGGTGACCTCCGCTACTCCGCTGGGTGAGGAGGAGCTGAGAAAGCTGCGCCGCAAGCTTGCCGAATCGGTAAAGCAGCATTACGTGCTGGATCTGAAAGTGGACCCGGGTCTCCTAGGCGGCATGGTTATCCGCATCGGGGACAAAGTGATCGACGGCAGCGTCCGCGGGCGACTTAATGCCCTGCAGGCCAACTTGTTAAAGCAAAAAGAATTGCCTGAAGAGGCGAATGACTTCCGGGTTGTGGCGGCAACTGTAGAGAAAGAGCTGGTTCAGAGCGAGGCGGCGCCTGAAGTAGCCGAGGTCGGCTGGGTTATGGAGATTGGCGACGGCGTAGCCCGGGTCCGAGGACTGAATAATGCCATGAGCGGCGAACTCGTGGAGTTTCCGGGAGGCGTTTTGGGAGAAGTTCTAAACCTGGACCTGGATCACGTCGGCGTGGTGCTCCTCGGCCCGGACGACCACATAAAAGAGGGGGACCAGGTGCGGCGGACCGGGCGGGTAGTAGAGGTTCCCGTGGGCATGAGCCTTTTAGGGCGAGTGGTAGATGCTTTAGGACGGCCTATTGACGACCGAGGTCCAATCAAACCGGACGGGTTCCGGCCCGTAGAAGGACCGGCGCCTGGGATTGTGGACCGCCAGCCGGTCCGTGAGCCGCTGCAGACGGGTATCAAGGCCATCGATTCGATGGTGCCGATCGGCCGTGGGCAGCGGGAGCTCATCATTGGCGACCGGCAGACAGGGAAAACGGCCATCGCCATCGACACGATCATAAACCAAAAAGACAAGGACGTCTACTGCGTTTATGTGTCCATCGGCCAGAAGGCGTCAAGCTTGGCCCAACTGGTGCAGACCTTAACCGATCACGGGGCCATGGCTTATACGGTGGTGGTGGCGGCGACAGCCAGCGAATCACCGACGATGCAATACCTGGCGCCCTATGCCGGCTGTGCCATTGCCGAGTGGTTTATGTATCAGGGTAAGCACGCGCTGGTGGTCTACGACGACCTGTCTAAGCACGCTGTGGCTTACCGTACCATGTCGCTGCTTCTCAGGCGTCCACCGGGCCGCGAGGCCTACCCGGGCGATATTTTCTACCTGCACTCTCGACTCCTGGAGCGCGCAGCAAAGCTCAGCGACGAACTGGGTGGAGGGTCGCTGACCGCTCTACCCATTGTGGAGACGCAGGCCGGAGATGTATCCGCCTACATTCCCACCAACGTCATTTCCATCACCGACGGCCAGATCTACTTGGATACGGACCTCTTCTTCGCCGGGGTGCGTCCGGCCATCAACGTGGGCCTTTCGGTATCCCGTGTGGGGGGCAACGCCCAGATCAAGGCGATGAAGCAGGTTGCAGGAAGCCTGCGCCTAGACCTTGCCCAGTACCGCGAACTGGCCGCTTTCGCCAAATTCGGCGCCGATCTGGACAAGGCCACCCAGGCCAAATTGAGGCGCGGCGAGCGCCTGGTCGAGGTGCTCAAGCAGGAACAGTACCAACCCCTTCCTGTAGAGGATCAGGTGCTTGTCCTCTACGCCGCCAGCAAAGGGTACCTGGACGATCTGGAGGTTCAGGATGTGGCCAAGTGCGAGCAGGCCCTCTTGCGCTATTTTAAGGAACGGCATCCTGACCTGCGCGCTCGGATTGCCCGCGAAGGGAAGCTTACCGCAGATCTTGAGGCCGCCCTGCAACAGGCCTGTTCGGAGTTCCTCCGCAGTTTCGGCGTATAGGGGGCAGTATCGTGCAGAGCCTGCGCGATATCAAGCGGCGCATCAAAGTTGTTCAGAACATCGAGCATATCACCCGCGCCATGAAGATGATCTCGGCGGCTAAGCTGCAGAGGGCCCAGCGCCAGGTTGAGGAGGCTCGCCCTTATGCCCGTAAGATCCGCGAGATTTTGCGGGATCTGGAGGCGGTGCAGGAAGAGTTCGAACACCCGCTCCTTAAGGAACGGCCGGTGAAGCGTGCCTGCTACGTAGTATTTACGGCCGATCAGGGACTTTGCGGTGGTTACAACACCAACGTGCTGCACGAGGCCGAATTCGCGCTGCGCCAGGACGAGGCTGAGGTTGAAGTAATTGCGGTAGGCGCGAGGGCCAAGCGCTTTTTTCGCCAGCTTGGGTACGCGGTCGCGGCCTCTTATCCAGGGTGCCCGGATAAGGTGTCGTTCCAAACGGTAAGGCCTCTGGCCGACCGCGTGAGTTCCGATTTCATCTCCGGCCGCTATGATGCGGTTTACTTTGTGTATAACCGCTTTTACTCGGCGGTGACACAAAAACCGGTAGTGAGGCGAGTACTGCCGGTGGAACGGCAAGAGGTTCCGGGGCCGGTGCGCTACCGCAGCGTCTACCACCTGGAGCCAAATGCAGAAGAAGTGTTAAACGACCTAATGCCGCGCTACCTCACCGCCACCATTTACCGCATTTTCCTAGAGGCCAAAGCGGCCGAGCACGGCGCAAGAGTTACCGCCATGGACGCAGCGACGGACAACGCAGAGGAGCTGCTGGCCAAGCTCACGATTTCGTATAACCGCGCCCGTCAAGCGGCCATCACGGAGGAACTTACGGAGATCATCGCGGGAGCCGACGCCTTAAAAGAAGAGATCGGCCTTAAAGGGGAGTGAGAGGTTTGCGCGTAGGCGTTGTGGAGAGGATTCGCCGCGTAATCGGCCCGGTTATCGACGTCCAATTTCCGGAGGGCGAGATGCCGCCGCTTTATACGGCAGTTAAAATAATAGACCCGACCCACCGGGATGCCGAGGGCAAGCCTACGGAAATAGTAGCCGAGGTTTTGCACCATGTGGGCCAGGGGTTGGCGCGGTGCGTAGCCATGTCTTCTACCGAAGGTCTGGTACGCGGAATGCAGGTGGTGGACACGGGTGGTCCCATTACGGTGCCGGTGGGCCGGGCCTGCTTGGGCCGGGTGCTTAACGTGCTGGGTCAGCCCATCGACAAGAAGGGGCCAATTGAAGCCGACGAGTATTGGCCGATTCACCGGCCGGCGCCGGCCTTTGAAGAACAAGAAACGTATACGGAAATTCTGGAGACGGGGATTAAGGTCATCGACCTTCTGGCGCCTTACCCGCGCGGCGGTAAGATCGGCCTTTTCGGCGGCGCGGGCGTGGGTAAGACGGTCATCATCATGGAGCTAATCCGCAACGTGGCCATGGAACACGGCGGTTACTCCGTGTTCACGGGTGTGGGCGAGCGCACGCGCGAGGGGAACGACCTCTGGCTGGAGATGCAAAACTCCGGCGTACTCGATAAGGCCGTCCTCGTCTACGGCCAGATGAACGAGCCACCAGGGGCACGTCTTAGGGTGGCGCTTACCGGCCTCACCATCGCCGAGTACTTCCGGGATGTCATGGGACAGGACGTGCTCCTCTTCATCGACAACATCTTCCGCTTCATCCAGGCAGGTTCCGAGGTTTCTGCCCTTCTCGGGCGGATGCCGGCGGCGGTAGGCTACCAGCCAACCCTGGCTGCCGAGCTCGGCGCGCTGCAGGAGCGCATTACTTCCACGCGCAAGGGTTCTATCACTTCGGTACAGGCGGTATACGTGCCCGCTGACGATCTTACCGACCCGGCACCGGCCACCACTTTTTCCCACCTCGATGCTACCACCGTGCTCTCGCGCAGCATCGCCGAGCAGGGCATTTACCCGGCGGTCGACCCACTCGACTCTACCTCGCGCATCCTAAGCCCGTGGATAGTAGGTGAGGAGCACTATCAGGTGGCGCGCAAAGTGCAGGAGATCTTGGAGCGCTACAAGGAACTTCAGGATATCATCGCCATCTTAGGGGTGGAGGAACTTTCCGAGGAGGATAAGCTGGTGGTGGCGCGGGCACGCAAGCTGCAACGCTTCCTTTCGCAGCCCTTCTTTGTGGCCGAGACCTTCACCGGCATCCCGGGCCGCTACGTGCCGCTGCACGAGACAATCCGCGGCTTCAAGGGGATCGTCGAAGGCAAGTACGACGACCTCCCGGAACAGGCCTTCTACATGGTGGGTACGATTGACGAAGCGGTAGAAAAGGCGAAGAAACTTCAGAAAGGTCAGGTTTAGCCATGGCCAAGAAGATAAGGGTGGATGTGGTCACACCCGAAAAGATTGCCTTTAGCGGCGAGGTTGAACAAGTGATAGCGCCCGGCATGGAGGGCAGTCTGGGCGTTCTTCCCGGCCATGTGCCCCTGCTTACGAAACTGGGGACGGGGCCCGTTATCTTGAAAAACGCCGGTGATATCGTCGAGCTGGCCGTGAGCGAGGGCTTTCTGGAAGTGATGCCCCAGAAAGTTGTCATTCTCGCCGAAACTGCCGAAAGGGCCGAGGAGATCGACGTGGCCCGGGCCCAGGCTGCCCTGGAACGGGCTCAGGCGGAGCTCGAGGAAAGAGGCGATCGGCAGCAACACGCGCAGGCTGTAGCGGCTCTAAGGCGGGCCGCCAACCGCCTGCACGTGGTAGAGGACTACCGCAAGCGCAAGCCGGAACGCTCCGGCCGGCTGAAGCAGGCGCGCTGAAGAGGCTTTTCCCTTTCCAGCGTGAACCGCCCATCCAGGCAAGAGGAAGCGCCGCGGGAAAAGGTGCTTCCTGCTTTTTCTATGCCCCAGGTGCGCAACCAGGGTGCTACTCCATACCCCACCTTCTTGTTGACCCAACCGGGCGGCGTGGAAGGAAAAAGTTGTCCCGGTGTGGAATACTAGAGGCCGGGGGGGAATAAAGTGCTCCAGCGCGTGACGGTACACACGGGGGCCAAGTGTGAGTTCATCGACATAACCAGCGCTTTGGCTCGGGTAGTCGCGGAGAGCGGGATAAAAGAGGGAGTGCTGTTCGCTACCGTGCCTCACACCACAGCTGGTATCACCCTCAACGAAAACGCGGACCCGGCCGTGCGGGCGGACATCGAGAAGACTTTGAGCCGCCTCGTGCCTGATCTGGCCGACTATGCGCACGCCGAAGGCAACAGCGCTGCGCACGTGAAGGCTTCCCTGGTAGGTTCATCTGTTATCGTCCTGATCAGCGAGGGTAAGCTGGCCCTCGGACGCTGGCAGGGTGTCTACTTATGCGAGTTCGACGGCCCGCGTACTCGCGAAGTGCTCGTCCGAGTCGCGGGGCTAAAGTAAAAGGGCGTGTGACGAGCCGGACTCTTTGGTATCGGCAGCCCGATAAGGAGGGCACTTAGTGGGTGGCGGGATGATGGGGCCGGAACCTGAGCTTACGGGGAATGCCCTGCGCATACTCCGGCACCGTTACCTTAAACGCAGCTCGGAAGGTGAAATTCTGGAGACTCCGGCCGAGATGTTTTGGCGCGTGGCGGAGGCTGTAGCCGTGGCGGAACGTCTGTACGACCCCGCGGCGGATGTGTCGGCGGTGGCAGCGGCATTTTATGAGGCTATGGCCCGGCTCGAGTTCTTGCCTAATTCTCCTACTCTCATAAATGCTGGCCGTGAGCTCGGCCAACTGGCCGCCTGTTTTGTTCTCCCCGTGGAAGACTCCATAGAGAGCATATTTGAAGCCGTGAAAAACATGGCCCTTATCCAGAAGAGCGGCGGGGGGACCGGTTTTTCTTTTTCCCGGATCCGGCCCAAGAACGACATCGTTCACTCTACCCGAGGTATTGCCAGCGGGCCGCTTTCCTTCTTACGGGTATTCGATGTGACCACCGATGCGATTAAGCAGGGAGGAGTGCGCCGGGGGGCCAACATGGCCGTCCTGCGGGTAGATCACCCGGATATACTGGAATTTATTACGGCCAAGCAGCAGGAAGGCGTGTTTTCTAATTTCAACTTTTCGGTGGGCCTTACGGAGGACTTTATCGCGCAGGTACGCGCAGGTTCCGACTACCCGCTTATCAATCCCCGCACTGGCGGCGAGGTGCGACGGCTGCCGGCGCGTAAGGTCTTCGATTTGATTGTAAACATGGCTTGGGCCGGGGGTGAGCCGGGCATTGTTTTCCTCGACCGCATCAACCGAGACAACCCCACCCCGGCCCTCGGGCGGATCGAAAGCACGAACCCGTGCGGAGAAGTGCCGCTCCTTCCCTATGAGAGTTGCAACCTGGGCTCTATCAACCTAAGTCGCATGCTGCGGGAAGGTGCGGGCGGTCCGGAGGTCGATTGGGAGCGCTTGGGGCGGACGGTGCGCCTAGCGGTACGCTTCCTGGACAACGTGATCGACGTAAACCGTTACCCACTTCCCGAGATTGAAGAAATGTCTAAAGGCAATCGCAAGATCGGGCTTGGGGTAATGGGTTTTGCCGAACTACTTCTGAGGCTCCGGGTTCCGTACGCCAGCTCCGAAGGGACGACCATGGCCGAACGGCTTATGGCTTTCATCAGCCGGGAGGCGCGTGCGGCCTCTCTTCAGCTTGCCGAGGAGCGAGGCACCTTTCCCAACTGGGGAAGGAGCATCTACGCCGGTAAGGAAAAGCTCAGGAATGCCACCTTGACCACCATTGCGCCTACGGGCAGCATCTCCCTCATTGCGGGGACGACAAGCGGCATTGAGCCCCTTTTCGCGCTGGCCTATGCCCGCCACGTCGTAGGCGGCGAAGAGTTGACCGAGGTACACCCGCTTTTTCTTGAAGTAGCCAAAAAGCGCGGCTTTTATAGTTCGGAACTTCTTCGGCATCTGGCCGCAAAGGGAAATGCCGAGGGGCTGGAAGCTGTGCCTGAAGATGTGCGCCGGCTTTTCGCTACAGCCCTCGAGATTGCTCCTCTTTGGCATGTCCGCATGCAGGCGGCCTTTCAACGCTACACGGATAATGCAGTCGCCAAAACGGTAAACCTGAGGCAGGAGGCCGGTCCGGAAGAAGTAAAAGAAGTCTTCCTTCTGGCCGCCGAACTAGGATGCAAGGGAGTCACCGTCTACCGCGACCGCAGCCGCCGCATCCAGGTATTGGAAGCCGGTACGGAAGGCCTTCGCCCCACCTGGGAAGAGGTCGGCTCCGAGTTCCGGCGCCAACGCTTCTCCTGCCCTGAGTGTGGAGTGGACCTCGAGTACGCCGGCCGCTGCGTAACCTGTCCATCCTGCGGGTATTCGAAGTGTTTAATATAACCTTTAAGCGAGGAGGAGTACGAGAATGAAGCTTGCACGCCGTGCCCAGGGGATTGGTGCATCCCCCACCTTGGCCATGAATGCCAGGGCCAAAGAAATGAAAAAACAAGGCATCGACATTCTTTCTTTTACCGTCGGCGAACCGGACTTTGACACGCCCGAGCACATCGCCGAAGCCGGTATCACCGCCATTCGAGAAGGTTTCACTCGTTACACCCCGGCTGCAGGTATTCCGGAGCTGAAAGAGGCCATTTGCGTCAAGCTTAAGCGCGAGAACGGCCTGGACTATGATCCGGCGGATGTAGTGGTGTCAAATGGAGCCAAGCATGCCATCTACAATGCTCTGCAGGCCTTAATCGACGAAGGCGACGAAGTCATCATCCCGGCGCCGTACTGGGTAAGCTATACCGAGATGGTGAAGCTTAACGGGGGTGTTCCGGTTGTCGTGCCCACGCGGGCCGAGGATGGCTTCAAGCTCACTCCTTCTTCTCTTAAAGCGGCAATTACGCCGCGCACCAAAGCCATCTTTATCAACTCGCCTAACAATCCAACGGGGGCCGTGTACTCGCGGGCGGAGCTAGAGGCGTTGGCCGAAATTCTGGTCGCCCACGGGATCGTGATTATCGCCGACGAGGTTTACGAAAAACTACTCTACGATGGGGCGACTTTCACCAGCGTGGCGGCCCTCGGGCCGGAAGTGAAGGATCTCACTGTTACCATCAACGGCGTATCCAAGACCTACGCCATGACGGGCTGGCGGATAGGCTACGCAGCAGCTCCGCGTGAACTCGCCCAGGCTATGGCCAATATCCAAAGCCACGCCACGTCGAATCCCAACTCGATTGCCCAGAAGGCTGCCGTAGCAGCCCTGATGGGCCCGCAGGAGCCGGTCCGGCGCATGCTGGACGAGTTTGCCCGCCGACGCGAGCGAATGGTGGCCGGCATCAACGCTCTGCCTGGCTTTAAATGCCGCAAACCGGAGGGTGCCTTCTATATCTTCGCGGACGTGTCCGAGCTATTTGGACGCACGCTCCGGGGGCAAAAAATCACCGGCTCCGTCAGCCTGGCAGAGCTTCTTTTGGTAGAGGCCCACGTGGCTGTCGTACCGGGGGCAGCCTTTGGTGACGATCGTTACGTGCGGTTTTCTTACGCCACGTCCATGGCGTCCATTGAAAAGGGCCTGGTGCGACTTAAGGAGGTTCTGGCGGAAGTCCGGTAAAGGCATGTGGGAAGGCGCGCGGCCAGGGTAAGGATGAAGCAGGAAGGATGACAGAAATGCCCGACCTTTGGGAGAAGGTACGCTCGCTCATCGGCAAACGAGGGGTGCCGGTTTCCGGGCCGACGGAACTTAAAGTTCGTTTGGACCCGCCGCCCAGCGAGGTGCGGGTGGTGGTGCGGCGGCCAACCTCTTTTGCCGAGGCGGAGAGCATAGCGGCCCAGATAAAGGCCGGGCAGGCGGTGGTGCTTAACCTGGAAGGGCTAGCACTGGAGACGGCACAGCGTCTGGTGGATTACCTGAGCGGGGTCACCTACGGGTTGGACGGGAACCAGGAAAAAGTCGGCGCTTCGATCTTCCTCTTCACTCCTCCAGGAGTGAACATCCATGTTCGAGATCTCCTGCGCGGCTTCGAGCCTAAGTGAGATAGGGTGAGAATAGCCCCTTTCGCTTCCACAAAAACTACGGGAAACGGAGGCGAGGGGGCTTTTCCGTGCTGGGAAAGTGGCGCCATCCCAGCCTGGTTGTGCTGGTCCTGGGCATCCTTCTCGGCGTCCGACTGTTACTTCCTACAGCTCTGGAGTATGAAGCGGAAAGGGCGCTTCTTACCGGGCGGCTGGAGAGGGCCCTGCGCCTCTATGACTTTCTCGGCCGCTGGTACCCAGACCGGGCTACCGCCGGACTATATGAGCTTCAAGAGGCCGACATCTACTACTACAAGTACGGAGACTTGAAATCGGCGGAGTCTCACTACTGGGCGGCTCTGAAAACGGGCAAATTGCCGGACGGCCTTGAGTCCTACGCCCGCGAACAGCTCACCCTAATTGCCCTGTACGGGAGAGATAAAGTGTTTTTCCCTCGTTACATTGCGGTAGCCGATGCCTTTCGGCGGGGTAGCAGCGCCGGGTACGAGGAAGCCGAAGCTCTGGGGGAAGCCCTCATTGCCGACGAGCCCCCGCCTGAGCTCGCCGGCGAGACCTGGTTTCTTGTGGGCGAGAGTCGCCTTCGCCTGAAAAAGTACGAAGAGGCCGTGCAGGCCTACGAAGCGGTTTTTTCCCGCACTTCCAAGCACCGCTTGGAAGCCGATGCCCTCTACGGTGCAGCCTACAGCGCCGAGCAGGCGGGAGACTACGTAAAGGCCTGCCGCTACTACGAACGCCTGGCTCAAGATTACCCTGGAACGCTGCTGGGCGAGGTGGGTTTGTACACGAGTGCCGTCCTGGCCGAGAAACTGGGCGACCCGGATGGAGCGCACCGCCGGCTGGTCAGCTATCTCAACCGTTACCCAAAAGGCTATTTTGCTGCGGAGGCTGCGGACGAGCTCAAGAAACTTGTCGAGAAAAGGCGTACTTGTAGAACAGTAATAAGACGAAGTTAAGCCCCGGAAGCTAGAAGGAATAGAAGGGTGCTTGTGGAATACCTCCTTAGAGAACCAGGAGGTATGGACATGGGCGCCGGATTTGTTCATCTGCATGTACACAGCGCCTACAGCCTACTGGACGGGTCAGGGCGCATCGACGACCTGGTGGCGGCAGCCAAGCGCTGCGGGATGCCTGCCTTGGCGCTGACGGATCATGGGGTCATGTACGGGTGTGTGGAGTTTTACAAGGCGGCGTGTGCGGCCGGGCTGAAGCCTATCTTGGGGTGCGAGGTATACGTAGCTCCCCGTTCGCGACACGAACGGACGGCGCGCGTGGACGATAACCTGGCCCACCTGGTGCTCCTGGCCGCTGATGCCTCCGGCTACCGGAACTTGATGGCTCTGGTCAGCCGGGCCTTTCTAGAAGGATTTTATTACAAACCCCGGGTGGACAAGGAGCTCCTTGCCGAGTACAGCCGGGGCCTGATCGCTCTATCCGGCTGCCTGGCGGGAGAGATTCCCGCGCACCTCGCCGCAGGAAACAAGGAGGGCGCGCGGCGCGCTGCGGCCGAATACCGGGACATCTTCGGACCGGATAACTTCTACCTCGAACTGCAGGATCAAAATCTGCCGCGCCAGAGAGAGCTAAACCAGGCCTTGGTCGAGCTGGGGCGGGAACTAAAGCTTCCAGTTGTGGCCACCAACGATGTGCACTACGTACGGCCGGAAGACGCGGCGGCACACGATATTCTCCTCTGTATCCAGACGGGCAAGAGCCTCCATGATCCGAGCCGGTTGCGTTTTCCCACCGAGGAGTTTTATCTAAAATCGCCGGAGGAGATGGAGGCCCTTTTTGCCGCCTGGCCGGAAGCCCTGAGGAATACTTTGGTTATCGCCGAACGCTGCAACGTGGAGTTGGAGCTTGGCCGGCTCCACCTTCCGGAGTTCCCGCTCCCGCCGGGGAAGACGGCAGAAGCATATTTAGAAGAGCTCTGCCGGGAAGGCCTCCGGCGGCGTTATGGAACGCCAGGAAGGAATGAAGAAGAACGGCTTCAGCACGAACTCGAAATCATCCGCCGCATGGGATTTAGCAGCTACTTCCTTATCGTTTGGGACTTTGTGCGCTTTGCCCGCGAACGCGGGATCCTTGTCGGGCCGGGACGCGGCTCGGCCGCCGGGAGCCTGGTGGCTTATGTCTTGGGCATTACCGACATCGACCCGCTGGCGCACGGCCTCCTTTTTGAGCGCTTCCTCAATCCGGAGCGGATCAGCATGCCCGACATCGACATCGACTTCGCCGACGACCGGCGGGATGAGGTGATCGCCTACGTTACAGCGACCTACGGGGCCGATCGGGTGGCCCAGATCATTACCTTTGGGACCATGGCCGCGCGGGCGGCCATCCGGGACGCGGGCAGGGCCTTTGATCTTCCTTACGGCGATGTGGATAAGGTAGCCAAATTGGTGCCGGCCGAAGTCGGGGTTTCCCTGGAAAGCGCGCTGGCGACGAGCCCTGAGCTCGCCGAGCTCTACGACCGCGAGGAGTGGGTGCGCCAGCTCATCGACACCGCCAAGAAACTCGAGGGGTTGCCCCGCCATGCCTCCACCCATGCCGCTGGCGTGGTGATTTCCGCCCGGCCGCTCATGGAGTACGTTCCCCTCCAGAAAACGGGAGACGGCGTGGTAACGACTCAGTACCCCTGGGAAACGATAGAGGAAATCGGTCTGCTCAAGATGGACTTTCTGGGACTTCGCACCCTATCGGTGCTGAGCCAGGCGGTGCGTCTGGTTAAAGAAGGGCGCGGGGAGGATATCGATTTGGCCCGCATACCCTTAAATGATGCGCCCACCTTTGAACTCTTGGCCTCGGGAGCGACGAGCGGCGTGTTCCAGCTGGAAAGCCCGGGCATGCGTTCTCTAATCCGCGAACTTAAACCTACGGATCTTTCCGATCTTACGGCTCTGGTGGCGCTTTACCGGCCGGGACCTTTAGGAAGCGGCATGGTGGAAGACTTCATTGCCCGCAAGCACGGGCGCAAGCCGGTGGAGTACCTGCATCCTCTGCTCGAACCCATTTTAAAAGAGACATACGGTGTCATCCTTTACCAGGAACAGGTTATGCAGATTGCCAGCCGCCTGGCCGGCTTCACCTTGGGCGAGGCCGACCTCTTGCGCCGGGCCATGGGCAAGAAAAAGCCGGAAGTGATCGCCGCCCAGCGCGAACGTTTTCTGGCCGGCGCCGAAAAAGCGGGCCTTTCTGCGGAGACGGCGGCCCGGGTGTTTGAACTTATGGAGTACTTCGCCGGCTACGGTTTCAACAAATCCCACTCGGCCGCCTATGCCCTCCTCGCCTACCAGACGGCCTACCTAAAGGCCCACTATCCGGCCGAATACATGGCCGCCCTCCTGAGCAGCGTAATGGAGGACAGCGATAAGGTGGCCCTATACGTGGAAGAGTGCCGGCGCCTGGGCCTTAAGGTGCTGCCGCCCGACGTCAACCGAAGCCAGGTGGATTTTACCGTGGACGAGGGCGGGATTCGTTTCGGACTGGCGGCGGTGAAAAACGCCGGGCGGACGGCGATGGCCAGCATTGTTGCGTCCCGCGAAAAAGAAGGGGCCTTTCGTTCGCTGGGGGATCTCTGCCGGCGGGTCGACTTAAGAAGTGTTAACAAGCGGACCATCGAAAGCTTAATCAAGGCAGGAGCCCTGAGCAACCTCCCCGGGAACCGCGCCCAGCAACTGGCGGCGCTGGACGCGGCCCTCGAAGCCGCCCAGGTCTACCAGCGGGAACGCGCCAGCGGCCAGGCCCTGCTCTGGGACCTTCTCCCGGAAAGTACGCAGGACGTGTCCCTTCCGGAGTTACCGGAAGTGGCGGCGGCGGAGCTCTTGGCCTGGGAAAAGGAAGCGCTCGGCTTTTACCTCACCGGCCATCCGCTGGCTTCCCGCGCCGAGCTTCTCCGGCAGGTGGTTACGGCGGAAAGCCGTGAACTTAGAGAGCTGCCGGAGGGTACGCCCGTTGTGGTCGGCGGCATGGTTACGGAACTCAAACGGATAAGCACAAGAAAGGGAGAAGCCATGGCTTTCGCCACACTGGAGGATCTCAGCGGTGTGGTCGAAGTAGTGGTTTTTCCGCGCACCTACGCCTCGGCCCGGGGCTTCTTAAAGCCCGAGGCTCTGCTTCTGGTCAAAGGCCGGACTGCCCGGCGCGAAGAGGAAGAGAGGAACAAAGTCCTGGCCGACGAGGTTCTTCCGCTCGCGGGGGTGGAGGAGCTGTACCTAAGGCTAAATGAAGGGCAGGCGCCGGCGCTCGCCGATCTGGAGCGCGAGCTCAGGACGGCGCCTGGAGATAGCCCGGTATTTGTCTTTTACCCCGGCGAAGGGCGGCTGGTGCGGCTGAAGCCGGAGCTTAACGTGGCCCTGGAGGAACACCTGCTTTCCCGCCTGAAGGAGCTTCTTGGCCCGGAGAACGTAGCCGTAAAGGTAAAAAAGTTGGTCGGTTGAAAAAGGATTTGGGCTTTGAAGAAGCGAAAAATATAGCAACCCGTAGACGAGGTAAGGGGGGCCTTGGCTTAAGATGTGGACCGTTATCTACGTCGCCCGTAATCGCACCGAAGCCGAAATGCTGAAGAACATCCTCACCCAGGAAGGCATTTTGGTTATGTTGCGGGCGGTGGGCGTGCCGCACTTAGGCAACTCGGGCAGCGTGGAGATCCTCGTTCCGTCTTCCGAAGCGGAGGAAGCTAACGAGATCCTGCAGGGCAACCTATGTTCGTAAAAATAAGGGAGGGAAAGCGGTGCGACGGACCAAGATTGTCTGCACCATCGGCCCGGCCAGCGAGAGCCCGGAAATGGTGCGGCAGCTCCTGGCCGCGGGGATGGATGTGGCCCGCCTGAACTTTTCCCATGGCAGCCATTTAGAACACAAGCGCCGCATCAATACCCTGCGGGCAGTGGCTCAAGAGATGGGTCGGCCGGTTGCCATTATGCTGGACACCCGGGGGCCGGAAATTCGCCTCGGTACATTCCGAGGTGGGCGGGTGAGCCTCCAAGAGGGGGACATTTTCACCTTGACGACCGAGCCCGTTACCGGGGACCGTACGCGAGCCTACGTAAACTACCCCAACCTTGCTCGCGATGTTCAGCCTGGCCAGATTGTGCTTTTGGCGGATGGTACCATCGCCATGGAAGTGCTTGAGGTCCGTGGGGGCGAGGTAGTATGCCGGGTTAAAAACGGCGGCGAGCTCTCCGACCGGAAAAAGGTAAATCTGCCGGGGGTTTGCCTCTCTCTGCCGGCTTTGTCGGAGCAGGACCTGGCCGATCTGGCTTTTGGGGTGGAAAACGCCGTTGACTTCGTAGCCGCTTCCTTCATCCGCAAAGCGGAAGACGTCTTGGAAATCCGCCGGGTGCTCGAGGAGAAGGGGGCCGACCTTTCCATCATCGCCAAGATCGAAAGCCGGGAAGGTGTGACCAACATCGATGCCATTCTCCGGGTGGCCGACGGAGTCATGGTCGCCCGGGGCGATCTGGGCATTGAAATCCCGGCGGAAGAAGTGCCGCTCATCCAGAAGATGATCATTAAAAAAGCCAACCGGCTCGGCAAACCGGTCATTACGGCCACGCAGATGTTGGAGTCTATGGTAAACAACCCCCGGCCTACCCGGGCCGAGGCCAGCGACGTGGCCAATGCTATCCTGGATGGGTCTGACGCCGTGATGCTGTCCGAGGAGACGGCTGCCGGTCGGTATCCGGTTGAGGCGGTGGCCACCATGGCCCGCATCGCCGAACGCGCGGAAACGGCGTTGCCGTATGCCGAGATTCTAAGGCGGTGGGGGGGCGAAGAACACACCAGCGTCACCGATGCCATCAGCTACGCCACCTGCTCGGCGGCGAGCGGCCTTAAGGCCGCCGCCATCTTGGTGTCGACGAGTTCGGGCTATACGGCACGCATGGTGGCCCGCTACCGCCCGGCGGCGCCGATTATCGCTATTACTCCTAGCGAGGCGGTGGCGCGGCGCCTGCGCCTCGTCTGGGGCGTAATTCCTGAATGGGCACCGGCTACGGCCAATACCGATGAGATGATAGACCGGGCAGTGGACACGGCGCTGCATAAGGGGTATATCCGCAACGGGGACCTGGTGGTGATAACCGCCGGCGTGCCGGCCGGCGTGGCCGGTACCACCAACCTCATCAAGGTGCAGGTGGTGGGGGATGTTCTGGCCAAGGGAACCGGCGTCGGGCATGTTGGCGTGTCGGGCCAAATCTGCCTAGTAAAAGATGCGGCTGAAGGCAAACGCAAATTCAGGCGCGGGCAAATCCTGGTTACCGGCGCCACCGACCGCAGCCTGGTGCCGTTTATGGAAGAGGCCGCGGCTATCATTACCGAAGAAGGCGGGCTTACCTCGCACGCGGCCGTGGTAGGACTCAACCTGGGCATCCCAGTGGTGGTCGGCGTTGAGGGGGCGTGCGAGCTTTTAAGCGACGGGATGGTGGTAACGGTGGACCCGGTGCGCGGGCTCATCTACCGCGGCAGGGCGCAGGTCAGGTAAAGAGAAACAGAGATTGGGAGTGAGAAACGTGGGTGGAGTACGTGAGCGTTTGGCGGCGGCCAAACGGCTGGTGGTGAAGGTGGGGACTTCAACCCTTACCTACGATTCGGGTAAGCTCAACCTGGACCGCATGGAGCACCTGGTGCGCGAGCTGGCAGATTTGGCGCACAGCGGCCGCCAGGTTATCCTGGTGACTTCCGGCGCCATCGTGGTGGGGAGGACGCGCCTCGGCATCGCGCGGCGCCCGAACAGCACGCCGGAGAAGCAGGCTATGGCTGCCGTAGGACAGGGCATACTAATGCAGACTTACGAAAAGCTTTTTTCTGAGTACGGCCTTAACGTAGCGCAGATACTCCTTACCAAAGCGGACGTCACCAATGGTAAGCGGTATGAGAATGCGTGCAACACCTTTAACATGCTCCTAAATTACGGGGTCATTCCCATCGTAAATGAAAACGATACCGTGGCTACCGAGGAGATCGAGTTTGGAGACAATGATACACTGTCCGCCTACGTGGCCGTTCTGGCCCGAGCCGACCTCCTCGTACTCCTGTCGGACATCGAAGGCCTGTACACGGCCGACCCGCGCCGTGACCCTTCTGCCCGTCTTATTCCTCTCGTAGAGGGGATCACCCCGGAGATTGAAGAACTCGCCAGTGGAGCTGGTTCAGACCGGGGCATCGGCGGTATGGTAACCAAGATCGAAGCGGCCCGCATTGCCACCCAGGCGAACATCCCGCTGGTCATCGCCAGCGGAGAGAAGCCGGGGCTTATTCGCAGCATCCTGGCGGGAGAAGAGGTAGGCACGCTCTTTTTGCCGCCCGGAGCGGGCAGTCAGGAGGAAGGGAAGTGAGGCCGGTGGAAGAAGTAAGAGAAGAAACAAGCGTAGAAGAAGTGAAGAAGAAGGGCCGGGCGGCCAAAGCGGCGAGCCGCATCCTGGCCACATTGCCTACGCCGGTTAAGGACCGAGCCCTCGCGGGCATGGCGGAAGCGCTCCTTCAAAAGCAAGAGGAAATCTTGGCCGCCAACCGGCTGGATGTGGAAGAAGGGAAGGCCAAAGGGCTGAGCGCCGCCCTGCTCGACCGGCTGACCCTTAACCCGGCGCGCATCCGCAGCATGGCCGAAGGCCTCAAGGTGCTCATGGCCCTGCCCGATCCCGTGGGAGAGGTGGTGGCCATGTGGAAACGGCCTAACGGGCTACGCATCGGCCAGGTGCGGGTGCCGCTCGGGGTTATCGGCATCATTTACGAGGCACGCCCCAATGTTACGGTGGACGCCGCCGCTTTGGCGCTGAAAGCCGGGAACGCCGTTATTTTAAAGGGCGGTTCCGAGGCGATCAACTCGAATAAGGCCATCGTCAAGGTGCTTATGGAGGCGGCGACGGCGGCCGGGCTCCCAGAGGGGAGCATTCAGCTTATCGAGGACACCAGCCGGGCTGCGGCTACGGCTCTTATGAAGCTGAACGAGTACTTGGACGTGCTCATCCCGCGCGGTGGAGCCGGCCTCATCAAGGCAGTGGTAGAGAACGCCACCGTTCCGGTGATTGAAACCGGGGTGGGCAATTGCCACGTCTATGTGGACGGGAGCGCCGATCAAGAGATGGCGCGGCGTATTGTTATCAACGCCAAGTGCAGCCGGCCGGGGGTGTGTAACGCCATTGAAAATCTCCTGGTAGATGAGGCCATTGCCGAAGAGTTTATTCCGGTCATCGTGCGAGACCTTATGGCGGCCGGGGTAGAGGTGCGCGGCTGCCCGCGCGTGCGCGCCCTCGTCCCGGAGGTCAAGGTGGCTACGGAAGAAGACTGGAGCACCGAGTACTTGGACTACATCATCGCCGTCAAGGTGGTGGCCGGCTTGGATGAGGCCATCCAGCATATCAACACCTACGGTACGCACCACTCGGAAGCGATCGTCACCGAAAACTACTCCCATGCCCAGCGCTTCCTGGAAGAGGTGGACGCGGCAGCCGTGTACGTCAACGCTTCCACGCGGTTCACCGACGGGTTCGAGTTTGGCTTCGGGGCGGAGATGGGCATCAGCACCCAGAAGCTGCACGCCCGGGGTCCCATGGGCCTGAAAGAGCTTACCACTATTAAGTACATCATCTACGGAAACGGGCAGGTTCGCGAATGAGGAGAAGGCAAGACGGACGGGCGGTCGGCACTAAGATTAGGGTTCGGTACGCCGACACGGACCAGATGGGCGTGGTTTACTATGCCAACTACCTCGTTTGGTTTGAGGTTGGGAGAAATGCCTTCTTCCGCAACATGGGCGAGTCTTATCGCCGCTTAGAGGAGGCGGGGCTGCTTCTGCCGGTGGTAGAGGCTGTGTGCCGCTACCTGCATCCTGCGCGGTACGAAGATGTGGTGACGGTGACCACTTGGTTAGAACGCCTTACCGTAGCGCGCCTGACCTTCCAGTATGAGATCAGCCGGGGCGACACCCTTTTGGCTACGGGACATACCGTGCACGCTTTTCTGGGGAAAGAGGGGCGGCCGGTAAACGTGAAAAAGCGCTTTCCCGAGCTATGGGCGAAGCTCCTGCCTTGCGTGAGAATGCCGGAGCCGGCTAGATGCGGCCGGTGAAGGTGAGCAGTGAGGTTAAGAATATGGCGGAAAAGATACTGGTAGTCGACGACGAGGAGAACATCCTCGAGCTGGTGCGGTACAACTTGGAAAAAGAAGGCTACGAAGTGCTCCTGGCGCGGGACGGGGCTGAGGCGCTTGAAGTCGCCCAGCGCGAGAAGCCGGATCTCATTATTCTGGATCTCATGCTTCCCGGGGTGGACGGGCTGGAAGTATGCCGCACCCTGCGCCAGAAGAGCAACGTGCCGATTCTCATGCTCACCGCCAAAAGGGAGGAGACGGACCGGGTAATCGGTTTGGAGTTGGGCGCAGACGACTACCTCACAAAGCCCTTCAGCCTGCGCGAGCTCCTGGCCCGAGTGCGGGCGATTCTCAGGCGCACCCACGGCTATGAGGAACTGGCCCGCTCGCAGGTGATCTCCGTAGGCGGCCTGACCATCGACCCGGAGCGGCACGAGGTGCTTGTGAACGGGCGGACGGCGGAGCTTACGTTGAAGGAATTCGAGCTCCTCTCTTTTCTGGCCCGGCACCCGGGCCGCGTATTTACCCGGGAAGAGCTCTTGGAGCGCCTGTGGGATTACGAATTCTTCGGCGATACCCGCACGGTAGACGTGCACATTCGGCACCTCAGGGAGAAGATCGAGGCAGATCCCAGTAACCCCAAGTACATCAAGACCGTACGAGGTGTAGGGTACAAGTTTGAGGAGCCCGGGCCATGAGGCTTAGCCTGCGCTGGAAGCTTACCCTTAGCTACCTACTCGTAATAAGCGTCCTTATTCTGGTCCTGGGCGGGCTTCTCCTGCACGCCTGGAACGTGCTCGGCCCTATGTTTCCGGCCGTGGCACCTGCCGTGTGGCGCCGGCTCGAGCTAATGCTGCTTACGGCGGTCGGGCTGGCGGTGCTGGTGGCGTTTTTCTTGGGGGTTAAGCTGGCTAGCGATATTAGTAATCCCCTGGAAGAGGTAACGCGCGCCGCCCGGCGGCTGGCCCAAGGAGACTTCAGCGTGCACCTGCGCCGCGAAAGCCGGGACGAGATCGGCGAGCTTGCTGCCGCCTTTGCCCACATGAGCGAAACCCTGAAGGCTAAGCTCGAGGAGATCGCCGCAGCCAAAAGCCGCCTGGAGGCCGTTCTTCGCTATACGGTGAGCGGACTCGTGCTCCTCGACACGCGGGGGCGGGTAATGATGATGAACCCCGCGGCCGAAAAGTTGTTCGGGCTTTCGGCGGAAGCGGCGGTCGGGCGACACCACATCGAAGTGATCCGCGACTACCATCTCAGCGCCGCCATTGGCGAGGCTAAAGAAAAGCGCTGCGTGGTGAGCCGGGAAGTCAATTTGCTTTACCCGGAAGAACGAACCGTACAGGCTTACGTGGCGCCGGTATGGGAAACCGACGAGATTACCGGACTTATTGTCGTCTTTCATGACATCACCGAGCTTAGGCGCCTGGAGCGCCTGCGCACGGAGTTTGTCGCCAGCGTCTCCCATGAGCTGCGCACCCCGCTCACAGCCATCCGAGGCTTTAGCGAGACCCTACTGAACGGCGCCCTGGAGGACAGGGCGGCCGCCGAACATTTCCTGCGCATCATCGACGACGAAGCGCGGCGTCTAAGCGCTCTCATCGACGACTTGCTGGATCTTTCGCGCCTGGAGCTCAAGCGGGCCAACCTGAACATCGTAACCTTTGCCCTGGGCCCTCTGGTCGAGAGCATAGCGACAAGCCTTAAGCCGCGCTTGGAGAAGGCGGAGCTTAGGCTGGAGATAGCCTTGTCGGAGCCGGACCTTTCGGTACAAGGGGATAAGGATAGAATCCGGCAGGTGCTTCTCAATCTCCTCGACAACAGTATTAAGTACACTCCTCCGGGCGGCCGCATTACCGTGCGGGCCGTGCGGCAGGGGGAAACGGTGCAGGTGGAAGTGGAAGACACCGGGCGCGGCATTCCTCCCGAGGACCTAGGGCGCATCTTCGAGCGCTTTTACCGCGTAGATAAGGCGCGTTCCCGCGGCGACGGGGGGACCGGCCTGGGACTGGCCATTGTGAAGCATATTGTCGAGCTGCACGGTGGCCGCGTGTGGGCAACCAGCCGGCTGGGTAAGGGTACGACGATAAGCTTTACCCTTCCGGCCGGAAAGCCTTTAACATGAGTTTAATGTAGTCTTAAATTCACCCTAAAGCTCGTCTGCTACAATAGAACCAGACGCGGGAGTTGAGGTGAGCCGGTTGGAAAAAGTTAAGATCAGGGCCGAACACCTGAACCTCTATTACGGCAACTTCCAAGCGCTTAAAGACGTCACCCTCGACATCCGGGAAAACACGGTCACCGCTCTTATCGGGCCTTCGGGGTGCGGCAAGTCTAGCTTTTTGCGCTCACTGAACCGGATGAACGACATAATCGAAGGCGTGCGCATCGAAGGCCAAGTTATCTTTGACGGGGCGAACATATACAGCCCGGACACTGACGTGGTGGCGCTCCGCAAACGCATAGGCATGGTGTTCCAGCGGCCCAACCCGTTCCCCATGAGCATTTACGATAACATCGCTTACGGCCCGCGCATTCACGGTGAACGGAACCGGGCCCGGCTGGACGAGATTGTGGAGCGGAGCCTTACTCAGGCTGCTCTCTGGGACGAGGTTAAGGATAGGCTACGCTCGTCGGCTCTGGGTCTTTCTGGCGGGCAGCAGCAACGCTTGTGCTTAGCCAGGGTGCTGGCAGTGGATCCAGAGGTCATCCTTATGGATGAGCCCTGTTCTGCCCTCGATCCCATCTCCACCACGAAGATTGAGGAACTCATCGACGAATTGAAAAACAAGTACACTATTGTCATTGTGACTCATAACATGCAGCAGGCCGCGCGAGTTTCAGCTTGGACGGCGCTCTTCTTGAACGGAGAGGTAATCGAATACGACCGTACGAGCAAAGTTTTTACCAACCCGCGCGACAAGCGGACCGAAGACTACATCACCGGCCGATTCGGCTAAAGGAGGGCAGTGGATGACAGGCAGAAAGTCTTTTCATCTGGAACTCGAGGAATTGCAACAGGACCTTTTGCGCATGGGGTCCCTGGTGGAAAAGGCCATTGCCGAGGCGGTACGTTCGCTGGCCGAGCGTGATCTGGAGCTGGCGGAAAAAGTGGTGACGGGCGACGACTTAATTGACGGCATGGAGCTGGACATCGAGAACCGCTGCCTGCGCCTTCTCGCCCTTCAGCAGCCTATGGCCAGCGATCTTCGAGTGATCGGTACGGCTCTCAAAATTGTCACCGACCTGGAACGCATGGCCGATCATGCCAGCGACATCGCCAAGGTAACCATCCGACTGCAGGGTCAGCCGCTCATCAAACCGCTGGTGGACATACCTCGGATGGCGACCATTGCCCGTGAGATGACCCGCCAGAGCCTAGATGCCTTTGTCCAGCGGGATGTGAACATGGCGCTGGCCATGATCGAGTCAGACCATGAAGTGGACCACCTCTATTCCCAGATCTTTCGCGAGCTTTT
Source organism: Bacillota bacterium (assembly GCA_030154105.1). GTDB lineage: Bacteria > Bacillota > DTU030 > DUMP01 > DUMP01 > DUMP01. Next base: position 27,178 of record JASKKP010000010.1, read on the forward strand.
GACGTACATGATGGAAGACCCGCGCACCATCCAGCAGGCTACGTATTTGCTCTTCGTGGGCATGTACCTGGAGCGCATCGCCGATCACGCCACCAACCTGGGTGAGTGGATCATCTACATGGTCACGGGCGAAAAGAAAGAGCTCAACCGGTGACAAATTTGGCTTCCGGAGGAACGAACGAAGTAGCGCCTTCGTGCGCCTAATGCCTGTTAGCGCATTAGAGGCAGAAGAGGCCTGAGCGGGAAAGGAGTAGGGCTGTGGCAATCAAACTTCTGGCCCTGGACGTGGATGGTACTTTAACCGACGGCGACGGGCACATCAGCGAAGCGAACAAAGCTGCAGTTCGCGAGGCGCTGGCCGCGGGGGTAGAGATTACCCTCGCTACGGGCCGGCCCCGCCAAGGGGTTGAGGCCATCTGCCGGGAATTGGGCCTGACCGGGCCTCTCATCCTGGTAAACGGGGCGCTGGTGACGGCCGGAAGTGATGTTTGGTTAGAAGACTACTTGACCCCAGCCGACGTGGACGCGGCGTTGGCTTACGGGGAGGCGAGCGGAGGGCTAGTTCTCTCCACTTTTCAGCCTGAGGTGGTTAACCTTTGGGTGCCGCCTACGCTGGACGGCGAATGGGTGGTGGATAAGTTCTACTCCTATGGACTGACCCGGCTTAGCTTGGCTGCCCAGGTCCGGGATCTGCCGCGAGAGCGCGTGACCAAGCTGATGTTTATGGCGGCGGAAACAGAAAAAATCGACCGGCTTTTGGCCCGCTGGCCAGAAGAACTCAACCACTTGAGCCGGGGGCGTTCGTATCCTTACCTGTGTGAAATAAACAGCAGGAGGGCCAGCAAAAGCCGGGCCCTTCGGTTAGTATGCAAGCGGCTGGGGATAGCCCTAGAGCAAGTGTTGGCGGTGGGCGATGGAGAAACTGACCTGCCCATGTTGAAGGCGGCGGGGCAGGGAGTGTTCGTGGCCCGTTCGGCTTTGCGCCCATCTCTGCCCCCGAAAGTGCTGGCAACTCCACCGGGCTACGAGAACGCCGGCGTAGCCTGGGCGGTGGAGAAGTTTATCCTGAGCGGCCTGTCTTAGAATGACGGGGGAGTCATGGCCCAGACCGATACAGACTCTTCCTTGCCGGGATTAATGTAGCGGTGCGGGATGTGGCTGGCGAAGTAGATGCTGTCGCCCTCTTCCAGCTCAAACTTTTGGTCCCCCCATCGAACGATGAGGCGCCCTTTAAGCACGAGGCCGCACTCCTCGCCGGAATGGCTGAGCTGCTCCTGACTGCTACATTCGCCGGGCGCCAACCGGACGAGCAAAAACTCTATTTGCCGGTTCATGTCTGGCGACAGCATTTCATAAACCAGGTTAGACTTGGGCAGGACGATTTTACGCCGTTCATTTTTGCGCACCACCACGCCGCTACCGGCCTCATCGAAAAAGTAGCCGATGGGCACCTCGAGTGCCCGGGCGATGCGGTAAAGCGACTCTACCGACAGGCCCACCAAGTCGCGCTCAATTTGGCTGATGGCCCCGGTCGAAAGCCCCGTAAGCTGGGAAAGCTGCTCAATGCTGAGCCCGCGCTTTTGGCGCAGGGCCCGTATTTTGCCCCCGATTTCCATACTGGTTCCTCCGTTTTTGTTCTTTATTATATCATCTCGGGCCAGGACTGCGAAACGCTCGGGGATTAAGGGAGAGATACGTTTCTTTTAAATCCGGCCCGAGCGGAAGATGGCCCAGATGAGCCAGCCCACCATGATGCCGGCGGTAAGAAAACCCAGCTCCAGGATAGGCAGGCGCCAGAGGAGGGAGCGAGCGCCGGTACCGGGGCCGATGATGGCTGAGCCGAGGATAAGGCTGGCCATGATGATGCTGAAAGCCAGAAGCACCATGCTGAAAGAGAGGCGGTTGCTGATGCGGTCGAGGCGCCTAAGGGATGCCTCGAGCTCAGGCAGCTCCCAGCTTACCTTAAGTTCCCCACCGGTTACCTGCTGCAGGAGGGTTTTGAAGAGCCGCGGTAGCTCGTCGGCCACGGCCAGGTATTCGCTCAGCCTCCTGCCGGCAACGCGTAGCAGGTAGCGGGGCGCTAGGCGCTGCCGCAGGTAATCGCGGGCCACCGGCTCAATGATTTGGAGAAGGCTTAAACCCGGGTCGAGGTCTGTCACCACCCCTTCCAGGGTGAGGAGCGCCTTGGCCAGAAGGGTGAAATCGGCCGGCAGGCGTAAATGGTGGCGGAAGGCAACGTCCATGAGCTCGCGGATGGCCTGCCCCAGGCGAATACGTGCCAGGGGCAGGCCGTAGTATTTGTCGAGCAAAACTTCGATGTCCTGGCGAAGCTCCGCCTCTTTCAGCGGGGCTGTGGTGGTGCCCAGCTCTTTTAGCCCCTGAACGAGGACGTCGATCCGGTGACGGTGAACGGCCAGGATGAGGCGCAGAAAGATTTCTTTTCGTTCTTGGGAAAGGCAGCCCACCTGGCCAAAATCCAAGAAGCCGATGACTTCACCTGGCAGGACCAAGATGTTACCCGGATGGGGGTCGGCGTGAAAGTATCCGACCTCAAGAATCTGCCTTACCATTGCCCGCGCGAGTTTTTCGGCGAGGCGCGGCAGGGAGTAACCGGCTGCCTGCAGGGCGGCGCGGTCTTCCAGCTTAATCCCGGCCAGGTACTCCTGGGTCAGCACGCGGGTGGTGGTGAGCTCCCAGAGGATGCCGGGAATATGTACGTCCGGATCATCGCGGAAGGCGGCGGCCAGCCGCTCGGCGTGGCGGGCCTCGGCGGTGTAGTCCAATTCTTCGTTCAGCGAACGGCTAAACTCCTCTACCATGTTGCTGAAGTTGTAGATGCGGCCCCAGGGCGTACGGCGGTCGGCCAGGCGGGCGAGGTCGGCGAGCACCAGGAGGTCGGTGCGGATGATGCGCGCCACCCCCGGGCGCTGCACTTTAACTACCACCTGGCGGCCATCCGGCAGGGTAGCCTGGTGTACCTGGCCCAGGGAAGCTGAGCCTACCGGCTGCGGGTCGAAGGAGGCAAAGACTTCGTCCACCTCCTGGCCCAGTTCGGCGGCTATGACCTGCCGCACCTCAGCAAAGGGAAGCGGCGGGACGCGGTCCTGCAGCTTGGCCAGCTCGCTAACGACGTCCGGTGGTAGTAAGTCGGGGCGGGTGCTTAAGAGCTGGCCGAGTTTGATAAAGGTAGGGCCGAGATCGGTGAGGGCGCGGCGCAGCCGTACTCCCCGGGAAGGGGCTTCTTCTTCCGCCATCCGCCGTGCCCGGTCGAAAGGTGAAAGAAGCTCTTTCAGGTCGAGCTGGTCAATCAGGTAGCCGAAGCCGTAGCGGAAAAGCACCTGCACTATTTCCCGCAGCCGGCCTAGTCGGGAATAAGCCGTCAGGAAAGACGTGTCGTTCACCTACTTTCAGGGGATTCGCAAAGAGGGGGCTTTAGCCCCCTCTTGCTCTTCCAGCCTCTCTTTTGGCCACGGAACCGCGCCTTGCGCACAGCTGATTCGGCGCCGGTAATTGGGCGCATGGCTGTTAGATACCTGTTCACCAGAGATTTGGCCGCGTGTTAGACGGTAGGGCTCGACTTCGCTTGAGGAGAATGAGAATGCAACACCCTGGAAAGGGCTTCAAGCAGGAACTGCCGCAGACGTTCAGCATCCTCAGCGCCGATCCTGCCGAGCGCTGCCTGCAGCTGCCCGACATACTGCACCAGTTGTGTGGCGAGGGGAAACTGGGCGGCTGTTTTGAGCACGCTTCCGATTACCACACCGGCAAATATGCTAAGCCCTTTATCCGCTTCTGCCGTTTGACGGAGGAGCTCCTCAATAAAAGCGATGCTCTTGTGACTCAGGTTTCTAAGGTAAACCACCAGCAGGCTCAAGACGTAGGCGCTGGTGAAAAAAGGGTGTTCGACGTCACTGCCGTTGCCGAGGTTGCTGATGAGTTCTTCGGTGATGGCCTTGGGATTCCCTAGGGTACAGAGATGCAGCAACCGGGAACGCAGTTGTTCCCACGTTGTGCCTGAGTGCAGATTGTTCTCCTCAGTTTCGATCAACTTTAAGGCTTGAGCTGTGGGTCGGAAAAACACCATGGAGCGCCCTGGGAACCTTTCCTCGGAATTGACAGCGTACTCGCTGGCTAGAAAACCTTCCTTTTCCAACTTACGCAGCATCTCGTACGCCGACCACTTGGTGACACCCAAGACTTTGGCAATGCTGGCATAGTGAACAGGTAAACCTGACTTGCGGTAAAGAGCAACGACTTTTTCCAAGCACTCTTTACGCCGGCGGGGAAGCTCCATGGTTCAGCCTCCTAACAGGAAACACTCAACATCATTATCCCCGGCCGAGTGCAATTAGTCAAGGCAAGTTGCGACAGGGCTACTAAGTAACGAGCACACCTCTGCCTACCAGGTCACCCATTACTCTTCTTTTTTGTATTGTAGCAGCCGGTCTAGTTTTTCTTCCAAGCGCAGGAGATCATCCCGGGAAGGAAGACTCAGTTCTCTCAGTGCCCGCGCCATTTCCTCGCGAATGATTTTTTGCACTTCTTCCCGCGCTTTCTTACCTCGTTCCAGAAGTTCATTTACCAAATCCTTGGCTTCTTCCTGCCCTACTTCGCCCTTTTTCACCAGTTCATCCACCATTTTTTCCGCCGTTTCTCTGGTAATGGCGATGACTCCCCACCCCAAGGCCAGGGTCCTACGAAGCAGTTCCTTCATAGTTTGCCTGCTCCTCCTTGACTTGATTTTAGGTTTCTCGTTAGTTCACTCTCCTCTGTCAAGGAGAGACCTGATTTCTGCAGCCACCTGCTGCCCTACCGCTTCACCGGCGTGTATACACTCCTTCGCCCGGTGGAATTCATACCACCTGACGTTGTCAACCGCCGGTCTTACCTGCCAGTAACGGACAGGTGAGGTTAAAGGCGGGGGTATAGCGGGGTAACGGTCACAGAGTTCCAGCGAACGGCCGACAATGCTGACGCACTGAGGCAACCCGGGCTTGAGAGAACGCAAGACATCGAAAATTCCTACCGTTTGAAGTGTTGGCCTGGCTTGCACAGCCTTGAACCACTTCCATGCTTGGACCAAGACGTCGCTTCGATCCACTGACGAACAAACATCGATCGCTAGCACCGCGGTAGCCCCTGCTTCGAAGGCGGCTAGCGTCGGTACGGGTGCCGCTATTGATCCATCTACCAAGAGGCGCCCGCCTACCTTTACCGGGCAAAAGACTCCCGGTATTGCGATGCTGGCTCGCACGGCCTTAGCGACTGGACCGGAGCATAGACGCACCTCCTCTCCTGTGACAATGTCGGTGGCAACGACTGTAAGAGCCACATCTAGCTGGTCAAAGGTCTTGCCCTTGGTCAAGGTACCAAAATATTCTTCCAGACGGTTGCCGGCAATCACCCCCTGGCGAGGTAGCGTAATGTCTGCGAAGAAAGAGAATAACCGCCTCCAGTTGATCTCAAGCGCCATTTCAAGCAATTGATCGATTGGGTAGCCCGCGGCGTACGCAGCACCTACTATCGCTCCCATGCTGGTTCCGGCGATGACGGCGACGGGGATGTTTGCCTGGTGCAAAGCCTTGAGTACACCCAGGTGGGCATAGCCTCTCGCGCCGCCACCCCCGAGTGCCAGGCCAATTACCGGCCTTGTTTTAACCAACTGCCGTTCCTTGCCTCGCATAGATTAACCTCCGCTGTCGGCGTGAAGCAGCGTCGGCTCACTGACACATCGTGTAGCATTTGTTCCATTTCGCTTTGAGGTTTTGTGTTCATAGCCGCCAGGGTTTCTGGTTGTGGCCGTTGCTTTCTGTTCACCGTCCACGATGTAGCGCTGCATGGCCAGATTTTGCTGGGCCGCGGCAGGGCTGAACCTGCGCGCAGAACGTTCTGCCTTCCCGTAACAATTACCGGCAACACTGGTGCGCCCGTCTCTTAGCACCTAGACGCGTCCAGCTGGTTTGAAACGTCCCCGGCTCAGGCGCCGGTGAAACCTTGCCTCCGGGGAAACCTATCAACGGCCGGCAGCCCGGGCTTTGTCGGCTTCAGCTCTTTCGGCCCGCAGTTTGGCCACTTCCCGAGCCCAGGCCCGCGAGCGCTCGTCCAGGAAAGACCCAATTGCACCGCTGAGCACGGTTTCCGCGCCGGGGTGAGTGGGTTTGGCCCCGCTTTCGCGGACAATGGTGCGGAGGGCCACCGGAACGTCGATGATGGGGCAGGGGCGCAGGTGATCTTTGGAGAACGGCTGCCGCTTTTGGAAAGACCTAAAGAGGGGTGACTGGAGAACCTCGGCCAGGGATTTCTCATAGATGTTATCGGTGGCAAAGTGGACAAAGGCACAGGGTTCCACCGTTCCGTTGGGCGTGATGTGGAGGTAGCGGCGCCCGCCGGCGATGCAGCCCTGGGTATACTCACCGTCATTCCAGAAGTCCGCCAGGAGCAAGGGCCAGTGGGTGCGAATGTAGGGAACGCGCCGGGCCAGGAAGGCGCGCTGCTCAGGGGTGAGCATAAGATTTGGGTCCGGGTTTCTACCGATGGGGATGTAATGGAACAGCCACCCGTAACGTGCTCCTTTTTCCGTAAGGAAGTCGAGGAAAGCGTCAGAGGTAATGATATCGACGTTCTCGCGCGTGGCCGTGAGTGAAACCCCGAACACGGCACCGCGCGCCCGCAGGCGGTCCATCGCCGCCGTGATGCGGCGGAACACTCCTTCTCCTCGGCGGTCGTCGGTTTCCTTTTCCCAGCCTTCCAGGCTGATGGCCGGAGAAATGTTGCCGACTTCGATGATCTGATCGGCTACCTTGTCGTCGATCAGGGTGCCGTTGGTGTAGAGCATGAAGGCCATATCGTTATGTTTTGCTGCCAGATCGAACAACCTCGGGTAAAGGAACGGTTCACCGCCCGACATGACGATCCAGTAAATACCCAACTCCTTGGCCTCGACCAAGAGCTGGTCCAGGCGGTCATAGCTTAAGATGTCGTGGTGTGGATACTCGCCGGCCCAGCAGCCCTTGCAGCGTAGGTTGCAGGCGCTGGTTGGATCGATGAGCAGGAAGTGGGGGATGTTGTAGCCCAGCTTTTCGGAAAGCTGGCGCTGACGCGGGATGCCCAGTAGAGCCGAATTGACCGCCCAATTATAAATGAGGTGTTCCCGAATGTTCGGGTGCGAATGGCGCAGCACATCTTCGGCCAGAGTGCGGACGGCAGGGTAGGTTTTAATGTTGTACTCGATCGCAGCGATGGCCTGGCGGTGCTCTTCGCGCTGCGCGATAAGCTTGCCCACAGCGAGGATCTTGGTAAGATTCCCGACCGGGTCCTTGGACAAATAGGTTAAACCTTCCCGCAGCAGGGCCTCACTCACATAGCGTTTGGCGAAACTGAGATTCACCGGCATATTCTTACTACCTCCTGGTATTTTCGCTTTCCGGAGAAAGAGCGTAGATGGCTTCGTTCCCACCTCCTCTTGCTTACTCGGTTCCCGGCGGCCGGTAGGTTAAAAGGCAGGTGGCCCAGGTTAAGCCGGCGCCGAAGCCGACGAGGGCGACACGGCTTCCCGGGGAAAGTAGCCCTTTCTGGGCGGCTTCGGCCAGGGCGATGGGAATGGAAGCGGCAGAGGTATTGCCATAGTGTGCGATGTTGCTGAAAAGGCGTTCGGGCGGAAGATTGAGCCGCTGGGCCACCGCTTCGATAATACGCTGGTTGGCCTGGTGTAGGACAAAAAGGTCTATCTCTTCCAAGCGAAGTCCAGACTGAGCTGCCAGGCGTTCCAGTTCTTCCGTCACCACACGTACGCCGAATTTGAAGACCTCTCGGCCTTTCATTTGCAGGTAGCTGCCGCGGGGAGCAAAAAGGAGATCCTTTCCCGAGCCGTCGGCCCCTAGGTGGCAGTACCAGTCGTCGCGACTGGACGGCACTGCACTTAGCACTACGGCACCGGCCCCGTCGCCGAACAGGATGGCCGTCTGGCGGTCGCTCCAGTTCACCAACCGCGAAAATGTTTCGGAGCCAATCACCAGGGCGTGTTGGACTTGCCCGCTCTTGATCCACTGACCGGCCATAGCGCAGGCGTAGACAAAGCCGGAGCACGCTGCCGCCAAGTCGAAAGCGAAGGCCCGGCTCGCCCCAAGGGCGGCCTGCACCTGGCAGGCAGTGGGAACAATAGCGTCGTCGGGTGTAGAGGTGGCTACGATAATGGCATCCAATTCTTCTGCTGTAAGCCGGCTCGCGTTTAACGCGGCCTGGGCGGCGTTCGCGGCAAGTGCACCAGTCTTGTCTTCGGTCGACGCTAGGTGCCGTCTTTCTATCCCGGTACGCTGGCGGATCCAGTCATCGGTGGTGGCAAGAGCCGCCTCAAGGTCTTTGTTGGTTACCGTTCGTGCGGGTACAGCGGAGCCGACGGAGGTGATAGCAGGAACTATGTATGCGTGAAATGAACCCGTCAACGTCCTCATTCGTCAACGCCCTCATCCTTTGTGAACGCTACCATGCCCCACAACCCAACAAATAACAAAAGCCACAAAAGCCACAAAAGCTCTTGTGCCTATAATAGCACGTTAGAATGAAGCAGTCAACCTGTATTGGGAGATTCTTCCCTCGACTTCTGCGGCTGGCTCCATTACCTTGTTTGGGCAGGTGCTGCAAGTGCGAAGAAAAGAGGAGGGCATCCAGCAGAAAGAAGTGCTTTAAGCCCAGGGAACCTTTTGTTGCGGCAACGGCGGCTCCACTGCCGCAAGGAATGTATGGCTAAAGAAAAGCGGCGTGCGCGCAGCATCTTGCCAGGACGCTGCCCCTGTGCTAAAATGTATTCAGCTACAGTAGCAGTGCCGAAGTGGCGGAATTGGCAGACGCGCTTGACTCAAAATCAAGTGTGGTTCACCCCACGTGCGGGTTCGACTCCCGCCTTCGGCACCAACATAGGACACTGTTGAGCCCCTGCGGAATCCTGCAGGGGTTTTTGCTTTTGTAGGCTGCCCTGAAAAACTGTTTCTTCTCCTCTTCGGGCGGCGCTTCTGCGCCTCGCGGCCAGCGCTAATTCCCTGAAGGCAGACATATGAGCGGGGGGCGGAGCATATACTCCGGCGGAAGGGTGTACAAGGAGAGTGATGCTGTGCCCCAGCCTAAGAAGAAAAAGGTCATAAGGAGGTGGATGAAAAGCGCAACATGGTGCGGGGCGGTACTCTTTCTTGTACTGTTGGCTCTTTCGGAAGCGGGCCGGGCGGAACCGGCTGCTCTTAGGCTACAGGAGTGCCCACCGCCGGCGAAAGGCCCGGCCCTCGTCATTAACATACCCAGTTTTACCTTGACCTACTTTCTTGACGGGAAGGAAGTTAAAAAATACCCGGTGGCAGTGGGTAAGCCTACTGCCCCCACACCGGTAGGCAGCTTCCGCATCATCAATAAGGTGGTGAACCCCACCTGGTACCCACCCTTGGGCGGGCGCCCGGTGCCGCCCGGCCCGGCCAACCCGTTGGGGAGGTACTGGCTCGGCTTCCTGCCCAGTGGTTACGGCCTTCACGGTAACAACAACCCTTCCTCCATCGGTAAAGCTGTATCCCTGGGCTGTGTCCGCCTGCGCAACGAGGATGTGGAAGAGTTGTTCTCTTTGATTCCCGTAGGAACGCCTCTTACGATTACTTATGCGACCATGGGTTTAGAAACGGACCCGGTGACCGGCCAAAACTGCCTGGTGTTCTATCCGGACATCTACCGCCGTGGAACTCCTTCAGTAGAAGAGGTGGCGGCACGCCTTGATGAATTAGGGTTTGCAGGCCGTTACACGCCCGGGGAGATAAAGAGCGCGCTGCTTGCCAGCCGCTACGGGGCGAGTTTCATTTCCCTGGGGACACGCGTACGTATTGTCGGTGAGGAAGTAGCGGTGGAGACGGCGGTGCTTTCCGGAGAAACTCTGCTCGCCGTGCGCCCGGTGCTTACAGCTTTCAGGCTACCCGTTGCCTGGGACGCGCGGCAGCAGGCGGTTGTCTCGGGGGACACCATCCTCCCGGTGCATTTAATGGGGCGGCGGTCCTTTGCCCGCCTGGCCGACCTGGAGCGCGTGCTCGGTATCCGAAGTGCCTGGAATGAAGAGGAAAAAGTGCTAGAGCTTTTCCAGTGGGTGATCAAAGTAAACGGCAGAGAACTGCGAACCGGTGCCTGGTATGAAGATGGTCAGGTTTGGCTACCGGTAGGGAGTGTCGCCCAGGCGCTGGGGAAAAAAGTCACCTGGGACGCAAAGCGCCAGGTGGTGCTGAACGCGGAGAAAGAATGGCCGGGGAGGGTACGCGGCCAAGAGCTTTACGTTTCCGCGGAGGTGCTGGCCGAGGCCCTTCAGGCGAAGGTGACGGTGATCGGTGGGGCAAAATTGGTCGAGGTTGTACCGCGCGGGGCGGGTGTTCCTGCGGACGGGGCGCCGGATGCGCCGGCCAAGGAAGACCGACCGACGGGGACACCTTCAGCTGAGGCCCCTCCGGTTCCGGCGGCGAATGAGGTAGAAAAAGCCACGCCGGTCAAGGCCTGGGAAGAAAATGCGCCCACCAACGGTCAAGTCGCGCCGGAAGGAGAAGAACTCTAAAGGTGGGCTGTCCTTTGGTTGTAGTAATTGTGTTAGCGAAAAAGCTGGCCCGGAATGAGTCCGGGCCTTTGTGTTTAGGGAAGCTCATATTTGCAGGAGGAAGCATAAGAGGGTGAAGATGAGAAGAAGCGCCAAGAGCAGGACGGCCACGTCCAAATTAAGGAGGTCTAGGCGCAACAAGCGCTCCCAGCCGGCGGAGCGGGAGCCGGCCTTTCCGGCCGGCCGAGGCGGCGCCTCCAGATGGCCGAGCATGCTTAGAAAGGAGTGCAGGGTGCGGGCCGAAGAGGTGCTGAAGTTTTCCAGTGCTTCGTCGATTCGTGCTGTGAAGTGGAAGAAGGCCAGCGTGCGCCGGGCCAGAGCAACGCCTGCTTGATTTATGAGCACATCTATCATGTTTAGGGCTTCACAGACGGCGAGAAACGAGCGCCAGGTCAGGGAAAGAAAGTAGTCGGCCGAAGAGAAGGGGGCCGCCTGGACGGGTCGGCAGGCAGGACGGGGGCGGAAGAAATCGGCCAGCTTTTCGACCGACCGGAGCCATTTTCCACTAGAAACGGCGGCACGTAGTATCACGGCAAAGAGATCAGGTGATCGCTTACGTATTCCGGTTGCGAGCGGCAGCAGGAGGGAGGCCAGCGCGTTTCGACCGTAGTGACCGAGCAGGGAAAAAGCCCGCCGAACTCCCGGTGCAAACTTCCGGAAAAACACGGCAAAAGCAAGCCGGGACCGGCGCAAACGGGCGGCGCGGCGACGAGGCAGCAGGCCGCGTATCCAGGCGGTATAAATAAGAAGTCCTAGGGCTAAGGTGAAGAAGGCTCCTTTCAGGTCTGCCGCGGACCAGGGGTGAAAATGTTCCAGCTCGAGCTTCAGGTGGTGGGCCTCCTCTCCCAACAGGGCGAGCGCGGACGGGATAACGAGGTGCGACAAGAAAAATCCGGGCAGGAAGCCGGCCGCTACGGTGCTCAAGGTAAGAACGAGTGGCGGCAGCCAGAGAAGCGGCGAGGCCCGGTGCAGGTCAGGGGAGACATGGAGCTTGCTTTTTGTGAACCAGGGGATGATCAGCACCAGGTAGTACGCAGCCGTACCGGCACCGGCGAGGACGAAGAAAGGTTCGAGAAGCCGCCAGGACGGTCCGGCCAGCTTTGGTGCCGCCACCACGGCGTGGTGCAGGAGAGTTTTGCTGATGTAGCCGCTCAGTCCGGGGAGCCCCGCCATGGCGGCTGCTCCCAGCACTACCGCCGCGCCCAGTCCGCGGTACTTTAGCCCCAGCGCGGTGGCGGCATTAAGTTCCAGCGAACCGGAGATGCGTCCTAACGCGCCGGCGCTCAGAAAAAGGGCGCTCTTGGCCAGAGCGTGGTTCATGGTGTGATACAGGGTACCGACCCAAACCAGGGGAAAGGACCGGCCGAGTAGTGCCGCGATGGCCACGCCCAGGGCTACGTACCCCAGCTGGCTGACGCTGGAGTAGGCGAGAAGGCGTTTCGCGTTCTGCTGTCGGAGTGCCGCCTGCGCTCCCAGAAGCATGGTGAAGGTGGCCAGGGCGGCCAGGAGCGCGCCTGCGGCCGGCAGGAGGAAGAAGTGCCAGCTGGCGAGCAGGCTTACCGTGCGCAGAAGCCCGTATGCTCCCACCTTTAGGAGAATGCCGGAGAGAACGGCGCTCGCCGGGGCGGGTGCCACGGGGTGCGTCTGGGGCAGCCAAAAATGGAGGGGGAAGAGGCCAGCCTTAAGGCCAAAACCGGCAAAGAGAAGAGCGGCTACAATGGCAAGTGTGCCAGCCGGCGGGGGCGGTGCCGGCGGTGAGGCCTGCCAGGAAGTGGTGCCAATTGTGCCCTGGAGAAGAAAGGCGGCAGCGAGGATGGCCAGGCCGCCAGCCAGGCTTAGGTAGAGGTAGGCATTGCCGGCGCTGAGGGCGGTAAAGTCTTCTTCGTGGATCACGAGGGCCCAAGAGGAGAGCGACATAAGCTCGAAAAAGAAGTAAAGGGTAAAAAGGTCGGCGGCGAGAAAGGCACCCAGGCAGCCGGCCAAGGTAAGAAACCAGAAGGTGTAAAAACGCGGCTTATCGTGCGCGTGGGCCAGGTAGGAAAAGGAGAAAAGAGTTGCCCAGAACCAGACCCAGAGGGTGAGAAGGGCAAAGAAAAGGCCCAGGGCGTCGGCCTGAAAGCTGAGCCCTTCCCCGAGAAGAGGAAGCTCATAGGCCAGACTTCTCTGCATAGGTCAGCCTCCAAAATAAGCCTTGACTACATCAGCAGCGAGGGAAAAAGGAGGAGACATTGGATAAAGACCGGAAAAGAGGGTACCTGCGGCCAGGCTGACGATGGGGAAAAGCATTGCCGGGGGGAGCTCAGGAGCTAAGGGCCGAGGCGGCAAAGGGGGTAGTTCGGTACCCAGGGAAGTTGGCCCGGCCTCTTCTGGCGGAAGAACCTGAAAAGCGGCGAACGGGCAGGCCGCGCGGTTGAAGAAAGCGCGGGTGACGATGGGCAGGTAGTAGAGGGCGTTCAAAAAACTGGAAAGAAGGAGGAAGAAGAGGAATACAGGTCTGCCCCCGACCACCGCTCCCAGGCCCAGGTACCACTTGCTGATAAACCCTCCCAGGGGTGGAATACCTACCATGGCCAGGGCCGTAATGGTGAAGGCGAGCATGGTGCGCGGCATGGTCCGGCCGATGTTATCGAGCTCCGAAACCTTGTGCCGACCGGTGCGGTACATCACCGCCCCGGCGGCGAGAAAAAGGCCGCTTTTCATAAGGGCATGGTTCAGGATATGGAGGACGGCCCCATAGAGCGCAGCGGGCGTAAGAAGGCTCAGACCGAGGAGAATGTAACCCATCTGGCTGATGCTGGAGTAGGCCAGGCGGCGTTTGAGGTCGTCTTGGACGATGGCTACGAGCGACCCGAAGATGATGCTGATTCCGGCCAGCACGGCTACAATTTCGGCCCAACCTGAAGTTGCAAGGTAGCTTAAACCAAAAACATCCAGAAAAACACGCGCCATCCCGTAGGCTCCCATTTTAAGTAAGACACCGGAGAGAAGCGCGCTGGCTGGCGAGGGAGCCACAGGGTGTGCGTCCGGGAGCCAGAAATGGAGGGGGACCATGCCGGCCTTGATGCCAAAACCGACGACATAGGAAAGGAAAATGGAGAAAGAATAGAGCCCATAGTCCGGAAAAGTAAAGGAACGGAGGGCGTCGAAGGCCAAGGTCCCCGCCAGGTCGTAAGTGGCGATCACGGCGTAAAGAAGGAATAGTCCTCCAATAATGCCCAGGTAGAGGTACTTTACTCCGGCTCGGAAGGCCGCCGGCGTTTCCGTGTGAATTACCAGCATGTAAGAAATGAGCGACATGAATTCAAAAAACACGAAGAAGCTGAAGAGATCTCCGGCGAAGGCTACGCCCAGGCAGCCGCTCAAGGTGAAGTTGGAGAAAGCCCAATAACGGGCTATATGGTGTTCATGCCGCATGTACTCAAGGGCGTAAAGCGAGGACAAAAACCAGATGAAGGCTACGACGAGGGTGACCAAGAAGCTCAACGCGTCCACGCGCAGCGAAAGCCCGTAAGGTGGGAAAAGGGGCGCGAGCTTATAGGCAAGGCTGCGGCCGGCGTGCACGGCCGGGAAAAGCGCCAAAAGCGCGGCAAGAAGGAAGGCGTGAACGAAGAGAGAAAAGCGGGCCTTGCGCTCCTCGCTCCATGGTACAAGCAAAGTGAGTAGGCCGGTGATAACGGGGGCCACGATAATTACCAGCGGCAGCAATGTTATACGCATGGCTCCTCACTCCTTTCCCAAAAGCCAACCTGCATTTCTCGAACCTTTTCCTGTAGGCCCGTAACCGGAGGGGGCGGTTAGGCTCCACCTTCCGACCAGGAACTCAGATGAAGGGGTAGGTGCGGCCAGAAAAAGAACACGAGGCAGCTCAGGGCCAAAACGAGGGTGGGGACCAGCATGGTGAGCGGAGGTTCGCTCAGAGATGGGGGCGATGTGGGGCGGGACCGGAAGGCGGCGAAAAGGATGGGGAGAAAGTAGCCGGCGTTAAGAAGGGCGCTGATTAGCACTACTGCCAAGAAGCCAGGCTTTCCTGCTTCCAGGGCTCCGAGGCCCAGGTACCACTTGCTCAGGAACCCGTTGGCGGGCGGAAGGCCGATCATGCCTAAGCTGGCCACAGCAAAGGCTCCCATGGTCCAAGGCTGATGGAAACCTACGCCTAAAAGCTCGCTGACCTTGGTTTTCCCACTTCCTACGGCCAGATTGCCGGCGCAGAAAAACAGGGTAATTTTAAGGAGAGCGTGGTTGAAGAAGTGGAGCAGGGCCGCCGTCCACCCGCCGGAGGTGAGGAAGGAAGCTCCAAGCCCCATGTACGCCAGCTGGCTGATCGTCGAATAAGCCAGGCGGCGTTTTAAATCATCCTGGCGAAAGGCCCAGATGGAACCGAGGATAATGGTGACCACCATGGGCCAGCGTAAGAGGGGTGCAAGATTAAAGGCGTTCAGCGTTTCCCTGCCTAAGACGTAGGCTGAGACCCGGAGGAGGCCGAAAACTCCGGCGTTGACCACGGCCACGGCGTGGAGAAGGGCGCTCACAGGGGTGGGTGCCACCATGGCCCTAGGCAGCCAGTGGTGGAGCGGGATCACGGCCGCTTTGACCCCAAACCCGGCCACGAAAAGAACCACGAGGCGTACCAATTCGGCGCGAGTAAACAGGCCCGGCGGGATTATACCGCCGTAGATGAAGTCAACTTTGTGCACGCGGCCGGCTAAAGTGGCGATGGCCAGAAGGACCAAGGTGGCGCCGATGAGGTTGTAGGCGAGGTAAACAATGCCGGCGCGCATGGCCTCAGGCGTGCGGCGGTGGATAACTAAGGGAAAGGTGGAAAGGGTCAGGGCTTCGTAGAAGAAGAACAGCGTTACCAGATTGCCGGCAAGGGCGATGCCGTTGGTTATGCCGAGCGAGAGGATGAGGAAGGCGAGGTAACTTCTAATACGGCCTTCGTGCTTCATATAGCCGTGCGAGTAAATGATGGTGAAGAACCAAAGGCAGGAAGCTACCAAAGAGAAGAGGAGGCCCACGGCATCCATAACGAAGGCCAGGGAAACGATGGGCGTAAACCGGTAGTCGAAAAGGAGGCGCGGGCGTGGTTCGGCGAGGAGGCGCAGGGCGCCCACCGCGACGAGGATGCTAGTAGCCAGAGCCAGGCGCCAGCAGGCCCTCTCCGGTGGCGCAAAGAAGAGGAGAAGGCACGCGGTAAGGGCGGGGGCCAGAACAAGGATGAGCAGGAGAAACATGCGGCTGGCCTCCTTAGCTTAGAGAAAGAAGTCGTGGGCGATATCCTGAGCCAGATGCAGAGGAAAGGAAGGCCAGAGGCCGAAGAAAAGCGAGACCAACGCCAACGAACCTGCCGGAAGGAGAAGCTCAGGAGGAATGCGGTCCAGGTGGAAGCGCAGTTCATTATCCGTACCGTGGCCGAAAAAACCCAGGATGATCACCGGAAAGTAGTAGGCCGCATTAAGAAGACTTGATATCAGAACAACCCAGGCGAGGAGCGGGGAACTCTGCTGAAGCATTCCCACGAGGAGAAACCACTTGCTGACGAAACCGGAAGTGCCGGGGATCCCTACCATACCCAGGGCAGCGATCGCAAAAAAACTGAGGGTTAGTGGACAGGTGTGGCCTACCCCGACGAGCTCTGCCAGCCGGCGGCGCCCGGTGCGCCAAATGACGGCCCCGGCGGCTAGAAAAAGAGCGCCCTTGAGCAAGGCATGGTTGAAGATGTGCAGGATCGCCCCGGCGAAAGCCGTCCGGCTGCCGGCGGCCAGCCCGAGGAAGATGTATCCCATCTGGGCTACAGTGGAGTAGGCCAGCATCCTTTTTAGGTCCGTTTGGGCCATGGCCAGGATGGAGGCGAGAAAAATGGAAATTGTGGCCAAGAGGAGTAGTACGCTCTTAAAGGGTAGCAGAGTGAAAAAGGCCCTGCCCAGCGTTCCCCACACGATTCGCACCATAACCACCACGTACACCTTTACCACAAGGCCGGAAAGCAGGGCGCTGGCCGGAGAGGGGGCGCTGGCATGGGCGTCGGGCAACCAGGTATGGAGGGGAAAGATGGCGGCTTTAACCCCCAATCCTACCAGAAGAAAGGTGCCGGCACCGATGACGTTCTTAGGATAAAGCGGGGCTTGGTGCTCAAGCTCGCGGGCCAAAAAAGCCAAGTTGAGTTGCCCGGTTATCATGTAGAGAAGGGCAATGGCCAGGAGGACGCAGCCCGAGCCAACCGTAGAAAGAAGCAGGTACTTAAAGGCAGCTTCAACATTGGCGGGCCGGTTGACGACGGCGACCAAGGCACAGGCGGCCAGGGAGGAGATTTCGAGAAAGACGTACATATTGAAGAGGTCGCCGGCCTGGGCGAGCCCCAGGAGGGAGAGAACGAGGAGGAGGTAGAGGGTCCAAAATGAAGACAAGGCGGGTTCCGGCGCTTCGGCCGGCATGTCTACTCCGGCAAAGACGGCAGTAGGAATGGCGACCAGAAAAACCGTCAGGCCGAAAAACACGGCCAGTTTATCGGCTATCACTTCAATCCCCACGGGCGGCGGCCAGCCGCCGAGGTGGTAACTAATTGCTCCCTGGCGCATCACCAGAAAGGCGAGCGCAAGCCAAAGAAGGAAAGCCGCCGCGAGGGCACTGACGCCGATCAAGGAAGCCCGGCGCGGTTCCCGAACGAGCGGCAGGATTAGGGCGGCCACCAGAAGGACGAGGATGGGGAGGACGACAAGGTGGGTGGTCATGTCAATTCTCCCTTGCGGCGCGCGATCTCTGCCGCGTCCAGGGTACCAAAGTGGCGGTAAATTTCTCGGAGGAGGGCGAGGGCATAGGCGGTGATGCTTACGGAAACTACGAGACCGGTGAGGATGAGGGCTTGCGGTAGGGGGTTGACAGGGAGAAGGAGGGGCTCACCGGGAAGCGCAATCGGCGGCTGCCCACCTCGAACGTAGCCTGCAGCGATGAAGATCAGAAAGACGGCCGTCTCCATGATGTTCATCCCGATTATTTTCTTGATAAGGTTGGAGTGAAAAAGCATAATCCCTAAGCCGGTGACGTATAGGAGCATGGCTGCGATATACTCCAGGTTTTGCACCACCCTATTCCTCCTCTTGCAGGTTACGAAACAAAGTAGAAATGGTTGCGGCGACTTTCAAGCCGATACCCAGATTGAGCAAGAACACGATTCCGCCTGAAAAGAGTCGCCCGGGCACACCCAAAGGAAAGCCGGCCCGCGCATTGGCGAGGAAGGCGCTTCCGGTCAAAAGGCCTACCAGCCCTAGCCCTGTGTACCACAGTACCCCGCCGCTTTCCAGGAGGGCGGCCAGACGGTCAGGGAGAAGTGAATCCAGCGCCGGACGGCCGTAGGCCAGGGCATAAAGGATAAAGCCTCCGGCCAGGATTACGCCGCCGGCAAAGCCACCTCCGGGCGAAAGATGACCGTGCAGGACGACATAGAGGCCGTACACCTGTATAAAGGGTATAATGACCCTGGCCACTACCTTGAGGACTAGGTCATCCATTGCTTTTTTCATCCTTCCGCCCGCGCTCAAGGGCCAGAATGGCAGCTACGGCAGTAAAAAGAACCGTGGTTTCGCCCAGCGTATCATAGGCGCGGTAATCGGCCACGACGGCCGCCACCCGGTTTGGGCTGCCGGTATCCCGGACGGCGTTGGCTATGACGTAGCGCGTAAGCGGGCTGGCGTTGGCCGGCGTGCTCGGTTCGCCAAGGGGAGGCATATCAAGGGCTACTGCCACCAGAAGTGCGGCCAAGCAAACCAGCAGGAGGATAATTAGAACGGACTTCATTTCTCATACCTCCCGGTACGGGCGACGGTTACGATAAAAAGGAGGCTGGTAATGCCGGCGCCGATGGCCGCTTCTGCCAGGGCGATGTCCGGGGCCCTAAGCTGCTGCCAGACGGTAGCCATGATTAGACTGTAGCCGGCAAAAATGACGGCGGCGCTGAGCAGGTCACGCGTCCGCGCGACGGCCAGGGCCGAGAGGAGCAGGAGAGCGAGGAGAAGGGAGCGCACCGTCAACATTTATTTTCACCTTCTTCCGGCAGGCGTGTTCCCGGCGCCAGCGGCGTTCCGGCGGTGTAGGCGGCACGGGCCAGGATGTGCGCGGCGGTGGGGTTGGCTAGCCAGAGGAATAGCAGGATAAAGATCAGTTTTACCACCTGATCCGGAGGGCGACCGCTAAGGACGAGCGCCGCAACAATGAGGCCGGCGCCTAAGGTATCGCACTTGGCCGTGGCGTGTAGCCGATTGTACACGTCGGGTAGGCGCAAAAGGCCTACGGTAGCGGTAAACGAGAAGAAAAGGCCGGCTACCAGGAGAAAAGCTGCACAAAGTTCCACTACTTTCCTTCCCCCCAGCGCCGCTTTCCCTGAAGCACTAGACGGGCTAAGCAAATCGTCGCCAGAAAGCTGATTAAGGCGTAAACCAGGGCCACATCGAGGAAGAAGCCCTCTTGGAATGCAGCGGAGACCAGGCACAAAAGGACCACTGCCTTGGTTCCGATGACGTTTACGGCCACCACCCGGTCGGCGGCGGTGGGACCGAGGTAGGCGCGGAAAAGGCAGCCAAAGATGAGAAACACCAGCATTACCGCTGCACCGTTGTATAAAGCGATCATGCTTTGGCCCTTCCTTCCAGAGAGCGGATGAGCCGGGTGAGAGGCCATTCGGCCAAATTTACCCTCTTGTTGCCGTTCAGGACGTGAATAAGGAAAGCATCGTCTGCAACGTCTACGGTCAGGGTTCCCGGCGTAAGGGTGATGGAGTTGGCTAAAGCAACCCGGCCGGCAGGCGAGGAAACCGGTACTCGGGCGCGAATAAATGCAGGGGCGATCGGAAGATGCGGGCTAAGGACGACGAGAGCAACCTCAAAGTTGGCTTTCAGTACCTCCCAAGCGAGGGTCAGGAGGTAAAGTGCCAGAAGGGGAAACGCAGAAAGAGGTAAATAGCTCCGCGGGAGAAGTTCCTTCCAGATGATTCCTAGAATGAAAACACAGACAATACCTGTTGCCAGGTGCTGAGCGTCCCAACTCCAGGAGAGCAAGAGCCAGAAAAGAAAGCAGATGAGCGTCCAGCCGAGCACGCCAGCAAAGGAAACTCCTAAGCTGAGCTTTATTCTAGGAAATGGCATTTTATGAACCACCACCACAAGTATTTGTAATTGACAATGAGAGATTATGCGCTCTATTTATTATTCATTCGACAAGAAGTTAACGTATCCTCTTGGCTGCGGTAGGCACCTTTCGCAAAAGTGTATAAGATTTTTTTCCGGCAGGAGTCAACATTTTCAGGGTGGAATTATGGTGCCAGGAGGTCGGGAGAGGAGGAAGGAAGTGTGGTACCGGACGAGGTCCTGGTTAAAGAGTGCCGGAGAGGAAGCCGGGAAGCCTTTGCCGTACTGGTGGAGCGATACCAAGCCAAGATCTACAACCTGACATACCGGCTTTTGGGCAATGCCGATGATGCGGAGGAGCTGACCCAAGAGGCATTTTGCCGCGCTTTCGCCAAGCTGGGCGAGTTCCGCGGTGAGGCCGCGTTCAGCACCTGGCTCTACCGCATAGCGCACAACCTTTGCCTGGATGAACTGCGCCGTCGGCAGCGCCGACCGGTGCTCTCCTTAAGCGAGCACGAAATGAGAAGGTACCTGGAGGAAGTGCCGGGGGAGAATCCGGAAGCGGCCGAACTTTGTGTCCGGCGTGCGGTTTTGGGTCGGTTGCAAGAGGTGCTGGCCACCCTCCCTCCCGACCAGCGTACGGTTTTGGTCCTGCGAGACGTCCAGGACCTTTCGTATGAAGAGATAGCCCAAATTATCGGCTGTTCGCTTGGGACCGTCAAGTCGCGCCTCAACCGGGCCCGCCGGGCCTTGCGGGACAAGTTGTCGGCCGAGCGGGAACTTTTCTTTTCCGACGGCGTCTATTCCGGGTGAGAGGGGGGAAGAAGTATGGATTGCAGGGCAGTGGAGGAAAAACTCTCCGCTTACCTGGACGGGCAGCTTGAAGCGAAAGAACTAAAGTCCGTCGCTATTCATCTCGAGACCTGCCCGAGTTGCCGCGCCGAACTTGCTTCCCTAAAAGAGACTATTGACTTGGTTCGTTCGTTAGAGCACGTTAGCCCTCCGCCGGGCCTTAAGGATAAAATCATGGGCCGCGTAGACGAGCTGGCCTCAGTTCGGAACTTAAAGGAATCCCGGGAATCGCGCGGCTTTCTACCCTGGCTGTGGTGCCGCCTAGGACGCCGGCCTGTGCTTAGCGTTGCGGCTGCGGCTGCCGTATTAGTTCTTGCGTTGGCTCTGGGCCGCGGGCTACTTGAGGGCGGGACCGGGGTACTGAGGTTGAACGTTCCCTCGGCCGGCGCACCGCAGGTGGCCATAGACATGAAGCGAGCGGAGAAAAACTCAGAGGAGCCGAATGCAACCAGTGCTACTGGCGGCCGGGCACCGGAGACGCTGATAAAAAGTGCCGAGCTCGGCTCAGCGGCTACGAGCACGGCCCGCCAAGCTGTGCCGCTTGGCCGCAAGGTCGTCCAAACCGGCCGCCTCGTTCTCCTCGTGGAGAACCTTGATCCGGCTACCGACGAACTGGTACGGCTGACTCAGGCTAGAGGGGGTTTTATCCAGAATTCGTTCTTGAAGCGTGGTGAAGGCGCGCGCACTGCCAGCTATACCCTGCGCGTCCCGGTGCCGGCGTTCGTCAATTTAGTGCAGGAATTAGAGAAGATAGGTGAGGTGGAGCAGCGAGAATTGGGGGGCCAGGATGTAACGGAAGAGTACGTGGACGTGGAGGCGCGCCGGCGTAACTTAGAACGCCAGGAGGAGCGCTTCCTGAACATCCTGGCTCAGGCGAAAACTGTGGACGATGTCCTCAAAGTGGAAACACAGCTGGAGCGCGTCCGCGGAGAGATTGAATCCTTGACCGCTCGGCTAAAATACCTGGACAACCAGGTTGCCTTGGCGACCATTACCGTGGAACTGAAGGAAAGGCCCCGGCCGGTGAACACGGTGCGGGCCTTTAGCGCGGCCAACCTTGGTACGAGGCTGCGGCAGGCAATGCTCTCCAGCGTAAATGCCTTGCTCGAGTATGCCGGGCAGGTCCTGGTGTGGCTGGCGGCGGCGCTACCCTTCCTCCTGGTCGCCCTGGTGCCGGTTGCCTTTGTGTGGTGGCGAAAGAGGCGCCGGCGCAACAAGCTCCGGAACTAGTACGCCCCCATTTACCGTCCATGCCTGCTCTGGAGCATTTGCCCTTGTCTGCAATAAAGAGGATTTCTGCTCCGCACGGTGAAAATACTAGGCAGGACGGTGCCCGCCTTGGGGCCGGCCTACCTAAGGTTCGCGTAAAAAGAGGTGGCCCTGTGAAGAAGAAACTGATCCTTATTGACGGCAACAGTCTAATTCATCGTGCCTACCATGCTCTGCCGCCGCTGGAGACGGCAGCAGGGGAAAAAACGCAGGCCGTGTACGGTTTTACCACCATGCTGCTGCGCCTTTTAGAAGAGGAAGAACCTGACTACGTGGCGGTAGCCTTTGACAAAGGACGGGACACTTTTCGTACCGAACGGTACGCTTTATACAAGGCGCAGCGCGACCAGGCTCCGGAAGACCTCCTTTCCCAATTTGTCCTTACCCGGGCAGTCCTCGCCGCTTTGGAGATTCCGTACTTCGAGGTAAGCGGCTTTGAAGCCGACGACATCCTGGGAACCCTGGCGGCCCAGGCCGAAGACGCCGGCCTGAAAACGCTCATCGTTACCGGCGATCGCGACGCCCTGCAGCTGGTAAAGGAGGGTACCGAGGTACTTCTGACCCGGCGGGGCATCACGGACTTAGAAAGGCTGGATGCGGCCGGCGTGAAGAACAAGCTGGGGGTTACGCCGGCGCAGGTGCCGGACTTCAAAGCCCTAACCGGGGATACTTCCGATAACATCCCGGGCGTTCCCGGGATCGGCCCTAAAACGGCGGCCGCCTTGCTGGGCGAGTTTGCCACTTTGGAAAACCTCTATGCCCACCTGAGCGAACTCAAAGAACGCTGGCAGAAGTTGCTGCGCGAGTATAAAGAGCAAGCCTTCCTGAGCCGGGAGCTGGCCACAATTCGCCGCGATGTGCCCCTTACGGTGAACTGGGAAGAGTGTCGGGTGAGAAAGCCGGTCCCGGAGCGGGTGGAGCCGCTTTTTCGCCGTCTTGAATTTCAGAGCCTCTTAAACCGCCTTTTCCCGGAACAAGGGGAAAGAGTGCGGGCCGGGGCGGAGAAGGTTGCCGCGTACGAACGGGTAGACACGGCCGAGGCTGCGGCGCGTTGGGCAAGAAAAGCCAGGGAAGCCGGTACTTTCAGTTTCCTTATCGTCCCCGGTGCCGACACGGGGCCGGCCGGATTGGCAGTAGCCGCCGGGAAGGAGGCGGCTTTTGTGCCTTGGAAATTGAGCGGCCTCTTTCGCCCGCTTCTTGAAGATGCAGCGCTGGCCAAAATTACCCATGATGTTAAGGCGGCGCTGAACACCCTGGCTGCCTCGGGTTTCCGGTTGGCCGGGGTAGAGGGGGATACCCTCCTGGCCGGTTACCTCCTTAATCCTACCGCCGATGGGCGGGACCTGCCTCGCCTGGCCAGGGAGTACTTAGGTGAAGAGCTCCCCCGCCTTTCCGTTGGGCGCGGGGAGAAAGAAAAACCGCCCGAGAGCGAAGGGGTTTTCTGCACCTGGGCCAAGGCGCTTGAGGTCCTGTGGCCGCGCCTGGCCGAAAACCTCAAGACGGACGATCTTTGGCCGCTGTACCGTGAAGTAGAACTGCCCCTGGCGGCGGTTCTGGCCGAAATGGAACGCACAGGCATTAAGGTGGACAAGGAGAAGCTTTCTTCCATGGGGCGGACGATAGGCGAGCGGATGGCGGCGTTGGAGGAGGAAATCTTCGGCCTCGTGGGGGAGGAGTTCAACCTCAATTCTCCTAAACAGCTGGCCTTCATTCTTTTTGACAAGCTGGGCCTTCCGGCCACGAAGAAGACGAAAACCGGCTACTCTACCGATGCCGAAGTATTGGAAGAACTGGCACCGGCGCACCCGGCAGTGGCCAAAATCCTGGAGCACCGGCAGCTGGCTAAACTAAAATCCACCTATGTGGATGCCATGGGGGCCCAGATAAACCCGGCTACGGGTCGCATCCATACCACTTTTACCCAAACGGTAACGGCGACCGGGCGCCTGAGCAGCGTGGAACCCAACCTGCAGAACATTCCCATCCGCCTTGAACTGGGGAGGCGCATACGAGAAGCCTTTGTCCCGGGGTATCCCGGCTGGCAGATTCTGGCGGCCGACTACTCGCAAATTGAGCTTCGGGTACTGGCCCACATAGCGCAGGACCAAGTGCTGAAAGAAGCCTTCCAAAAAGGGGAGGATATCCATACCCGTACTGCTGCCGAGATATTTCACGTGCCTCTGGAAGAGGTAACGCCGGAGCTTCGAAGCCGGGCCAAGGCCGTTAACTTCGGGATTGTCTACGGCATAAGCGATTTTGGCCTGGCGCAAAACACGGGCGTCTCCCGGCAGGAAGCGCGCGAGTATATTGAAAGCTATTTGGAGCGCTACCAGGGCGTGCGTGAGTATATGAAGCGGGTGGTGGAACGGGCCCGGCTTACCGGCTATGTGACCACCATCCTGGGCCGTCGCCGTTATCTTCCGGATATTACCAGCCGCAATTTTGCCCGCCGTTCCTTTGCCGAACGCACGGCTTTAAACACCCCCATCCAAGGCTCGGCCGCCGATATCATCAAGGTGGCCATGCTGAAGGTGGACAGGGCCATTAAAGAACGCAATCTGGCCAGCAGGTTGCTTCTTCAGGTGCACGACGAGCTCGTTTTTGAGGTTCCGCCCGAGGAATTGTCCCTCATGCGGAGCCTGGTGCGGGAGCACATGGAAAAAGCCCTGGAACTCAGCGTGCCGCTTAAAGTGGACATCAAAGTCGGCCCCGACTGGTATCATGTGGAGAAGGTGTAATAATGCCGGAACTTCCAGAGGTAGAAACCATCAGGCGTACCTTGGAACCCTGCCTGATCGGCCGGGCGGTAGAACGGGTAGAGGTACTTCGCCCCAAGCAACTCGGAAACGTAACCCCGGCGGACCTGGAGCGCCGACTCGTCGGACGGCGAATTGAAGGAGTGGGACGCCGTGGAAAGTACCTCTTGGTACACCTGGAAGGCGGCGAAGTGCTGGTGTTTCATCTACGGATGACGGGACGGTTGATCTTTTACCCGGAGGGAGCACCCGTCACCCCCTACACGCGTCTTGTACTGGGCCTTACATCGCCTGCCGAGCTTCACCTTCACGATGTGCGCTCTTTTGCGGTTCTTTGGCTTACCACCGAAGACAAAGTGAACGCTCTTCCGGGCCTGGCCGCCTTGGGGCCGGAGCCCTTAGAACCGTTTTTTACGCCGCAGGAGCTGAAGGCGGCTCTGGCCGGGCGGAGAAGCTCTATCAAGAGCCTCCTCCTCAACCAAGAGACGGTGGCCGGCCTGGGGAACATCTACGCCGACGAAGCTCTGTTTCGCGCCGGCATCAATCCACTGCGCCCTGGGAATTCCCTAACGCCCGAGGAGGTGAACGGCCTCTGGCGGGCCATTCGAGAGGTTCTGGAGGAGGCTATTTCTTCGGGCGGTACCTCTTTTCGTGATTACGTGGACGGGCGCGGTAGACCCGGCGCCTTTCAAACGCGCCTTAGCGTCTACGGGCGCAAGGGCGAGCCCTGCCGGCGGTGCGGCACCCTCCTGGTGGGCGCGAGATTAGGCGGTAGGAGTACCGTGTACTGCCCGCGCTGCCAGCCCCTTTCGTAAGGATAGAGGCAAGAAACCGGGGACATCCTAACGGAGGAGAATTCAGCCGGGAGGTCCACCTATGGCAGCCAAATACCTAAAGTACGGCGGCGTAAAATTTTGGAACAACGTGCCACCGGAGGAGATCAATCGCTTTGTGCGCAGCCTGCCGCCAGAGAAGAAAGATTCCCTATTTGAGGTTGTCCAAATCCTCGACCGGGAAGGGCTTATTACCTTAGACCGGGACGAAGTGAGCACCATCGACCGCGGTTTCGAGGAGCTCTACCGGGACGGCACCCAGAGGCTCGAGATCAGTCACAAACCGCGTTAGGGCTGTCTATACACGGCGCCCGGAAGGCGTGCATAGACTGATGAAGAACTGTGCGCCGTCCGGGAGGTTAGAGCATGAACGAATTACCCGCTTTGCTCCTCGCCCTGGCTGTGAGCCTTGACAGTCTTGGGGTGGGGCTTTCTTATGGCGTAAAAAAGGTACGCGTTCCGCTGAGCTCACTTCTTTTGCTGAGCGTTCTCTCCGGCTTGGCCATGCTGGCCAGTATGCTGGCAGGGCGCTTTGTTGGATCTTTTCTTTCGGCGGAAACCTCGCGCTTCTTGGGGGGAATGACGCTTATTGGCGTAGGCTTTGTCTCCCTGCTGGCGGAACGTACACGGCACGGCCCGAGAGCAAAAAAGGATAAAATTTTGGCGCTGCGCATCCGTTCTCTGGGGCTTATGGTCCAGGTAATTCGAGATCCGGACAGCGCCGACCTCGATCAGTCAGGGGAGATCAGCGCGGGCGAAGCCGTACTCCTGGGTACGGCTCTGGCACTGGACGCGTTGGGGGCCGGTTTTGGGGCCGCCCTCACCGCGTTGCCACCTTTTCTTACGTCTGCGTTGGTAGGGCTAGCCACCCTGAGCACCCTAAAATTGGGCTTCGGCCTGGGCCGGCGGCTGGTGCGTAAGGAAAGCCCCTGGGCTTTGCTGGCTCATGGCGCTCTCCTCGTGCTCCTGGGGTTTTACCGCCTTCTTTGAAGGAAAGGTCTTTTTTGTCTGCGGCAGGGAAGGAGGACCGCAGAAAAGAATATTTATTTCCTGGGGGGATGAAAATGCCCGGCGCACCGGTCATCGTACTTACCGGCGGCATCGCCAGCGGGAAAAGCACGGTGGCCAAGATGCTGGCGGACCTTGGCGGGGAAATTATTTCGGCCGATGTGCTCGCGCGCGAGGTACTGCAGAAGGGGAGTCCGGGCTGGAGGGAAGTAGTCGCTCTCTGGGGCCCGGAAATAGTTACGCCCGAAGGGGAGATAAACCGCGCCGCACTTGGCCGACTGGTCTTCGCCGATGAAAAGCAGCGCCGACGGCTGGAGGCGATCACCCATCCCAGAATCTACACCCTAATGAACGAGCGGCTTGCCGCCGCCCGCCGGCGGGCGCCGTTTGTGGTCTTAGAGATCCCGCTGTACTTTGAAACCGGACGGGTCCCCCCGGCGAGCGAGGTTTGGGTAGTGTACGTCGACCGGGCAACGCAGCTTGCCCGGCTGATGGAACGGAGCGGGCTGAGCCGGCAAGAGGCTGAGGCACGTTTAGAGGCCCAATGGCCCTTGGAAAGAAAGCGCGCCTTCGCCGACCGCGTCATCGACAATTCAGATGGCCTAGAGGCGACGCGGCAACAGGTACGGCAGGCCCTTACTCTTCTCCTAGAAAGGCAGGGGCTAAGGAAAGAAGAAGTCTGGAGACGGTTAAATGAGTAAAAGGAGACTTAGACTAGTAAAAACCGCGGTTTGGTTTGCCCTATGGCTCATAGGTGCGGGGTTAATCTTAAATAGCCGCGGCTTCTGGCGGCTTTTTTTCCCGCTTCATTACCAGCCGACACTCGAGCGGTACGGCAGCGAATACGGCGTCGACCCGCTGCTTCTGGCGGCCGTGATCCGGGCGGAAAGTAAATACCACCCCAAGGCCCGTTCCCAGGCCGGAGCTTTAGGGTTGATGCAGATCGTGCCGGAAACCGGAGCGTGGGTGGCCGAACAAATCGGGCTGAAGAACTTTCGCCCGGACGAGCTTCTCGACCCGGAGACCAACATCCGCATCGGCGCTTGGTACCTGGGGCATTTGTTAGATCAATTCCATGGGGATTTGGTCCTGGCCCTCGCCGCCTACAACTCGGGGCGCGGTAATGTGCTCGGCTGGATTGGCGAACAGAAGGCCCGCGGTCGGGTGCTTACCATAGAGGACATACCCTTCCTGGAGACGAAGACGTACGTGCAGAAGGTACTGCGCAATTACTATTGGTACAGGAAAATCTATGCTCCGGCGGAGAAAAGAGGTATTTTCTGGTCGTGGGTCGAAAAGGAGAAGAGAGGGCAAATGTTACCGAGGGAGTGAAGGCGATGGCAGCGCAGGAATTAACGAGTCTGGAGCGCGTTCGTAACTTGCGCCCGGCTCCAGACAGGCTGTTTCATTCGGCAACACATGAAGAAATTCTCCAAGGCGCGACCACCGATATTTACTTCGTACGCACCTACGAACTCCTCCACCACATGGGCTTAGGGGCTACGCCGGTGGTCGCCGAAATCTTTGCCCGGCGCGGGGGCGTGCTTGCCGGCGTGGAAGAAGTGAAAAACCTCTTGACCGGGCGAGAAGGCGTAAGAATGTGGTCGCTTGATGAGGGCGAGGAGTTCGAGGCCAAGGAAGTAGTAATGCGCATCGAAGGCCCTTACGATAAGTTCGGCCTGTTTGAAACCGTGCTCCTCGGCTTTCTGGCCAGTTCGAGCGGCTGGGCCACAGCCGCTCGCGAGTGCAAAAGGGCAGCTGGTGATACACCCGTATACTGCTTCGGGGCGCGTCACGTCCACCCGGCGGTGGCTCCGGTAATGGAAAGGGCGGCCATTGTCGGCGGCTTCGACGGCGCCAGCTGCATCCTTGGGGCGAAGCTGGCCGGACGGGAACCGTCCGGTACCGTTCCTCATGCCGTGATCTTGATTATGGGGGACACCGTAGAAGTAGCTAAAGTTTACGATAAGGTTATGCCACCCGATGCTCCGCGGCTTGTTCTCGTGGACACCTTCCACGATGAGGCAGAGGAAGCGCTCCGGGTAGCGGAAGCCCTTGGCGACCACCTGCACGGGGTACGGCTCGACACGCCCGGTGAGAGGGGTGGGGTTACGCCGGAACTGGTACGGGAGGTAAGGGCCCGGCTGGATCAAAAGGGATTTCAGCATGTTAAAATTTTCGTCTCGGGCGGTATTACGCCGGAACGCATTGTAGAGCTCAAGGCCGCGGGAGCGGCCGCTTTCGGCGTGGGAAGCTACATCACGGCGGCACCACCCATTGACATGACCATGGACCTTAAGGTGGTAAGTGGAGTACCGGTCGCCAAACGTGGTCGCATACCGGGCATAACTCCTAATCCTCGCCTGAAACGGCAGATTTAGCGCCGACATGGTCTTGACATTACGCGGCTCTGTGCTATAATCTAAACTGTACCCGGCAGCGCGAGCTGCCGCACGGGCCGAAGTGGTGGAACTGGTAGACACGCGGTGTTCAGGGCGCCGTGGGCCCTGCGCTCGTGAGGGTTCGAATCCCTCCTTCGGCACCAACGTGTCGGAGTGGCGGAACTGGCAGACGCGCACGTTTGAGGGGCGTGTGGGCAACCGTGGGGGTTCAAGTCCCCCCTCCGACACCAATCGTGGGCGAATAGCTCAGCTGGGAGAGTGCCTGGATCACACCCAGGAGGTCACAGGTTCGAGTCCTGTTTCGCCCACCATAGGCGGAGGCGTGGTGTAGTGGTTAACATGCCTGCCTGTCACGCAGGAGATCGTGGGTTCGACTCCCATCGCTTCCGCCAATTCCCTTAAAAGTTAATAGGCCGCGGTAGCTCAGTTGGTAGAGCAGAGGACTGAAAATCCTCGTGTCGGCAGTTCGATTCTGCCCTGCGGCACCAGAAGCGGAAGTGGCTCAGAGGTAGAGCATCGCCTTGCCAAGGCGAGGGTCGCGGGTTCGAATCCCGTCTTCCGCTCCATTTTTTTGAACCCTGCCTCCCGCACGTAGGGAGGATTTTTCGTTTGGGGGTGCAGAGCATTGAAGCCCGGCCGTTTTAGGCGTTGTTCGGGCCGGACCTGGTTGGCGTTGGTACTAGTAGGGCTTTTTCTTGCCATGGCCGCGGGCGCGTGTGGCCCTGGTCCGGCGGAGGTTAGCACGAATGCCGGAGAGGGACAAGCCTCGCCTCCTCTTCTCAAGGTGCACTACCTGGACGTGGGCCAGGCGGACAGCATTCTGGTGCAGTTTCCTGGGGGAAAAGCGGTACTTATCGATGGCGGCAACGCGGAAGACGGCGGGCGCGTCGTAAGATACCTGCAAAAGAACGGCGTGAAAAAACTCACCGCGGTGGTGGCCACGCACCCGCACGAAGATCACATCGGCGGCCTTGGGGAGGTTCTCTCGCGTCTACCAGTCGGTGAGTTTTACCTACCGCGCCGGGCAACGACTACGCGTACATACAAAAACCTGCTCGCCACCCTGAAAGAGAAGGGGATTCCGGTATATGAAGCCAAGGCCGGAACGCAAATTGAAGTCGGCCCTGAGGCTGAGGCTACCTTCCTCGGCCCTGTGCGCTTAGATTACGAAGACCTTAACGACGCCAGCGCCGTCTTAAAAGTGAAATACGGACGGACGAGTTTTCTTTTTATGGGTGACGCCGGCGAGGCGGCGGAAAAGGACTTGGTCGAGCGCGGCGGGCTTAAGGCGGACGTCTTAAAAGTCGGCCATCACGGGTCGGCATCGGCCAGCAGCTCGGCCTTCCTGAAGGCGGTAAGGCCGCGCCTGGCCGTCATTTCCGTAGGTAAAGATAACGATTATGGGCACCCGAGCCCGCAGACTCTAAGGCGCCTACGGATGGCCGGTGCTAGGGTTTTAAGGACTGACGAAGCCGGGGATATTGTAATCGCAAGCGATGGGGAGAAAGTGGGGGAGGCTAAGGAGTGAAGGAGTATGCTGATTGTCGATCGTTTGGAAGGTGAATGGGCGGTCATCGAATGGGAAGGGGGAACCTTTAATCTTCCGCGCAAGCTCCTTCCTGCCGGCGTGCGCGAAGGCGATGTGCTCACCATGAGCCTTGAGCGGGACGAAGAATCGACGGCTCAGCGCCAGAGGGCGGCACAAAGGGAATTGGACGATCTCCTGCGGCGCAAAGGGTAAGCGGAAGGCACGCTTCGGGGGGATTGGAAATGGGGGCGTGTCAACTCACATAAAAACCTAACCGAATAAGAGTAGCTCACTCACGTAAAAACCTAACTAAGTGAGGCCTGGCGAATTGATCACCGCCGCCG
>JASKKP010000036.1 GCA_030154105.1 Bacillota bacterium
TTACCAAAGCATTCGTCAAGCTTGGTGAACCGCCGTATACCGAACGGTACGTACGGTGGTGTGAGAGGACGGGGGCTAGCCGCCCCCTCCTACTCGATTATTCCATATAACCGCCCTGCATGGCGGAAACAGCATGGGCGCAGTGGACTCCGAGAACGGTCGAGGCCCTTATCGAAATCCGCTGTGGCTAGGTCGCCCGGCTCCTCCACGTCCTGCGGGCCGCCACCGAAAAGTCAGGCAAGGTTTTTCCGGGCCGAGCGCAGCGCCCGTGCCATAACGTCAATGGGTGCGGGCTTTTCCGTCCAGAGTTCAAAGGCGAGGACCCCCTGGTAAAGAAGGAGGGCCAGGCCGTCCAAAGTGCGCAGGCCATACCGGGAAGCGGTACGCAAAAGATTTGTCTCCAGCGGCTCGTACACGGCGTCGCACACGACGGCATCGGCCTTAAGCTCCCGCCACGGTAAGTCGGCAGCGAAGTCCGGCTCTCTGAGCATTCCGGCGCGGGTACCGTTCACGATGACGTCGGCTTCGGCAAGAAGCGGTGCCCAGGTTTTTGGCTCCCAAGGCAGGACCAGCGTTTCACACCCCGTCGCTTGAGTAACGCTCGCCGCCAGCGCCTCGGCCCGGCTAGTGGTGCGATTGGTAATCACCAAAGAAGCCACTCCTGCAGCAGCCAGCTCAAATGCCAGAGCCCGGGCCACACCCCCCGCGCCGAACACGAACACACGGCGGCCGCGCACGTCGAGGTGGACCTCTTCGCGCAGGGCACGGAGGAACCCGCGCCCGTCCGTGTTTTCCCCAATCAACTTGTCCCCGCGCCGCACGATGGTGTTCACGGCGCCGATTCGGAGCGCAGCCGGCGCCACCTCATCCAAGTATGGCATTACGGCCGCCTTGTGGGGCATGGTGACGTTGGCCCCCTGGAATCCCAGGGCGCGCAGGCCCCCCACGGCTTCTCCCACTTTTTCCGCCTTGACCGGCAGCGCTATGTATACCCAGTCCAACCCCAGGGCGCTGAACGCCGCATTCTGCATGACCGGGGAGCGCGAGTGCTCCACCGGGTCGCCGATGAGGGCCACCACCCTAGTCTTTCCCGTAATGCCGAGGTCACTTTCCCCCATGTTCTTACCCCTCTCCTCTCGATCCCGGCTCATGAGTCAGGTAAAATAAGAATGAACTTAGCATTCGTTTCCCTTAAGTATATCACGCAATAAAAACAGGTGAAAGCCGCTTGGGTATTGCGGATTATGCCTCAGGGGAGAAGGGCAGGACCATGGACGAAACCATCCTACATGTGGACATGAACGCTTTTTTTGCTGCCTGCCACCAAGCAGCCGATCCACGCCTGCGCGGCCGCCCGGTTCTCGTAAGCGGAGACCCCGAATCCCGGCACGGTATCATCCTTACCGCCTCCTACGAGGCGCGCCCTTACGGGGTGAAAACCGCCATGCCCACCGGAGAAGCGCTCCGCCTCTGCCCCCAAGCCGTCGTAGTCCGCCCAGACTTTAAGCTTTACTCTTCTTATTCCCGGCGGGTAATGGCCATCCTTTCCTCCTACACACCGCTTGTGGAACAGTTCTCCATCGATGAAGCCTGGCTGGATGTGGCCGGGTGCGAAAAACTCTTCGGCCCACCCACCGCCATTGCCCGGGAAATCAAAAGGCGCATCAAAGAAGAACTTAACCTCACCTGCTCAATCGGCATCGCCCCCACCAAAATTCTGGCCAAGATGGCCTCCGACCTCGAGAAGCCGGACGGGTTGGTGCTCCTTACCCTGGCCGACGTGCCGACGCGCATCTGGCCGCTTCCGGTGGAAGCACTTTTTGGGGTAGGCCCGCAAACGGCGGCGGCATTGAGGAGCTTAGGCGTCCGCACCATCGGCCAGCTGGCGCACTACCCGCGCACCAGCCTCAAAGCGCGTTTCGGCGTTTACGGCGAATACCTGGCTGAGCTGGCCCAAGGCCGGGATGGAAGCCGGGTTAATCCGGAAGGCGAAGGAGTAAAGTCCGTAGGTAATTCCATCACCCTTCCCCAGGACACGGTCGATCCTGAAGAAATTGAAACTGTCCTCCTCGCCCTAGCTGAAGAGGTGGGTGCGCGCCTCAGGCGCCGGGCCCTGGCCGGGCGCACCGTTACCGTGAGCATCAAAACCCCCGACTTCAGGCTGTACACGCGGTCGGCAACTTATCCGGAACCCACCTGTCTTACGGAAGCCATCTACGCCCGCGCCCGCCAGATTTTCCACCGCCACTTTGCCGGGCGCCCCGTGCGCCTGGTGGGCCTCGCCGTCAGCAGCCTGCTGCCGCCCGGCACACCGACGCAGCTCGACCTCTTTGCCGGGCAGGAGAAGAATAAGCGCGCCCGCCTGGCCCAGACCGTAGACCGTCTGCGCGCCCGCTTTGGAGAGGACGTCCTGGTGCGGGCCCGGCTACTCAAGGGGCCACGGCTACCGAAGAAATAAGTCTCTATTCTTCCTGACACAATAGCTTTACAGTATCCTTGAACTCGCCAAGAGAGCTGGAAGTCCAACCCAGGCGCTGATCGCGAATTCTTCCCTTCTTGTCGATGAAGAAGCTGGCCGGGATACCGTCAACCTCGTAGGTGCGGAAGATACTGAGATCCTTGTCCCAAATGATCGTGGCCTCGAGGTTAGTACGGTCAAAGAAGGCCCTAAGGTCCCGTTCGCCGCCGGCAGCGATGATATAGAAATCCAGGCCCTGCTCTTTTAATTTAGGTAGTTCCGGCTGCAACTGCAGCACCTCGCGTACACAAAAGCTTCAGCCGGGGGAAAAGAAACTCAAAACCGCCACTCGGCCGGCAGAAGCGGCGGGAAAAGCGACTTTGTTTCCTGTGGCGAGTTCTTCTCCCGTAAAGACCGGAGCTTCAGCGCCCAACGCCGGCTTCGGCGGGTTTGCCGGATTTTCCCCTTGAGGCTGCCCTTCAAGCGTGGAGGAAGGACCAGCCGGCTCTGGCGGCGTCGAGTCTTTGCCCTCCGCCCCCGGAGTGCCTTGCGGCACCCGGCAGCCGGCAAGAAACACGGCCAGG
Organism: Bacillota bacterium; assembly: GCA_030154105.1. Lineage (GTDB taxonomy): Bacteria > Bacillota > DTU030 > DUMP01 > DUMP01 > DUMP01. Next base: position 3,043 of record JASKKP010000036.1, read on the forward strand.
AGCAAGGCGATGGCTCCAGTTCGAATAAGGCCGATTCGTGAGTTCACAGCTTCAAGCCTCCTTGGTAAAAGGTGTAAAGGCCGGGGTTTTAGCTCCGGTGCCGAAAGTCAGCGCCTCTGTGGGACATACCTGGGTACACTCCAGGCAACGCACGCAAGCGGCCGGGTTCGGATCGCGGTATGGGTCAAGCCCGGCCGGACAGCGCCGGGCACAAGCACCACAGGAAGTGCAGCGGGAACGGTCGACTCTAAGCTGCCAAAGGCTCACGCGATTGAACAAGCTATAGAAAGCTCCTAAGGGGCAGAGGGTACGGCAGAAAGGGCGCCAGACGAACACGGCAGCCGTCGTAAGCACCGCCAGTATGCTTACCTTAAACCAGAACAAAGGCCCGATAAGCGCGGCCAGCTCCGCGCGTTGGCCGACAAGCGGCAATCCGGCTTCCAGCGTGCCCGCCGGGCAAATGTATTTGCAGTAGTAGGGTTCGGCCAGTCCCACGGCGTCGCGCCAAAAGAAAGGTAAGAGCACGGTGAGAACGAGAACAGGGTATTTTAAGAGCTCCAAAAAACGCGGCAGCGCCAGGCGGCGGGGACTTAGTCGGTGCAGAAGCTCTTGAAGGAAGCCAAAGGGGCATAACCAGCCGCAGACAAAGCGCCCGCCGGCTGCCCCCACCGCTGTAAGGAAGCCAAACACATAAAGGGATACACTTCGGCTGAAGCCTGCGGCCAGGGATTGGAAGGAACCTACAGGGCAGGCCCCCAGCGCTCCGGGGCAAGAATAACAATTGAGGAAGGGTACGCAGACGGACTTTAATCGGCCTTGATACAGGCGTCCCTCGATAAAACCGGGCAGATTGGCATTGGCTATGAAAGTGGAAACAGCCTGTACGAGGCGGCGGCGCATATTCGGACCTCCTACCCGATGCCGATGCACTGCAGGCAAAGGCTGGCCGCCTTCTCAAAGACGGCCTCGGCTTCACCGCGGAACACCCCGAGAAGGGCCAGGATTACACCTCCCGCCAATAGGGCCGGGCCGATGCGGTTCTTTTGGAACATGGTTTTTCGCTCCTTGTACCTTTTTCACTGGCGCTATATACTATATTCGCCGGAACTTCTCTTAATCCTTTTCGGCTCCCTCTTCCGTTTTTTCGCTTTCAGGCCAAAAGCACACCCTGCTTATGGTAACAAAAACCTAAACCGGAGGTGCAATCTTATGCCTAGCTACGCCTACAGCGATGAACAGCTCCGTAACCTGATAGCTGGCGCCCGCACCATCGCCGTTGTGGGCCTCTCCGCCGACGAGCGCAAGGCCAGCTACCAAGTGGCCTCCTACCTCAAAGCCCACGGCTACCGAATAATCCCCGTAAACCCCACCCTCGATTCCGTGCTGGGCGAAAAAGCCTACCCTTCCCTGGACGATGTACCGGAACCGGTGGACATTGTTGACGTTTTCCGGCCCGGCGAAACCATCCTCCCCATCGTCCAGGCAGCGGTGCGCCGCAAGTTTCCCGTGCTCTGGCTACAGCTCGGCATCCACAACCTTGAGGCGGAAAACCTGGCTCAAACCGCCGGCCTTACCCTCATAACCGACCGCTGCCTAATGACCGAACACCGCCGCCTCCTGTCTTAAAGGTCTGCCACCAGCCGCCGGATCTCGGCGGTTACGGTTACATCGTCGCCCGGCAGAGCGTCGCGCCCCCCGATTTGAGCCATCTCCGGCGACCCACCGCCCCGCAAACCTAAGGCCGCGCCCAATCGGGCCGCAGCAGCGCGGGCATCGAAGTCTTGGACCGCGCCCCGCGCAATAACGGCCGTAAAACGCGGCTCCCGTGCAAAGAGCACCACCGGTTTTCCCCGGGCCACGGCTGCCGCCCGGGCGAGGTAGCGAAGTTCCTCCGCCGATTTTCCCGGCAGGGCCTTCACCAAGACCCCGCCCGGCTCTTCCTGCGCCAGCAGTCGGGCTTCAAGATCAAGCAGTGACCGCCGCAGTCCCTCGGCTTCTTTTTCGCTCTTTTCGGCTCGGGCCGTAAGCACCTCTATGCCGTTTACCACTTCCGCCGGCGGGCGCTTGAGCGCCCGGGAAGCAGCAAGGAGCGCTCCTTCTTTGTTTTGATAGTCCCTGAGGGCACGCCAGCCACAGCGGAAGATTACCCGAGTGCCGCCGTGTGCCCGGGTTATTTCGTTTACTTTGATGAGCCCAATTCTTCCTGTAGAAGTAACATGGGTTCCCCCACACGCGCAGGCATCGAAATCGCCGATATGCACCACGCGTATTTTGGGCGCCGCCTTGGGTAGCCGCCGGCGCACCCCCTCGGGGAGCTCACAAGGTAAGTACTCGCGCGCCGTCACCGGTAGGTCCTGGAAAATCACTTCGTTCGCCAGCCGTTCCACTCTTTCCACCTGATCCCGGCTAAGGTCGGCCACGTCCAGGTCGATGCTTGCGTAGTCGGCCCCGAGATGAAAACCCGTAGTATTTGCCCCCAGCACTTGGAGAAATGCCTGCGAAAGAATGTGCTGGCCGCTATGCTGCTGCATGTGGTCGAAGCGACGCTCCCAGTCGATGCGGCCCCGCACGCGCGCGCTGGGGGCGAACGGCACCTTCCGGCCCCCATCCTTTCCGGGCGGCAGCTCTACCAAGTGCACGATGTCGCCGTCTTTTTCCTGCACCCCTTTTACCCGGTAGAGCACATCTTCGCCCTCAAGCTGCAGCACGCCCGTGTCCGCAGGTTGGCCGCCACCCTCCGGGTAAAACAAGGTGCGGTTCAGAATAAGCTCTAACGTTGTACCGCCCTCTAGGGTGCCCTGCTCAGCCGGGTCAGGCACCAGAACCACGCGCGTAACGAGGGCGGTAAACTCCGTGCCGTTGGGTTCCTCCCAGTAAAGGCGCTCAGTCACGTTATGCTTACCCTCTCTCCTTTACAAATTGCGGTAAACCCGCTCTAGCAAACCTTGCCCTAAGCTTCGCCGCCTGCCGGGCAACTTCCTCTTTTGTACTGCCATCAGAAAAAGACCTCTGGTCTACCTTTAGACCGGAGGTCCTTCTCACCTGCGTCTTTCTTACTTAACTAAGTAATAGCAGTACTCTACGTCACCCGGAGGTAGCTTAGCCAGCGATGCCGCCAGCTCTTCGGCCCGGCCGGCAGCATCGGCATTGTAGTCATGCCAGGCCGTCTTCAGCACCACCCGCGAAGCATGCGATTCCGGGTTCTTTTGAACGAAATCCACTATCTCCTGGATCATCTCGCTCTGAGAAATCTCCACCGCCAGCACCTCCCTGCAACTAGCCACGTATTGCTTCATTAATAGCGTGCTGCAGTTCGGGCTGGCATATTCCATATGCTAAGTATGGCCGGTTGGCTTACTCAGATCAATGCTGGTAGTATCTTCTTGGGAATAGCCACCCGTACCGTCAGCAGCGGGTTAACGATCTGGCTCACTCGTAAATCGGAAGTTGCACTGAGCAACCGGTAGGCATCAGGGAAATCTAGGCTTAAACTTCGTTGCAATAGTTCAACTCCAAAACTAATCGCCTCTTGGGCGGCCTGACTGAAGGTCTCAGCGCTTGCCAATACCATAAAGGCCGTTTCGGTCTCTACAACCGGCCCATGCAAGTAGAGGCCGGGTACTTTACAGACCTCCAGCCGTATGCGACCGGCAATCTCTATCCCCGTACCGCTCAGTTCTCCGTCGCCCATGCAGGCATGGAGGTCCCCCGCGGCAAGGTTGGCGCCGTCCACAAAAACGGGAAAGTAGACTTTGTTTCCAGCTGTGATATCTTTAGTGTCTAAGTTGCCGCCGTGCTTCCCCGGTACCACGCAATGGATCTCTCCCTCCGCCGGCGCCACTCCCAGTACTCCTACCATAGGCGTAAGGGGTAGTTGAATCTGGTCCGAAAAATAGGCCAAGCCTTGGCGCACAGGAATTATCTTGGTATTTGGCTCCCTAATGAACTCGCCGAGTGGTCCCAACCCAGGAGCCGTAACCATGACACCCTGCGGTGCCAGCTCTATTTCGTGGATGGTGACTGCAATGACGTCGCCGTGGCGAACGCCACGGATGCCTACCGGTCCGGTAGCAGCGTCCATAATCGAAGTGTCGATATTGGGACGCAGATCCTTCTCTGTCTTGATTTGGCCGCTGTAGCAGTCTCTTAATTCCATCCAGAATTCTTCATTGAGGTCTACCCAGTCTACGGGCTCGTTCTTAGGGCTGAAAGCATAAATCACTCTATCGCTCCCAATAACTCTCATGTTGCAGCCTCCTCACCAACCTTGGGGCAGGAGTTTTAACGCCGCCAAGATAGCGTACACAGCTGCTCCGCAGAAGAGCAAGATCAAAAGTCCCTGAATAATCGGGTGGGCTAACGCACCACACGTCCACTCCGGTTCTCGGTCTCCTTGGGTGCGAGCCCGGTTGAGCATCAACACCGGAACTATGGACATGATAACCCCAGCAAAAGAACCGGCAAAGTAAATAGCCCCAACAAAGCCTACTAAGCCAGTATAGGCGAGGACAAAAGGTGGAATAACGACCAAAGCAATGGCAATCAGCCGATACCTTAAATCCCATTCCGATGGAAACTTAAGCCGATCGACAATATTGGTCAAGAAGGTTTCCCCCACAGCCCAAAAAGAGGTTATCATGGCGCAGAGCGCGAAGCCGTTGGCCGTAAAGAACGCCCACTGGCCTAAGGCTTGACCCCAGGCAATTGTCACAACTTCAGTAACCTTTTGTGGCCCACTTAACCCAATGGCAGCCATCGGAACCAAAGCCAATAGGATACCAGTGAACACCATGCCAGTGATGATAGCCTTAGGCAGGAGCCGGATATCGCTTGCAGCAAAACCGCGGGTGAGCTCGGGAACCGCATATTGCGCTATATAGCAGAAAATAGCCAGGCTAAAAACCGGAACAGCATAAAGCCAGTTAGTATAGAATACATATTCCGCTCGAATACCAGGACCGATTATGGTGGCCAGAATCAGGATAACTACCAAAGCCACCATTCCAAATGTAATTACCTTTTCCGAAACACCTGTGATCCGCAAACCCAGCCAAATCACCACTGTGCCCGGTATGAAAAATAGGAGGCTACCGAAAGCTGGTGGAATACCCAAAAAACTGCTTAGAATCTTACCGCTGCCATTGGTATAGGCAATGAGACAGCCTAGCGAGTTTATAGCTACCGATGCAAACATAAGCCACGAGCCAAGCTGTCCAAGGTATTTCTCCGCCAGCCCACTCAGCTGAAGCGGTTTCCGCGTGCGCAAGGTTGTTTCTGCCACGTATAACATGGAAATAGTAGTAAAGAAACCAGCTATAATGAGCCAAAAGAGCAAGACTGGCCAGCCGGCCTTACGGGCGCCGTATGCAAGGCTCAGGATCCCTGCTCCAATATTTGCGCCTACAATAATAGCAACGCCTTCCCAAAAACTAAGCGGCTCAATCTTGAGCGCCGATTCCTCAAAGGACGACCTGGCGTTTTGAGCCATGAGAACAGTACAATATATTCAGTCAGGTCCTTGCTAAAGGAAACCTGATTGGGCACAATTCCACGTAGGAAGGGTAGGGACAGCGGGAACACTCCAAAAGCATTCAAGTACCAACTTGAGTTAGCTTGAAGGAAAGAATGCTGCCCCGCCCCTACGGGGAACTACGATTGAGCACGTTGAGCAGCAGGTTTTCCTGTCTGGCTCGAGTAACGAGCAAGGTTGTGGCTCCGTAGGGCACAGGGAACCCGCCCTTTACTCCTTGAAAAGGAACCTTACCTGTGTACTACTGTGGCATCGACGTCGCCAAACGGGAGCACGAAGCGTGTGTTCTGAATGACTACGGTCAGGAGGTCTTTCGCCAGCGGTTTAGGAATCGACGCCTTGATGCGAGCCGATTTGTCTGGCAGCTCAAAGAAAAGCTAGGGGCTAAGCCTGAAGAAGTTACGGTGGTAATGGAAGCCACTGGCCATTACTGGCTAAATCTCTATGGGTTCCTTAGCGAGCGCGGGTTCCAGGTCCAGGCCCTTAATCCTATCCAGTCGGACGCAGCCCGGAACCTGTACTTGCGCAAGACCTAGACCGATGCCAGAGATGCCTTCATCCTGGCCGATCTCCTCCGGACGGACCGAGCATCGGACTCACGACAGCCAAACGATGGGTTACTAAGACTACAAGCCCTAGAGCGCTTTCGTTATGAACTGGTTAGCCGAATTGGTAGTCTTAAACATCGCGTGCTCGGCATCCTGGACCGCATCTTTCCGGAATACGAAACTCTTTTTCCGAGCCTTTCGTCCGTAGTTCCCGGGAACTCCTCATGAACTACCCCACGCCAGAAGAATTGGCTGCCGCCGACCTTTCTGAGCTGGCGGCCCTCCTCTCCAAGGCCTCCCGGGGACGTTTGGGTGAAGAGAAGGCAATCGAAGTGTAAAACTTCGCCAGGAATAGCTTTGGCATTACTCTAGGCCTTAACAGTTTCACCCTGCAGCTTAAGCTCCTCCTGGCCCAAATCGAATTTCTCGAAGGGCAAGTAGGGCAAGTAGAAACGTAAGCGTCAAGCACTCCCCACCTGGCCTTGTCCTCCGGCTAGTAGGATAATCCCCCTAGAAAGCGAATAAAGGGGGATTTCTTTATGACCAAGGCCGAGCAGCGGCAGGAATGGGAGCGCAGGATTGCCGAGTATCGCGCCAGTGGGCAAAGCGCCAAGGGTGATGTCCAGAGTCTGCTGTAAAATGGTTTGAGGCCTGGCTTACGCACTAGCACTGATTTTTTCGCTTTCTAGCTGCTCCTTCTGTATCCCGGAGTTGGGATCCGGGTCAAGGCCGAGGGATTGCCGAAGTTTCTGCATTTGCTTTTGCTCAAGTTCCGTGATATGGATCTTCTGCCACCGTCTTGTAGCGCGCGTTAAGGCGGCGAAGACTAGTTTGAGAGCGCTGTGTTCACCGAAGAATTTGGGTAATGTCTTGGTCCGTCTCCTTTCTTCTTCAAAGCTACGCTCAATCAGGTTTGTAGTGCGGACAAACTTTCTATGAGCCACTGGAACGCGAAGGTGATTCAAGCTGGCCTCTAGGTCGTCCGCTAGACTCTGCATAGCCGATGGGAACTGTTTCTTGAAGCACTCAAGGGTCTGCTGGGCAGCGAGGCGGCCGGCTTCGAGAGTAGGAGCTTCACGGATGGTCTGAAGGTAAGCTTTAACCTCGGCTCGTGCGTACTCGGGCACCTTTTCCAGGATGTTGCGGGCTTTGTGTGCCCAGCACCGGATTCGTAAGCTCTTCGGCCACATTGCCTCCACGGCCTTAATCAGCCCGGGAGCCCCGTCGGTAGTCACTGTTGTCGGTGTTTTTAGTCCCCGCTTCACCATATCACGAAGGAAGTCTAGCCAGTCCTCATAACTCTCCTTGTTGCCCAGCCCAAGGTAAAGTAAGACTCGTCGGCCATCGGTGAGTATTGCCCAGGCGCAGAGAATCCCTTCTTTCGTTTGGCCCGTGCGCCTTAGAGCTTCAAACACGGCATCGAGAAATAGGTAAGCTACATCGAAGCCAGAAAGGTCCCTCTTTCTGAAGGCTTCGTATTCATCCCAGAGCGATTCAGTTACCTGGCTGACAGCCGTACGGCTGATCAGTTGCTCGCCAGTGCTATCCTTGAAAGCTTCTTCAATATCGCGGGTAGAAAGACCACGTGCGTACATTTCTGCCACCAGATGGTCCAATACATCGGTATGGCTGCGTAGAAAACTTAAGAGCTTCGACTCAAAAGGTATGGCAGTTTGGCGCAGTTGCGGTACGGAGACGGTAATGCTTCCTTCTGCTGTCTCTAAACTCTTCTCCCGATACCCATTACGATAGCCCTTAAACTCGTTTCCTTTTCGGTGTTCATAGTGGCCTCTGCCCAAGAAGTCTTCTACTTCTTGTTCCAGAATCTCCTGGACCAAACGCGTTGCTCCCAGTCGGATCAATTCGTTTAGAACGTCTTTATCACCACGGATACCAGAATCTAATAGTTCTTGAATGGCTTGTCTAATACGTTCGGAAGGTGGTACTCTATTCATGGGCCTGAGCTCCTTTCGCCGTAAGGTGAAAACTTAGGGTTGGTCACTTCTAAGTTTAGCTCAGGCCTCTTAATTTTTACAGCACCGTTAGGACATCACCCCGCCAAGGAGTGGTGTGCAGCTCACAATGTGACACCCCGGCAGTTATGGTACTGGCTTAAGAAATACAGGACCGGCGACGAACCACGTTCGGCCGGTTCACCAGTAAAATGGCAACCGCTAGAAGTCAGTCAGTCGTCACCCCCTGGCCGCGAGAATGAATTGCTTATTAGAGTAGGGCTCGCTAGCATCGAGGTTAGACCTGGATTTGATCCGGCGCTTCTTGCCGAGGTAGTCAAGGTCTTGATGTCGTTATGCTGACCGAAGCTGGCATCGGGCGAGTTTACCTAGCCTGCGGCCCTACCGACTTACGCAAGTCCATCGACGGGTTGGCCGCGCTGGTCAAAGAAGCCTTTGAACTTGACCCCTTCTCTCCCAACCTCTTTGTCTTCTGCAATCGGCAGCGCGATAAGCTTAAGATTCTCTACTGGGACCACAACGGGTTTTGGCTATATTATCGCCGGTTGGAGCGGGGAAGATTTCAGTGGCCTATGGATACCGGCAGTACAACCCAAGTCGTCAGCCGCCGGGAGCTAAGCTGGCTGCTTGATGGTCTCTCTTTAAATCAACCGAAGGCTCATCCGGAAGTAAGAGCGCGCCTTGTGTTGTAAGAGGCTGCAGGAAAGAAATGTTTTAGCTAGAAGGGCTATTAAGCAGGAATTTAACCACAATCTGTCGAAGTAGCTATTCATGAATAAGATAACTAATACTATAACCACGACTTTAGAGGAACTTCAAAAGCATAACGCCATGCTTGTGGAGGAAAACGCTAAGCTGGCGAAGCAAGTGGCGGAACTGACGGCCATGGTGGAGTGGTTTAAGGAGCAGTTCCGCTTAAGCCAAAAGAGGCAATTCGCTTCTTCCAGCGAGCGGACTGTTTCTTCGAAGCAGCTCGGTATTTTCAACGAAGCGGAAGCCGAGGCCCATCCGCTTCCAGAACCGACGCTTGAAACTATCACCTACACACGGCGCAAGCAGCGCCGTCACCGTGAGGCTGTGCTCAAGGACCTGCCGGTGGAGACCGTCGAATACCGCCTATCACCCGAAGAGCAGGTGTGTCCGCAATGCGGCGGTCCTTTACATGAAATGAGCACTGAGGTGCGGCAAGAACTGAAGATCATCCCGGCTCGGGTAAAGTTGGTCAAGCACGTTCGTTACATCTATTCCTGCCGGCGCTGTGAGCGCGAGGAGGTCACCACGCCGGTCATCACCGCTCCCATGCCTGCGCCGATACTCCCCGGCAGTCTCGCTTCCCCTTCTGCCCTAGCTTACATCATGGACCAGAAATATGTGGAGGGGATACCCCTTTATCGTCAGGAACAACAGTTGGCCCGGCTGGGGATTGAATTGTCCCGGCAGAGTATGGCCAACTGGATACTCTATGGGGCGGATAAGTGGTTAAAGCCGCTTTACAACCGGATGCGCGAACTTATGCTCAAGCAGGATATCCTCTATGCCTACGAAACGACCCTACAAGTTTTGCACGAACCGGGGCGGGCCGCCCAGACCCAGTCTTACCTCTGGCTTTACCGCACCGGCCATACTGGTCCACCGATAATTCTCTATGAATACCAGACAACCCGAGGCGGTCAACACCCGCAGAAGTTTCTCTCTGGTTTTAAGGGGTACCTGCACGTGGACGGCTATGCCGGCTATAACGGTCTCCCCAATGTCACGTTAGTCGGGTGTTGGGCTCATGCCCGGCGGAAATTCGACGAAGCACTCAAAGCCCTGCCGGATACTAAGCGCTCAGCGGCTGTAGCGGCCAAGGAAGGGCTTGAGTTCTGTAATCGGCTCTTTGCCATTGAGCGGGATTTAAAGGACGTTACGCCTGAGGAACGTTATCAAAAACGGCTGAAAGAAAGTCTTCCTTTACTGGACGCCTTTTGGGCGTGGCTGAACCAACAAAGTTCACAGGTACTCCCTAAGAGTGCCTTTGGGCAGGCGGTCAATTATTGCTTGAGCCAATGGGATAAACTTGTAGCCTTTTTGCAGTACGGGCGCTTGGAAACCAGCAATAACCGCAGTGAACGCTCGATCAAACCTTTCGTGATTGGGCGTAAGAATTGGCTGTTCGCTAACACTCCGCGAGGAACTCAAGCCAGTGCTACTATTTACAGCATCGTGGAAACAGCGAAGGAAAATGGCTTGAACCCCTTCCGCTATCTTACTTACCTCTTCGAAACCCTTCCGAACATGGATATCACCAACCAGACGGCGCTAGACCAAGTGCTTCCCTGGTCGGACTCTATTCCCTCTGACTGCCGTCTTAGCAACTAATTAAGAGCTTACTCATGTCCCCACCTGCTCGCAAGGTGGGGACTGTTTTACGCTTACGTAGAAACCATCGAAGCGGCCATCGACCAGGCGCTTACCGAAGTGTGCACCCAGGGCAAGACTGAAGAAGAATAGTCCGCGACAACGGCTGAGAAGTTGCCGCGGCATGTTCTGGAAACTGTGCCTGGTGTAGGCTCTGTGGTGCTCGCTACTCTCCTGGGAGAAGTCCCGGACATCTTTACCTTCACCAATCCCATGCGCTTTGTGGCCTGTGCATATTGACGCTAGTGTCAAGGAATCGGGAGAGTTCCAGGGTACCCGGCTGCACATATTCAAGCGCGGTTCTCCCTACCTCAGGCGAGCTAGCTCTCTGGTACTCGGCTCAAGCCGCTAGACGCTGCGATGAACGCTTTAACGCTTACTACCAGCGCAAGATTCAAGAAGACAAGCACCCTAAAGTCGCAACGGTAGCTCTGACGCGCAAGCTCGCTGTAGTCATCTACTACATTTGGCGAAGCGGCAAGCCCTACGATCCTGAGTACGTCTGGAAACCTACGCCACTCAGGAGCAACTGAGGAAGATCCACCCCCTAAGCTCGTCCCCTGGAGCGGGCCGGGCTTGTTTGCCATGCCTGCCACCTGCAGCCGGCAGTCAAGGCCCGCGGCTTAAGCCGCCGCCCGGCAGGGCCGAAGCGTAGTGGAGGGCCTTTACGGCCTGGCTAAAGGTGGCCAGAATCCTTAAGGCCCGGCCCGCTCTCCTTTGCCAAGGTCACTTGCCGGGAAACCCTTGACTTTTGCTAGCATGTCTTTTCGTTCCTTCTTACGGTACTTCGTCGGCCACGGGATGGAATCTCTTTCGGCAGGTTCCACCTACGGTACGTCGACACCGTCCCTGCCTAGCCACGCTGGATTTCATCCTTTAACGCGCTTACGATTTGCCGGCTGCCCTCGTAGAGGAGGCCTACATCTACCGAGTATGAAATGTACTGAATGCCCAGTTTGCTCCATTGGTGGGCTGCCTCCACAGTATCCACAAAGGTGCCTACGACTACGCCCTTCTCCCGGGCTTTTGCTGTTACCTCTTCTAGCTTGGCAATGACACTGGGATGGTTGACCTGGCCAGTTACCCCAAGTGACTGGGAGAGGTCATAGGGACCGACAAAGAGGATATCAATCCCGGGGGTGGCGAGGATTCCGTCAATGTTACTAATGCCCTCTAGACCCTCGACCATGATGATGACTAGCGTGTTCTCGTTGGCATGGAGGAAGTATTTATAGCGGTCTAACGCCGTGTAGTCCGCGGCACGAACAAAGCGACACACCCCACGATCCCCTTGGGGAGCGAATTTCGCCGCCCGTACGGCTTTCTCCGCCTCTTCGCGCGAGGTAATCTGCGGTACCTGCACCCCCTGCGCACCAATGTCGAGTGCCCGGGAAATTTTGGCAGGATCATTATCTGTCACGCGGATTATGGGGGTTACACCCGTAAGTTGTGCAGCCCGCACCAGATTCTCCGCCGTCTCGATAGAAAGCGGTCCGTGCTCGGTATCGATGATAACGAAGTCGAAGCCGGCGTATCCGAAAACCTCGACCACTGCAGGGTCGGATAGTTTCATAAAGGGCCCGAAAACCGTCCGACCCTGGGCCAGGGCTTTCTTGAGTTTGTTTTCGTACGGCAAAGTCCCCCATCCCCCTTTGCTGTCCCGTTTCTACCGCTGCACCCGGCCGGAGGCGTCGCCGCGGGCCAGGAGCTCCACCTCATCCACGGTGACCAGATTGAAGTCACCGTGGATGCTGTGCTTAAGGCAGGAAGCAGCGGCGGCAAAGTCCACGGCCGCCTGGGGATCCTTGCCGGAAAGGAGGGCATAGATGAGGCCGCTGCCGAAGGAGTCGCCACCGCCGACGCGGTCGATAATTGGGCTGATTTCGTACCGGCGGGAACGGTAGAACTCCTTCCCGTCGTAGAGGAGGCCCGACCAGCCGTTGTGCGAGGCGGAGAAGCTCTCGCGCAGCGTGACCGCTACGTACTTAAAGCCAAAGCGCTCC
>JASKKP010000037.1 GCA_030154105.1 Bacillota bacterium
TTCCACCTCGCGGCGGACACCCTTGCCTTAAGCTACGGCTACTGCTACCTTCGCCGTTCGGGACTTGCACCCTATAGGCAGCGCCCATGCCGGGCGCACCCGAAAGACGGCCCGGACCTAATATGTAGGTCCGGGCCCTCACTCTTTCGGTTAAAGCCCAAGAAGCTCGGAGATGCGCGCCTTGTCGAAGCCGACGATCACCTCGTCGCCGATTTTCACCGTGGGCACCGCCGAGCGCCCGGTAAGGCTCAGCATCTCCTGGCGGGCGGCGCGGTCTACGGCCACGTTCTTTTCCTGATAGGCAACGTTGTTTTGGGAAAGAAACTCTTTCACCAGGGTGCAGTAGGGTCACGTCGGCGTAGTGTAAACGATAACCTCTGGCTTGGTCATGCCCGTTTCCTCCTTTTAGCCTTTGCTTCTATTTTATCCATATGCCCCGGCGCTGTACAGCCATTTTTTCCCTTTTGGGGCCCACTATTTACTTTTTTCGCCGGCGATGCATCGCCGCCTTCGAGCAGCAGCTTAGCCTCGAGGAGCAAATCGCGCAGCTCGGCCGCCTCCTCAAAAGCCAGGCGCTTCGCCGCAGCGTGCATGCGCTCCTCCAGTTCCCGTACCCAGGCCCGGAGCTCGGCCCGGCTCATGGTGCTGACCTTCTTCTCCTGCGGCAGGTAGTCTTCCGGCTTCTCTGCCGCCCGCGTCGCCTCGATTATCTCCCGCACCGCCTTGTGCACCGTCTGGGGGGTAATTCCATGCCGTTCATTGTACTCCATCTGCAGAGCGCGCCGGCGGTTCGTCTCGTCGATGGCCCGGCGCATGGACTCGGTGATGGTATCGGCATACATAAGCACCCGCCCTTCCACGTTGCGCGCCGCTCGGCCGATGGTCTGGATGAGGGAGCGCTCCGAGCGCAGGAATCCCTCTTTGTCGGCATCCAGGATGGCGACCAGGGAAACCTCCGGGAGATCCAGGCCTTCGCGCAAAAGATTAATCCCCACCAGCACATCGAATTCGCCCAAGCGCAGGTCGCGGATGATCTCCATGCGCTCAATCGTCCCAATATCCGAATGCAGGTAGCGCACCTTGACGCCCATCTCGGCCAGGTAGTCGGTCAGGTCCTCGGCCATGCGCTTGGTCAGGGTGGTGACGAGCACGCGCTGCCTCTTGGCCACGCGCTTTCGGATCTCCTCTAGAAGATCGTCAATCTGCCCTTTGGTGGGCCGCACTTCGATTTCCGGGTCCACCAGGCCGGTAGGCCGCACCACCTGCTCCACCACCTGCGCGCTCACCTCGAGCTCGAAAGGTCCCGGGGTGGCAGAAGTGAAGATGACCTGCGGCACCCGGGCGATAAATTCATCGAAGGTAAGGGGGCGGTTGTCATAGGCCGAGGGCAGGCGGAACCCGTGTTCCACCAGGTTGTCCTTGCGCGATTTATCACCGTGGTACATGGCGTGCAGCTGCGGAATGGTCATGTGCGACTCGTCGATGATCACCAGGAAGTCGTCCGGAAAATAATCGAGGAGGGTATAGGGCGGCTCCCCCGGCGCCCGCCCGGTAAGATGGCGGGAGTAGTTTTCGATGCCCTTGCAATAGCCGACTTCCGCCAGCATCTCCAGGTCATAGCGGGTGCGCTGCTCCAACCGGTGGGCCTCGAAAACCTTCCCCTGGGCCCTAAGTTCGGCCAGACGTTCCGCCAGTTCTCGCTCGATGCTGGCGATGGCACGCTCCCGCGTCTTGGCCGAGGTGACGTAGTGGCTGGCCGGGTAGATGGCCACATGGCTGCGTTCGCCGATAATTTCACCCGTAAGGGTATCGAACTCGAGGAGGGAGTCAATCTCGTCCCCGAAAAACTCCACCCGGATACCCCGCTGGGTTGAACCGGCCGGGAAAATCTCAATGACATCGCCGCGCACCCGGAACTTTCCGCGCGTAAGTTCCAGGTCGTTGCGGCCGTACTGCATATCGATTAGCCGCCGCAGTACCTCATCGCGGTCACGGGCTGTACCCTTACGCAGGGAAAGCACCTGTTCCCGGTACTCCTCCGGCGAACCCAAGCCGTAAATGCAGGACACGCTCGCCACCACAATCACATCCCGCCGTTCCAAGATGGCGCTGGTGGCGGCATGGCGGAGTTTGTCAATTTCCTCGTTGATCGACGCATCCTTCTCGATGTAAGTGTCCGTCTGGGGAACGTAGGCTTCGGGCTGGTAGTAGTCGTAGTAGCTAACGAAGTACTCTACCGCGTTTTCGGGAAAAAACTCGCGGAACTCGCTGCAGAGCTGCGCCGCCAGGGTCTTATTGTGAGCAATCATCAGAGTAGGCTTCTGCACGGCTTCAATTACTCCGGCCATGGTGAAGGTCTTGCCCGAGCCCGTCACCCCAAGCAGCGTCTGGTACTTGTAGCCGCGCTCCACCCCGGCCGCCAGTTCGCGGATTGCTTTTGGTTGGTCTCCCCGCGGTTTAAACTCGGAAATCAGGCGAAAGCGCCTATCCATAAACTCACCACCTTTTTCCTCAGACCTCTACGGTCGCCCAGCGGCGGCCGCGGTAACGGGTGAGCAGCAGGCTGGCCCGGATCAGCCAGTCGATCACCGTTATCACCCATACCGACCACACCGGGAACATCCAAACCGCCGTAAGAAGGTACACCAACGGGAGCCGGAAAACCCAATTGCCGAACGCCGAAACGAGAAAAGGAAAACGCGTGTCCCCCGCTCCGCGCAGAGAACCGGCAAGCACCATCTCCAAAGCAATGGGAACCTGTTCCAATGCTCCGATCCTGATGCAGGTGGCGGCGAGGTCGATCACCTCACCTTCGCCGGTAAAAAGGCTTACCAGCCAGCGCGGCCAGAGGAGAAACACCAGGCCCATGCCTCCCATCACCGCCAGGCAGTACCGGGCGGTCAGCCAGCCGCTCCGGAAAGCCCCTTCCTGGTCCCTGGCCCCCAAGTGCTGGCCGGTAAGGGTGGCCGCGGCAATGGCAAACCCCCAGCCGGGCATAAAGGAGAGTCCTTCGGCGGTAAGAGCCACCTGGTGCGCCGCCAGGGAGACCGTCCCCAGGCGGCTCACCAAAAAGAGAAGCGCCAAGCCGCTCACCGTAAAGGTAAGCTCCTCCAGTGCCGCCGGAAGACCGATGCGCAAAATTCGCCCGGCCAGCCGGGTGTCCCAGGAAAGGAGGCGGCGCGGCTCCACTTTCAAGATCCCCCGGCCGGAAAAGACCAAGGCCAAACCGCCAAGCGCACCGGCTACCTGCGCCACGGCGGTGGCCAGAGCGGCCCCGTATACCCCTAAACGAGGGACCGGCCCCCAGCCGAAGATAAGAAGATAGTCGCCCAGAATGTTGATGGAGTTGGTTAGGGCAGCCAGAACAAGAGGTGTGCGCGTGTCCCCGGCGCCGCGCAGGAGGGCGCTTACAACAAAAAGGGGTAACAGCAGAGGGCTGGTCAGAACGACGATCTTAAGGTAGTCGCGCGCGAGGTGTTGCACGGTCACCTCGGCCCGCGTAACGCGGAAAAGAGGGCCGGCCGCCCAGAACCCGGCGGCGGCCATGACGGCTCCTAGAAGAAAGGCGAGCGTGACCGCCTGCGCCGCCGTTCGCTCAGCCTCCTGCCGGTTCTCGGCTCCGACTGCCCTGGCTACCAGAGCCGCCGCCCCCGTCCCCACGGCAGCAAACACAAAGATCACCGAAAACACCACGCGGCTCCCTAGGGCCACCGCCGCCAGCTCCCGCGCTCCCAAGCGCCCGACCATGGCCGTATCCACCACCTCCACCAGCGTATGGAGGCCCATCTCCAGGATGGCAGGCCAGGCCAGCTGCCAAATGCGGGAGCCGAGATCTTCCGGCCGCCCGTGTCCCGCGTTTTTTCCCACACATTTCCCCTCCGCCGGTTGAGTAACACCGCTACTTCATTCTAGCACAAGCGAAGGCCGTCCAGCAAATTCAGCTAAAGCAGGAGGGGGAGAGTGACCGAACGCAGAAGGGCCTGCCGCCGCCGGCAGGCCCCTCAGTGCCTTCCCGTCTTTTCGGAAAGGGATGCCGCTCAATTGGGCTTCTCAGCGATCTTCACCAGGCGGAAAATGGTTTGCCCGTTGCGGTAGATTTCCAGCCCTACGGTTTGGCCAACCTTCTTCTTGGCAATGGCGTCCACCAGCGCCTGGGCGTTTTCGATGGGTTGGTTGTCCACTTTTCTGATCACGTCGCCTACTTTCAGGCCTGCCTTGTCGGCCGGGCTACCGCTTATCACCTCACCGATGATGGCTCCTTTGCGGTCAGGCAGTTTGAAGTACTGCTGCAGGTCGGCCGTCACGTCCAGGATGGAAACGCCCAGCCACGGGCGCACTACTTTGCCCTTGGTGCGCAGCTGATCCATGACCTCTTTGGCCGTGTTGATAGGGATGGCAAAGCCTAAGCCCTGTCCTTCTGCGTTAACCGCGGTGTTAATCCCGATGACCTCTCCCTGCAGATTAAGGAGCGGTCCGCCGCTGTTGCCGGGATTGATAGCCGCATCCGTCTGCAGGAGGTTCTTGTAAATCCGGTCCTGCACGGGGACCGGCCGCCCTTTGGCACTAACCACGCCCACCGTTACGGTATGATCCAGCCCGTAGGGATTGCCGATGGCCACTACCCACTCGCCGACCCGCGTCTTGTCGGAATCGCCGAGCGCCACCGTGGGAAGCGGTTTGGGGGCATCGATCTTTAAGATGGCCAAATCCAGCTCCCTGTCCGTGCCCACCACTTTTGCCGGGAAGGGCTTATCGTAGCCCACCACCGTAACTTGTACTTCGCTGGCACCTTCGACCACGTGTTCGTTGGTGAGGATGTAGCCGTCCGAACTGGTGATGAAGCCGCTGCCCAAGCCATGGCTGACGCGGTCTCGCGGCAGGCTGGGAAGCCGGTTACCAAAGAATTGGCGGAAAAATGGGTCGTTGAAGAAAGAATCGAACCCCGGCGTTTTCTGCACCACCGTTGTGTTGATCATTACTACCGCCGGGCCCACGCGGTCTACCATGTCGGCGATGGTGTTTGCTCCGACGCCCGGGACGGCGGGTACGGAAGCCGCCGTGGCCGTAGGAAGCGGCGCCGCCTGCGCAGGCGTGCTGTAACCGGCTTTACTGGCAAGGACGTAACTGTAGGCAGCAATCCCTCCGGCCATCAGCGTCCCGCCCAAAAGAAGCCCAATTAAAGCCACCAAGGCATATACTTTATTCTGGGCCAGCTTGTTCCAGAACCAAGCCATTAATTCGCACCTCCTGAACATGGTCGCCAACGGGGGTATCTCGTTCAGCAAGTAAATTTTACTACCCTCCGCACCCCTCTGTCCAGGAGCTGAACCCTTTCTTCACAAAACCTTGACAAAAGCGGGGCGTTTACTACATCCTGGCGCCTTCCGTCCGTTTCCGGGCCAGGCGCACGCGCTGGCTCAGGTAGGCGGCCAAGAGCAGAGCGATGCCTATGATGTCCGTCTGCGCCGCCGGCTGGATGAGGAGCAGCCCGCCCACAAAAAAGAGCAGGCGTTCCACCAGGTTAGCTGCCGTGACCAGAAATCCATTGACAGCTGCTCCCACCCCTACCATGCCGATGAGCGAGGTGGCTATCATCCTCACCACAAGAGGCAGTGTGGCGTTCACCAGCAGTAAAGTCGGCGAGGTAACGAAAATGTACGGGATCAGGAAGGCGGCAATCGCCAGCTTAGAGGCGTTCACGCCTGTTTGCATCGGGTTACTCTTGGCAATACCCGAGGCGGTATAGGCGGCCAGAGCCACCGGCGGCGTAACGTCGGCGATAATACCGAAGTAGAAGACGAACATGTGTGCCGCAATCACCGGCACCCCGATGCGGATGAGCGCCGGGGCCGCAATCGTGGACGTGATCACGTAGTTGGCAGTAGTAGGTACCCCCATGCCTAGAATAAGCGAGGAAATCATGGTGAAAAACAGCGTAGGCAGGAGGGCGCCATGGGCCAGGTCCACCAGGGCCGTGGCTAGCTTAAGGCCAAGCCCGGTCTTGGTTACCACGCCGATGATAACGCCGGCCGTGGCACAAGCAATCACCACCCCTAGGGCGCTGCGGGCACCCTGTTCCAGCCCATCGATGACATCCCGCAGCGAGATCCGCGTGGAGCGCCTGAGGAGCGAAGCGAGGATTGCTAGGAGAATCGCCCAGAGCGCCGCCTTCATCGGCGTACGGCCCGACACCAGAAGATAAATGATGGCAATCAGGGGAATAGCCAGGTGGCCCCTTTCCAGCAAAAGCCGGCCGATGCGCGGCAATTGCTCTCGCGGGATACCCTTAAGCCCCAGTTTTTGTGCCTCCAGATGGACGCCGATCCAGATGCCGGTAAAGTAAAGAACAGCAGGGATTACCGCCGCTTTCACTACCTGAATGTAGGGGATGCCAATGAATTCTGCCATGAGAAACGCGGCTGCCCCCATAATCGGCGGCATTAGTTGCCCGCCGGTGGAGGCCGCCGCCTCCACGGCACCGGCAAACTCCGGCCGGTACCCCAGGCTCTTCATCATGGGGATGGTAAAGCTCCCTGTTCCGGCCACGTTGGCCACCGAACTCCCGGAAATGGTACCCATGAGCCCACTGGAAAGCACGGCCACCTTGGCCGGGCCACCGCTGGCCCAGCCGGCTACGGCGTTGGCCAGGTCAATGAAGAACCTGCCCATCCCGGTTTTCTCCAGGTAGGCGCCAAAAAGGATGAAGAGAAAGATAAAGGTGGAAGATACACCTAGCGGGATGCCGAACACGCCTTCGGTGGTGAAGTACAGGTGCCCCACCAGTTGTCCCAAGGTAAGCCCCTTGTGAGCCAAAACCCCTGGCATCATAGGGCCGAGAAAAGCATACGCCAGGAAAGCGCCGGCCACGATCACGATAGGCCAGCCGACCACCCGTCGTGCCGCTTCCAGAACTAGGAAAACGCCCAAAGAACCAATTACCAGATCAGTCGGCGTCACCCGTCCGGCTCTAAGGACCAAGTCCTGGTAAAAAGCCACAATATAAAGCGGGGTCGCAGCCGCCACCACTGCCAGCAAGACATCAAACCAGTGAAGCTTTGTACGCGGCCAGCTTTTGCGGCTCGGATAGAGAAGAAACACCAGGGCCATGGCGAAGGAAAGGTGGATGGAACGTTGCAGATGAGCATCCAGTACGCCGAAGATGGCTGTATAAAGTTGAAAAACGGAAAAAGCAATAGCAATAGCTGCTATCACCTGCGCTGTAAAACCCTGTAGGCGGCGGTAGTCCGACTCTCGGTCATACTGTGCCAGGAACTCATCCAGGTCGACAGATTCCGCTTTCGGTACAACATCCTTCGGCACCAGGCTAATCCTCCCCCTGACAGAGTTTCTCCCGGAAGATCTGGAACAACGTGACAGGCTTTACCTTGAGGCGGAGCAAGCTACCGGGGGCAAACGTATTGCTTAGGTCAAAGCGGTGCCCGCGAACGATAAGAGCCTGCTGGGCTACGGGCATGGCCCGCAGGTCAATTTCGGTAAAGTGCCGGTTGAGACCGGTCAAGATGAAGCGGCCATCTCTGTTTATCAGCTTCCCCTCCCCTACCAAGAAAGGAAGCCCTACTCCCAGCGACTCATATTCGGTAGACGTCAACACCAGGTCGCCGTCCGGCCCTGGTTCAAGATTTTCGTAGCACGGAGTTTTCTGAACCGAGTGCACGTAGGTCAGGGTGAATTGCTTATCAGGCCAGAGCGCAAAACGCAAAAGCGGCCGCCCGTCCGCACCCGAGACTACAAGACAAGGTAGCCGCCAACTAAGGACCACCAGCAAAACCAGTCCTGCTGCTGCCCCGCTCGGCAGCAAATATCGCCGCCACTTCTGCATATAAGCCGGGCGCCGGGCAATACCCGGCACCCAGCCACCCCCTTCAGCTACCTGCTCCCATTCTTACTTGCCCTGCTCGGCGTATACGTGCCTTCTTATTCCTTGAAGAACTTTTCTGCCCCGGGATGAAGTTTAATGGACATACCGTCCAGGGCCGTCTCTTTCGTGATCAGTTTGCCGACGGCATGCGCGCTCTGCAGCCGGTCCAGGTTGGTATAAATGGCTTTAGTGATCTCGTAGGCCAGCTGCTCATCCATCTTGTCAGTTACGGCGAGCATCGCCCGTACGGCCACAGCCTTGACATCCGTCTTCTGGTTTGGATAAGTCCCGGCCGGGATGGTTACCTTAGTGTAGAAGGGATACTTCTGGATCAACTTGTCGGCCACGTCTTCCGGCACCGGAAGCAGCACCACATCATGTTGGGCGGCAATGTCCTGGATGGCCGCAGTGGGGAAACCGGCAGTAACGAAAGCCGCATCTACGTTGCCATCCTTCAGGTTATTGGCTGCTTCGGCGAAGGATAAATACTGTACCGTAATGTCATCGTACGTGATGCCGTAAGCCTCTAGGATTTGGCGGGCGTTAGCCTCGGTGCCGCTGCCGGCAGCACCAACGGCCACCCTTTTACCCTTAAGGTCAGCAATATCTTTAATGCCCGTCTTGGCCAGAGTGACGATCTGAATGGTTTCCGGGTAGAGGGTAGCAATGCCCCGCAGCCCCTCGACTTTCTTGTCCTTAAACATCTCGGTGCCATTGGCTGCATAGTAAGCGATGTCGTTTTGGATAAACGCCATTTCCACGCTCCCGTCCTGCAGCATGTTTACGTTAGCTACAGAAGCGCCGGTGCTCTGAGCACTGGCGTTGACCCCGGGAACGTTCTTATTCAGGATGTCAGCAATTGCCCCGCCCAGCGGGTAGTAAGTCCCAGCAGTACCGCCGGTAGCGATGTTGACGAACTTCTTTTCCGCAGCCGGTTGCTGTTCGCCTCCTTTTTGCTCTCCTGTTGCTGCGGGCTGTGAGCTACACCCGGCCAGGAGGGCTACTACCAGAAGCGCCACCGTCACAAGCAGGAACCCTTTGCGCCCTAACCTTTGCACCAAAACCCCTCCCTTTAAGTCTGTAATGTGTCTTTTGTATTAATTCTACGTAAAGACTAAAACTCCTCCCACTTGTAGCAGCTTACATCGCAAGCTATTCCGCCTTTTCTCGACACTTTCTCAATAAGCGCTACCACCCACCTGTTTTCGCCGCCGCAACCTCAGGCAGCTTGCGCAGAGCCGCCAAGAGCTGGTCGTCCGCGCCCTCTGCTCCCTGTTCTACAGGCACGTCCGGCACCAGTCCCTGCCCCTCCAAACTGCGGCCCGAAGGCAAGAGGTACCGGGCGGTGGACAGTTTTAAACCGCCGCCGTTTTTTAGCTGAAAGAAGGTCTGCACCGACCCCTTTCCGGCCGTCCGCTGGCCGACCACTACACCTGAACGGGCATCTTGCACTGCACCGGCCACTATCTCCGCGCCGCTGGCACTTCCTTCATCCACCAGCACTGCCAAAGGCAGATCCAGGTACGGCGAACCGCGCGAAGTTATGGTCACCTTCGCCTTCCCCCGCTCCTTTACATGGAGAATCGGTTTCCCCCGCGGTACAAACATCTCGGCCACTTCGACCGCCGCCTGCAGGCAGCCGCCGGGGTTGCCCCTTAGATCTAGCACTAAGTACCTCGCCCCGTTCTGGCGCAGGCAGGCCAGACTGTCCTTTAGCTCCCGCCCGGAGGTCTTTGTGAACATGAGAATGCGGATATAGCCCACCCCAGGAAAATCATCCAGTATCTGGTAGCGGACCGTCGGAAGTTCAATGTTGGCCCGCTCCAGGGTAACATCCCAATGGCGGTGCGTCCCCGGTCGGCTTACCGTTAAAACCATTTTGCTGCCCACCGGCCCGCGCATCAGGTCCAGGGCCGTCTCAAAGGTCAGGGTGTTTACCTTTTTTCCATTGACGGCCTCGATAACATCGCCGGCGGCCAATCCCGCCTCGGCGGCTGGCGAGCCCGGCACCGGCGCCTCGGCGATCATCAGCCTACCGCGGCGCACGGTTACCAGAATCCCAATCCCGGCACATTCGCCACTCTGTTCCCTGGCTGCTCCTGCCATAACTACGGGTTCAAGGTACACGCTGTGCGGATCGGCAAGGCTTTCCACTACGCCCCGGATCGCACCCGTAAGCAGCTTCTCCCGTTCGGTCCCACCGACATAATTGCGCTCCACGAGGTACACGGCCTCAACAAAAGGCTTCAGTTCACGGTATTGTAAGAGGATGCGGTACAGACCACAGTAACGGTGGACTACCAGGATAAGCACCAACCCCAGGAACACGCCCGCCCCCATCCCCCCTACCCGTCGTTGCCACGGCTTACCGAGCACCGCCGGGAACCCCCTTCCTCAGGCTTCGTGCCTCCCGCAACTGCCGCAAAATTCTATATTCACTGCCTATCTCTACCCGCTTTTTCCTCGCCTTATCCTTCCTTTTCCTTCCATCCCAGCCGCCCCTCGGCCTTCAGCCCCGTTTTCCTCGCGGCCCGGTTCTACTCTCCGGAGCAATCCCCACCCAGGCAAACAAAAGAATCCTCGCTGCAGAGAAGAAGCTTGTTGAGCGCCGGTTGGGGCTTACCCAACATCTTCTCCGTCCGAAACGAGGATTCCTTCCTTCTACCAACGTGCTTTTCGGGAATTTTTGCAAGGCGGGAAATTAGAAATCCCGGAGATTAGAGCCAGCCCAAAGGGTTAACCGGTGTACCGTTCACCCGCACCTCGAAATGGGAGTGCGGACCGGTAGAAAAACCTGTGCTCCCCACGCGGGCAATGGCCTGCCCTCGACGCACTTTCTGCCCGACGGAAACCAGGAGGACCGAGTTATGCCCGTAGAGCGTAGAGATGCCGCCCCCGTGGTCGATCACCACCGTCTTGCCGTAACCGCCGTACCAATCGGCCATGATTACCGTTCCATCAGCTGCTGCCACCACCGTTTGGCCTTCCGGCGCGGCGATGTCGATTCCCGTGTGTACTCTCTTCGTCTTAAAGATCGGATGTACGCGCGGTCCAAAATAAGAACTGATTCTTCCCGCCGTCGGCCAGAGCATGGCCCCTTTACCGCGGGAAACAGTGCTCCGGCCGCTCTTAGACTGCAGCTGCCGGATGGCATACTCCAGTTCGCGCGAGGTCTCTTCAAGTTCATCTAAAGCACGTTCGTAGGCTTCTTTCTGTCTCTGCGTTTCGGCAAGGAGCCGCTCTTTTTCGCGGGTGCTGGCCTCAATGGCCGCCTTTTTCTCTTGTGTGGCCGCCTGTAGTTCTAAGAGTTCCTTTTTCTTTTTCTCCAGGTCCTGCTTTCGCTCTTCGATCTCATTGCGCTTGGCCTTGATGTTCTCCATGAGCTTTACGTCTTGAGCGACGATTTCCTTCATGAGATCGAAGCGCTCAAGCAGTTCCGCAAAGTCCTGGGAACTGAGGAGCACCTCCAAGTATGTAACCGGACCGTTTTCCTGCATGGCCCGGAGACGCTCGCCCAGTATGTTCGTCTGCTCGGCCAGCTCTTGTTCCGCCGCCTTAAGCGCCGCCGTGGTTTCGCGAATGCTCTTCTCTGTGCTGGCCAGGCGCGTCGTAAGGTAGGCGAGGTCGTTCTGGGCCGCCTCTAGTTGCTGTTCTAGAAGGTTAAGCTGCGCCGTCAGGCTCTGCTCCACCTTCCTAGTCTGGCTTAGCTGCCGCTGGGTCGCCCTCTTTTGTTCTTCCACCCGCTTTAGCTCACGCTGCTTTTCCTCAAGTGGGCTCGCCTGAGCAGGTAGAGCCGTCAGAAAGGCCAGCAGCAAGCAGAGTGCGGCCATGGCCACCTGCTTCAATTTCTTCTTCCACCGCATCTATCCCGTCTCCTCTCTCCTAGACTCGCAAGAACCGTCGCACCGAAATGGCGCTTCCCAACCCACCTACCAGAATGCCCAGGCCCACCAGGAGCAGACTTAAGCGCCCAAGCACTTGGGCAGGGGAAAGAAGCGGTATGAAAGGTAGCGTGCTGTAAACGTTCGCCGCCAGCCACCTGTAAAAACGGCCCACCAGGATTACGGCAGGGAGGCTTCCAATAAGGCCTAGACAAATCCCCTCTAAAAGAAAGGGCCAGCGAATGAACCAGTCGGTTGCACCCACCAACTTCATAATGCCTATTTCCCGGCGGCGGGCAAATACGGTGAGGCGAATTGTATTCGAGATAAGAAATACCGTGCCCCCAATCAGCAGCACCGCTATACCCAGGCCCACATAGCGGATGGCCCGGGTGAGGGCAAAAAGGCGCTCGATAATTTCTTCCTTGAAACTAACCTTGGCCACCCCGGGGAGCTTTTTCAGCTCTTCCACCACTGGTTTCACGTCTTGCGGCGTTAGAGTACGCACTTCCACGGCGTTGCGCAAAGGGTTGTTCTTCTCCACAGCGGCAAGAAGGTCGCGTCGTTCACCGAACTGCTCCTTCAGGCGTTCCAATGCCTCCTCCTTGCTCACGAAAGTCGCCTCTCGCACACCCGGAAGCTTCCTCACCTGCTCGGTAAGTTCCTTGTTGGCGGCAGGAGAAAGCTTGTCGTCTAGGTAGGCTGTAACTTCCACCTGGTTCTCCAAGGTGCTGGCGATGTGGTTGAGGTTCACCGCTCCGAGAAGGAAAAGGCCCAGAATGAGAAGAGAAAGGGCTACCGTGCTTATCGAGGCCAAGCTCATCAGCCGGTTGCGCATCAGGCTGCGGCCCGTCTCGCGCAGGTAAAACTCCCACGTGCTAAGCCTCACGCGTGTAGCCTCCCTTTTCCTCGTCCCGCACCACTCGTCCGTTTTCCAGGGCGATTACGCGCCGCCGCAGCCGGTCGACGATGTCGCGCGCGTGGGTGGCAACCACCACCGTGGTCCCCCGTCGGTTAATCTCGATGAGGAGCTTCATAATTTCCCAGGAGGTATCCGGGTCCAGGTTTCCGGTAGGCTCGTCCGCCAGAAGGATGGGCGGATTGTTCACGAGGGCCCGGGCCAGAGCCACTCGCTGTTGCTCCCCACCGGAGAGCTCTGCCGGCTTGGCCCGCGACTTGTGCCCGAGCCCCACCAGGTGTAAAACCTGCGGCACCCGCCTCAGGATCTCCCGGCGCGGCGCCTCGACCACCCGCAGGGCAAAAGCCACGTTTTCTGCCACCGTGCGTTCCGGCAGCAGGCGGAAATCCTGGAAAACCATGCCGATTTTTCTCCGGTAAAAGGGCACCTCCGCCGGCCGCAGGCGCCCTACATCTACGCCGTCCACCACGATTTGCCCCTGCGTGGGCCGCTCTTCGCGTAGAAGCAGCCGGACAAAAGTAGATTTGCCCGCCCCGCTCGGGCCCACCAGGAAGACGAACTCTCCTTTATTTATCTTCAGCGAGACGTTCGCCAACGCGGTTATACCCTTGGGATATATCTTGGTAACCCCGCGAAATTCGATCACCGGCTGACACTCCCGCTTCTATATGGCATAAACTTTATCCTTTCGCCAGGCACCAATAGGTCTTCGACAAGCCACTACTAAATTCCTTTTTTCACTGCGGCTTCTTTCTAAGGAAAAATATGGAAGCAGGTTGTTAAGTTGCTGGTGAACTTTAGTTACATTAGTTACTTAAGTTTCATAAATAGGTAAAAGCTCGGCCAAGCCCGAATTAGCCATGTCGAAAAGAGGGGAGGTGAAAGCCATCTCCCCAAAGCCAAGCATCAATAAAAAAGGGGGTAAAAAAATTGAGCGGTACTTGGTTGGTTGTGGCCTTTGCCCTAGCCATCGTTGCGTTGATCGCCCTGATCAGCAAGTTCAAGTTGCACCCTTCCTTGGCCATCCTGCTTGTTGTGCTGGGTCTAGGCCTTGCCATCGGCCTGGGACCGAAAAAAACTCTCGACCTCACATATTCTGGCTTTGCCGGTACGCTCAAGTCCATCGGCATTGTAATTTTCTTAGGTACTGTTATGGGCCAGATCCTGGAGGAGACCGGCGCGGCCGTCTCTATTACTAAGGCCGTCATTCGCCTGGTGGGAGAAAAGAATGTGGATTTGGCCATTGCCATCAGCGCCGCCTTCCTTGGCATAGCCGTCTTCGCCGATTCGGTCGTGATCATCCTCATCCCCATCGTCTCCACCATTGCCTACTACACCAAGCGCAGCATGGCCGGTCTCGGCACCCTGCTCTTTCTTGCCGCGTACATTACGCATTCCCTAGTCCCACCCACGCCGGGGCCGCTTGCTGCCGCCGCCGTCCTTAAGCTGGACCTCGGCACATCTATTCTTTGGGGACTCATCGTGTCCGTCCCGGCAGTCATCGTCACCTGGCTGTACTGCAAGTACCTGGAGAAAAAGTACTGGGTGGAACCGAAGCAAGAGTACGTTAGCGCCGCACAGCGCGCGGAAGAACAAAACGCCAAATTGCCAAGCGCCTTCGGCTCCTTCCTGCCTATTCTCCTCCCGGTGATCTTCATCACTGCGGCCAGCTTAACCGACAGTGCTCTCAAGGGTTCGCTCGTCGCAAATGTTATGGGCTTCATCGGAGATCCGGTAGTCTCCCTGCTACTCGGTACCTTCCTGGCTATGGCCCTTGCCGGCCGCTGGGATAAGACCGTCCTTAACGACTGGGTAGAAAAAGGCATCGCGGGATCGGCCATGCCCATCATAGTTACCGGACTCGGCGGCTCTCTGGCGGCGCTTCTTAAGGACGGGCCGCTCTCCAAGGAGCTCGCCCAAATGATCGTCAATTCGGGCCTACCACCGATCCTGGTACCCTTTGTCATCAGCGCCGTGGTCTGTACCATCACCGGTTCCAACACCGTAGGCGTTCTTACCGGTGCCGCCCTTATGCAGCCCATGATCGGCTCACTCGGCCTCAGCCCCCTGGCCACCTTCCTGGCCTGTGCCTCGGGCGGCCAGTGGGTCAAGATCCCGAACTCCAGCGGGTTCTGGGTAACCACTACCCTTTCCAATATGGACCTCCCCACCGCCATGCGCACCATAACACCGGCTACCGTAGTCTCCGGTGCCGTCTCCTTCGGATTTACTCTGCTCCTTATGGCGCTTCACATCATTTAGCTAGGAGGGAATCTCATGCGCATCAATCCCGATCTCTGCATTGCCTGTGGTTCCTGCGTACCGTACTGCCCCATGCGGGCCATAAGCCTTGAGGACCACGCCGTGGTGAACGAAGACGAGTGCGTAGAGTGCGGCATCTGCCTTCGCGCCGGCGTCTGCCCGGTGGGGGCCTTCGAGCAACCTAAGCTCGAATATCCGCGCATCCTGCGCCAGGTCTTCTTCGATCCTCTCGTAACGCACCCCGGCACCAACGTCCCCGGGCGCGGCACCGAAGAAATGAAAACCAACGACGTCACCGGGCGCTTCCGCCGCGGCCACGC
>JASKKP010000011.1 GCA_030154105.1 Bacillota bacterium
TTCATGTAAAGAAGAAAGTCGGTGGCCACCAGGTTATCGGCGTCAAAAATAACCACGGCATCGTACTGACGGGGTAAAGCGAAGAGCTGCCGGAACATCCACTCCAGCGCGTACCCTTTACCCCTCTTATGCCGGTTAAAACGTTCGTATACCTGAGCCCCGAGTTTACGCGCGATGGCCGCTGTGCGATCCGTACAGTTGTCCGCCACGACGAAAACATCATAAAGTTCACGAGGGTAGTCCAGGAGAAACAGGTTTTCTATTAGAGGCCCTATCACCGCCTCTTCGTTATGGGCGGCGACCACGATTGCAAAGGACTTGGTAGGAGGCTGGTGCTCGCCCTCGGGACGCAGTCGGAGGCCAAACATGGCTAAGAACAGATAGTAAAACGTGAAAAAGATGGTTATTAGCTGAAGCGGAACCATGATGAAATCGAAAGGCTGGCGCAACAACAAAAGCCCTCCTTTCTCTTCCCTTGCCAGTTCCAGAGTATAGGCTGCATCTACCAGCTTGTCAACATTTTCACCGGTTGGCAGAACCTTTATCCCAAGCATAAAAGCGGCAGGGGAACGAGAGTAGTCGCACCCGGCTATAAAGAGATTCGGCCGCCGGGCCTCTTTTTCGTCGCCCAAAAAAAATCCCGCCCAAAAAGGCGGGGAGTAATTTAAGCTTGGGGACCGGCCCGCAGCACAGCTTCCGGAACGGCATCGGCCTTTTTGATATTATCGGCAAAGCGCGCCGCCAGGGAACGGGCTGCCCGCTCGTAGGCCTCTTTGTCGGCCCATGTCTCCTGGGGCCTCAGGATCTCGGCCGGCACGCCCGGACAGGCCTCCGGCACCAGGATCTTAAAGATCGGGTCAGGCCGGAAGGGCACATTCCGCAGCTGTCCCCTAACCGCAGCCCGCACCATGGCGCGGGTATACTCGAGGTTCATTCGTCTTCCCACGCCGTAGCTTCCGCCCGTCCAGCCGGTATTAACTAAGAACACCTCGGCTCCGTGCCGGTCAATCCGCTCGCCCAAAAGCTCGGCGTACACCGTGGGGGGAAGCGGCAGGAAAGGTGCTCCGAAACAGGTGGAGAAGGTCGCCTGCGGCTCGGTGATGCCCCGCTCCGTGCCCGCCAGCTTGCTGGTGTACCCGGACATGAAGTGGTACATGGCCTGCTCGCGCGTAAGCCGCGCGATGGGAGGAAGTACGCCGAAGGCGTCCGCAGTCAGGAAAATCACCGTCCGCGGCTGACCGCCGATACCGCTCAGCACCGCACCGGGAATATGCTCCAGCGGATAGGCCGCCCGGGTATTTTCCGTCAGGCTGTCGTCGCCATAATCCGGCTCCCTGCTCGCCGGGTCCAGGATTACGTTCTCCAGAACGGCCCCGAAACGGATCGCCTCCCAGATCTCTGGTTCGCGCTCCCGCGAGAGCCGAATGCACTTGGCATAGCAACCGCCTTCAAAGTTGAAGATACCCTCGTCACACCAGCCGTGCTCGTCATCGCCGATCAGCTGACGCTCAGGATCGGCAGAGAGCGTGGTCTTTCCCGTGCCGGAAAGGCCGAAAAAAAGCGCCACATCTCCCCCCACTCCCTGGTTGGCCGAACAGTGCATGGAAAGCACGCCCTTGAGGGGCAGCAGGTAGTTCATAATGGTAAAGACGGATTTTTTGATCTCGCCCGCATAAGAGGTGCCGCCGATGAGCACCAGGCGCCGCTCAAAATTGAGGATGATAAAGGCTTCGGAACGGGTTCCGTCAACCTTTGGGTCGGCTTTGAAACCGGGGGCGGCAATGATGGTAAACTCGGGTTTATGGGCGGCTAATTCTTCGGCCGTTGGGCGCCGGAAAAGTTGACGGGCAAAGAGGTTCTGCCAGGCCAGTTCGTTAACGACACGAATAGGCAACCGATAGCGCGGATGGGCCCCGGCAAAACCGTCGAAGATGAAGAGGTCCCGCTGCTGTAGATAGGCCAAAACTCGCCGGTAGAGACATTCAAACTGCTCCGGGTCAAAGGGCGCGTTATTGCCCCACCAGATGCGGTCATGCACTTCCGGCGTATCCACTACAAATTTGTCGTTGGGCGACCGTCCGGTGTACTTCCCGGTGGCCACCCGTAGAGCGCCGGTAGAGGTGAGCTCTCCTTCACCCCGCCTTACGGCAGCCTCAACCAGCTGAGGCACGGTAAGATTGCGCCAAACCCGTCCCAGGTTGGTGAACCCCAGCTCTCTTAAGCCATGATCTTCGTCTTTCACTTAAATCGCCCTCTTTTTTCTATGTTGTATACTGGTCACCTCAAGTTGCTTTCGCCGGGAACGGCCGAACTCCTTCTTAAAGCGGTTACTGGGTTGTCCCGCTTTGACGCGCCAATTCCCGCCGGAGGGCCTCTTCGTATACGCGCAGATCGGCCGGCGAATAAAGGACCATCCGCACTTCCGCCAACGCCCCTGGGTTTGCTTCGACAAACGCGCGGATGGCCGAAAGGGCAATGGCCGCCGCCTCGGCGATGGGAAAACGGTACGCTCCGGTGCTGATGGAAGGAAAGGCAATCGATTTTATTCCGTGTTCCCGCGCCAGGCGCAGGCTGTTCGTGTAGGCCCGGCGCAGGAGCTCGGCCTCACCGGCATGGCCTCCGCGCCAGATGGGCCCGACGGCGTGAATAACATAGCGGGCGCGAAGATTGCCCCCACTCGTTATCACTGCTTCGCCGGGAGGGCAGCCCCTCTGCCGGGCGCGAATGGCCAGGCATTCCTCGTGTAGCTTAGGCCCGGCGGCGCGGTGGATGGCTCCGTCCACACCACCTCCGCCCAAGAGGCTGCTGTTGGCGGCATTGACGATCGCTTCTGTATCCTGCTCCGTAATATCCCCCTGAACCAGTACCACCCGTGTGTCACCCCAGGTTACCTCCACAGGCCTTCACTCCTTTCAGCCGTAGTTCTCGCTCCCTGAGTCCGTAAAACGCTGTAAGCCGTTAAGCCCGGCCGGCGGCGGCCCTTACCGCAGCCGCCACCTGTGGCACAACGCGTTCATCGAAGGGGTCGGGGAGACAGCAGTCGGGCGAAAGGGCGTCCCCCACCAGGTCGGCCAGCGCCTGAGCGGCCGCGAGTTTCATCTCCTCCGTTATTTTTCGAGCACGCGCATCAAGCGCCCCGCGGAATACGCCCGGAAAGGCCAGTACGTTGTTCACTTGATTGGGAAAATCGGAGCGCCCGGTACCCACCACCGCTGCCCCGGCGGCCTTGGCCTCGTCCGGCCAAATCTCCGGTACCGGGTTGGCCAGGGCAAAAACAACCGGTCTTGCGGCCATGCGGCGCACCATATCGCCCGTAACCACGCCCGGCGCAGATACGCCGATGAAAACGTCGCGCCCTTTGAGCGCCGTAGCCAGGTCGCCGCGCACGCCGCCTTTGTTCGTTACCGCGGCGATTTCTTCTTTAATGGCGCTGTTGTGCGCCCGTCCGGGATAGATGGCGCCGGCCCGGTCGCAAAGGATGATGTCCGCCACTCCCACCTGGGCCAAGAGGCGGGCGATGGCTACTCCCGCCGCCCCGGCGCCGTTTATGGTCACCGTAACCTCCTTGAGCGGTTTTCCAACCACGCGCAGGGCATTAAGAAGCGCCGCTAAAACCACAATGGCCGTGCCGTGCTGGTCGTCGTGAAAGACAGGAATGTCCAGCTCGGCCTTCAGCCGTTCCTCAATGGCAAAGCAGCGCGGAGCGCTTATGTCTTCCAAGTTGATCCCACCAAAGGTGGGGGCCACCAGTTTCACCGTTTCCACGATGGCGTCTACATCCTTGGTGGCCAGGCATAAGGGAAAGGCATCCACCCCGGCAAAGGTCTTAAAGAGGACGGCCTTTCCCTCCATTACGGGAAGAGCGGCCTCCGGCCCGATGTCTCCCAAGCCGAGCACGGCACTTCCATCCGTCACTATGGCCACCAGGTTGCCGCGCGCGGTATAGGTGTAGACCTCTTCGGGGCGCGAAGCGATGATCCGGCAGGGCTCGGCCACACCCGGCGTATAGGCCAGGCTCAGGTCGGCCCGCGTTCTAAGCGGTACCTTGCTTTCCACGCTGATCTTGCCGCGATGTCCCCGGTGCAGCGCCAGGGCCGCCTCTTTAACATCCATGTGTCAACCCCCAGGCACCATTTCTTCTTTTCATCTTATCTTCGCGTCGCCGCCAGTTTTTCCTGCCAGGCGTTCGCCCGTTCCGCCCTTAGGGAAAGATATGTCGCAACTTGTAGCATAAAGATAAGTTGTAAGTTGGCCCCTGCTGTAGTATACTTACTTATAAGGATTTTTAACGGGAGGTATTAAATGTGCCTTGGAGCCTTCTTCACCCCGGCCTCACACCGCTCGCCCACTTCTTTGGCCCCACCGAGCTTACCATCGCCGGCGTCCCTCTGGGAGAAACATACACAGGCAACGAACCCCACGTCGTGTACGCCCACTTGCCCAAACCCATCACCCAACCGGTGGTGGCGCTACTTCGCGGCGGCCAAAAAGCCGGCGAGATCCTTCGCTTTCTTGCCCACCTGGGGCTCGGAGCTCTCGAGCTCTGGCACGTGAGAAGCCTGCCGGAAAAAGACGACCTCTTTTACAACGAGCTGGTACCGGAGGCGTTGGAACTCTTCAGCGAGGTTAAGGTACGCTCCTTCCCACCCCAGCCCCTCGAAAAGCTCCTCGCCAGCCAGGCTGCCGGTTTGGTGGTGACGGGGCGCCCCCAGGAGGAAGAGAGCCACGCCCGCTTCTGTGCCCGCCTGGCCAGGCTTCCCGTCAACGTAGTGGTGGTGGACATCCGCGAGCCGCTGCCGGACTTTTCTGGTGGGGAAGGTCCTGTCGCGCTGCAGCATCCACCCATTCCTATTTTCCCTTGGGGTTCTTTCCCCAAGGCAAGACTTCTCGCCCGCAAGAATGAGCTGGGGCTTAAGGTGGCCACCGCGCTTCCCACTCTAAACGAAGAAGCTACCGTGGCAAAAGTGCTGGCGACAGCCCTGGAGGTAAAAGCGAGCGGGTTCTTGGACGAAGTGTTCGTGGTAGATTCTGCTTCCACCGATGGAACGGCGCGAGTAGCCGCCGACCTGGGCGTGCCCGTTTACCAGGCATCGGAGGTCTGCCCTGAGCTGCCGCCGGCGAGCGGCAAAGGTGAAAACCTGTATAAATCCCTCTTTCTTACGGCTGCCGACGTTATCATTTGGGTGGATACAGACATTGAAACCATCACACCCAGTTTTTTTATCGCTCCCCTGACCCCTCTTCTCGTCAGCCCGGGCATACAGCTGGTGAAAGGCTTTTTTAAACGCCCGGTGCGCGTCACGGAACAGGGCACGGCCCTGGGCGGCGGCCGCGTAACGGAACTTCTCGTCAAGCCTTTTCTCAACCTGCACTACCCCGCTTTGGCCAGCCTGGTACAGCCACTTTCGGGAGTGACCGCCGTACGCAGGGCAGCCGCGGAAGAGCTGTTTTTCCCCAACCATTACGGCGTGGAGATCGCCCTCCTTCTCCAAATCTACCGGCGCTGGGGTACCCAGGCCCTCGCCCAAGTAGACGTCGGCGAGGTCATCCACAAGTCCAAGAGCCTGGAGGGACTGGCGGAAATGTCCTTCCAGATTCTCCAGACCGTGCGCGACCTGAACAGCCAGGCTCTCACTGGCGGCCGTCGGCAAGACCTCTTCCTGCGCGCCTACGACGAACTCACCAACGTGACCCTTATGGCCAAGGCGTTCCCCATCTCCTGGCGCCCGCCCAAAAGAACACTGGAACAGGCAAATGGACAGGCAGAGGAGCGCAATAACGCCCTTGGAGCCGGTTAAAGCGGTTTGTACCTCATTGTTCATCTTGGGAAGACACCAGCCCCTTATTGACAACCACAGCCGGGCTCGGCTAGAATGAAAACCAACGTTAGGAGTGTACCTGAGGGTTCCGCGCCAAAAGGCGGCTGCGACCGAGCGGTACAAACCGGGCTGGGCCCGGTACACCGTGGGTAGAAAAGACCCGAGCGGAAAGTCCTAAGCTATGCTTAGCCTGCCGCTCGGGTTTTAACTTAACTTAAGGTTAGGAGGTGAAAATGAGGCTGATAACCCAACCCACCCTAATGTTTCCACATCATTACGGTAATTACGCCAACCTAGGACTACTTGGAAAGGAGAAACGAGCGTGCAACTCACTCCTCTTCTGGCCCTAACCATCGTCCTTGTTATCTTCGCCATCGGCGACATAGTAGCCGTAAAGACGAAAGCTATTCTTTCCATGCTTTTCGTCAGTTCCGTCCTTCTCCTTGTAGGTTTCTGGTCCGGCCTTCCCAGCAACATCTTGCCGCAGTCGCAACTCGTCGGCATCGGCGGCGTGCTGGTAGGACTCCTCATCACGCACATGGGTACTTTGATGAAGGTTCGCGACCTCCTATCGCAGTGGAAAACGGTGATCATTGCCGCGGGCGCCGTCGCCGGCATCGGCATCTTTATCCTCCTCGTCGGTTCGCCCATCTTCGGCCGTAATGTGGCCGTAGTTGCCGCGCCCCCCATCTCCGGCGGTGTGGTGGCTGCACTCATTATGTCCGAGGCGGCGAAAGCAAAGGGTTTTGCCGACCTGTCCCTCTTGGCCACCATGCTCCTTGTGGCGCAGGGCTTTATCGGCTACCCGCTGAGCTCCATCCTGCTCACGCGCGAAGCGCGGCGTATCGTGTCACGTCCCGAGCTGGTCCGTGCTCTACCGGAAACAGCCGCCAGCTTAGAAAACGCAGCAGACAAAGGAGCCTTCGGCTTCCGCCTGCCCCAGCTCCCGAAAGAGTACCAGACGAATTTCGTACTCCTGGCCAAGCTTTCTATCGTCGCTTATGCCTCGGTGCTCATCGCCGGTCTTATGCATAACGTGATTCACCCGCTCGTGGTAAGCTTAATCGTCGGTATCGTGGCCCATGAAATAGGCCTTCTGGAAGATAACATTTTTGAGAAGGCAAACGGCCTGGGTCTCGCCATGGCCGGGCTCTTGGCGGTGGTCTTTGGTAATCTGGCCTCGGCCACTCCTGCCATGGTGACCAAGCTGCTCGCTCCTTTAGCCGGCACGCTGGCTTTGGGCGTCGTCGGTATTGCGCTCTTCACCCTCGTGCTGGGCCGCATTTTCGGCTATTCTTTGGAAATGGCCATAACCATCGGCCTCACGGCCCTCTACGGTTTCCCCGGCACCTACATCTTGTCTCACGAGGCGGCGAGAGCGGTGGCCCGGAACGAAGAAGAAAAGCAAGCCATCCTGCACCATATCCTGCCGAAGATGTTGGTGGCTGGTTTCACCACCGTGACCATCAGTTCCGTAATCCTGGCGGGTATCTTTGCTAAACTCCTGGTCTGAGCCCCTACACTCTTTTCCGGCCGAAAGCCGGCCGCAGCCAAGAAAACAACGAGGAAAGGAGACACACGCCCATGCAACTGGTCCTTCGCGCTGCTCAACTCATCGATGGAACCGGGCGTCAGCCGATAGCCGATGCAACCCTGGTTATCGAAGATGGAACCGTCAAAGCCGTAGGCGGACGGGAAGTAACCTATGCCCCGGACACGAAGGTGCTGGAGCTACCCGGCTGTACCATCCTCCCCGGCTTCATCGATGCCCACGTCCACCTCACCATGCCGCCGGTCGGCGATTCGTTCAAGGTCATCATGTCCGAGTCGGACGCCACCACCACCCTCAGGGCGGCCGTTCACGCCAAAAAGACCCTCGAAAGCGGAGTCACCACCGTGCGCGACATGGGCGGCAAAAACTATATAGACCTGGCCCTGCGCGATGCCATCGCCGGCGGGATGATTCCCGGGCCGCGGATGCTGGCCTCCGGCCGCCCCGTGGTCATGACGGGCGGGCACGGCTGGCCCATGGCCCGCGAAGCCGACGGGCCGGATGAAGTAAGGAAGGCCGTGCGCGAGCAGCTTAAAGCCGGAGCCGACGTAATTAAGCTCATGGCGACAGGGGGGGTCATGACTCCCGGTGTGGAACCCGGGTCGCCGCAGCTTACCTTGGAAGAACTCAAGGCCGGCGTGGAAGAAGCGGGCAAGGCCGGCCGCCGCACCGCCAGCCATGCTCAAGGCGCCACCGGCATCAAAAACGCCGTCCTCGCCGGAATCACCTCCATCGAGCACGGCATCTTCCTTACCGACGAAGTTATTGAGCTCATGCTGAAGCACGGAACCTACCTGGTTCCTACCCTGGTGGCACCTTACTGGATCGTCAAGAAAGGGCGGGCGGCCGGTATACCCGACTACGCGGTGAAAAAATCGGAAGACGTCATCGAAGCCCACCTCGCCAGCTTCCGAAAAGCGCTGGCCGCCGGGGTGAAGATCGCCTTCGGCACCGATGCCGGTACCCCGTTCAACGAGCACGGGGCCAACACCTTCGAGCTGGAACTTATGGTGGAGAACGGCATGAGCCCCATGCAGGCCCTGGAAGCCGGGACACGGGTCAGCGCCGAGCTCCTCGGCATCGCCGACAAGGTGGGTACCCTGGAGCCGGGTAAGCTCGCCGACGTGGTCGTGGTCGCCGGTAACCCCCTGGACGATATCAAAGCCGTGCGCGAAGTGCGGCTGGTCATCAAAGAAGGTCGAATTGTCAAGGAAAAGTGAGAGCACCGTCGGTTTCTTCGCCGCCTGAGTTTATTATGCGCGTACCCGCCTGGTATGCCTTGACGGTAGGATCATTAGGTAGTATGATGGGGATGGGAGGCGAGGACAATGAAAACCGTCAAGGTATCCGTCACCCTACCCGCCGACCTAGTTGAGGAAATGCGTAAGCTCACCTCAAACCTCAGCGCGTTCATTGCTCAAGGACTGCGGGAATATATCGAACGCGAACGGACGCGCAAAGCTTTGGCGTCTAGTGCCGGTGCCTGGAAAGAAGAGAACCACCCCGACTTAAAAACCCTCGCAGACATCTCTAACTACGTGGAACACCTAAGAAACGGGTGGCAAAGGGATGTCAACTGAGCCGTCGTGCCTTCTTGATACAGGGGTGGTAATCGCCTGCCTGCGCGGCCTGGCGGAAGTTACGTCTTTACTTTCTCACCTGGTGGAAAAAGGGCCGTTGGCAGTTTCTGCCATAACGGTGCTTGAAGTTTGGCAGGGCGCAAAGGAAAGGGAAATCAAAGCAACCCGTGCGTTTTTCGATGGCGTTAGAGTAATTGCTTTTGATCAATCTCTAGCAGAGAAGGCCGGGCTCTTGGTGCAGCAACTTAGGCGCAGTGGGATCACCATTAGCTTACCAGATGCCTCTATTGCCGCCACCGCCCTGAGATTAGGCATTCCCATCCTCACTACCAACCGCAAGCACTTTGCCCCAGTACCCCACCTGCAGGTATGGGATCTTAAGGATAAACTGAGTGAGCACCTTGAAGAAAAGCCTTCCTCCCACTAGCGGGAGAAGGCTTTTCATTAAGCCTTTAGGACTAAACACGGAGGTTTGACCAGTGGAAAAACTGCCGCGCAGCTTTTACGCCCGTCCGGCTACGGAGGTGGCCCCGGACCTTTTGGGAAAACTCCTGGTGCACGTTACGCCGGAAGGCCTAACCAGCGGTTACATAGTAGAAACCGAAGCCTACATGGGCCCGGAGGATAAAGCCGCTCATTCCTACGGCGGGCGGCCCACCGAGCGCACCCGAGCCATGTTCGGCCCGCCCGGGCATGCCTACGTCTACTTTATCTACGGGATGTACCACTGCTTCAACGTGGTCGTGGCCGAGGAAGGTCAGCCCCAGGCGGTGCTCATCCGCGCCCTGGAACCGGCCGAAGGGATTGAGCTTATGGCGCGCCGCCGCGGACTAGCCCCGGAAGCCCTCGCCAAGCTCCTAGCCAACCCCGCCAAACTGCGCACCTTAACCGACGGTCCCGGAAAACTCTGCCAGGCCTTGGGCATTACCCGGGCTCAGTACGGCCTAGACCTGACCGGCGACGAACTTTTCCTTACCCCCGGCCGCAGCGTGGATCCGAAGGAGATTCTTACTACACCCCGCATCAACGTGGACTACGCGGGCGAGTGGGCAAAACGGCCGTGGCGCTTCGTCCTGGCGCCAAGAAGTTAGTTCGGTTGCCGTGCCGAAAAAGCAGGCCGCCTCGCCCAGGGAGGACCAACCAGGCCGCGGGCGGGCAAAAACAATGCCCGGGATTTGTTCCCGGGCCCCTGATCATACCTCGGGATCAGTAATTCTCGGCGGCCGGCTCATAGAACGCGCGGGGATGGGCACAGGCGGGACACACCTCGGGCGGTTCGGTCCCCTCATGGATATAGCCGCAGTTGCGGCAGCGCCATTTGATGGGCGCGCTCCGGGTGAAAAGCGTACCTTCTTGCAGGCGCTCGAGGAGCTTGCGGTACCTTTCCTCATGAGCCGCCTCCACCTCGGCAATTTCCTCCATCACCTTGGCGATGTGCTCGAAGCCTTCTTCGCGCGCAGTCTGGGCAAATTCCTTGTACATTTTCGTCCACTCATAGTTTTCGCCGCGCGCCGCTTCCTCCAGGTTCTGGGCAGTATCGCCGATCAGGCCGAGGAGCTTCGCCCATACCTTAGCGTGTTCCTTTTCATTTTCCGCCGTCTCCAGAAAGATTCCAGCGATCTGCTCGTATCCCTCTTTTTTCGCCACCGAAGCAAAGTAAGTGTACTTGTTCCGCGCCTGGGATTCACCGGCAAAAGCCGCCAAGAGGTTCTTTTCGGTCTTGCTGCCTTTGAGCTCCAAAACTGTCCCTCCCCGCATGTTTCTGTTGAGCTATCTTCAACGTGTTGCCGTCATTTTCCTTCTTTAGAAGTTTCTCTACATAGCCCTTATGGGGCGTAAAAATAATAAAGGCCCGGTCGGCTTAAAGAGGGAAAAGCAGCCTCGCAAATTTTCCTGTTCCTCAAGCCCTCCTCCGGGTAAAGTGCCGTCTACGCCAGCCTGAACCGACTTAACACGCGCCTGGCAACTTCTTCCTTTGAAAACAGCATCCAGCCGTTCTCCAGCGCCGCCCGGATAAACCTGATAGCCGCTCCGTCCAAACGGCAGTAAGCCGGCTCCAGTTCGCAGACCACCTTCTTCCCCAAAGATGCAAGCTCCCGGCAGCGACGCTCAACCTCCTCCCAGTTCAGGCCGCGGGCCTGGACGAGGTGCCGTACGTCCACTTCTTTCACCTCGGCACAACCTGCCACAGCTTCGTATACCTCCCTTCCCTCCGCTTTACCTTTCAGTTCTACCACCACCTCGTCCGGAACCACATCCCCACGCACCAGCTCGGTTTCGGCCGGCTTGGCGAATTCTATCTCGCCCAGTTCTTCGAGCCGCTTTAAGATCACATACGCCCTGGCGGCACGCATGGTAGCGTTGCTGTCGAGCGCCACGCGCACGAGAAGCCGCAGAGTCTCCCCGGTGCTCCCTCCCAAACTGGCGCTCGGGTTTAGAGCGGATTCGAGTTCCTGCAGAACTTCATTCTCCCCCGGCACACCTTCCCCTTTTAAGACCATCGCCCGGAGAACGTCACCCGCCTTAAGGAGCAGGCTGCATACGTTTTGGTTGACCTGCGCTCTGCCGCTCCTCACAGCATCAAGCAGGCTTTCCATCCTGTGGGCGAATTCGGCGACGGGCTTGAGCCCTACGCACGCCGCCGACCCTTTGAGGGTGTGGGCAATGCGGAAGAGAGAGTTGATCCTATCCCCACCGGGGCCGCTTTCCTCGAGCTCTAGAACCAAGCGCTCAAATTCGTTCAGCTGTTCCTCCGCTTCGTTCAAAAACTCGCGCATGAGGTCCAAAGCCATAGGCTCACCCCGCTTTAGCCAGTAAACCTGAATCTAACACCAGGGCAATGTCACCGTTCCCCAGCACTGCAACGTTGGAAAAGAGCCCTGCCCCGGCCAGCTGCCCAGGGAGGCTCCTCAGCACCACATCCTCTTGCCCGAGCACCTTAGGCACGACCACGGCTATGCCCCTGAGGAGGACTAAGAGCGTAACTTCGTCCGCTCCATCCGTATTAGTATCGCCGAAAAGCCGGTTCAGCCGTACCACCTGGCAGGTCCCTTCGCGCAGGCTTACAACCTCTCTGCCTTTCAGTACATGCAGCCTCGCTGCAGGAAGCCTGACTATCTCCTTGACCTCGCTTACCGGTATCCCGTACAGATTTCCCCGCCACTCGATTAAGAGGACCCTGGTTATGCTCATGGTGATCGGCAGCTCCATTCGGACTTCCATCCCGGCCCCAGCCTGGCTGGTGAGCACCACCCTCCCGCCAAGGCCCTCCACCGTGTCTCGAACCACATCCATACCCACGCCGCGCCCGGATACCTGGCTTACCCTATCTTTGGTGGAAAATCCGGGAACAAAAAGCAGCTGAAGGGCCTCCGTTTCGGTCATCTTCTCCGCTTCCTCCCGGCCGATAAGCCCGCCGGCCACGGCTTTGCGCTTCACGGCTTCCACATCCACTCCGGCGCCGTCATCCTTTACGGCGATTATCACCCGCTCGCCGCTGCGTTCAGCTCTAAGGGTGAGCTCCCCCTCTTCGGGCTTTCCGCTCCTCGCCCTTTCCTCCGGTCTCTCCAGTCCGTGGTCGATGGCGTTCCGCACCAGGTGCAGAAGGGGTTCATATATTGTCGCCGCCACGTTCCTATCTACCGCTACCTCTTCCCCCTGGATAGAGAGCCGCACTTTTTTCCCCAGCTCCTGGGCCAGCTCTCGTACGACCCGCCTGAAACGTTCGAAAACAAGCCCTACGGGCATGAGGCGCATTTCCATGACTAGATCCTGGATCTCCCAACCTACCCGGTTGAGGGCGTTCTGGTACTCCTTGAACTGCCTTACGACTTCCAAGGGAAGGCCCGCCCCTTCCAGCCGCCGCGCCAGGTGGGCAATGCCGTTGCTGGCGACTATGAGCTCTCCCGTAAGCGAAAGAAGCTTGTCGATCCTTTCGCGTTCAATCCTAACCGTCGCCGTG
Organism: Bacillota bacterium; assembly: GCA_030154105.1. Lineage (GTDB taxonomy): Bacteria > Bacillota > DTU030 > DUMP01 > DUMP01 > DUMP01. The sequence goes on from JASKKP010000011.1 coordinate 12,913, forward strand.
TCGGGGAGTTCGTGGGTCGCATCGGTAACGGCCGAGCCGGCCTTCGCCCCACCCGCCACACCGCGCAAGCAGGCCTCGGCCAGCTCTACTACGGCCGGCACGCAGTCCTCGGAGACGAGTTCCATACTGAGACACCCTTCGCCTCTTGAAAGCGCGAGGCGGTTGAGCCAGTTCTTCTCCTCGATCTCGCATAGCAGCGGCCACAAATCGCAGGCGCTCAGTTCCTCGCCAGAGAACTCTACAATCATTCCCTCCTTTTTCATCCTATTCCTCACCTTCCATCCGGGCACTCCTACAACCGAACATGGTGCACACCCCTTCAAGCGCCTCTGGGTCTACCGCTCCTGCCGGGGGAAAGCCGACCCCGGCTGTGCGGACTCCGGCCATTCTTCGTGTCCCTTTTCTTTCTTGTAAATTATGGCGTTCTGGAAGCGCACCGGCTTGAAAACCGTGGATATCCGGCTCATCGATTCGGAATGCCCCAAAAATATATAACCGCCGGGCTCTAAAGCCCGATAAAAATGTAGGGCCACCCGCCGGCGGGAAATATCGTCGAAGTAGATCAAAACGTTTCGGCAGAAAATGGCATGAAACCCGCGCATGTTCCGCATGGCCGTCTCGTCTACCAGGTTCAGCTGGTAAAACTTCACTTTTTGCTTAAGCTCGGCGGACACCGCATAACTTTCCCCGACGCGGACAAAGTAGCGCTTCAGGTAGGCTTCCGGCACCTGGCGGACCGCATAGTAGTTGTAGATGCCCCTCGCGCCCCTCGTCAGCACTTCCGTGTTGATATCCGTTGCATGAATCTCCCACGGAAAGCCCGGCAACATCTCCTGCATCACAATGGCGATGGTGTAGGCTTCTTCCCCCGAAGAACACCCCGCACACCATATTTTCAGCCCTTTAGACTCCAGGCCGTCCTCTGCCCAAAGGGGGATTACTTCTTCGGCCAGGCACTTGAGCTGGTCGTACTCCCGGAAGAAGTAAGTTTCATTTACGGTGAGTTGGTTAAGGAGTTCCTGGCGCATGCGCCCGGTTGAATCAAATTTAAGGGCTCCTAGATAGGTTGCCAAATCGGCAAACTTGTATTTTTCCATCTGCTGCTGGACACGCTTTTCTACGTAGTACAGCTTGTTGTCTTCAAAGTAGATCCCCGACTCGCGGTATATGTACTCTCGCAGCCGGTCGAAATCCGCCTGTTTCAAATCTCATCGTTCCCTCCTACGCACCCTCTTCCCGGCAAAAAGGCTGTAACCCGCTCTCACCCGATCTTAACGCAGCCTCGATCCTGCCTTGGGTACCCGCTTCTCTTTTTAACATTTACCTGCTCCCCACTTTCCGCCAGATAGTCTCGGCAATTCGATAGCTGGGCTCTACTGCATCAGCCCCTCCGCGTTCGATCGTCGCCCTGGGCATGCCCCATACAACCGCCGTCTCCTCGCTCTCCACTACCGTCCAGCCACCCCGCCTCCGGAGTTCGGCCATGGCGTCGGCACCGTCATCGCCCATTCCCGTAAGCATGACGCCAATTGTACGCCGGGGATCGAAGGCCGCCATCAGGGCCTGAAGGGTTACGCCGACTGAGGGTTTGAAGTCGCTGTCCTCCGGCTGATGGGACAGGCGGCAGATTAGCTTTCCTCCCTGCCGCCTGAACAGGAGATGCTGCCCTCCTGGGGCAACCAAGACCAAGCCGTTGTGCACTTCCATGCCCTCTTCAGCCTCGCGTACAGTAAGCCGGCAGTATTGGTCCAGGCGGGCAGCTAAACTTGACGTGAAGCGAGGAGGCATGTGCTGGACCACAATAACGGCGGCGGCGAGATCGGCCGGGAGCTCGGGCAAAATTTCTTCCAGCGTCTGGGGGCCGCCGGTAGAGACGCCGATAAACACCACCCGGTCCAGCCCGAGCGCCGGGCCCAGCGTATGCCGTTCCTTGCGGACCGGTTCGTGCCGGTGCCGCACCGGAGTCCGAGCGCGGGCCGCCGCCCTCACCTTGTCCACTATCTCGCGGGCCAGGCGTCCGATGCCGAGCGACACGGTTCCATCCGGTTTGGGTACGAAGTCTACCGCTCCAAGGTGCAGCGCTTCAAGTGTTGTCAGGGCATCCTCCTGGGTGAGGGAGGAAATCATCACCACCTTGGCGCGGGTTTGAGCCGTAATGTGGAACAAAGCAGTGAGGCCGTCCATGCGCGGCATGTTTATATCCAGCGTCACAACGTCAGGTTGGAGGCTGACTGCCTTCTCCACGGCTTCAACGCCGTCCCTGGCCACATCTACTACCTTGATGTCCGGCGCTTCTTCCAAGATCCTCCTTATCGCCATGCGCATGAACGCCGAGTCGTCAACGACAAGCACCCGAACTGGCCCCATGTTCGCCGTCTCCCCTTCGCTTAGGAGACACTACTGGATTTCGAAATTTAACACGCGTGCCGGGTCGAGCAGCATGACGTTGCGCTCCTCGGTAAACTTGGCTACCTTCGTGACGTAGGCACCGGCGTCGCCCTTGCCAATTATACTCGGTGCATCCTCTACCCTACTCGCACCGATCTTGGCTACCTCTTTGACCCCATCGACGATCAAACCGATAATGGACGCGTCGCCTTCGCAGATGAGGATGCGCCCGTCGAAATCATCCTTCCTACCCTCGTGGCCGAAAACACTCCTTAGGTCGACCACCGGTACGATAGTGCCGCGCAAGTTGAGCACTCCTCTTACGTAAGCGCGCGTCTTCGGAACAAAGGTCAGCCGCCCTTCGCGGATTATTTCGCGCACGCAATCAACGGGCAAAGCAAACTCCTCTTTGTCCACCAAGAAGGTTACCAGCTGGTACTCTTCTTCTAAACTCCCACGCCCTATTTCGGCTTGTTCCCCGGTTCCCTGGTCTTCCCAGGCCTTTAGAAAATCGGCATCCGCCAGAAGCTTCGAAGCATCCAGGACAAAAACAATCCTCTCTTCGGAAAGGCGGCAGACGGCTTTAAGCTCCTTGGCACTCTCTTGAATTACCGCCGGCACGGCTTCGAGGGCCTTCTCCTCTACCCTGAGTACTTCCGCCACGCTGTCTACTAAAAGTCCTAGGGGAACCTTCCGGGCCTCGCCTACGTACGCCACCACCAATCTCCCTTCGCTAACCACCTCGCCGCCGAGGCCAAGAAGCCTCCTCATGCTGACGACCGGCAGGACCCGGTCACGAAGAGTAACAAGGCCCAGCACATAAGGCGGTGCATCAGGTACGGTGCTATACGTTTCCGGCATGTGGACTATTTCCTGAACGTCCGCTATGTCCAGGGCATACTCTTCGCGACCGATCCGGAAGGTAAGAAACTGCTGCTCCCCACCTAGGGCGCGCGCTCCCCCCGCCTCGGTCGATCCCAGCACGGTCTCGCCGGCGGTATCCTTCCTGACCATCAGATCAGCCTGACTAAGCATCTTTTCCACCTCGACGATGAGAACCAGCTGTCCGTCGCCAAGGCGTGCGGCCCTGGCCACGCAGGCGTCGTTCCCCTTAGCCGCACGAAATTCCTCTACCACGTCGCTGGTTATATCCACCACGCCGTCAACTTGGTCGACCACGTACCCTGCCCGGCGTCCTCCAGCGCTGACTACTATGACCCGGCCGCTTTCGTCGTCAGCCGTCCCGCTTACCCCCAACTGGGCGCGCAGGTCGTAAACGGGGAGGATGGTGCCCCTTAAGTTCGTAAGTCCTCGGACGTGCGGAGGGGCCAGGGGCACCCTGACCGTGCAGGGGACGCGGATGATCTCCTCGAGGTTTTGAATGGCAATGCCGTATTTTTCTTGTCCCAGGCGGAACACAACGTATTGTTCCAGTCCCTGGCCGTGCGCGTCTCCTCCATGCACGTGTACTTACCTCCAATCCAGGTTTTCTCCTAGCCCCGCTGCAACTCGTCGGCCAAAGCGGCAATCTCCTCGATGGCCTGAGCCAGTTCTTTCATCCCGGCAGCCTGCTGGCGCGCGGCGGCGGCAGCTTCTTCAGCGGCCTTGCTGGCCTCTTGGGCAGCAGTGGCTATTTGCTGAACTCCTTTGGCTGCTTCCTCGACCTTAAGCATGTTTTCGTTGGCCTGTTTTTGCACCAGGTTTGTTGCTTCAACAACCAGGCTCATCTCTCTTTCGACGGTCATGAGGTCAGCCGTAGTCTTTTTCGCCTTTTCCGCTTCTTGCTGAACCGCTTCTCCGATGGCGGTGATGTCGCGCAGCACATTTAAGACCTGCTCCTGGATGCCCTTCACCATTTCTTTTATCTGCTCGGCGTTGCGGGCACTTTCCTGAGCAAGGTTGCGGATGTCGGAGGCCACCACCGCAAACCCTTTCCCGTACTCGCCCGCGCGCGCCGCTTCGATCGCTCCGCTTACGGCCAGCATGTTCGTCTGGATGCTCACACTGGCTATCGTGTCGACCACTTTGTCGATGACCCGTGCGTTGCGCTCCAACTGGTTCACCTTATGAACGTTTTCTAGGTTCGTCTGAGCAGCGCGCTTGATCCCCTCGATAAGTTCGTCGGTTCTTACCTTGTTCGCCGCTAAGAGATCACTGAGTTCCCTGGTTGTACCGATGGATTCCTCGGCGACCTTGGCAACTACCTCCATCGACTTTTCGATCTGCTTGATGGCGCTCGCACTCTGCTCTGCTGCGGCGGCCTGCTGCTCTGCCGATTTGCCGATCTGGCTCAGGGCGGCATTGATCTCGTCCGCAGAGCGGCTGGCTTCTTCGATGGCCGAAGAAAGCTGTTCGGCCGCGGCGGCCAGGCTTTCGGCCGATTTGGCCAAGTCGCTAGAATGTTTCAGTTCGTCGGCCTGGTCGGCCAAGTTGTTGGTGGTGGTGCTTATCTCGGCAAGGGCCTGCGCCTGCTGCTCTACTCCCTGCAGGGCCTGTTCCGTACTGCTGGCCTGCTCTTCAGCTGTGGCCGCAATCTGTTCGCTGCCCTTCTGGAACTCCACGATGGCTTTTTCCACTTCGGTCATTAGCTGTTCGATTTTCGTCGCTCCTTCCAGCACCCTGTCAATAGAGGCAGCGACCTTTTCAAGCTCCTCGCCGACCACCCTGCCTTTTTCTGCTTCGCCCTTGGCCACCTCGCCGGCCTTATTGATGGCTTCCGCCACGGTCCGCACATCTTGCTGCACGGTGTTTACCATTTCTCTTATGTCGCTGGCCGCTTTCTCCGAGGTCTCAGCCAGGGTTCGCACCTCGTCAGCCACTACGGCGAAGCCCCTGCCGTGCTCACCGGCCCTGGCCGCTTCAATCGCCGCGTTGAGGGCCAGGAGATTCGTCTGGTCGGCTATCCCCACCACTGTCTTCACAATCTCGCCAATGCGGGCCGCTTCTTCCTCCAGTTGGGCAACTAGCCGTGCCGATTCTTGGCTGCGCGCTGCGTTGGTATTAACCCCTTCAATTAGCTCTCTAATGTCGTCCGAGACACGCACAATGAGCTCTTTGATTGCCTGGCAGCGTCCAAGAGACTCACCGGCCTGTTTCACGGCAACCCCGGCCGAATCGCTGATGGCCCGGATGGCGGCCAGCGATTGCTGCGTGCGCCGCTCGCTTCTTGCGCCCCGCTGGCAATCTGCTCCATGGCGGTGCGCAGTTCCTGCACTGCACTGGAGGCCTCTTCCACGCCTGAAGAAAGCTCTTCAGTAGCGCTGGCAATCCTTTCGGCTATCTGTTGCTGCTTGGCAAACGTTCGCGCCTGCCGCCGCCTCGCTTCAGCTTCTTTCCTTTCCTCTTCTCGACTGCTCGCAGTTTTCAGCGAGCCGCCGTACACCGGTCGATTCCCCACCGGCAAAGGCTCTAAAGTTTTCCCAGGATTTCCAGGCATAGATACCAACCCCTTTCGCCGTAATGAGGGCTAATTGCCTTTATGGTAGCTTTCCGTCAGGCTTTCATTTGCCTCTTTCTTTGGGTACCGGACTCAACCCAAAGGATTCAAGGAGAGCGCCGATTTCTTCTTCCGTTAGAACCTCCCGCATTTCTGGAGTTACTGCCTCTTCGCCTGCCTTCTCGGTTGTGCCCGGCATGAACCTCACCTCCTTCCGTACTTCCAACGAGGTACAATAGGCGGTGATTGACAAAAAAAAAGACCTTGCCCGGGAAGGCCGCGCATTTTTTCGGCGGTTCCCGCCAACTCCTTTCCCCGGCTATCAAGCCTCAGTCCGTTATGGTGCCACGCCCGCAAGCGCGATCTTTGTCGAAGAGCGTCTCTTTGTCGAATATTATGGGGCAAATTTCCCCGCGGCGTCAAACGCGCCCAGCCGGCGCTATAATTGGCGTCGGCTCACCGAGCCGAATTAGCTTCCTAAGGCTGTCCCTTGCTCCGGCAGGCTACCTTAATAGCCTATCGGGCTATAGGCCCGAGCCTAAAATAGGCGAAAGTAGTGAACTGGTCAGTATTCCAAAATCTCTAGAAGGAGGTGTGCCCGTGGGACGCACGGGACAGAATCTCAGGGATCTAAGAAAAGCCATGGGAGCAAGCATTTACGACGTCGAGCAGGCCACCGGCATCCACTTCACCCTTATCTCCGCCTACGAAAGGGGGGTAAAACGCCCCTCGCTCGATAACGCCAGAAAACTCGCCAAGTTTTTTGGCGTACCTGTAGCCCACATAATCCTGTCTCCCGAAGAAGTCGAAGAAGTCCTGCCACCGCATTTGGAGTCCATTGCGACCAAGCTTCTTAGCCGCCCGGACCTTCTTCGACTTCTTGCCATTTTGGAAAAGCTTCCGCCTAAAAGTGCAAAACTCTTAGCCGACTTCCTCTCCGAAATCATCCCCGAAGAAAAACCCGCTCCGCGGGAGTAAAGAGAAAAACCGGCGAGGCCGTGGGAAGGCTCAACTACCTGCCGTCCCAGACCTTCGCCGGTTAACCTCCCCTCCTCGCGCCACGCCTTTCAATCAGAAGCGAGAGCAGCCAGCTCTTTCAGGAAGGCTTCAAGGTCCGAGCGAAGTGCAGCTAAGGTAGCGGGGAAGTCTGCGAGGAGGTCTTGCAGTCGGTCACTATCCAAGTTGAAACCGTATACGTTACGGAAGACGTGGCGAAAGGCCCTGTATTTGTCAAGTTTTGCAGCCGTTGTTTTCGCAATAACGGCCGGGCGCAACTCGGGCACTACAAGGGTCATCTGTTTTAGTAGCGATATGTGCCACGAAGGACCGGAGGGAATAGATTCGTCGATCTCGCTGGCTATGGCCTCGAAAATGTTTTCCACAGCTACGTAGAAGTCATGAAGGACAGAACCTAAGGCGCGCAGTTGAAAGCTGTCGCCATTCGGAAGCAATGGAGTTCTGCCCTTGCCTAAGAAACCGTGAGTAACTAGTTCTCGTTCCAACTGTTCTATATTGGCCAATTCACCCGCAATCTTGGCCTGGACAAGTAAATACTCCTTGCGCGTCATAGCAAGATTCCCTCCTTTTCCACCCGTCGGCGCAGGGCAAAGCTCGCATTTTCTGCAAGGACGATTTGTATGGGATACGGTGCGGCCAGGTGTTCCATAGCCGCAAGGGCTGTCCAGTAATCGGCCGAACGCGGAAAACCGTAAACGAGAAGATCGATGTCCGAGTGCTCACCGAACCGCCCCCACGCCAGCGAACCATAGAGATAAACTTGCTGCACGCCGTACTCCTCCTTGAGCCTTGTAGCGATGAGATGCGCTTTCGCCAGGGCAGCCTCTCGCCGTTTCTTTTGTTCTTCTGCCTTTTCGGCTGCTCGACGGCGCCAAGTTTGGCGAACCAGCTCACGGTCTACTTGCGTTTCCATCGCCGTCACTTCCTTAATCCTTTTTCTCTAATTCAACATCTTCCATGGAAAATTAGTAGGCGAGATCTCACCGGGCGGAGGGAGAGCCGGCAGCGTAGCAGTAGAGGCAGCGGTGGCGGCACGTGCCGTAGGTGCCGATGTCGGTACTTTCGTAGCAGCCGCACTTGTTCCGGGTGGAGCGCACCTTGTAAAGGGTTTCGTCCAGGCCAAAGAGCCGCGCGAGCAGGCCGGCATCGATACAGTGCGCTTTTTTCACTTTGGGACCGACGAGAAAATCGTTGCAGCAGCTGTACACCTGGATGCCGTGGGCGGCGGCAATGTCGGCGAGGTGCTCGGCGAGCTGGATCTTCAGCTGTTCCGAGAATTCCGGAAACTCCCAGCCGGCTTTGGCACGCCGGCTGAAGTTCTTCTTCACCTTGCCGTAGATGGTGCAAAAACTGAGGTAGGAGCGGGTGGTGTAGCCCTCGAGCTGGCGGCAGAGATGGCGGAAGGTTTGGATGTGGTGCTCGGGCGGGTTGCGCAACCGCCCGCCGGGCAGTCCCGGCAGGGCCGCAATAAGCCTTAGCTTCCAGCCGTCCCGGGCCTTCGCCGGTAAACCTCTACCCCCTGCTCCTCAATCCGCCGCTCGAGCTTGTCGCTCGTTAGCCCGTTCATGTCTACAACATCGATCTTGTAGATCCCCGCCGCCTCATCCAAATTTAAGCGCAGATCGGGCGGCAGTTCGCCCTCGCACCATACGGCAAGGTCGATATCTGAATTGTATTTATAATCTCCCCTTGCCCGCGAGCCAAAGATAACTGCGCGCGTAACGTTCTCCCTCTTCTCGAGTTCCCTAATGATTGCATGCAGAATATGCTCCGGTAGGCCAAAGTTCATTTGATCAATTCCTCCAGCCTGGAGGCAAGCGCTACAAATCGGTCGAGATACTTCTCCCGTACCCTGGTGTAAATCTCTCTTGCCCGTTCCTCATTGTACGTATGGGCAGTCAGGTCGCGGTCACTAATCATGTCGATCCAAGCATCCCCATCGAAGATCAACCCAGCCGCAAAAGCCTCTTTGAAGGCCGACCGAGGCGAATTGACAACGGCCATTCCTTGGTATTCAAGATAGGCCTTGATCAGCTTCCAAGCCAGCTCATAGGTAAATTCAAAACGCTGAATGACCGCATCATATATTAGCGGATTCGACTCGTCCTCTTCAACGGCTTCTTTGAGCCTGAGCACCGCCCGCCGGTATTCTTCCAGCCTTTCCTTAAGTCTTTCGGCGTTCATTATTGATGCTCCTTTCGCCGCCCCCGCGTTAACGCCGGTCTCGGCGTAACATTCCCGCCGGTGATACTACGCACTCCGCCGGTCTCGCCACTTAAAGCTACACTTTCTCCAAAAAGCAGACGACCTCGACATGGTAAGTCTGGGGAAACATGTCCACGGGCTGGGCCTTGACCGCCTTGAACCCCTGCCCGGCCAAACGGCCCAAGTCGCGCGCCAGGGTGGCCGGGTTACAGGAGACGTACACCAAGCGCTCCGGGGCCAGCGCCGCCAGGGCGGCCAAGGCCTCGGGCCGACAACCCTGCCGCGGTGGGTCGACCACTACCACCTTCGGCCGGATGCCGCCGGCCAGAAGGCGAGGCAGTACTTCCTCTACCTCGCCCAGGTGAAACTGGGCGTTTTCTATCTCGTTCTCCTTAGCGTTTAGGCGAGCATCTTCCACGGCGCTTTCTACGGCTTCGATGCCGTGCACATAGCGCGCCTTTTCCGCCAGAAAAAGCGCGATCGTGCCGATCCCCGAGTAGGCATCGAGCGCCGTTTCGTTTCCCGTAAGCGCGGCGTACTCGATGACCTTTTCGTAAAGTTTTACCGTCTGTGCCGGGTTAACCTGGAAAAAAGACCCGCCGGATATCCGAAAGCGAAAAGGCCCCAGGTATTCACTGATGGTCGGCCTGCCCCACAGGATATGCCACTCTTCTCCTAGGATGACGTTCGTCTGCCGCGGGTTTACATTGAGAAGGAGGCTTGTCAGGCCGGGTACGCCGGCCGCCAGCCTTTCTACTAATCGCTTAAGCTGCGGCACGTCTCTATCTTTGCTCACGAGCACAAGCATGAGCTCACCCGTCCGCACGGCCACCCGCACCAAAAGATGGCGGAGAAAACCGGAACCCGTCGCTTCATCGTAAGCCGGGATCTTAAGCTCGTTCGCTGCCGCCAGAAGGGCCTTGAGCGCCTGGTTGGCCCGCGGGTGCTGCAGGGGACACTCCTTTATCTCCACCACCCGGTGGCTCCGCGGAGCAAAAAAGCCGGCCACCACCCGGCTTCCCCGCTGGGCCAGGGGGAACTGGGCCTTATTCCGGTAGGCCCAGGGCCGGTCCATACCCAAGGTCGGGTAAACCTCCACATTTTCCAGTTTCCCAATGTATTTCAGCGCCCGCTCCACCACCTGCTGCTTGAAGCTGAGCTGCGCCTGGTAGCTTAAGTGCTGTAGCTGGCAGCCGCCGCACTCGGGATAGACGGGGCAGGCAGGTAGAGCGCGGCCGGGTGCGCTCGCGAGTACCTCCTGTACTAAGGCGCGGGCGTAGCTTTTCTGGACGGAAATAACACCGGCCTTAACCCTTTCCCCCGGCAAGGCCCCGGGGACGAACACGGTAAAGCCCTGGTAACGCCCTACCCCTTCACCGTTTGAGGCGAGGTCGGTAATCTCCAGCGTCACCTCCTGGCCGCGCCTCACCGGTAAGGTCCCGGTCACTTCCCCGTCTCCCACGGCTTGCAGATGATCTCGCGGATCTGGGTCTTTAAGAATTCCCCCGAATAAGCCGGGCGAATTACCAGCGCCGTATCCGCCCCGCGGCCCGTACCGCCGACGGCGATCACATCCTCACCGTAAGGAATCAGCCCGGCGTCCAAGGCCATTACCGCCACCTCGACCGCCACTTTGGTGCCCTGCCCGAAAAGGCGGAGCGTATCGGCCACCACCATAGCCGGATCAAAGCCCTTATATGCATTCACAATACCGCGCGTTACACCCCGGAAAAGATGGGTGGTAGTGAGAACTTTAACTCCCCGCGCGGCGAACTCTTTGCGCGTTTCGGCCGGCATCTCGTCCACATTGGGGCCGCGGAAGCCCACTTGGTGGGTTACGCAGACCACTTCCAAGCCCTTGTCCAGGAACAGGCGGGCCGTTTCTCCCGTGTTCGAGGCCACAACTACCCGCTTTATCCCGAGTTCTTTAGCCCGGGCAACCGCCGCTTCCACCGTCGCCTGCGTATTGTCCGGGCCGCTTTTCGCCCAGGTTTTCATGCTCCAACCTCCTCGCAGCAATCTTTCTGGTAATACTTTCGTGCCGAGGCCAAACTTTCCTTCCTGACTCACGTCCGTTTTTGCCATACTAAGGCTAGGTAAACCAAGGCAGCCGAGGCAGCCTATCCTCACGCCCGGCCGCCGAAAGTAAAGGAGCGACGCTCATGGCTGAAGAAAAGACAGCTGAAGTTTTGGCCGACATTGAAGGCGAGCTCGACCAAAGCCCCGCCCAGCAGCTTCCCGGAGCGGGCGCCGGCACGCCGGCGGCCCAGGCTCAAGATGAGCTCAGGCAACTCCTAGGCCAGATAGTGGACACCGCCCGCCGCCAAAAGTTAACTTCTGAGCAAAACACGCAGTCTACGCTGAATCAGGCTTCCACTTCCCTGGCCGACCGGCAGCGCCTTAACCGAATCTTTGCCCGCCTCAGTGCGATCCAACAGGGGCTGGCCGGTCAAGTCCTTACCCCTAATCTGGCCCAAACATACCTCAGCCAGGTAGATCAGGTGGAAGGAGAGCTGCGCCAGCAAATCCGGGAGACCGATACTCAGGTGGCCCAGGGCCTGCAGCAGGCGGTGGCCGCCCTGGCCCAGGCCCAGAGCGCCATGCTGGACGCACAAACTTACGCCCAGCTCGAGCAGCTGGTAGGGAACCTAAAAGAATCCCTCAGCCAGTGGCAGAGCCAGCCGCCGGCTGGCGCACCGTTACAATGAGGACCGGTCACTGCCCGGGCGGCGAGCCGCCCGTTTCTTTTTGCCGACAGACCGGCTTCTTAAAGCCTAGGCCCAGGTTGCTGCCCACGCCGCCCAGGCGCTCCCTGAGATCCTTCACCCGGCTTTCCGGAAGCTCGGCCAGCTCGGCCACTTCCCTGTCGTTCATCCCGAGGGAAAAAGCATCGAGCACCGGTCCCAGGCTGGTGCCGAGCTCCCTTTCCAGGGCCGAACAGTCCACTTTAACCCCACCCTGCTCACTTCGAGGCTTGACCTTGTCTTTTTTCTCGGCGCCGCGCGGTGTCACTAACGTTCGCCCCCTTCTTTCAGCTCCACCTTCAGGCCGCCCAACTCATCCAGACTCGCCCGCCGCACTTCGGCCAGGCGCCGTATACCCTTGGTGCCGAGCTCCCGAACCAGATGCGCCAAACTGAGTCGTACTTTGTCCAGGTTGGCATAAACTACCTCTCCATTTTCCACCAGCACCGTAGGGGTAAGGCCTTGGGCCGTGCTGATTCCTAGGTCTTTAGGGGTGAGCGGTTGATTTTCCGGTTTAAGGATAACGCTGAGCTGTCCGTTGGGTTCTAATACCGCCTCCTTTACGTCCCCGATGTTCGTCACGTTCTTTTCACGCAGCATAATCAGAAGGTCGGCCATGGATACGCGCTCTCTCTTGAGGTTTTTTGTCACCACTTCGCCGTTTTCAATGAGCACGCTCGGTTTGCCCTGCAAAAAATTTTCCAGGCGGCGGCTGCTGAGAACCACTTTGGAGAGGAGATAGTTAAGGAGGGCGATGAGCACCAGGGGAATCAACCCGTGAGTGAAGGGGGTCTTCTCGTCCTCCATGGGGATGACCACGGCCGACCCCAGAATAATGATAACCAAAAGGTCAAAGGGCGAAAGCTGGCCAATGGTCCGCTTTCCCATGAAGCGGATGGCCGTAAGCGAAAGGGCAAACAGCACCACCGCTCGAAGCACCAGCCACAGGTCTGATGCATGCAGGTGTAGCAACTTAGCTACAGTCGCCACTTGGCATCTTTCCCCCCTCTCTGACCAAGGCCCGCGCCCTGGCCAGGCCGTCGGTGATGAAGGCCTGGCGTTTGAGAACGGTGCTCAGGCGCACGGCGCGTACCAGCTGGGCAACACACTGCTCCAAGGCCTTCTCGCGAGATTGCGCCTGCGCCCTCTCCTCTTCCCAAGCGGTACCCAGGGCGGCGGCCAGGGTCTCCTCCAGCTGCGGCGCGCCGGCCGGCAGCCTCGCCAACTCCCGGAGCACAGCCTCCAGCTCCGCGCTGTTCTGGGCGCTGGTTATCCCTTCGCCAACTTCGGGCAGAAGAAGGTTCAAGTTCTGCTCCACCTGGGTGGCTTGGTCGGAAACATCGGCGAGAAGCTTGGTCAGGAGCTGTTTGAGGCGCAGCCTCTCCCCGGCCAGCATTCCTACGTTTTCCAGTGCCTCGCTCATCGGCATAAGTAAATCTCCTCCGCCCTTAGGTTCACCGGGCCGGAGGAGAGCTATGCGTGGTGGGAAAGTTCCCAAGGGCCCCGTAGTATCAGCTGAGTTTCTCTTTTAGCAGTTTATTCACCAGGGCCGGGTTGGCCTTGCCGCGTGTCGCCTTCATCACCTGGCCCACCAGGAAGGTGAAGGCCTTTTCTTTACCGCCCCGGTAGTCGGCTACCACCGCCGGGTTGGCGGCGAGTACCTCATCGACGATGCGGGCAAGTTCGCCTTCGTCGGAGATCTGGACGAGTCCGCGCTCTTTCACGATCTCGGCCGGATCGCGGCCGGTCTTAAAGACCTCTTCGAAGACGTCTTTGGCAATCTTACCGCTGATGGTCCCTTCCTTAACCAGGCCGAGGAGTTTCGCCAAGTGCTGGGGCGTAAGCGGCGTATCAACAATATCTTTGCCCTCGGCGTTGAGAAGGCGCAGGACTTCGCTCATGACGAAGTTGCTCACCGCCTTTGGGTCGGGGAAAAGGCGCACGCACTCGTCGTAGAAGTCGGCCAGGGTACGCGAAGCCGTAAGTACCTCGGCATCGTAGGCCGGCAGGCCGTACTCGCGCTGGAAACGCTCCCGCCGGGCATCGGGAAGTTCGGGAAGGCTCCGGCGGATTTCCTCCACCCAGGCCCGGTCGATGATGAGCGGCACCAGGTCCGGGTCAGGGAAGTAACGGTAGTCATGGGCCTCCTCTTTGCCCCGCATCGATACGGTCACCGAACGGTTTTCGTCCCAATGCCGCGTCTCCTGGACAATTTCTTCGCCGGCCGCCAGGGCCTCCTTTTGGCGCCTTTCTTCGTACTCCAGCCCTTTGAATACGGCGCGGAAAGAATTCATGTTTTTAATCTCCGTTTTGGTGCCCAGCTCTTTGGCGCCGCGCGGGCGAACGGAGAGGTTGGCGTCGCATCTTAGCGACCCTTCTTCCATTTTGCAGTCGGAGACGCCCAGGTACTCCAGGATTGTCTTCAGTTTCATGAGGTAGAGGCGGGCCTCTTCCGGCGAACGGATGTCCGGCTCGCTGACGATTTCGATGAGCGGTACGCCGGAACGGTTGAAATCGACCAGGCTGGTGGCGGCGCCGGCGATATCGTCCCCGGCGTGGAGGAGCTTCCCGGCGTCCTCCTCCAGATGAACGCGCTTTATCCGAATACGGCGCTTTTCCCCGTTCACCTCAATATCGACGTAGCCGCCGTAGGCCAGCGGCTGGTCATACTGAGAGATCTGATAGGCCTTGGGGAGGTCGGGGTAGAAGTAGTTCTTGCGGTCGAACTTGCTAAAGGGGGCAATCTCGCAGTTGAGGGCTAGAGCCGCCCGCACGGCGTACTCCAAGGCCTTTTTGTTGAGCACCGGCAGCACTCCGGGCAGCCCCAGGCAGATGGGGCAGACATGGGTGTTGGGCGGTGCCCCGAACTCGGTGCTGCAGCTGCAGAAGATTTTGCTCTTCGTGGCCAGCTCTACGTGTACCTCGAGGCCAATGACCGTCTCCAGGTCTTCCTTACGCATGCCTCTCACCTCCGGCAGCCCCGGCTAACGGCGGGCGTTTCTTGTGGTGGTCGGTGCTCTGCTCGTACGCGTAGGCCACTTGAAGGAGCGTGCCCTCGGCAAAGGGCTTACCGAGGAGCTGCATCCCAACCGGCAGGCCTTCGGCGGTAAAGCCGCAGGGTATGGAGAGCCCGGGGATGCCGGCCAGGTTCACCGGGATGGTGCAGATGTCGCTGAGGTACATCTGGATGGGGTTGTCCGCCTTCTCCCCGATCTTGAAGGCCGGGGTCGGCGAAGTAGGCGTGATGAGCACATCGTACTTTTCGAAAGCGCGGTCGAAATCCTGCTTGATCAGGGTACGCACCTGCTGGGCTTTTTTGTAGTAGGCGTCGTAGTACCCGGAACTTAAAGCATAGGTACCGATGATAATGCGCCGCCGCACCTCGGCACCAAAGCCGCGGCTGCGCGTTTGCCCGTACATGCTGATGAGGTCCGGCGCGTCCACGCGCAGGCCGTAGCGCACGCCGTCAAACCGGGCCAGGTTGGAAGACGCCTCGGCCGGCGCCAGGATGTAATAGACCGGGAGGGAGTAATCGGAATGAGGGAGCGAGGTCTCCTCGACCACGGCGCCGAGGCCTTCAAGCACCCGAACGGCGGTCAAGATTATTTCCTTGACTTCCCGGTCGATCCCCTCGGCAAAGAACTCGCGCGGCAGCCCGATCTTAAGTCCCCTTACCTCTCGGCCGAGGAATTGGGTGAAATCGGGCACCTCCACGGGAGCAGAAGTGGAATCCATTTTGTCCCAGCCGGATATGACGTTCATAACCAGGGCACAGTCGGTCACATCTTTAGTCAGAGGCCCGATCTGATCCAGCGAAGAAGCGAAAGCCACCAGGCCAAAGCGGGAAACGCGGCCGTACGTGGGCTTGAGCCCCACCACGGAGCAGAGGGAAGCTGGCTGGCGGATGGAACCGCCCGTATCGGAGCCCAGGCTGAAAACGGCTTCTCCTGCCGCCACCGCTGCCGCCGACCCGCCGCTGGAGCCGCCAGGCACGCGCTCCAGATCCCAGGGGTTGCGGGTGGTGAAGAAGGCCGAGTTTTCCGTGGAAGAACCCATGGCAAACTCGTCCAGGTTAGTCTTGCCGATCATCACCGTGCCGGCTGCGGCCAAGCGTTCGACCACTGTAGCGTCGTAGGGCGGTATAAAGTTTTCCAGGATGCGCGAAGAACAAGTGGTGCGCACAGTGCGCGTGCACATATTGTCTTTAACGGCCATCGGGATGCCGGCCAAGGGACCGAGATCCTCACCCCTGGCGCGGGCTTCGTCCACCCGCCTGGCCGCCGCAAGGGCTTCTTCCCGCGTCACGGTGACGTAAGCGCGCACCGCCGGTTCCACTTCGTCCACGCGCTCAAGCACCGCCTCGGTAAGCTCAGCCGCGCTTATTTCGCGGGCCTTAAGCAGCCGGCTCAGCTCGTGCGCGGTCAAGTCGTAGATCTCCACGCCGCCTCCCCCTCTCTACTCTTCAATGATGCGCGGAACCTGGAAGCAACCGTCAGCGGCCGCCGGGGCGTTTGCCAGCGCCTCTTCCTGGGTGAGCCAGTCGTGGACCTCATCCTCGCGCCAGACGTTCTTCAGGTTAAGTACGTGCGAGGTGGGCGGAACGCCCTCGGTGTCGATTGCCTGCAGCTTGGCGGCAAACTCCAGGATATCGTTCAGCTGGTGAGTGAACTTTTCTTTTTCCTCCGGGGTGAGCTCGAGGCGGGCCAAACGCGCCACATGCTCAACCTCGGCCATGCTGATCTTCATAGAACACCAACCTTTCTCGTTTGCGTGCGCTCGGTAAAAAAGGTAGACGCCCATGCCGCAGCCGCACCACCAGACGGCGGAAAACCTCGGCCCTCGGGCATCCCCCGGTGGCGCGAACGACCTGAGGACGAACGAACTCGGCTCGCTCGGGGCGCGGGCAGAACTCGGCCCTTCGAGCCTCAAACACCGCCCGCGCTCTCCCTCGCTCGCCTGTGTTCTTCTAATGGCGGTACGTAACGCGCCTTGCGGGGGATGGCCCTCGGCCTCAGTGCTTTCGAGGTAGAATTTAAGCCTCCAGAAGCTTTTTGAACTCCTCCTCGCTAAGCACCGGCACGCCGAGAGCCCGAGCTTTCTCCAGCTTGGAGCCGGGCTTCTCCCCGGCCACCACGTAGTCGGTGGCGCGGCTGACGCTCCCCGTCACCCGGCCGCCCCGCGCCTCGATGGCCGCTTGGGCCTCGGCGCGGGTGAAACCGGCGAGGGTGCCGGTAAGCACGAAGGTTTTTCCGGCGAGCGGACCGGCCCGCTCCTTCCGCTGCCCGCTCATGTTGACCCCCGCTTCCGCCAGGCGTTCGATGGTGGCCCGATTTTGGGGCTCGGCGAAGAACTCCACCAAGCTGGCCGCCACCTTCTCCCCTACGCCCGGAATAGCCGTAAGCTCTTCTTTACTCGCCGCCATGAGCGAGCGTAAATCGGGAAAATGAGCGGCGAGGGTCTTGGCCACGGTGGCCCCCACATAGCGGATGCCTAAGGCATAAAGGAGCCGGTCCCAGGAGCGGCTCTTGCTCTCCTCCAGGGCGGCGATAAGGTTGGCGGCGGACTTCGCGCCGAACCGCGGGAGCTTCGCCAGTTCCTCCGCTTGAAGGCGGTAGAGGTCGGCCACGTTTTTCACCAGTCCCCGTTCGAGGAGCTGGTTGATGACGGCCGGCCCCAGCCCATCGATATCCATGGCGGCGCGCGAACCGAAGTGAATCAGGCTCTCCCGCAGCCGGGCCGGGCAGGAGACATTCGGGCAGCGATAGGCCACTTCGCCCGGGAGGCGCACCACCTCTGCCCCGCAGGCCGGGCACTTCTTCGGCATGGTAAAAACTTTTTCTTCGCCCGTGCGCCGTTCCGGGCGGGAGGCTACCACCTCGGGGATGATATCCCCTGCCTTCTCCACTAAGACGATATCGCCAACCCGTATATCGCGCTCGCGGATTATCTCCTCGTTATGAAGCACGGCCCGGCTTACCGTTGTTCCCGCGAGCTTCACCGGCGGGTCGAAGACGGCCGTAGGCGTAAGGACCCCGGTACGCCCCACGCTCACCACGATCTCTTTCAGCCGGGTTTCGGCCTGCTCCGCCGGAAACTTATAGGCCACCGCCCAGCGCGGGCTCTTGGCCGTGGTGCCGAGCGCCCTTTGAAGCTCCAGGCTGTTTACCTTGAGCACCAACCCGTCGATAGGATAAGGCAGTTCGGCCCGCCGCTCCCGCCAATTCAGGCAGTACTCTATGGCCTCCTCGATGTTGCTGCAGAGCCGGATATGCGGGTTAACCTTGAACCCGGCCCGGCGTAGAAATGCCAAAAGCTCCCAGTGGGTGGAAAGCTCCAGGCCCTCCATCGCCCCCAGGCCGTAAAGAAAGGTGTCGAGCGAGCGCTCAGCCGTCACCTTGGGGTCCAGCTGGCGCAGTGATCCGGCGGCGGCATTGCGCGGGTTGGCGAAGAGCGGCTCGCCTTCCTCTTCCCGCCGGGCATTGAGCTCCAGAAAGGCCTGTTTGGGCATGAACACCTCTCCGCGCACCTCCAGGAGCGGCGGGGCCCCGGCCTCTTCGCGCAGCCGGAGCGGTAGCGAGCGCACGGTGCGCAGGTTGGCGGTAATATCCTCGCCCGTCACCCCGTCGCCCCGCGTCGCCCCCTGCACGAAAACGCCGTTTTCATAGGTAAGCGAGACGGCCAGGCCGTCGATTTTAAGTTCCACCACGTATTCCACCTTGGCCTCTCCGGCCAGGTCGCGAACACGCCGGTCGAAATCCCGGAGCTCCTCTTCGCTGTAAGCATTGGCCAGGCTGAACATGGGCACCCGGTGCACCACGGTGCCGAATTCCGGACGCGGCGCCCCGCCCACGCGCTGCGTAGGCGAGTCGGGCGTTCTAAGCTCCGGGTACTTTTCCTCGAGCTCTATAAGCTCGCGCAGCATCCGGTCGTATTCGCTGTCGGTGATCACGGGATCATCGAGGACGTAGTAGCGCCAGTTATGGTACTCCAGCTTTTGGCGCAGCTCTGCCGCCCGAGCAGCAACGTCGGACAAGATCTCGACCCTCCTTCGGGCCTTTTCCCTGTTTCTTCTATTATAACCAATCAGCCTCGAAGAACAAGCCGCACGCCGGAAAGCCGGACGCCGAGAAAACTCGGCTGCACCGAAGCGCAACCCTAGAGCCGCTTCAGCGGAGCATAGCGCACCGCCAGGTCTTTGACCCCGATATTGGGAAAAGCGACGGTGATGATGGCCTCTTCGCCCTCGCCGCGGCAGCGCACCACCGTGCCCGCGCCGAACTTCTTGTGCTCTACGCGGTCGCCTGGCCGCCAAGGGCCTGCGGACGCACCCGGCCGAAACCCGTCCGCCCCATCCGCTTGGGTGGCGCCCACCGGTGCGGGCCGTCTTTTTGCCCCTTTGCCCGGTTGCGAGGCAGGGCTTGAGGGCCCGTCCTCTTCCTGGCCAGCCCGGACCACCCGCCAAACCAGGCTTTCCGGTATCTCGTAGATAAAGCGCGAAGGCGTGGTGAGGCTGGCGCCCCCGTAAAGGTAACGTTCGCGCGCATAGGTGAGGTACAGGCGCCGCTTGGCGCGGGTAAGGCCCACGTAGCACAGGCGCCGTTCTTCTTCCAGATCTTTTTCCCTCTCCAGAGAGCGGCTGTGCGGAAAGAGGCCTTCCTCCAGCCCAACCAGGAAGACCACCGGGAATTCCAGCCCCTTGGCGCTGTGCAGGGTCATGAGCGTGACCGCCTCGGCCCCCTCGTCGTAGTTATCCTGCTCGGTGTAAAGGGCAATCGTGGCCAAGAAGGCCGGGAGAGAGGCATCCTCGCTCGTTTCCTCAAAGCGCTTGGCCAGGGAAAGAAATTCATCCAGGTTTTCCAGACGGCCCTCCGCCTCCGGCGTGCGCTCAGAGGCCAGGTGGGCGGCATAACCCGTCCGCTCGAGCACCTGGGCTACAAGCTCGCTGAGGGGAAGGTGGAGCGCCAGATCGCTGAGCTTTTGCATGGTCTCGCCGAAGTCGGCCAAAGAGGCCGCCGCCTTTTTGCTGAGGCCGGGTATGGCCGCGCCGCGGGCAGCCGCCGCCACCGGATCGAGGCCTTCGCTCTTGGCAAACTCGAGGAGGCGTGCCAGGGTCTGCGGCCCGATCCCGCGCCGGGGTGTGCTGATGGCCCGCTCCAGGCTTAAGGTATCCCCCGGGTTCACCAGGAGCCGGAGGTAAGCCAGAAGGTCTTTAATCTCCATCCGCTCGTAGAAGCGCAGGCCGCCGACGATGCGGTACGGCACGCGCTCGTGTAAGAAGGCTTCCTCGAGAAGGCGGGACTGGGCGTTGGTACGGTACAGCACGGCGCAGTCCTTCAGCCCGAAGCCCCGTCCCAAGAGGTGTTTCACCTCCTGGACTACAAAACGCGCCTCATCTTCGCCGTCTTGGGCGGCATAAAGGCGCAGCCTCTCGCCGCGGCCGTTGGCCGTCCAGAGGCGTTTTTCCTTCTTATGGACGTTGTTGGCCACCAGATGGTTGGCCGCGTCCAGGATGGTCTGCGTGGAGCGGTAGTTTTCCTCGAGCTTGATCACCTCTGCCTGCGGAAAATCGCGCTCAAACTCGAGGATGTTGCGGATGTCCGCCCCGCGGAAGCCGTAAATGGACTGATTGTCATCGCCCACCACGAAAAGGTTCTGGTGGCGGGCGGCCAGGAGCCGCACCAGCACGTACTGGGCGTGGTTGGTGTCCTGGTACTCGTCCACCAGGATGTGGGAAAAATGCTCCTGCCAGTAAGCCAGGGCGTCCGGCCAGGTTTCGAGAACCTCTACGGTGAGGCGCAGGAGGTCGTCGAAGTCCAGGGCATTGTTGGCCTTGAGGGCGCTCTGGTACGCCCGGTAGACGTTGGCCACCCGTTCGAGAAAAAAGCCGCTAAAGTCGTGCTCACCCGCGCGCAGCCAATAGCTGTAGAAGCCGTCGGGGCCGACAAGCTCGTTCTTGGCCCGGGAGATGAGAAACTGCACCGTGCGCGGGTTGTACACCTTCTCGTCCAGGTTTGCCTCCCGGAGGCAGCGCCGAAGGAGGCTAACCTGGTCGTCGCTGTCGTAGATGACGAAGTTGGCGCCGTACCCCAAGCGGGGGATTTCCCGCCGCAATATACGCCCGCACACGGCGTGGAAGGTGCCGAGCCAGATACCGGCCACACGCGCACCGATCAGCCTCTCCACGCGCTCGCGCATCTCGCCGGCCGCCTTGTTGGTGAAGGTGATGGCCAGGATCTCTTCCGGTTTCACGCCGTGCTCCAGGAGGTAGGCAATGCGGTGGGTAAGGACACGCGTCTTGCCGCTCCCGGCCCCGGCCAAAATAAGGAGCGGCCCCGCGCCGTGCTCCACCGCCCGGCGCTGCTCCGGATTAAGCCCTGCCAGTAAATCCATGCTAAATCCTCCAGTTCCTGCCGTTACCAGCCCTATTCGGTCATGTCTTTTCCTTTTCGACACCGGCCGCCGGTTTTCCTTTTTCCCTTTACCTAGTGCCGGCGGCGGGCCAGTTCGGCCAGAACATCCTGGGGCGTGAGGTCCGAGGCAAAGGTGAGGAGGAGGGAGTGGAAGAGGAGGTCTGCCAGCTCCCAGACAAGCTCGTTCTTGTCCCCGTTCTTGGCGGCAATGATTACCTCGCCAGCCTCTTCCCCCACCTTCTTTAGGATGCGGTCGGCCCCTTGGGCGAGGAGGCGGCTCACGTACGACTCCTCGCGCGGGCGCCGGGCGCGGTCTTGGAAGACGGCCCATAACTCGCCGATGAGCTCCGGGCCGAGCCCGGCTTCCCCGCGCAGGCGCCGGAAAAAGCACGAGCGCTCGCCCGTGTGGCAGGCGGCACCCTTTTGCTCTACTTTCACCAGAATGGCGTCCCCGTCGCAGTCCAAGGCCACTTCCCGCACCTCCTGGCGGTTACCGGAGGTTTCACCCTTAGGCCAAAGCTCCCCGCGCGAGCGGCTGTAAAACCAGGTACGCCCGCTCTCCAGGGTGCGCTGCAGCGCTTCGCGGTTCATGTAGGCCAGCATCAGCACCTGGCCGGTCGCCGCATCCTGCACCACGGCCGGCACGAGGCCACGCTCGTCCCATTTTATCTTCACTCCCTCGTCCACCGCACGGGCACCCCCTCTCGGGCCAGGTATTCCTTCACTTCTGCGATGCGGTAGCGGCCGTAGTGAAAAATGGAGGCCGCCAGCACGGCGTCCGCCTCGCCTTCCCGTACCACCTTGAGCAGGTCGGCCGGCGTCCCTGCCCCGCCCGAGGCGATCACGGGGATCCCCACCGCCCGGGCCACAGCCCGCGTAAGCTCCAAATCGTACCCGGCACACGTTCCGTCCCGGTCCATGCTGGTGAGGAGAATTTCACCTGCGCCGCGCCGCTCCGCCTCCTCGGCCCAGGCCACCGCGTCCAGCCCCGTCGGCCGCGTACCGCCGTAGGTGAACACCTCCCAGCCGGTAGCGGGGGCCGGCCGCCGCCGGGCATCGATGGCCACCACAACGCACTGGCTCCCGAAACGGGCCGCCGCCTCATCGATCAAGGACGGGTTTTCTACCGCCGCCGTATTAATGGACACCTTATCGGCACCCGCATAAAGGAGGGCGCGGATGTCGCTCAGGGTGCGGATGCCGCCGCCTACGGTGCAGGGGATGAAGACCGCCTCTGTGGTCCGCGCCACCAAGTCAAGAAGCGCCCGGCGTCCTTCCTGCGAAGCGCTGATATCGAGGAACACCAGTTCATCGGCGCCTTCCCGGTCGTAGTAGGCGGCGAGTTCTACCGGGTCGCCGGCGTCGCGCAGGTGAAAAAAATTGGTGCCTTTCACCACCCGCCCGCCTTTTACGTCCAGGCAGGGAATGACCCTTTTAGCGAGCATGAGCTTCTCACCTCTCACAAATCTTTAGCGCCGCCGGGAGGGCTATAGCGCCCGTATAAAGCGCCCGGCCGAGGATAATACCGGCGATGCCCTCGCCCTCCCGCGCCGCCGCTTTTTCCACGTCTTTTAGCCCCCCGAAGCCGCCGGCCACCAGCACCGGTCGCCCCGCGGCCTGTGCCACGGCGCAGGCACCGTCCAGGTCGGGGCCGCCCAGGGTGCCGTCGCGCGAGGTGTCGGTGTAAATAAACCCCTGCACGCCCAAGGCCGTAAGTTCCTGCGCCAGGGTCACGGCCTTTACCCTGCTTCCCTCTTCCCAGCCGCACGTCCGAACGTACCCGTCGCGCACGTCGAGAGAAACCAGAACTGCCTCGCCGTAGAGCTTTACGGCAGCCCTCACCAGCTCCGGATCCCGCACCGCCGCCGTGCCCAGAATGAGCCGGCGCGCTCCCGCCGCGCTCGCCCTAGCCAAGTCCTCCAGCCGCCGCAGGCCGCCGCCGAACTGAATCTCCACCGGATAGGCGGCCGCCATTTCGGCCAGCACGGCAACGTTCCTCGGCCGGCCCTCCCGTGCCCCGTCGAGATCCACCACGTGCAGCCGCCGGGCACCTTCCGCCGCCCAGCGCCCTGCGGCCGAGAGCGGGTCGCCGCGGTAAACCTCGGCCTCAAAACGGCCCTGGTAGAGGCGAACGCAGGCACCCCCTCTTAAATCCACAGCCGGGATCACGAGCATGCTTTCACCTCGCGGGCGAAGTTTTGCAGGACGGTCAGCCCCACCCGGCTGCTCTTTTCCGGGTGGAACTGGACGCCCCAGATATTCCCCGAGCAAATCGCCGCGGTGAAGTCTTCACCGTAGCTCACCCGGGCCGCCACCACCGCCTCATCTTCCGGAACCACCTTGTAAGAATGGACAAAGTACACATAACTTCCCTCGCCGACCCCCTGAAAAAGCGGCGTCGGCCGCGGAAAAGTAAGGGAATTCCAGCCGATGTGGGGGATCTTGATTCGGCCCCGGAGCTTTTTAACCACTCCCGGCAGAATCCCCAAGCCTTGCCAGTACCCGCCTTCTTCGCTGGCGCTAAAGAGAAGCTGCAGGCCGAGGCAGATCCCCAAGAAAGGCCGCCCGTCGGCCGCGACCGCCTTCAGCGTCTCCACCAGCCCCCGCGCCTTGAGCTCGGCCATGGCGTCGCCGAAGGCTCCCACGCCCGGAAGCATCACCCCTGGGGCGGCGGCGATCTCCGCCGGGTCCGAAGTAATGCGCACCTCTTCACCCAGGGCGCGCAGCGCCTTAGCTACGCTGCCGAGATTCCCCATCCCGTAATCTACCACAGCAATCACCGCGTCTCCCTCCTCTTCACCACGCGGCACCCTCAAAGGCCCTCCGGCGCACGCCGGAATCAAAGAACTCCTTTAGTGGAAGGTATTTCCTGCACCCCTGGGTCGATACTCGCCGCCTCGCGCAGGGCGCGCCCCAACCCCTTGAAGACGGCCTCGGCGATGTGGTGGCCGTTTTCACCGTGCAGGAGATCAACATGAAGCGTGAGCTTGGCTTCGCCCGCAAAGGCCCGCAAAAACTCAGGCACGAGCTCGGCGGCAAAGCTCCCGATCTGAAGCACAGGAAAAGGAACGTGGTAGTGTAGGTATGGACGCCCGGAGAGGTCTACCGCCACCTGCACCAGCGCCTCGTCCATGGGGAGGAGGGCCGCTCCATAGCGCCGAATTCCGCGCTTTTCGCCGAGCGCCCGGCCGAAGGCCGCACCCAGGGTAAGGCCTACGTCCTCGACCGTATGGTGGTCGTCCACCCAGGTGTCTCCTTCGGCCTCCACCCCGAGGTCAAAGCCTCCGTGCGCCGCCCACAGGGTGAGGAGGTGGTCGAAAAAGCCGACCCCCGTCCGCACCTCCGCCTTTCCTTGCCCGTCCAAAGCCAGCGTGAGCCTCACCCGGGTCTCCCGGGTAGAGCGCGCAAGTTCGCAGCGCCTCTCCATGCTACCCCCTCCCCTCCAGAGCGCGCGCGTGCGCCGCCAGACCTTCCGCCTGGGCCAGGGCACGCGCCGCCGGCTCATCCGCCGTCCAGGCCGCCCGCCCGTAGGCCACGACGTTCACCCGCTTCTGAAACTGCTCCACCCCAAGGGGGGAGGCAAAGCGCGCCGTGCCGGCAGTCGGGAGAACGTGGCTGGGCCCGGCCACATAGTCCCCGAGCGCCTCAGGAGTAAACGGCCCCAGGAATACGGCTCCCGCGTTTCGCACGTGGGGGAGGAGGGCCCACGGGTCGGCCACCATGAGCTCCAGGTGCTCCGGCGCCCAAGCGTTGGCCAGCGCCAGCGCCGTCGTAAGATCCGGCACCACGTAGGCCGCGCTCGCCGCCAGCGCCGCCCTGGCCAAACCGGCCCGGGGCAGGGACCTAAGTTCCTCCTCCACCCTCGCGGCCACCTCCTGCGCCAGGCGTCGGGAGGTGGTAACGAGATATGCCCGCGCCTCGCTATCGTGTTCCGCCTGAGCAATTAAGTCCCGCGCCACAAGCGGCGCCCGGGCGGATTCATCCGCCACAATCAGCACCTCGCTGGGCCCCGCCACAGAATCAATCCCCACGCAACCGAAAAGAAGCCTCTTGGCCGCCGCCACGTAGGCATTTCCCGGACCGACCACCTTATCCACGGCCGGGATCGTCTCCGTCCCCAGGGCCAGCGCCGCAATTGCCTGTGCTCCTCCCACCGCGTACACCTCGTGCACGCCCAGTAGGTAGGCAGCCCCTAGGATCAAAGGGTGCCCGTAGCCGCCGGCAGGAGGCGTAGCCAGGGCGATCTCCTCTACCCCGGCCGCCTGGGCCGGGACCACGTTCATGACCACCGAAGACGGGTAGGCCGCCCGCCCGCCGGGTATGTAGACCCCGACGCGCCTAAGCGGCAGGGACAAGGTGCCCAGGAACGCTCCGGCCGGGTTGAACGTAAAGGTGTTCGCCGGCCGGGTAGCGGAAAAGCGGGCCACGTTGTCGCGCGCCTTAAGAAGGGCCTTCTTGAGCTCTTCCGGAACGGCGGCCGCCGCCTCCTCCAGCTTCGCCAGGGGTACTCTAAACCCGGTGGCGGGAGTTTCTACGCCGTCCAACTCGCGGCTCAAGGCCGAGAGCGCAGCATCCCCTTCCCGCGCTACCCGATCGATAATGGCCCTGACCTCCTCCTCCACCTTGCGCTGCGCCAGCCAGAACGCGCGGCCGCCGCGCCTGAGTTCCGGCGGTACCTCTCGGCATTCCCGGACCTCAAACATGGCCCTCACCCCTCCCCTTGGTTTCTTCCAGCTTCGCTACCAGCCGCATGAGCGCCTCTTTCTTAGTGCGAAAGCTTATGCTGTTCGCCACCAACCGGGCGCTGCCGCGGGTAATTTCCTCTACCTCTACCAGCCCATTGGCGGCCAGCGTGCGCCCTGTGGCCACGAGATCGACGATGCCGTCCGCCAAACCCGCGCGGGGGGCGAGTTCCAGCGAACCGTGGAGGTAAATCAGTTCCACCGCCCGCCCACGCCGGGTAAAGTACGTTTCGGCCAAGCGGGGGTACTTGGTGGCAATGCGCAGATTAAGCGGCAGATCGCCCGGCCAGCACTT
This sequence comes from Bacillota bacterium, assembly GCA_030154105.1. Lineage (GTDB taxonomy): Bacteria > Bacillota > DTU030 > DUMP01 > DUMP01 > DUMP01. The sequence continues at coordinate 39,150 of JASKKP010000011.1, forward strand.
TTTCTTTTCCGCCGGCACCGCAACTACCAGCCGCCAGAAGCCGTAGCCTAAATCGAGCAGCTCGCAAACATTGCGGGGCGTCTCGAGGAGCACGTCTTTCCCTACAATTCCCGCATCTGCGCAGCCAGCCTCCACGTACACCGGGACGTCCGCCGGTTTTACCAGTAAAAACCCGGGGTTTTCCCCCTGCGGCGGAAAGATAAGCCGGCGGCCGTCGGCCCGCACCGCGCGCACATCAATTCCGGCCTGTTCTAACCGGTCCAGCGTTTCGGGCAAAAGCCTGCCCGTAGGTAAAGCCAGGAAAAGCGCCGTCATGAGCGTCGTCCTTTCTTTAGTCCACCGCAGCTTCGATTTCCTGCACTCCATTTCCCACCAAAACGATGCGCCCAATTCCCCGCGCCCGCGCGTAGGCTACTGCCCCTCTTTCATCCATTGGGTCTGTGGCCAGTTCCACGCGGCTTTCCGCCCGTCGGCGTAAGGCTTCCCGGACCGCCGCACCCTCGCAACCCGGCAGGGCAACCACTAGGACATCCGGCGGCTTAACACAGCCGGCCTTCCCCTGCCGTTCGCGCACGGAGAGCACCCGCTCGACGCCGAGCGCAAAACCGGTAGCCGGCCCGGGAAGCCCAAAACGCGCCGTCAGGCCGTCATAACGGCCGCCGCCGCCCAAAGGATAGCCGAAACCGGGCACGTACACCTCGAACACCATACCTGTGTAGTAATCCAGCTCGCGCACGAGTCCTAGGTCGAAAGAAACGCGTTCGCCCAGACCGTAGGCCCCCAAGAGCCTGCCGATGGTGGCGAGATCGTCGAGGGCCGCCTCAGCTTGCCGGTTCTTTTTCGCCAGGCGGGAGGCCGCCGCAAGTTTTTCCGGTCCGCCGAAAAGGTGAGGAAGCTCCGCCAGGGCTTTCAGCTGTTTCTCGTCGAGATTCAGCGCGCCTAGAACATCCCTTAAACCGACCAGGTTCCGGCGGGTGAGCTCGGTCACCACCGCCTCTTCTTCCCCGGGCGTAAGCTCCAGCCCTGCCAGCAGGGCGCGGAGAAAGCCTGTGTGGCCGAGGCTCACCCGTGTACCCTCCACCCCGGCCCGGTTCAAAGCCGTAACGGCCAAGGCGACCACTTCGGCATCGGCCGCCGGCCCGGCGGCGCCGATGAGCTCCACTCCCGCCTGCGTAAACTCACTCCGGTACCCATGGCGCTCCTCGACGCGAAACACCGACCCGAAGTACCAGAGCCGAAGGGGCCGGGGCTCGTCGGCCAATTTCGTGGCCGCCAGGCGGGCGATTGGGGTGGTGAAGTCCGGTCGCAGGGCCAAGATGCGCCCCTGGCGGTCGAAAAAGCGGAAAAGCCTTTCCGCCTTCTGCCCGGCAAAACCGGAGGCCAGGGTGGTGTAAAACTCAAAGGTGGGGGGGACCACCTCCCGGTAACCCCACCGATCGAACAACCGGCTCCAGAGGTCGGCCAGTTCCCGGCGGAGCTCGGCCTCGTCTGGCCCGGAATCATGTACTCCCTGCGGCAACTGAACCCCGGCAGGCTCCACGTTTTACCCTCCTTGCTTTAATGTATTAGTATGCTAAAACGGTAACTTAATGAAGTTGGCTGTAGTGTAGCACGAGTAAGAGCCACCTGTCAACGGAATTGGGGCATTAAAAAAACGCCCTCGCGGGCGTTTAGCTCTTTCTTTCGGGCTCTGGGGGCGGCAAAGGCGGCAGTTTTCCTTCCGCCTCCAACCGGTCTAAGACCAGCTTGTAACCGTCGGCACCGTAATAAAGGAATTTCTTTACGCGGCTGATGGTGGCCGTGCTCATTCCCGTGCGCTCGGCAATTACGTCGTAAGTATAGCCTGCACGGAGCATACGCGCCGCCGCCAGACGCTGCGCCAGAGCCTGAATCTCGCTTATGGTGCAGATGTCTTCCAGCAGCCGGCAGCACTCTTCCGGAGTGCGCAAAGCCAAGAAGGCCAAGCAAAGCTGGTCGGTGAGCTCATTCCGCCACTTGGGTTCGTAGGCCATTGGCTCCCCCCCTGTCCCGGTACGTGTGGGTGAGGCTTTTCCCCAATTAAAGAAAAACTTCGCTAAAGGTCGGGCGATTCCTGCTCGTTCGCCCGCTTTTTCTTTAACGTTACCAAGTCGGCTTGTGGGGCGGCCGTAGAAGAAGGCCGGCAGGAATAATCCCGGTGGCTAGGGCCAGAAACCCGTAAAAGGCAATCCCGGCGCCCACCGCCCCCAGCGTGGCGGCCGCCAGGGGCAAACCGCAGCCCAAAGCGTGGCCCAGCACCCAGCGCACAAACGCTACCATTAGCGTAGCTGCCAGCGAGGGGGCCACTAGCAGCTGAAAACTCCAGCAGCCCGGGACCCGCCTGTTCAAGCAGGCTAGGGAAATCATGGCCGCCAGCGTAAAGCCCGAAGCAGTACCGAGAGCGGCTCCTTTGATGTTTAGGGACGGTAGCGCCGAAAGGTGGTAGTCGAGGACCGCGTTTACCGCACCGCCCAAGAAAACAGCGAGGGCGGCCCAGTGTCCGAGGCCGAGTCCGTGCAGCACGGCTCCCGTGGTTTCCATAAGGCAAAGCCCAATCGTGCCGAAGGCCAGGTAGCGAAGGGGTACAGCCGCCTCCGGAGTGTTGAAAAGCACCGTGCAGATTTCCGTGGGAAAGGCATACAAGCCCAGAGTGGCCGGAATCGCTATGGCCAGGGTAAGGGCGATAGCCTGGCGCGTTCGCCGGACGAGCCCAAGGCGGTCGCCCTGGGCGGCTGCCGCAGCCAGTGAAGGTACCAGCGCCGTAGCCAGAGCAGTCGTCGCCACCGTGGGGATGCCGACCAAGGAGAGGGCCATGCCTGCGTGTTGCCCGAACAGAGCAGTAGCCGTGCGCATGGGTATCCCTCCCGCCTGCAGGCGGACCGGCACGATGGCGGCATCCACCATCTGCATGAGGGGCATGATAAAAGAGCCGAACATAACGGGAAGGGCAGTATGTTCCAACCGGCGCAGCGAAGCGTACCAGCTAAGTCCCCTGCCGCCTCCCTTCAGCTTGGGCAGGCGGCGCCGGCGCCATTCAAAAAAAAGTACCGAGCAGGCCGCGCCTCCGGCCGCCCCTGCCGTAGCCCCGGCGGCGGCATATTCTAGTCCGCGGGGAAGAAGGAGAAAAGCCAACCCAAGCATGGTGAGAACGCGGAAGAGCTGCTCTAAAGCCTGAGCCTCAGCCAGTACCGCGAGCATCTGGCGCCCTTGAAAGTAGCTCTTAAGGCTCCCCTCCAGCGCCAGGAGAAATACGGCGGGAGCCAAAGCCTGCAGGGGAAGCCGGGCACGAGGATCTCCCAGGATCTGGGCGGCCAAGGTGGGTGCCGCCGCGAAGAGAAGAAGGGCCAGAAGCAACCCCTGGAGCACGAGCACCTGCCGGCCGACGCGAAAAACAAGCCAGGCGTCGTCCTCCCTACCGAGAGCCAGGTGTTCCGCCATAACCTTGGCCACGGCCGTGGGCAACCCACCCGTAGCCAAGACGGTGGTTACGGTAAAGACGGGGTAGGCCATCTGGTAGAGGCCGATGCCTTCCGCCCCCAAGAGGTAGCTTAAGGGGACGCGGTAAAGGAGGCCCAGGACCTTGGTGAGGGCACCTGAAAGAAAAAGCAGCGCCACGCCTTGCGCCAGGGACAAGGTTTCTCCTCCTCCCTGCATTCTCTTTCTGATCTTACGCAGGGCGAAGGAGGGTTATGTCCTCTGCCCTACCTGGCGAGAAGCCAAAGCGTTACCCTATTTCCCATTACAGCGCCATGAATCATCACCGGGCGCCCGCTGGTGTTCTTGATTTTAAGGTCGAGATTCGTGTAAACCGTGGCGTCCCGGCCCGGAGGAACATACTTTACCGGTTTGGCATGTGGGTGCCGCTCGACCACCTTAAACCCGGCCTCGAGGGCTGCGTTGTAAAGGGTGGAAGAAACCTGGCACATGCCGCCGCCCAGTTCTTTGCGTGGGCGCCCGTTGTCGTCCAGCACGGTGGCCGGGCGAAAACCGGCCGCGGCTTCAGGCTCCCCCACCGCTTCATTAAAGGAAAAAACTTCGCCGGCGCGGATGACGCGTCCATCCAGTTTGGCTACGGTTAGGCGGATGTTATGGACGCGATTGGGGTCCCTGTCCAAAATGGGCGTGGAGTAGGACGCCAGCACCTCGATGCCCCGCCGGCGGGCTTTAAGGCGCGCCCCCGGATCGGCAGCGAGGACGGCCTCCACCGTCTCGGCCACTTGGATTGCCGGGTCGCGCGCGGCCAGGCGGCGTACTTCCGCCTCCACCTGCCGGCGAGTCCAGCCGCCCACCGGCGTTCCTTCCAGCGTAACGCCGTCGGCCACCCGCTCCTGCCCTAAGCAGCCGGCCAGCGTGAGAAGAGCAATAAGAGCCAGCGCAAGGTAGCGAGTTCGCACCCCCTATCCCCCCTTTAGCGCTCCGACAGGCACCCCCGTGTATTTTCTGCCGGCAATTCTTGTCAAGAGCAGCAGAATCGCGGAGGACGAAATACTATATAGCAGTGTGTTTCGGCTAAGGAGGTGACTTGTAGTTATGGGCGTCCCTCTTCCAGAACTGGCCGCCCTGCTTCGGTACGATCCGCTGGCCGTCCCTCCCTTGTGCGTCCGAGGGATAACCTGTGATTCGCGCCTGGTTAAGCCCGGCGACTTGTTCGTTGCCGTGCGTGGCAGCCGCTTCGATGGGCACGCCTTCATCGGCGAAGCTTGTCTAAAGGGCGCCGTGGCAGTAGTAGCCGAGGTCCAAGAGCAGGCGATCCCTGTTCCCTGCTTGATCGTCCCGGACAGCCGCCTGGCCCTGGCCGAGCTCGCCGCACACTTCTACGGGCACCCTTCCCGCTCCCTCGAGGTGGTCGGCGTTACCGGTACCAACGGTAAAACTACTACTGCCTGTATGATCGAACACATCTTACGTACCGCCGGGCACCCAACCGGCCTCATTGGTACGGTAGGCGTCAAGTACCGCACCGCCGTCTTTCCGGCCCACCTCACCACCCCGGGTGCCGACGAGCTCCAGGCCCACCTGGCCGCCATGCGCGCGGAAGGGCTGCGCTTCGTCGTTATGGAAGTCTCTTCCCAGGGAGTTAAAACCGGGCGTATCCACGGGCTACGCTTTTCTTTTGGCGTGCTCACGAACATCACTCTAGATCACCTGGATACCCACGCTTCCTTCCAGGAATATATGGCCATGAAAAAGCGCTTCCTCGACATGCTGGCTCCCGACCGCACCGTCTTCGTAAACTGCGACGACCTGGGGGCGCGTACCCTGCTTGAGAACCTGTCGGCACGCGTCGTGACGTTCGGTTGTCATCCCCAAAGCGACCTCCAGATTACCCAATTGGCGAACGAACCGGGCGGAACCCGCTTCACCCTCCTCATCCGCCGGCCGGTCCATACCCACAGCCTAACCGTTGCCCCCCTCACCCTCCCCCTCGGCCTTAGAATTCTGGGGGCGCACAACGCGGCCAACGCAGCCGCTGCCGCCGGGGTGGCTTTGGCGCTGGGGGTGGAAGCGAAGTACGTCGCGAAGGCGCTGGCCACCTTCCCCGGTGTCGAGCGCCGCCTGGAGGTCTACCGCCTGGGCAAAGTTACAGTGATAGACGACACCGCTCTCAACCCGGCCAGCCTTGAGGCCATTTTTGCCGCGGTAACCCACTTGCCCTACCGGCGTCTCCTGGTAGTCTATGCCCTGCGCGGCAGACGCGGCCCGGCGGTAAATCGCATCAACGCCCTGGTCATAGCCCAGTGGGCACAAAGGTTAAGCTTTAATGCCCTTATCACTACCAACGCCGTCTACCACGTGGGACCGAACGATACGGTTACGCCGGAAGAAGAAGCGGCCTTTTTCGCCACCCTCCGCGCTTGTGGCCTCACTTCCCTCCACTTCCCCGACCTGAAAGAAGCCCTCGCCGCCGCCCTCAACCGGATACGGCCGGGCGACCTTCTTCTTCTTTTAGGTGCCCAGGGGATGGATGCCGGCCATGCCCTCCTCCAGGACCTCTGGACCGAGCGCCGGGCAAACTTCGTTCCCGTTTCCCCGGCCGAAGTGGCGCTGGCCGGTACTCCCTAAAAAGAACCCGGGGCTTCCCCGGGTTCGTTTACTTTATATGGCCCAGAGATTTATTTCACACCGGGTGCCATCTTCCGCATCAAGTCGTTCAGGTCCCTGGTAAAAGTGGAAACTGGTTTGCCGGCGCGGATTCCTTCCGCAATCTTGCGGATACGGGCGACGGAAGCGGCATCTGTAGCCACCGCCACCCCCGTAAACCTGGGCTCCGCCCGCCTTAGCCGAGTAGCGATCTCGTTTTTCACTCCGGCCGCATCCCCTTGGCCGCGCGGCACGTCGCTTTTTAGTTCGGCCCCCACCAGGGCAGTGGTGCCCGTGAGAGCCACCCAAGCCCGCCGCACGCCGGGAACCTTCTCCGCCTCGGCAGCCAACTTATCCTGCAATCTGGCAACATCGGCCGGCTGCGTAGGCATGGGCTGGCGGGCAGGCGCAGGAGCAGGAGTCGTTCTTGGAGTAGGTGCAGGAGAAGGCGCATTCTCCGAAGGAGTAGGCGTATTCGGAGCCGGCGAGGGCAAAGGTTTACGGGCCGGCGCGCGGCAACCGGCCAGAAGCGCCATGGTCAGAAGCACCAACAACCAAACGAGGAAACTCTTTCCCCTTTTTCTCATTTCCTTCACCTCCCCTCTAGGTACAAGGCTTTCCTCGTTTTTATTGTTGCTGGTTGCCCGGAAAGTATCCCAAAAAAGAATCCCAGGCCTGGCCTGGGCTTACTCTTTAACCACCCGTAACCTAGTTAAACCTCCGTCTTGGGGTCCCTGGATGCGATAACCATTCCTTTTCATTAGCTCAATATGCTCAATTATTTCGGGCGTAACCTCCTCGCCGGGGCAGAGGATGGGAATGCCGGGCGGGTAGCAGGTTACCGTCTCCGTGCTGATGCGCCCGCGGGCCTGAGCGAGCGGAACGCTCTCCGCCGGGGCAAAGAAGGCCTCGCGCGGCGTCAAGAGCTGGCGCGGTTGGGGCGGGAGCGCGGGAGGGAGTTCCGCCCGCGGTTTCTTCCCCGCCTGCTCCCGCACCAGCTCGCCCAGCGCCCGGAGCAGGTGATCCACGTCCTCTTCGGTGTTCCCCGGGCCGACGATGAACAGCACGTTGTAAAGGTCGGAAAGCTCAACCTGGATGCGGTGCCGGTAGCGCAGATAAAGCTCCACCTGCTGGCCGGTAAGCCCCAACCCTTTTACTGAGACCGTCACCTTGGTAGGATCGAGGCCGTCTACGCCGGGCCGGCCGACGTACTCCTCGCCAAAAGTGCGGAGCCCCGGCAGCCGGCGCACGCCGCGCCGCAGCCGTTCGGCCAGCTCGATAGTGCGCGTAAGGAGGGCGTGCCCTTCTTCCACCATCTGCAGGCGGGCCAGGTCCAGCGCCATAAGAAGCAAGTACGAGGCGCTGGTGCTCAGGAGCACCGCCAGCACCGCCTGCAGCCGCCCGCGGTCTATGCGTTCCCCCTTAACATGCAGCCAGGAGCTCTGGGTAAGGCTGCACAGGATCTTGTGCGCCCCCTGGGCTACAGCATCTGCCCCCTGGGTGAGAGCACCGGGAGGCAGGGCCTCGTGAAAGTAAAAGTGGGGTCCATGGGCCTCATCGATGAGAAGCGGGAGCCCCCTGGCATGGGCCAAATCCGCAATGGGGCCGAGGTTGCAAGCCGTGCCGTAATAGGTGGGGTTGATGAGGAAGACGGCGCGGGCAGCGGGGTGGGCGTCCAAGGCGGCGGCAACCTGCTCCCGGGTTACGCCCAGGGCGATGCCCAACTCCGGGTCTACCTCCGGAGAAACGAAGACCGGGCGGGCGCCGCTCAAAATCACGCCGGAGACCATGGATTTGTGCATGTTGCGGGGAACAATGATTTCATCGCCCGGGTTGCAGGTGCCCAGAATAAGGGCCTGCAGTCCGGAAGAAGTGCCGTTAATGAGAAAATAGCTGGCATCGGCTCCGTAAGCGCAGGCGAGGAGTTCTTGGGCCTCCCGGATGACGCCGGTGGGCTGGAGGAGGTCGTCCATGCCCTCAACGCCGGTTATATCGAGCTCGAATAGCCGGCGTCCTAGGATCTCCAACGCTTTTTTCGAAATGCCCGCGCCACCTTTGTGGCCGGGCATATGAAAGCGCGTCACTTTTTCGGCCGCATAGCTGGCCACCGCTTCGGCCAGCGGGGCACGGTTAAGGTCGTCTTTCACGCTTAGCTTCACTCCTTTTGAGCTGAGTACGGTAGTCTTTTACCAAAGTAAGCGGCGTTTGCTGCTCATAATTACCACACGGGTTGTCGGAGAGGAGGGCGGGAATCAGGCGGCGGGGAACACCGCAGGATGCCCCAACCACGTCCACCTTGCCCAGGTCGTTGGCATCCACGATTACGGCATCCACACCCAACCGGTCCGCGATAGCCTGGGCGACCTGATCGGCATGGCGCGGTCCCAGCACGATATAGGAATGGAAAGGAGGCATGGTGCCGGCCACATCGTCGATGAGCGCCACCGGCAGCCCCGCTACGCGGTAGAAGAAACCCGGTTTGCGTAAGACGCGTCCCAGTGCCCCCGCGCCGGCCGCCAGCAGCACGCGCCACGTACCCACCTCCCGCATGGCCAGCTGCATGGTGGCGGGAGAAGTCAGGCTTCCGTGGCGCTTCGTGTAGCGGCAGAGGAAGCGGGCCAGGTATCCCGCCTTGACCTCTTCCGGGCGGTAAAGGCGGCCCTGCGTTATGGCCACCACGCTTTCGGCCACGACGATAAGATCGCCCGGTTCCGCCAGCCGTCCCGCGTAACGCTCGGCCACTTGGACGATGTCGTCTTTCTCCGTGATGAGGTGCGTCCTAAGAGGTATTTTCACCACCATCCGCCTCACCTCCTCTCGCCCGCATGCTATGTATGTTGGTTGCTTTTGGTGCTTGACTCACTCGGCGTTTGGCAGTTGGCTTTTGGCGGTTGGCTGTCGGCTTTTGGCTTGGGGCTCTTGGCCATCGTCTGCCGGAGTTTCAACCTTTCCACTTAAGCGATGGTTGGCGCCCAAGAAAAAAGCGTTTGGCGCTTTTTTACCTAAGCGCCAAACGCCCATTGCCAATAGGTTATACCTAAACGCCAACCGCCACTAGAACAGGTTCAGGTACTGGTCCAGCTCCCACTGGTGTACCTGGGTGCGGTAGAGGTTCCACTCAATTTGTTTGGCATCGATGAAGCGCTTGAACACGTGGTCTCCGAGAGCTTCTTTGATTACGTCGTCCTTCTTCAGGCACTCCAGCGCTTCGCCCAAGTCCGCCGGTAGGCTGGGGATGCCCATCTCCAGGCGCTCTTCCTCCGTTAGGTCGTAGATGTTGGTGTTGACCGGCTCCGGCGGCATGAGGCCCCTCTTGATACCGTCCAGGCCGGCCTTGAGGATGACCGCCATGGCCAGGTACGGGTTGCAAGACGGGTCGGGGCTTCTGAGTTCTAGGCGGGTACCAACACCGCGGCGCGCCGGCACACGGATGAGCGGGCTCCGGTTGCGCAGCGACCAGGCGATGTACACCGGGGCTTCGTAGCCGGTTACCAGCCGCTTGTAGGAGTTCACCAGCGGGTTGGTAATCGCGGTGAAACCACGGGCGTGCTCCATAAGCCCGGCCAGGAAGTTTAAGGCCGTCGTGCTCAGCTCGTACTTGCCCTTGGGATCGTAGAAGGTGTTCACGCCGTCCTTAAAGAGCGAGGTGTGGCAGTGCATGCCCGAGCCGGGGATGCCGTAAATGGGTTTGGGCATGAAGGTAGCGTGGAGGTTATGCTCCTTGGCGATGATCCGCACTACGTAGCGGAAGGTGGCGATGTTGTCGGCCGTGGTCAAAGCGTCGGCGTATTTGAAGTCGATCTCGTGCTGGCCCGGGCCCACTTCGTGGTGGGAGGCCTCAACCTCAAAACCCATCTGTTCGAGCGCCAGCACCATGTCCTGCCGCGCATGTTCGCCCAAGTCGATGGGCGCCAGATCGAAATAGCTGGCCTGGTCCATGGTGATGGTAGTCGGCCGCCCCTTCTCGTCGCGCTCGAAGAGGTAAAACTCCGGCTCTGGTCCCACATTCATAGTGTAACCGAGCTCGGCCGCCTCGGCCATAACGCGCTTTAGCACGTAACGCGGGTCTCCCGCAAAGGGCGTGCCGTCGGGGTTGTAGACGTCGCAGATAAGGCGCGCCGTGCGTACGCCGTTCCCGTTTTGCCAAGGCAGGATGACGAAGGTGGAGGGATCGGGCTTGAGGTTCATATCCGACTCGTTGATGCGGACGAAACCTTCAATGGAGGAACCGTCGAACTGAATCTCGCCGTTTAGGGCCTTTTCCAGTTGGCTAAAAGGAATGGCCACGTTCTTGGTCGTCCCCAGGATGTCGGTGATTTGCAAGAAGATGGTCTCGATCTTCTCGTCCTTAGCGATTTTCAGGACATCAGACTCAGTGAGTTTACGCATGCTTCTTCCTCCCCGTCGTCTAAGTGCCCCAGGGGTGAACCGGGGCCTCATTTAACGCGCATGGCGCCCGAAATCGGCATTCCGGTTCACCCGCTCCTGCTGCCGTACCAACTCTGTGGCCTTGGTCCGGCCGGGCGAAGGTGTGTTCGTTCGCGATTCGGAGAGAATAACCGAACGGCCCGCCTGCCCGGCGGCGCGGAAGTAAACCTCGGCATCTTCGTACGGCAGGCTGGTGTGCCGGGCCGGTGGTTTCTCTCCCCGGCGACTGAAAAGGGCTTTAATCGTCTTGATGGTGAACCCCTCGGCCAGAAGATCCCTGATCTCCTTAAGCCGTTCAACCTCCCAGGGCGAGTATAGGCGTTGGTGGCCAGCCGTTCTGGCCGGGATAACCAGTCCCGTCTCTTCATAGTAGCGAATTTGCCTGTCGGTAAGACCTGTCAGCTGCCGGACTACCCCGATTGGATAGACTGGTGTGTGCTGGTCGACGTCACCCACGCGTATCCCTCCCTGGACTATGTGAGGTTTTCTTACAGCGCGCTGTAACCTCTTAAACATGGCCTTATTATAACTCCTGTTCCTCTGCTCAGACAAGGTTTTATGTCAGGTATCCTGCCGAACATTTTAAGATTTTTTCCGGTCCGTTGCCACCTTCCCCGCGCCTTTGGCGCCGTCCCTCGCGCACGGCCGGCAGTTTTCGGCCTGTGCGGGAATAAGTATGTAGTAAAAAACCCCGGGGGTGACACGGATGGTGCCCACTCCCCTCCTAGTCAACCTGCGCAGCCATCTATCGCAGGCCGGCGACACTCACCTCATGGCAGGTTCCCTCTTGGTTTTCGAGTTCCTAGGACCTCCCCAGCTCTCCGCCCGCGAAGACGGCCCGCACCTTATCCTCACTTTCTCGCCTGCGGCCCTCAACATGCCCGCCGGCACTTACAGCGTCTACGATTCGCTGGTCAACACGGTGCTCGTCCGGGAAGAAGGAAACGCGGTGGTTGTGTCAATAGAGCGAGATTTGAGCAGCCCCTGGGAAGTGAAGGCCGAAGAAGGGCTGCTGTGCCGCTTTACCCTGTACCTCGATCCCCGCCCCCTTTTCCCCCTCTTCGCCGGCAAAATCGTTCTCCTCGACCCTTGGGCCCGGCCGCGCGCCTTCAGCCCCACCCGTCTGCCGGAAGGGGTACCCACCCGGGACATCGCCGGCCGTTTAGGCCGGCTTCTCACCGGGGCGGGCGCCCGGCCGCACCTTACAAAGGGCGGCTCCCTCCCTGCCCTCACGCCGCAGGCCATTCGCGCCGGGCAGCCCTGTGACGCCGTCCTCGGCATCGCTACTACCTATGCGCCGCGGCACCCGCGTTCTGGTTTTGCCGTGCGGCGGCGCCCGGGGGATGCTGAAAGTCTCCGCCTGGCCCGGCTTATCGCCCAGGAGATCGTCAGGAAACTCCCCTTGCCTCTTCTGGCCGAGGACGAAACGAAAGACCGGCTTATCCGCGACCTTCCCGCCCCAGGGGCCGTGGTGGAGGTAGGGTGCCTGTCGCACCGCGTGGACGAGGGACTCCTCCGGGACATCGACTTTAAGCAGAAGGTGGCGCAGACGCTCTTTAACGCCCTGAAACATTTCTTCGCCGGCGCCGCTCCTCGGGCAATAGAGTAAGAGGTGGCAGCCAGCCCCCTCCTTCGGCGGATACGTGTCTTTGCCAGGCACGGAATGAAATCCGTCCCTCATTACCAGTCAGTTCTTGTCTCCATCCGCACGTTAGGCAGGTTAACTTCGCCAACGTAGTTAGTGGCCATGATTCTTGCAACTTCGGCAGGATCCTTTGTACGTCCCAGGGCCCACATCACTTTTGTTACCAGCGCCTCGGTGGTCATGTCGTAACCGGGGATAACACCTGCCTTAAGCGTCTTCTGTCCAACCTCATATATGGTCAAGTCCGAACCACCATAAAGGCATTGAGTGGTAACTACAGTAACAATACCCGCGTCTACAAATTCTTGTATTTTAGCCAGAAGGTTTCGGCCCCGAAAAGGAATGCCGCCGGCACCGAAACTTTCGATAACTACTCCCTTGTAGCCGCACGACCTAACGGCGTCGAAAACCTTGGGGTCCGTACCAGGAAAAAGCTTCAGCAAAAACACATCTGGACAATAACGGTTGTCGAAAGGGAATTTCACTTCAGAAGTCATTACCGCTCCCTGACCGTAGTTTATTCTGCCGCCTCGAACGGTGCCGACCAATGGGTAGTTGATGCTGGCAAAGGCACTAAAACTCTTTGTGTGAAGCTTAGATGCCCGGCACCCTTTGATTATCTTTCCACCGAAAACGACAAAAACACCAGCCAATTTGGAACTCGCCACGGTAAACGCATCCCGAACGTTTTTTCTTGCGTCGGTGCCCTTAAAATGCATAGGCAACTGAGCGCCTGTAAGCACAACCGGTTTCTCCAGTGTTCCCAACATGAAGCTTAAGGCAGACGCCGTGTAGGCCATAGTGTCCGTTCCGTGGGCAATAACTACCCCATCATATTCTTTTAGGGCTTGGTGTACGGTAGAAGAAATAGTCGCCCAATCCTCAGGCTGCATGTTAGAACTGTCAACATTCATCAACATCTTGGCGCTAATGCTGACCCTGGAGCTTTTCTTAAGTTCGGGTACCGCTTCCAAAAGTTCTTCGGCAGTAAGGGTAGGAGCAAGGCCATCCTTACCTGGAGACGAAGCAATGGTACCGCCCGTGCTTAAGAAACAGATCTTCATCAGTTTCTTCCCCCCGCAAATAAGTGTGGCAGCTACCGGGTCCCTCTAATTCGAGGCGATGGATTATAATATCCTCTTCCAGTCGTAGTCATCCCAAGAGTACTTTCTGGCCAGTTCTTCTCGCGCAGCATCGAGGACCTTTGACAGTTTCTGGACCGCCAGCATCACGACGTCAAGGTAATTTTCCACATCTTGTGGCAGAAGTTGCGGTATTTTCCACCAATCCTTCTCAGAAAGCGTAACCAGAAGAGAAAGAACGGCCGACGTCCCAGGAACCAGGCCGGCGCCCCTGACCACTTCGTGAAGCGGGTTAGACATAAAAGTTATGCCCCCGGCATCCTGGCTGACAATTACGGCCAGCTCAGCGATCAAAGCAACCTTGTCTTTGGCCAACTCCGCCTTCTGAAGCTTTTCACCGATCTCTACGATACGTCGCCCAAGGGCTGCCGTGGCCCGTCTGAGCGCATCTCTGCTTTGCGGGAGCACATCTTTTGAGTAAAGGAAGGGAAGCCCTAGCTCCCTCGCCGCCTGGGCTAAGCAGGCGGCGACAGTGGTGTTGTCCACCTCCTCTTGAGCACGGATCCAAAAAGTGTTTGTTTCTACCGTCTCGGACACTTTGGGCACAAACATCTTTCCCTCAATTACAATGGTGGGAAGAGAGGGGAGAGAGAGGCTACGCATCAATTCTCTTTTGGCCCCGAGCGCCACATTGCCCTCGAGGTCTTCGTTCGGCCCCAACCCGCCTTCTCCGGCATTAACCACAGCCAACAGAGAAACAGGGATACCTTCAATCTCAACAACCGTCCCCAGCACGCGTCCGGCCGTGCCCGGCAGATCTTCGGGAACAACATGCACGCTTTCCGGGTACTTCCGCACGAACGTATCCACCAGGGCTCGAGCAATGGCCGTCTGGAAGGCCACCGGCGTCTCGGTCACCCCCTGACTGTACATGCGGCCGAAGGAGGAAACGGCTATACTCTGCGTAAAGACAGCATCTTTACCAACAGCTGCCCGCATCAGAGCCGCTTCACTAGGTGTGAGGCCCCTGCGGCTGGCGGCCGTACCGGTGCCGCCATCCTCCGTCACCACCGTTACCGCTCCCCGTGCTATGTCACACTCCACCGCCCTTATGTGAGAGTTTACCGGCAGAGCCCTCTTCAGGAGGCTTGTCGCTACGGCAAACCCTCCTGAGTCGTCTTGAACAAAACCCATGTGGCTATGCACATGCCCTACGCCTACGTGGCCAATAATCCCGATCACGCCAGAAGGCTTATTGCTTTTTCTTACTTCCAATGTCCTCACCTCCAAACCATCTCTAGAGCCCGGCAGGACCTTTGTAGCTTATCAACGGACTTCCCAAACAAAGTGAGGCGAATCCTGTTCGGCAAATGTAGCTTCCTTTGTTTGCGACTGCCGACCCAGGATCCGCCTCCGCTCCATTTCTTCATATTGAGGAAACCTATCTTCGTTCGAAGATCGGCTTCGGCTTGTCGAAAGTCTCACGGTCAAGCTCGCCAAGGCGGGCCGCCGTATAGACCATACCCACAGTATCCCCCGTTACGTTCAGCATTGTATTTGGCATGTCGATTAGTACGTACACACCTGCTATCCAGGGAACAATGTCGAGCGGCAGTCCCATAATTTGCAGCAGAACCGCCGACATCATGATGCCTCCACCAGGCACGCCAGCCACCCCGGCCGCCATGATGACGCCGAGAAAACAGATGGTTATTAGATTGAGGGTCTTGCATAATTCTTTTACCGAAGGGCAAGAGACAGTAGGACAAGGTAATGTGCAGAGTCGTCAGTTTAAGATGCAGGAAATCAAACGGTAGCAATACTTGGTGTTGGTCGGG
>JASKKP010000012.1 GCA_030154105.1 Bacillota bacterium
GAGCAGCGGGGTTATCCCCAGGGGTCCACAGGCGCTTGGACAACGCTTCGGCTGCGCCTCGCGTTGCCCACATCTCCACAGCCCCGGCGACGATGGTCATCCCCTTTCTTTACGCTTTGAGGAAAGGCAAGGGTTTCATCTACCCTGCTGCAGCCATCTGTCCGCCGCTTCAAATGGCGTAGCAGGGTCAGCAGGCAAGAACGAATTGGTTTCTTGTCAGGGATGGGGAAGTTAGCGGTTGTAGAAGTATAATTCACCAAAAACCGGATGCGAAGGACTGCGAAGGTGGTTTTCTCGCATTATCCTAAACCCTATGCGTTTTAACTTCTTTTTCCTTTTTCCACTCTCTGTGGTCTCGCTGCCCCTCGCCGAAGTGCTTTCGGTAGTACGGATAACGGCCCTTGGTATCTGTTCGGGATACTGTTGCCGAATTACTTCTAGAACAGAGTATCATCCCATGGAACATCATCAGCATCAGGTTGCCCCGTTTCGAACCCATCTCCGCTGGTCATTGGCTTCTCCGGCGTTTCGCTTTTCTCTTGGGCATCGGGATGTCCTATCCACTTGCGAACAATCTCTGCCCAGTCAATACGACGTTGACCACGTTGTGGGTCCCCTGTCCACACATCCCAAAAAGCAGGATCCGGCGATTGAGGGCGCTCTGCTTCAGATAGCTCACGCATTTCTACCAGAACCGGAGCAGGCGCTGCTGAGCCAAGAAGAATAGCACGCCGGGAGGGAAGGCTGGGCAGATCCCTCAATAAGGCCCCTACTCCCTCGGGTACAAGCCGCCTAACAAGTTCTTGATCGTGGTCATTGACAATCCTGTGCAAGAGAAATGTGTTACACTGAGAAAGCACAGTCTCTGATAACTCGGATGGGCGCTGGGAAGCTAGGACTAGCCCGAGGCCGAATTTGCGTCCTTCCCTTGCAATACGCTCAATGGCGCGGCAACACACTCTTCCGGCGGCGGGTGCATCCTTGGCCGCAAGGGCTTTGTTCACGAATGAATGTGCTTCATCTAAAACTAGAACGGTAGGTAGTTCTTGCCCCGTCTGACGCCGATACCGTTGTAGTGCCTCAAAGACCAATCGGGCAATAACGGCCACTACAATGTGGATTACGTCTGATGGTAGCAGAGAAAGATCAATAATTGCGATTTGGCCATTGGCAGCGTTGTCACCGCCAATGTAGTCTTCAAGCCAATCTTCCAATTTGATCGAAGCAGAATCGGTTGGATTCAGAACCTGGGCCAGCCCCTCCCGCCGCATAAGACTTTTGATACGTAGGTTTAGAGAATCCACAAACTGTGCAAGATCCTTTGAAGACCGACCCGCCAGTGCTTCTACCAAGGAAGGTAGTTCTTCAATTGGGAAATAACACGGTGCGTCCTCGCTAGTACCCGAGTCATCATCGGGTAGGCCGATACTCTCCGCCACATTCTTTAGGCATTGTAGCAGGCCGATAATGTCGACACCGGCAAAGTCCCTGTGCCAGTGCCCGTTTTCTCGCACTCCGTCCTGGGCCAACCTCTCTATTTCGGCTGCTTGCTCTGCTATCGCACTTAGGCTCTCCCTTAACCCATTATTTCGAGCATCACAGTGTTGTTGGAGCCAATCAAAATCTTTGCTGATATTGAGTAACACATCTGCAGTTTCCTCGCGTTTTCTTTTTCCTTGGTACTCCCCGCTTGTTAAAAGAAGCTTTAGCCGATCTTGGTAAAGGCGTACCATCCTCCAAATCATTAGCATGGAGTCATCCGGAACGTTCTTGTTTGAACGTAAGCGACGTAAAGCATCAAATAGAATGGGGCGTTGTATACCTGGGGATGCCTCCGTAAAAGCCGCCCATTCTTCTCCATTCCATAGCCACGCTGGCACCTTGAGTGAATTGGCTCTTATACCTGGTTGTAGCTGCACTTGAAATAACCGGACAGTGTTTAAGTCTTGGAATGCTTTTGAGTACTCGCCGTTTGGATCTAGAATGATGAAACGAGCATTAACAAAACCTTGCCGCTTCTGGGCCTTTCGTTCCTCCTGGGCTGCATTTAAGCACCACCTAATTAAGCCAGCCACCGAACATGACTTTCCTGCTCCCGTGTTACCCAAAACTGCGAGATGTCGGCCGAAAAGTTTGTCAGGATTAACCCAAACAGGAGCACCAGCAGCAGTCGGGCAGTGGCCAATAAGAACCCGAAATGTATCCCTGCTTTCCCCGGCAACTATTGCCCGGAGTTGATTGCGGGTCGGTAGAAGCACAGAATCACCCACTGAGGGGAACACGTCAACACCTCGGCGAACTCTGAATACAGGATTACAGCCGTCTTGACCTTCCTCATAAACAAGTGTGCCTAATGGTGTCAGAAAGGCGATCCGACAGGGAAACGGCAGATCCACAAGATCAAAATCTTGTTGCATTCCTCTCCTCTTGGGAAATGGAAGACGTTCAATTCTTACTGAAGTAATCAAGCCGACGGTAGCTCCGGTCTCATTAGGTATCAATAGATACCCGTTGATACGCGGGAAGCCAGTGGGGAAAACGCTATTTAGTGCTGTTGCCTGGGGCGCGTCAGGATCTAGGAGAACCATAATTTTATCTGCAGATACTTCTTCAACTGTCCCCACAACTCTACCTGCAACTGATTGAACGAGCGAATTCATCTTTCAATCTCCCTCGAAGATATTGTACGAATCATTATCATCACTTGAATTTTTCCTAGATTTTCGCCGCTCCATTAAAGCTGCCGCCTGCCACGATGTTTTTTCGATCGCCGGTTTCGGAAGGTAATGCTCAACAAGTACCCCGAGGTCTCCAAAATGATTTCCAATCAAAAGGGTAATCTGCTCTGAATGGCCTACCATTTCATAGAATCGCTGTATCCGTCCTCCAGCATCGTCATACGAAACGATAACCAGGTGGGTTGATGGGATAGTCAACATGTCTCGGATGACACGGTTAATATGAGCGTCGCCAAATCCATAACCATAAGTAACTAACACCGTATTTGGCTGACAGAGGGCAGCCGCAAAGTCCCGGAATAAATCGGCGTACGGATACTCTAGAGTCTCTATGTCCTTTGCTGGATTGGGATAAATGATGATACTGTTACCGGGACAAGATGCTATGTAAGCGTCGGACTCCATGGCTCCGAAGGGGATTCCGTAACGGACAATCTCATGCCTCCCTGATCCTTTCTCGTCACGACGCCAATCGATTGAGCCGTGAAGTTTAGTTATGCGAACAACGCCTTCTAGGTATCGTGGTTCTCCGCGAATCCCAGGAGGGCAGTAGTGGAAGTCAACGCCGAGCCGTGACGACCTGAAGACAGGTAAGAGTTGCCCGACGAAACGGTCTAGGATCCTTAGTCCCAACATATCGCACGCGTACTCGAGTAAGCGGTCATAATTGGTCGTAAAAATGTGTAGTCGCTCACGTGAAGCTGGCCTACTCGCGAACGTTAAGAGGAAAGACCCGAGGAGATACTGTGCGCGCTCACTTTCTTCGGTCTCTAGCCCAAATTGCTCCTCGATTGCTCGCTCCACATCAAGAACTCTTTTAAGGAACTTTTTTAGCAGGAAATCGAGGTTCCCCTCCCACTCCTTAAGCAAGCGGGCAGCAGATTTTGCCAGACGGTTACCGTTTCGTCCCGGTTCTACACTCTCTGCTAGGATCTGGAGTCCTCCAATTAGCTCAAGGATTGCGCGAACCTGATCTTCGATGTTTGGTTGGCCTCGTTCACAGCGTGCCGCACTTTTTGTCGCAGCCTTCTCAACCGCATCGGCCATGCGCGTTGCAAAGGACCAGGGCGTCATATCCAGACCGGAAACCTTAACTTGGGAAGCGATAGCTAACGTAAGTCCGCTACCCACCAATAGGTTGAGGTGCTCCACTTGTAACAAAGCCGCTAACCAAGGCTCCACTTTCTCCCGAAGTATTCTGGGTTCAGAAGGAGGAGCATCTCCTGACCACTTGTAACAACCAGGACAGACTACGATGTGTTCTTTCCATCGCGATTCCTGTGGCACATGGGTCATCTCCATTTCTGGTTAGGTTTGGTCATCCACATGAGGAACTCTTTACGTTCATCTGTCTGTACCCGTTCTTTTACTGCTCCCTGAATCCTATCTTTAACAGTCGCTTATAGTCACCGATGACCAGTATTGCATACTCGTTGCCTGATACCTCCTACCGACTCTCCCTTATACTGGCCTGCTTGGCAATCTCTTGATTTCTCGTTTGCGGTTTGGTGTGTCCATAAAAGTCACTGACCTCTCTGAGCCTGTGAATATTACGTAAAACTTCTTTAGTTGAAATTAATTCTATATACATGCAATAATTCCTACCAACAAGGATCACAATATCCAATATCGGTGCCAGGCACCTGGGGAAAATAGC
The DNA here is from genome assembly GCA_030154105.1 of Bacillota bacterium. Classification (GTDB taxonomy): domain Bacteria; phylum Bacillota; class DTU030; order DUMP01; family DUMP01; genus DUMP01. Next base: position 4,396 of record JASKKP010000012.1, read on the forward strand.
CAGAGGCGACGAGGCCATACATAACCTGCCGAAGCCGGGGCCTGGGAATTACTTCCTGTCGCTTAGCTTACCGTCCTTTCCTCACCGTCCCGGCGAGGAGCCCGCGAGTATATGGGCAGGCACTCATAGCAAAATGAACATTTTATATTGTGCACTTTATCCTCTTCAAGCCCCCAGCGGCGCATCTCCGCCAAAACGGTAAAGATGCTGACTCCCATTTCGGTGAGGGAGTATTCAACTCTGGGGGGTACTTCCGGAAATACAGTACGGCTAATGAGACCATCTCTTTCCAATTCCCTGAGCTGCTGGGTAAGCACTTTGGCACTAACCTCGGGCATCCTCTCTTTAATCGCGCCGTAGCGCACAGGACCTTGGGAGAGTACTTTTAGAATTAGCAGCTTCCATTTGCCGTTGATCAGACCTAGCGTCGATTCAATAGGGCACTTTGGGTTCACCGCTTATATCTCCTTTATGGCTCATTACTTACCTTAAGGTAGGTTAGGTTACGCAAAAGTACATACTTGCGCAAAGGTACATTTCATTTATATTATAGTTTAGCGGCCGCCCCCGGCAATAAGGAAATACGAAACGCTGGCGCCAGGTTTTGGCGGAGGAGGTTAGGCAGATGCAAATTAGGCCAATGGCAGCAAAGGACTTTGAAGAGGTCTTGTCGGTTATGGTTAGGGCTTTCCACAACGGCGCCTTGTACCGGTACGTCGCCCCCGACGAGAAAGTGCGGACCGAGTTCCTGCAAAAAGTCTTTGGCGCCAGGCTGGCCAGCAGCCTGGGCCGGGAAGAAATACACGTGGCGGAAGAGGAAGGCCGGGTCGTCGCAGCAGCCATCTGGATTCGGCCCCAACCGGCATCTACAGATAATTCCAAAATGACGGGGGCAGGAGCCCTTTCCGGGCTACCAACCGACGTAATAGAAAGGTGGACCGATTTTACCAAAATACTATTAGCTGCTCAGAGGAAAAGCATACAGCCACCTTTTTGGAGCTTGGCTCCGATAGCTGTGCTTCCGGAAAAGCAAGGAAAGGGAATTGCTTCCAAACTTATTCGCCTGCAGCTGGCGAAAATCGACGCCGAGCAGTTGCCTTGTTTCTTAGCTACCCAGGATGCGCCGAATGTGAACATCTATTACCGGTACGGCTTTAGAATAACCAGCGAAGATCACATATCCGACTCAGGCGTTGTGAATTACACCATGGTGCGCACGGCGCCGGGCACCCGGTAATCCGGGTGGCCGTATTTTCGCCGCCTTCCCAGCGGGCTTCGCCTTTGGGTGTCGTGGGCCTACTCTCAAAGCCGGGAGTCTTTCTTTGGAGGCTGACGCTTTTCAAGCTTGTAATACAAGAAAATCGTAATCGCTATCGTCAGTATTATAGGAGCCAACACCGCGAAGAAAAAATGGTACTCCCGAGCAGGTAGATCAATAAGTGCCTGCCCGCATAGTTAAGCAGGACCATGAGATAGCACTATCTGGCGCTGGCGGCCTTTCGGTGAGGGTGGGAAAGTGGGCAAGATTATGGTGCCGAGCACCTGGGAGGAACAACCAGTCCGCGCGCATTTGAGACTGCTTTTCCCCAAGGGCTATGACATAGCATTAAGGTGCCGGTCGCCCGGAAATCTCTTAGCTGATGGTCGCCTTCTTAGGGCGTTCCGATTGTGTTATACTAGACTTGGCGTTGTACAAAAAAGATATCCGTTTTCTGCACACGCGCTCAATTGAACTGACCAGAATCAGACCGCCTCCAAGAATATAGATAGGTACGATGTGCAGGCGAGCCAAGGGAGGGAGTAACAACAGTGAAGCTGTCGGTAGTGTTGTATCCCGGCGAGGATGGTTATATTATTGCCAAATGCCCCGTGTTACCGGGCTGTGTTTCTCAAGGGAGAACGAAAGAAGAGGCCTTGGCTAATATCAGAGAGGCTATTCTAGGTTGCATTGAAGTTAGAAAAGAGATGGGATGGCCCATCACAGAAGAAGTTACTGAGGTAGAGGTGGCTATTTAATGCCTCCGTTGCCGGTCATCTCAGGCCACGATGCTGTTAGGGCCTTTAGCCGAGCAGGCTGGGTTGTTAAACGGCAACGCGGCAGCCACGTGATAATGGTAAAACCAGGAAATAAGATTACTCTCTCAATACCCCAGCACAAAGAGCTAGACCGCGGTACTCTGCGGTCACTCATCTCCGATAGTGGCCTGACGGTTGAAGAGTTTGTCAGGCTACTTGACTAGTTGGTCCATCACGGTGCCGGACCTATTTCGTTTAGTGCCGGGCACCTGGAAAGCTTTCTGACGTATCGAAACGCCGTCCGGAATCACCTGGACTTGATCGTTCTTGGTAGAGAAATCGCCGTCGCGGTCGAAGATGACGGTGTAGTCGGCGGGTGTACCGGCATCGGCGACAGGCTTGCTGAAGTACACGTCAATCGGAATCCAGACGTGGTCGGGATAAAGGTTCTTGGTGGTGCCGGGCACCTGCGCAAAACTGGGCTCAAACCATCTTTCATCTTTGAAAAAGATCATGATAACGGCGTTGCATTTAAGAGGTAATGAGGAAATCATATTCGCAACTCGCCGCCGCAACTGATAATTGCCCACTCATGGGGCCGCACGGTTATCATATCTGAGGGAGTTTAAACTCGTAAAACTGGTCTTGCGCCGCACCATTGCCTGCGGCTTTGCTTATTCCGCTGTCACATTTCCATCTTTGTCTACCCAGAAGACCGTCATCGGCAGGGCTTCGCGCAGTCACAATATCCGCGAAGCCAGCCGATGGTAGGTGGAGAAGCCACGCGGTAGGCCAATATCAAATATGGGAAGTCAGAACGGCCATTCTAAAAATCTGGAGGAGGCGTATGAGGCCTTTCCAACACCAGCAGCCCGGCCCGTAGAAGCCCTACGAGCCGGGTTTTTAGGCCGGCATCGGAGGGAGGGATACGTACCGGGGCAAAACAAGGCCGCTTGTAGGTTCGATTTTGGGCAGCCCGGCTTAGACCAAAGAAGGTTTTGTCTCCGGCACCACTTCGAGCTCCACGGCACGTAAGGCTTCCCACAACCGGGTGTCGAAGCAGGCCGCCACTACCCGGCCCTTTACCCGCGTCTTTAAGGTCAAAACAGCTGCAAGGTGGATGGAATCAAAACCTCTGAGGCGGTGTTTTTCGGCCAGTTCCCCGGCAAGCCAGACGAGGGAATCCGATACTTCTAGGGCAAGGTAACTCGGCCAATCGTTTTGCAGGGCCGCCACAACCTGGCGGTAATCTTTTTCTTGCAGGAGGCCGTCGCGGAAACCCCGGGCCAGGGCGGCGCGCGCTTCTGCATAGGCGACTTTGCTGGTAGCCACCAAAGAGGCTTCGTCCACCAATGTACGCACCATCTCCGAACCCGGTTCCTGGACGTAGAGCTTCACCAGGGCGCTGGTGTCCAGGTAGCAGATCATCGACGGTCCTCCGCAACTAAAGCTGCAATCGAGACAGTACCGCGGATTGACGGCGGCATAGCTACACCCCGTGGCTTCCCTCCACGCCAGGAAGCTATTCCTTGTTCCGTCAAGGCTAAAGCGGGCTGCCGCTCGTCCTCTTTGATTGGAACCAGCTTGGCGACGGGCACGTGGCGTTCGGTAATGAGGAGCGTTTCTCCCTGTTTCACACGCCTGAGGTACTCGCTAAAACGGTTCTTCACCTCTCTGACACCCGCCTGCACACAATCACCCCCAGTAGCTACATTATAACATCAACGAGGCCACATTTCAAAGTTCTGGTGCCGGGCACCTGGGAATTAATGGGGGTCTGTTTCCGCTGTTCGCGGGCCTTAGTGTGTTATACTAGACTTGGGCTTTGTAAAGGGACGAGCAAATAAGAGGAAGAACAAGTTGCTAAAGGAGGGACGTATTTTGGCCAGATTCACGGCTGTCTTTCAAAAGCGAGGAAACTGGTGGGTTGGGTACGTGGAGGAATTACCCGGTGCCAATACACAGGGGAAAACGCTTGAAGAAGCCCGAGAAAACCTGAGGGAAGCGGTAGCCCTAATCATCCAGGCGAATCGGGATACTATTGCCCCACCTAGCGACTCCAGCGAAACTGTCCGGGAAGAGCTAGTTGTCAACATATAAAGCGACGAGAGCTACTGCAATGGTTACGAAAACAAGAGTGCATTTTGCTTAGCTTTCCGGTGCCGGGCACCTTCCAATTCGTGGCAATAGTAACCTCCACGGAAAGGTTCCGTCATGCCGGCAATAATTAGGTGGTAAAACCGGCAGCAAGCGGGTATAATGGTCCTCGGGGTGATGGTAGTGGCTTTGCCGTGCGAACCACGAGACTATGCCAAGGCCCTTATCAAGCGGTTAAATGACGACCAGGTGCGAACGCTATTGGTTATCCTGGAATCTATGGCTTGGCCGACAGAGCGCGTTACTCCGGTTGAAATTAAGGCGGGAGATTCCCAGCGCCGGTCGTGCACCTTCCACAAGGTGCGGTTCAGGTGGGACACTCGATGAAAGCACTACTTGAACAGAGAAAGCGTTTGTGGTTGCGGTAGTATTTCTGCCGAAGGCTCTCCCACGAGCACAGGGCTACTGACTTTGTGCCGGGCAGCGTTCTTCGTAACGGCGCTCAGGGACTGATTCGCATAGCAATAGGTACAGGCAAACTTGCAGGTGTTATACATGCCCATATCGACGGACTCGGCGCATAAACACTCCTGCCGTTGTCCCTTGTCATTTGGAACTGATAGGGACAAGCCGAACACCTTGTTGGCCAGGGCAACGTCAATGCAGGCACCGCGGCGAATGCCGAACTGATCGAGGTCAATCTTCTCCGAGCACGCATACACGGCCAGTCGCTTGTTTCTGGCTATGCTTTCGATACCTTGGACAAGCTCGCGGAGCATTCCCCTGTTTTCTTCCCGTGTTATGTCCTGCACATTTATTCCGTGTTGGTTCTTCAGATGTTTCAGCTTGGGAATAACCTTCCTGTATATATCCAAGAAACTTATCACTACTCTCTCCGTATAACTAGCGAGTTCGGCGGCCAAGTATGAGAACCGTTCTATATGGTAGCCGATCGGCGTTACGTTGCTTAGAATAATAGGATCATAACGCCAGATAACCCTATTGGCTCCAATCATGGAACTTAGTTTTTTGAATGTATCAACCCGCACCGATAGGGGCGGCACCCTTGGTTCAAAAGCAGGAGGATAATCGTTCAGAGTGTACTGAAAGTAGTAGTGATAGCCGCCGTCATCCAGCACTTTTAGGTGTTTCATAAGCGGTGCCGGGTTCTTGGTCCAAAAGACGATGAAGTCTACGTCGGACGGCTTTAGACTAACTACAGTTTGCCTTCGATTAAAGGGGTTCACCCTTATGAAGAACTGTTCTTTGATTCTATTAAGGAACCAGTCAGCATAGAAAGCCGGGATATCAGTTCTTCGGCTGGCGCTGATTATCACTATTGTTACTACCCACCTTCATCCAACAAAGGTAATTGTCTGGCAACTCAGCGCTGGAAATTACCGGGGGTTCTGTCTTCTCTTCATTTCTCGTTCCACCCAGCTCACAGTTTCTTCGGCTACGGTAACCGCTTGTTCCCAGTCCTATCTTGTGACTGGTTCCCAGTTCCCAGGGTAACGAGTGGTTAGGGCATAAACTGATAGAGTGGCTGCTTTTGGCCCAGTTGAGCCAGGTGCCAAGCTTCATCGTGACGCTCGTTCATAGACTGTCCGCCCCTTCAAGGCTTCCGAATAAATGTACGCAGGATTGTTGCTGTGTTTGAAGACATCCACTGGTGTTTCCACTATGACGTCGATCGGCATCTGCAGGCAGAGTAAGGAGTTCCATATAGATTTCCTGCGCCAGCTGCCGCCTATTCTCAGTTCTTTTTGGGCCTTTGGTGCCAGGCACCTGGGAATTGCCTGGATTTTCTTTGGTTCTAATTGCAAGGCCGTTGGTTTTATGTGTGAGTAGTTGATTTCAGAGGCTTTTCAAAGTCAATTTCATCTTGTCCCAAAAGCCTTACGTAATTCTTACTCGCCTTTACGGCATTAAAAAGTTTCTTATCCGCAGTCCAGAACTCGCATTTTGTTTTAGAACCTTTGGAGGCAATTTCCGTCACGGCCAGGTAGGCCGCGTCATAAAATGTGGGCAAGTCATATTCGGCAAAAATTTTCCAGGCCAATTGCCGTATCTCAGCGGTCTCAAGGTAGGTGATGAGCCTCAGGCTTTGAAAAATCTCCCAAGCTTCTTCTGCTTCCGCAGTGGATATTGCTTCATTTTTGATCTTTTGCCGCAACACGCTACCTACTTCAACCCAAGCAAAAGAAGGTAGGACGACTTCCAACCCGTAATCAACCGCCGTTTCCAACAGCCTTGCCGCGGCTTCGCTGCCTTCTTCAGAGACAAGAATTTTGATCAGCACGCTACTATCCAGACAAATGCAGCCGCTCAATGCTTCCCGCGCTCCCTTAACTCACGGATGGTTTCCACCGAATCTCTCTGGCTTTCCCTTTTCCCCATTGTCTCTCTTAATCTGGCAGCCCTTCGTAAAGCTTCCTTAGTCTCTGCCACACGCATCAGTAACTCAGCCTTTTCGAGCTTTTCCAGCATACTTTCATAACTTAAGGCATCAATCACATAAGCCACCGGCTTAGATCTTTGCATAACTACGGCCGGCATGCGCGTTTCTAACACTCGTTTTATGACTGCACTGGCATTCTGACGAATTTCAGTAACTCCTACGGTAAACATTTAAATGCGACCCCTTCCTTTGCTTTCACTGCTATTATAGCAGTTAAGCGTTCGCTTTTACAATACAATAGGCGTCTACATATCCTTTGAAAAGCCTCTGTTTTACCAAAGGAGCAATGAATTCCATGGCCCAATGCCCCACCGGAACACTGCGAAAGAGGGGGCTCGCTGGCCGATCAACTAAGCTTTTTCCTTCTTCCGGCCGATAAATATACTGGTTAAACCGTTCGTTCACTGCCCGCCCGCAAGGAAAAAGGGGGTAGTCAGATTGGCTTACATCGGCAGCTTAAGCGGCGTGCCAAGCACAAATTATAGTTACGTAGATTACAGCCGCATCAGCGGCCTGGCCAGCGGGCTCGATACGGAGAGCATAGTCAACTCCTTGATGCAGGCGGAGAGAATTCCCCTCGACCGGCTGCTTCAGGAAAAGCAGATCTGGGAATGGAAGCAGGAAGATTACCGGACGGTAAATAGTGCCCTCAGCGAGCTCAGGGACAAGCTCTTTTCGGCCAAGCTTCAGTCAACTTATCTGGTCAAGAAAACAACCTCTACCAATACGGCCGTCGTCACGGCCACGGCAACGGCTACGGCCAGCGTGGGAACGTACTATATAACGGTGAGCCAGCTAGCCCGCCCCGCCACTGCTTACAGTTCAGACCAAATCGTTACCGATGTTAACAGTTTCGATCCAAATAAGCCGCTAGCTTCGTACTGGACAAACTTGGCGAACACAACTATCGAATTCGAAATTAATGGCCAGCCATTCACCGTAGATCCGGACACTACTTCTCTGAATCAGGTAATTGCTGAGGTCAACGCCGACAAGGCTGCCGGCGTCACCATGGCTTACGATGCGCAAAGTGGCAAGGTATTTCTTTCTACCACTACCACTGGATCTACTGCAAAGATTATGCTTGAAGACGTGTCAGGTACCTTTCTCACCGACACACTCAAACTCCCTACCTACCCTACGTATCCTACTCCTACCGGCCAAGACGCTGTCTTCAATATCAACGGTTTCGAAACCACCAGCCACACGAACTCCTATACGATAAACGGTACCACCTTCCAGTTCGGCGGCGAAGGAAGCGTCACCATCACGCTTGGATACGACGTTGACGCCATCGTCTCCGCGATAAAGGGCGTGGTCGATGCATATAACAGCACCCTTAAAACCATGACCGATCTTTACTACCAGAAACGCAACCGCGACTATCCGCCTCTCACGGATGAACAGCGCAAAGCCTTGACCCAGGACCAAATTGAGAAGTGGGAAAAGCTTGCCCGAAGCGGTATGCTCTCTAACGACCCGACCCTGGCCGACATTATCTCTACCTTACGGAGCATCGCGAGCTCCATTGTGGAAAGCCAGCCAATCTCAACCATCGACGGCAAACAGGTTACGCTGAACAGCCTTTCCGCCATCGGCATTAACACGGAGAACTGGTGGGGCCGGGGACAGCTTAAAGTAGACGAGAGTAAACTTCGCCAGGCCGTGGAGGCAGACCCGGAGGCCGTCATGCGGCTTTTTACCAATCCAAACGCCACCGGTTCTCTCACCGATACCAGCGACCCCAACTCCGGCCTGGCCGTGCGGCTGTACAACGCGGTAAACAACGCCATCAAAACCATTACCGCTATAGCCGGCACGAGCAGCGACCTGGCGGACAACAGCTCCATCAGCCAGCGCATCCGCGAGTTATCGGACCGTGCCGCCGACCTCGAGCGCCGGCTGGACGAAAAACGCGAGCAATACTACCGTCAGTTTACCGCCCTGGAACAGGCCATTGCCCAGATGAACAGCCAGGCTGCCTACCTCGCCTCGATGCTGAGCGGAGGCAGCAGGTAACACCTCAGGAATAATCGCCATGAATATGAAAGAGGAAGAAAACTTGAAGCAGTCCCTCGCCCAGGAGCTTCGGCTTCTGGGCGAGTTCCTTAGGCTCGGCGAAGAGATCCTGGAGGCGGCCGGCGCCGGGCAGCTTCCCCTTTTGGGAGAGCTTCTCGAACAGAGAAACAGGGCGTTTGAGGCGTTCAAAACCTGCCCGCTTCCCGCAGGGCTGCAGGTCACAGACCTTCTCAACCACCCGGAAAAAGAGGTTGCCGCCCTAGCCCGCGAGGTAAGCGAGAAACTTCAGGCGGCAATTAGCCAGAACGCGCTTCTTAATGAAAAGTTGAGCAGTCTCCGCTTGGTCCTGGCGGAGGAGCTAAGGAGGCTGGACCTCTCACGCCAGGTCAGCAAGGCCTATTTTTCAGGCCTTATGCCAATAGGCGGCGCCTTCCTTGACAAGCGCCGCTAAGGTCCCCGGTGCCAGAGTTAAAGCCAGCTTTGTCGCACGTATCTTTCTCGCGCTTCAGCGATGGTTTTCCAAGCGTCTTCCGCCGAGCGCCAGGGGCCGATTTCGGTTCGCTTACCTTCCAGTTCTTTGTACACCGCGAAAAAGTGCGCTATTTCCTTAATCAAGTTGGGCGGGAGGTCCTCGCTACTCGTCACCAGACCCCACTCAGGGTCGCCCACGGACACGGCGATGATCTTTTCGTCGTGTCCTTTATCGTCCCACATATCGAGCATGGCGACAGGTCTAGCCTCCACCAAGCAGCCGGGGAAGGTAGCCTCGCCCACCAGCACGAGGATGTCGAGTTCGTCCCCGTCCTCGGCCAGGGTCTCGGGAATGAAGCCGTAATCGGCGGGATAGCGCACGGCGGTAAAGAGCATCCGGTCTAACCGGATGGCCTTTAACGCGTGATCGTATTCATATTTGTTCCGCGACCCGCGCGGCACCTCGATAAAGGCGGTTACGTTTTCGTTCACCCGCATCTTTTCTCCTTTTAGCGTTCTCGGCTCTTAGTCTTTCCTGGAGAGCAGGGTTTTAGAAAATCTGGGCAATGGCAGGCGAACTATGCCGTAAAGCCCGTACTCCACCCTGGACCAAGGCCAAGGTACATATAAAAGAATGGCTATGAGCGGTCTGGGAGTGTTACAATACTATTAGGTGACTCGAAAGGCCGCGCTGGCCACTAATTGGAAGGACCGCAGGCAATTGCCTTCTTAACCGCCAGCCGGGTCAAAGCGGCAGTTGGGCCTTCCTACTTCCCGGAGCCACAAGAAAACTTATAGGAGGGGGCCTAGACGGTGGACCGGATTGTGTGCAATCCCGAGATTTTGGGTGGAAAACCGGTAATCAAGGGAACCAGAATAGCTGTTTATTTAATACTCGATCTCCTATCTGAGGGATATTCCTTTGAAGATATTCTTAGACTTTATCCGCATTTGACCACAGAAGATATTAAAGCCTGTATCAGATATGCGGCTCAACTGTGCCGGACAGGAGAAATCGAAGAATCGTATGGGGCGGCCAGTAATGCTTAAATTCTTGACCGATGAGAATATTTTCCCTTCTACGGTGGAGATCCTTCGTGCCCATAATCTGGATGTTATTAATATTAAAGAACTGAGACTAGCTGGCATGGGCGACCGAGAGATAATGGATCTTGCCAAAAGAGAGGGGAGAATTCTAATTTCTCTTGATCTGCATTTCGCTAATATTTTTCTTTTTCCTCCGGGCGAATGTCCTGGTATTATTGTAATACACATAAAGCCAGCAGTGCCGGCTAAAGTAGACAGAGCAATGGAACGTTTTCTGCAACGGATGGACTCTGAAAAGATTGAAATTAAAAAGGCATTGGTAATCATAAGCGAGGATAAGTTTAGAATAAGGCGGTAAGTAAATAGATCGCTTTCACGCCAGAAGCTATAAGGGAGCCTGTCCCCGTAAAAGTTTTCAAGAGGTCCAGTTTTAGTCTTTTCTTGTTTGTTTCCTTCCAGGACGTGTAACTGCCCGAGTTAGTAGGTAACCTCTACAGGTTTCGCCAGCCTCGAAGGTGCGAGTTACCGTCTTTAGCTTCCCGTCAGCGCAGTGTTTGGAAAGCAAAAGCTTTAGGAGGTTTATCCACGCTACTGCCCCTGCAATGCTCGTAAGCGCTGCAGGGGCAAATAGTGTTTGCTCCCGCCAAAGATGCTCTCCTACCTAAAGAGCTTACCCAGCATCCTGCTTACGGCCTTCCCCGCTATCCGTCGGGCCGCCCTCTTGGCCGTAGCCTTCGGCCCCCTGCTCACGGCCTGTATATCACCCAAGAGCCGCGCCAGGCCGTACAGGCCGCTTCTTAAGGCGCTGATACCGCTTCGCCTTCTCGCCATAGCGCCCACCTCCTTCTCGGCTTGACAGCCAACCTGCTTTTATCTTAGCACACTTACCCCGTCATCTATGGACGGGGTAAAAATTGCGGGCTGCTTTTTCCAAAATGTGCCAGGCTCCCGGCTGCAGCGGAAACCGCCCACCCGGCCGCAGCAGGCGCCTCTTACTGGCCGGAGGCAGATTTCTGCCGAATGTACTCAAGCAGCCGTTCGAGGAGAAGCAGCAGATCATCGAGCTCATTTCGGACCTTTGAGGCGAGTCACTGAGGCCCGAATCAGCTGCGCGCGGTCGGCCACTAGCTGCTCATTGAACACCCGCCAATCCCTCCTTTGCTTAGCTCCATAACCTCACGGAAATTCTGCTCGTACATGGGCTCGAGATCCAGGTAGTCCCGGATGATCATGTCCTCAGCATCCGTGCGGGCATCAAAATTGGACTCATAGAGAACTCGGCCGGTGTGGATTATTTCAAACTGCAGCGGTAGGCGCGCGGTATTAACAACCACCAGGTCCACCCGCCGCTCGGCTATCCCTTGTAAGCGGTCAATGAGGTCGAGGCGTTCTAGCACAGGCAGCTCTTTGCCTTCGGGCAGAAGCACCGCCAAATCAATATCGCTGTCCGGCCGAGCTCCTCCGGTGGCCTGGGACCCGAAAAGGTAGATGGCCACCGGCTCAAGTTTGAGGAGTTCTGCCGTAAGACGCTTGAGGACGGCATCCAGATCTCTACTATTACCTTGCATCGGAGTGACCCCCTTAGGGTCTTTCCTCTCGCCTAAGGACAACGCCTTCGAGCCTAAGTCGAGCATAGCAGTATTGGAATCTGCTGTCAATGTTACGGGGCTTATCTATACTTGCAAGAGACAATCTTTGTATGATACAATGATCCCGGGTGAGAGATATGGACCTTGAACCTTTGGCTGCTGAGATGGGCCAATTACTCGTCGAGCTCAGCCGCGTTACCCGGCTGGCGCAAAGAAGCGAAAGCGGCTGCTGCGGCCTGACCCTGGCCCAGTGTCAACTACTCCTGGCCGTCGCCCAGGAGCCTGCAGGCCCGAACGCGCCGGGCTGTTCGCAGAGCGAAGTCGCCGCCCTCCTCGGCCTCGACCTCAGCACTATAAGCCGGGTAGCCGATGGGCTGGTGCGGCTGGGCTTGTTGGCCAAGGAAGTAGACCCTGAGGATCGGCGCCGCTACCTTCTTTCCCTCACCCCAGCGGGAAGGGAACGCGTGCAAAGCATCAGCACAGGACTCAGCGCCTATGCGCGGAGGGCGCTCGAGAAACTGCCGGCCGGCGACCGCCAGCGCGTAATCGAAAGCCTCCGGCTGCTCATCGGTGCCCTCCAGCAGGCACAACAAGGAGGCGAGTGCTGTGAATGATCGAATTAAGGCTGCCGTCCGCGTAAGGTACGGCCGCCTGGCTCAGCAGGCGCTGCACGGCTCACCGGCGAGCTGCTGTTCCTCCACCTCAAGCTGCAGCTGCCCGAGTTCTTGTGCCACTACCGATTTCGCCAGTCTCCCGGCCGGGGTCTCCGGCTACTCTCTAGGCTGCGGTAACCCACCCGCACTCGCCGGGTTACAGCCAGGCGAAGTAGTTCTCGACTTAGGGTGTGGTGCCGGCCTGGACGTTTTGCTGGCCGCTCAGAAGGTCGGTCCTGCCGGCAAGGTATACGGGCTGGACATGACCGAAGAAATGCTGGAGCTCGCGCGCCGGAACCAGCGGGCCAGCGGCATGGCCAATGTTGAGTTTCTAAAAGGGGAAATGGAACACATTCCTCTTCCCAGCAACCATGTGGATGTGGTTATGTCTAACTGCGTCCTCAACCTCTCACCGGATAAGGCTGCGGCCTTAACTGAAGCCCACCGCGTGCTCAAGCCCGGTGGCCGCCTGGCCTTCGCCGATATGATGTGGTTGAGTGAGGTGCCTGCTTCCCTCCGCCGGCATCTTGAGCTTTGGACCAGCTGTGTGGCCGGTGCCCTCACCGAAGCCGAATGCCGACACCTGCTGGAAGAGGCAGGATTTACGGACGTGGAGATTGAGATAACACACGTTCTGGATAAAGATGAGCTCCTCAAGCTGAGCCAGGCTCCCGAGCTGCAAGAAGCGCTGGCCCCCTATGCCGGCTCGTTGGTGAGCGCATTTGTGCGCGCGCGTAAGCCCAAGCTCACCGATAAGTAATAAGCCTCCTTCGTTACTAAATCTCCTGGTTTAGCGCCCAAAACTAAAAACTCGGGGCGGCGGCGCGGCCCCGAGTTCTTTTTTTTTTTAGGACCAGCAATTCGCTCAGCTGAGCTGGTTCTCCAGCGTGGTCAGGAGTTGATCCAGCTGCTTTAGCTGGGAAACGGCGCTGTTTTCGGCGCTGGCAAATTGATTCAGCCGGTTGGCGGCGTGGGCTTCTTTGGCGGCAGTAGCTTTGTAGTTGGGCGAACGGGCACTCGCCAGGAGCTGCTGGTTCCCTTTCTCGTCCTGGGCGAGCTCCTGGGCCGCCCGGACGTTGGCGGCCTCGCCGCGCTGGAGCTGTCCGATAATCTGGCGCATTTGGCTGATGGTTTGGCGCGCCTGGTCAGTATTTGCCGGCACTTCTCTCACCTCCTTTGGGGTTAGTCTTCCCCGTAAGGAGGCGGATTACCAACCAGGTGTCTCGCTTCCCGCCTGGATTGGCAACGCTTCGTTTAGCAGGTATTTAGTAGTAAGAAAACGAAGTAAAATAGCGCGAAAAGTACGGCTGCGGCCGGAAAAGCGGAACGGGTGCCTTACATTCTGCGTCTTAAGGGTGAGGGAAGCAAATGGCAGAGAGCACGTCCCCCGGAAAAAACGCCCCTGCCCTGCGGGTGCTTTTCGAACTATTTTATGAAGATGCTTACCGCAGCGCGTTCATGATCACCCGCAATCATCACCAAGCCGAAGATGTTACTCAGGAGGCCTTCCTCAAGGCCTTCACCCACTTGGAAACACTGGCCCAACCGAGAAAGTTCGGCGCCTGGCTTAAGTCCATTGTGGTCCGCACGGCCATCGACCTGCTGCGGCGCGAAAAACGGCTCGTTTTCTCAGATGAACTGGAAGAAGAGCCCGGCGATGAAAGACCTTATCCCGCGACGTTTCCCCTGCCCGAGGAAGAGCTCGAGCGCAGCGAACTTAGAGCCGAGGTGCGCCGGGTAATCGCCGCCCTGCCCCCGAAGCAGCAGCTCGTAGTGGTCCTCAAGTTTTACCACGGCTTGAAGGACGCGGAAATTGCCGCACTCCTCCAGGTTTCCGTGGGGACGGTCAAGTCGAGCACCCACCGTGCCCTCCTCACCCTGGGAAAACGGCTGGAACCTTATGTAAAGAATCGCCCCAAGCGGGCGCTTGACCCCGCCTCGCTCGAGCAAAGAGGTGTTGGTAAATGACCTCAAGCGAAGGAAAAGAAATTGAAAACCTCTTAAAGGAAGCCCTGCACGAGGAAGCAGCGCGGGTGGCAGTGCCCCCGGCCGATGAGGCCTGGGCACGCCTCACCGCCTCTTTGAGCCCAAAACCCGAGCGCCAAGCTTGGCTGGCCCGTCTTCGCCGCGTCCCTCCCCTGGCGGCCGTAATTCTCGTGGCCGCAGTCCTCGCGGCGGTAGCTTTGGGTTATTCCGCCAACGCCGGCGCTTTCGGGCGCCGAGTCTTCTCTCTGGTGGTGGGCATCCTTCAAGGGGGAACCCCTCCGCAGGACGTACACATCTCCATGGCCAACGTGACGCCGCCGCCGTCCGGCGCGCCCACACCGCCTCCCGACTGGCCGCTCGCTACCGGCGAAAGAGTAGTTACCTTAGACGAGGCCCGTAAAGAGGCGGGCTTTGCCTTTAAGGAGCCGAGCTACCTCCCGCGTGGCCTGGCCCGGGATATCGTGACCTTGCTTCCGGCACAAGTAAACCAGTACTTCCGGGGCGAAGACAGCCAGCTTGTCCTTAGCCAGAACTACGCCCCCCGCGATTTTGCCGCGAGCTCCTTTTTCCGTAACGCCAGGGTGCAAAAGGTAAGCATCGGCAGCGCCAAAGGTGCTCTGGTCGTCCAGCAAAACCCGCTCACCAAACGCGACGAGGTCACCCTCCTCTGGTTCGCCGATGACATCGAGTTCCGGCTGCAGGGCAACATCAGCCCTGGCGAGGCTCTTAAGGTAGCCCGGTCCCTAAGATAGCCAAAGGGCCCTGACAATACCCGACGCTCGCTGTTGACAAAGAGCATTGCCGGTTATATAATGTTTGCAGATATATGATTGTGTCATATATGGGCAAAATGCCAACAAAGCCGCCTTCCATCCTCTGCATCTTAGCGTTACATGATCCAACCAGTTACCGACTTGAAAAGTGAGCGTATTTGAGGAGAGCTCCTTTGGTGTTTACGCTGGCGCTTTATCTTCTCGCTTTTGGCTCTGCTCTTTCCCCATTTCGGCCCTGCCCTGATCCGGAATACCTGGAACAACTTTGCTGAGATGCTAAGCGTACTACCGCCGGTATTCCTGATCTTAGGCCTGCTTGATGTCTGGGTGCCCCGGCAGACAGTAATGCGGTGCTTGGGCCCGGGCTCGGGCATCCTCGGCGCGCTATTATGCATCTTCTTGGGTGCAGCCGCCGCCGGCCCCCTCTACGGTGCCTTCCCCGTGGCAGAGACGATGCACCGTAAAGGCGCGAGCTACTTTAATATTATGGTATTTCTCGGCGCCTGGTCCACCCTGAAGATACCCATGGCCATCTTCGAAACCAGCGCCCTCGGCGCGCGTTTTTCGCTGACCCGCTGGGTAACCAACGTATTTGTAATCTTTGTTGTGGCAACGGTGATAAACCGCGTCCTTCCGCCCGCCGAAAAGTGCGTGCGGACACCGGGCGGAAATAAGGTTAATAACAGTGGTATGAGCCATTAGCGGCCTCGGCTAAATAAGGATGCCATATTAGAAAGAAGGGTCACATATGTGCGGAATTCATCGCGGTCCTTACCACCACGAGGGGTGCGGTTGCCGGGGCCCGGGTCCGGCCGCCCGGCGGGAAGGGTTCATACAGCCCTGTTTACTCCTTCTCCTGTTAGAAAAGCCGGCCCACGGCTACGAGCTCTTGGACCGGCTGGCAGATTTCGGCCTGGCCGAAGCGGACCCCGGAGGTATTTACCGCACCCTAAGGCGCCTCGAGGAAGAAGGCTATGTCGTGTCTACTTGGGAGACGGGTGGGCCCGGCCCGGCCCGAAAAGAATACCGGGTAACCGAAGAAGGGGAAGAACTCCTCCACGCCTGGGCCAGAAGCCTTGCCCAACAAAAAAATAACCTGGAAAAGTTTTTGCAGCGCTACCAGGAAGTGTTTGCCAGGAAAGGAGGTGAAACTTGATGTTTCCTCATCACGGCTTTGGTTTCGGCTACGGTCCGTACGGCTGCGGCTGCCACCACGGTTTCACCCGCCATTTCTACCGCCCTTTTCCCACTAAAGAAGAACGCGTAGCCCGCCTTAAGGAGTACCTCGCAGCGCTCCGGGCCGAGGAAAAAGCCGTCCAGGAGCACCTGAACAGGCTCACCCAGGAAGGTAAAGAGGAATGACTGACTAGGCACGCTCGTCCAAGACCTGCGCTTCAATTTCTATTTTCGGGTACTGCCGCAGGTAAACCCTAATCATACCCGGTTCGTAAGGGCTGCCGGGGGGCTTCTCCCCGAGCTCGGCCCTCACCCGACCGGGCGTAAACTCGGCCCGCACGCCGCCCGGGATCACCGTAACGCGCACCGGGTGCACCGGCGGGACACCGTAGCTAAAAGGAGGTCGCGGGTAGGGCTTCTCGGCAGCCACGTCCGGTATGCTGTTCCCCGGCACCCAAAAGGCAGCCAGCCGGTCGCCCTCTGCCGCCGTCTCCTCGATGGCGGCAAGAACGTCCTCGTAGCTTTGCTGGGCCGCCAGCCGGGTAAGCTCCCGGTAACCGGCCAGCCCGGCGTAGGTGCGGGCCGCACGGGCGTCCAAGACGAGGCGCGCCTCTTCACTTTGCAGCGTGAGCCGGGGATGGGAAATTGCCACCAGAAAAGGCGCGAGCCCGCCTGCCACGGGTGCCCGCGCCTTTTTACTTTCTACGCCGATGAGAGCCGGCTGGGTGCGGATGGTAAGGGTTACTTTGAGCACTGGCGAACCTCCTCGGCCGGCCGCCGGCAGGCTTCAGAAAGGCGCCCTCCTCTAACGGAGGAAGTCGACCAGGGTGGGCTGGATGATCCGGGCGCCGGTGGCCAGGGCGGCGCGGTAGACGTTCTCCTGGTTCTTTAGTTCCATGATGGTCTGGGCGACGTCCACGTCCTCAACCTTGGCCAGAAGATCGGTGAAGTTAATGTTGGCATCGTCAAGGCGGGACTTGGTCATCTCCAGGCGGTTGACCCGGGCACCCACCTCGGCGCGCACGGCCAAGAGATGATCGATGGCCTGATCGATGGCGGCAATGTCGGCGCTCGAGATCTGGTCGGTGGCGCCGGTTTCCAGGTGGGTGATCAGGTCTGTCAAGGCCTGGAAGGCGTCGGGCTGCTTGAAGACCGCGTCGCCGGTCAGATTGTACTGGAGCTTCTGGTTGGTGCCGATTTCCGTCTCTTTCGCCCCGGCATTACCTATAAACGTACCGTCGGGCTTAAAAGGAGCCGTCTTGGTTTCCGTCCCGGCAAAGATGTACTGCCCGGCGTAGGTAGTGTTGCCGACCTGCACCAGCTGGTCGAACAGCTGCCGCACCTCTTCCGCCAGGGCATTCCTCGATTCCTGGGGCAGGGTGCCGTTGGCGCCGTAGACGGCCAGCTCCCGGGCGCGCTGCAGGATGTCCCCGGCCTGGCTCAAGGCGGTGTCGGTAAGGTTGAGCCAGGAGAGGGCATGGTCGACGTTTTTGGCGAACTGTTCGATGTCGCCCAGGTCGGAGCGCAGGCGCAGGCTATGGACGATGGCTACCGGGTCGTCGGAAGGGCGGCTCACGCGTTTCCCGCTGGCGAGCTGGTGCTGGTACTTGGCCAAACTGCGCAGGTTGTTATTGAGGTCCCGCATGAAGGTGGCGGTAAGCATACCGCTGGTTACGCGCATTTAGGTTACCTCCCTACGAGCCCGGTGCGGTTGATCAAGGCATCGAGCATCTCGTCGACGGCCGTGATGAGGCGCGCTGCAGCGTTGTAGGCCTGCTGGAAGCGGACCATGTTGGTCAGCTCCTCGTCGAGGGACACACCGGACACGGCCTGCCGCCGGCTGTCGAGCTGCGAGGTGAGGAGCTCCTGGTTGTCCACCATGCGCGCGGCCTCCTGCCCGCGCACCCCAAGATCGGCCACCCAAGAGTTGTACTGGTCGGAGAACACAACGTCAATCTTGCCATCACCGTTGCTGTCCCAGCCGTTCTTAAGCTGGGCAATGAGGAGGGCGTTGGAGCCATCGCCGGGCGGAGGCGGAACCGGGTTGCCTGTTACAGGATCTATTGCTGGAGCTGCCGCAGCGATTTTTTTGGTGTCGCTTAAAATAGCGTCGTTCACCTTGATGGTCACGGACGGGCGCTGCTGGTCGAAGGAAAAGAAATCTAGGCCGGTACTGCCATCTAATCCTGCCCCCGCGCGGTGCTGCCGGTTAACCGCCTCAGCTATATTCTGCACCAGCTCGTCTAGCCGGCTCCTATACTCCCTAAGCAGTCCGTCCCGCGCTTCCAGCAGCCCCTCCAGGCTGCCGTACAGGTTGCTGCCCGTCACGTACGGCGCGCCGTCCGCCCAGGTCACCGCACCCGTGCTGGGATTGAAATTCAGCTCGTTCACCTGTTGCCCGCTGAGGAGCGTGTGATCGCGCACCACTATGGTGACGGCGCCGTACTTGTCCTCCTCCACCTGAATCGGCACCACTTTGGCCAGCTCGTCGAGGAGGAGGTCCCGCCGGTCGCGCAGGTCGTTGGCGGCCATATTGCCCGACTCGGCCTTGACGATCTGGGCGTTGAGGTCTCTAATCTGGCGGGCGAGGGAGTTCACCTCGTTTACCCGAACGCCGACGGAGGTTGTAAGGTCGGCGGAGAGATCGTTCAGCTGGGCGGCCAGGTGATTGAAGGCTTCGGCCAGCGCAATGCCTTCCTGCCGCACTACAGAGCGGGCTGCCTCGCCCTCCGGGTTCTTGGCCAGCTCCTGCCAGGCGGCGAAGAAGCGGTCCATAATTTTGCTCAGCCCGTTTTCCCCCGGCTCGTTCAAAATAGCCTCCAGCTTCTCCAGCGTATCGCGCCGCACTTCCCAGCGCCCTAGGGCTTTGGTCTCGTTTCGGAATTGGGCGTCGAGAAAACTTTCTCTAATCCGGCGCAAGCGCTGCACGGCTACGCCCGTGCCCATCTGTCCGGCACCCATACCCGGATAGGAAAAAGGCGAAGTGGTGGCGAGAACCGCCTCCTGCCGGGAGTAGCCCTTGGTGTTGGCGTTGGCCACGTTGTGGCTCGTGGTCTCCAGCGCCCGCTGCTGCGCCATAAGCGCGCGGCGCCCGATCTCAATTCCGAAGAACGTGCTCACCCTTAATCCTCCTCAAACCCGGCGGTCTACCAGGGTTAGACCGCCCGCCGTTCGCTCCAGGGTCTTCTTGACGAGTTCAAGCGCGCCGGCGATGATGCTGGCGCAGCGGGCGTTCCGCTCCTTGAGGCTGCTGAGCAGCGCACTCAACTCTTCTCCGGCCGCACGGCAGCGGGCGGCGGTGACTTCATCGGCCCGTGCAGTAACGGCGGAAAGAACTACTTCTTCCACCGGCACGCCCCAGGCAGCGGCCAATTTTTTCTGCGCCTCGAAGCGCCGCCTCTCCAGCTCCCCACCCTCGAAAACCAGGGCCTGTTCCACCTTGAGGAGCTGGTCCAGAGTCTCCACCTCGGCCAGGCGCAGGGCCTGTTCCTTACGTTCGGCCAGCTCATTTAACGCGCGGTATATCCGTACCTGCTCCTCGAGCAGGCGGGTTAGTTCGGCCAGGGCCGAGGTGCTCATCTTTACGCCTCCCGGTCAAAGAGCCGGGGCGCGGCCAGAATCTTCTCCGCCACGGCCTCCGGGTCGACCTGATACGTTCCGGCAGCTATGGCTTCAGCCAGGCGTTTCACTTTTTCGCTCCGAACCGGAGAGCTTTGGGCCACAATTTCGCGGGCACGGCTCAGGTAGCGGGCCTGTTGGGACAGGATGACCTGGTCGCCGCTCGTGACCTTCGTCCGGGCGGTGTGCCGGTTCTCACAAGCTGTAACTTTTTGGCTTGTATAGGCCTGCAGTACCCCGTTTAGCCCGGGAGAAGTTATGGTCATCTTCTAGCCCCCTTTGGCATAATGCCGATCGCCACTTACTATCTTTATCGGCAGAAAGCCGCGAAACTTGATCCCCAAGATGCCTTCTTCTACGCCTTTATCGGCGCGCTTACTCCCCGGCCCGTGTATGCCTATTTCTTTTCCGACCGTCGCCTGTCTGCCTCGCCGGCCTTTTCTTTAAGGAGGTCGGCAATGTGAAGCCGGTGTTCCCGCCAGGTAGCCCCTTCCTTCCGTTCAGGCGGCGCTTGGGGGGTTTTTTCCTTTACCAGGCCCCGTTTGAGCTGGCCGGCACATTCTTTACAGATGCGCCCCTGGTCGATGGGCCGGCCGCAGATTTCGCAGCGCAGGAGCCCGTCTGCTTTCAGCGTAGTAACCAGGCGCCCGCTCCTGATGAAATCCAAGATTATTTCCTTGGCAATACCCGTGCCCTCAGCTACTTCTTCCAAGTTGGCCCCCGGGTGAGAACGCAAAAAGGCCTCTACGCGCTCAAAGAGCTCTTCCTCTTCCCGCCGACACGCCGGGCAAAGGTTGAAGCCGGTATAGACAAACACCTTGCCGCAGCGCGGACAATTGCGGACCTCCATGCTCCCGCCCCCCAATGTTGATCCTAAACCTTCTCGCTCAGTCACAAACTCTCCCATCCACGCCCTACCGCTGAGGCCGGGGATGGCCGGAGGCTACAGCTACCGTGGCCACGTACACCTGCCGGGCCCCCGCCGCCAAAAGTGCGGCGCTCGCCGAATCGGCCGTAGCCCCTGTAGTAAATATATCGTCAATAAGAACGATTATTTTACCCGCCGCCTCCGCCCTCGCCTGGAAGGCACCGGCAACGTTTTCCCGCCGCTCCTCGGCTGTGAGCTCCGACTGCGGGCGCGTTGCACGCGTGCGCCTGAGCAGCCCGATGGCCAGCGGCCAGCCCAGGGCATGGGCCACCTCCCGCGCCAAAAGCTCTGCCTGATTAAACCCGCGCTCGCTAAGACGCCTTGGATCGAGCGGTACCGGCACGACGAGCGGCGCCGCCGGCACTCCACTCGCCGTCTTCAAGCGGGCGACCACCAGAGCAGCCAGAAACGGCGCCAGGCGCGTTTCACGGTCATACTTAAAAGAATGCAAAATCTCCCGCAGCGGCTCGCGATAAACGGCGGCCGGCCAGGCGCGCACGAACGCCCGCCCCTCCTTTCGGCAGTGCACACAGAGCCCGGGATGGGTCAGCGGCCGCCCGCAGCGCTCGCACGTAGGTTCGGTAACGAGGGCGACGGCCGCCCGACATTGCCGGCAAAGTAGCTCTTCCCCGGCGGACAGAAGCCTCCCACACCCTACACACCTGGGCGCGGGCGGGAAAATAAGGTCGAGGAGGGCCCGGCCCCACTTCATCCAGCCCGGTTCTTCTCGCCCATTACGACTTACGGCCCTCATGTGACCGGCCGGCCTTCCTCTCTTTCCGCCCCCACCGCCGGGGGCAGCTGGGCATAGGTAAGAACGCGGTCCCCGCCCTGCCGCTTGGCATAGTACATGGCGCGATCGGCCGCCGCGAGGAGGGATTCGGCATCCTCGCCGTGCTGCGGAAAACTGGCAATGCCGATGCTGGTCGTCACCCGGCAGTATTCCTCCCGGGCAAGCTCGCGGACAGCCTGGCGTATCCGTTCTGCAACCTGGTACGCCTCGAGCGGCCCCGCCTCGGGCAGCAGCACGGCAATCTCGTCGCCCCCGTACCGCCCTACCACATCCACGCTCCGCACGCTGGAAGCGATGCGCGCGGCAATTTTCTTGAGGAGAGCATCCCCCGCCAAGTGGCCACACGCGTCGTTGACGCTCTTGAAATTGTCCAAGTCCACCATCAACACGGCCAGCTTCAGACCGTAACGCTTGGACCGGGCCACCTCTGAAGTTAAGGCCTCGACCAAAGCCCGCCGATTGTAGATTCCCGTCAGGGCATCCAGCCGCGCCAGGGCCGCAACTTCATTGTAAAGGCGGGCGTTTTCCAGGGCGGTGGCCGCCTGTCCGCTCAAGATGGCGAGAAACTGGAGCTCATGCGCGGTAAATTCCGGCCGGGAACGCTTGAGGGCCAGCACACCCACCAGCCGCTCTCCCGCGAGGAGCGGTAAGATCAGCTGGCTACCGCTTTCCAGGCCTTCCTCATCGCGTAAGCTGCCGCTTAGTATCTCCGGGCGCCGCGTTACGGCCGCCCTCCCCACGGCGCCCTGGCCCAAAGGCACGGGGCGATAGCGCACGGTTTCCGGCACCGGGCCTTCGCTGGCGGCCGGCACTAAATTCTCTTCGTCGATAAGATAAACAAGGCCCTGGTCGTATTTAACCAACCGCCGCGCCTGCGTCAAAATTTCTTTCAGCGTGGCATCGAGCTCAATGCTGGTTCCGAGGTTGCTCGTGGCCGCGTACAGGGCCAAAATCTCCTGGTTGGCCGCCCACACCCGGGCATAGAGCTGCCAGATGTAGCTCAGGGCGAGAAGGGGAACGGCAGCCAGAACCAGCACAGTAAAACCCATAAACTGGTACACCTGGGCCAAGAAAACACCGCTGGGGAGCGCCAGGGCCGTCCCGAGAAAGTCCCAGCCGATGAAAAGCTTGTTTTCGCTCAGCGCCCCCATCCCTTGCTCCAGGACGAGGTCTAACCCCACAAGCACGTGATTGGCAAGAAAGTAGCTGATGAGAAAAGCTCCTTGCGGCAGAAGGAAGGCCAACGAACTCCCGCCGACCGTACCCCCAAAGAAATGGTAAGGTACCGCCGCGGCCAGCGTGGTCAGCACGGCCTGCGCAGCATTAAATAAGCTGGCTTGCGTGAACCGCCGAGCACACAGGTCGCTCAGCACATAACCCGCAGCTGCCACCCACAGCGCCGCCGGCACTCCTAGCGTAAGGAGGGCGGCTAAAACCACGCCCGTGCTCAGGCTGAAAGAAGTTACCCCACCGGACACGCGGGTGAGCTCGGTTCCCGCCGCCAGGGCGCAAAAAAGCAAAAAAAGGCTGCCCGGCCCCTGCCCCAGGCTGCCGCCCGTCAGCGCCAGGAAACAGGCGCCCAAAGAAATTACCATCCAGCGATAAACGGCCAGGCTCCGGTTTCTGCCCCCCACTTTTTCACCCCCAAACGTGGGGCGAAATCACCTCTAACCTGCCCAGGTCTGCACCTTACCCTGCCTTTCTTCGCTGCACGCCTTTACATACGGGGTAACGCGGGGATGCCCAGCGTTGCCAGGGCATTAGCCATGGCCTGTTTAAAACTCATCACCAAGGCCACGCGAAAACGCATGCGGGCCGGCGGCGCCGACAGCACGGGTGACGTCTCGTAGAAATTCATGAAGCTCGTGGCTAAATTATAGGCGTACTCGGCGAAGGCCGAAGGCGCCAGATTCTCTGCAGCCCGTTCCGTAGCTGCCGGCAGCTCGGCAATCGCCCGGATAAGCTTCTTTTCCTCTGCCGTAATGTCCGACGGCACGGATACCGTTCGGAGGTCAATATCTTCCAGAACTTCGCGATCTACACGACCGAGAATGTTCGCCGCCCGGGCATAAGCGTACTGCAGGTAGGGGCCGGTATTCCCCTGCAGGTTGAGCGCCTCGTTGAAGTCGAAGACCAGCACGTTGGAGATATTAAAGCGCTCCATGTAGTACCGCACGGCGCCTACGGCGATGTCTTGGCCCAGCTTTTTGTGTTCTTCCGGCGACATCTCGGGGTGGCGCTTGGCCACTTCCTCCGTGGCCCGCTCGATGACCCGCTCCACCAAGTCATCGGCTTTGACGCCGATTCCCTTGCGCCCGGACATGGCGTACATGCCTTTTTCGCCTTCGTCCTCCACCGGTACCCCCAGTTCGCGCGCCGTAGCCGGTGAAAGCGCCACCACTTCGTACCCGAAGTGAATGGAGTTCTTCCCTTGCTCCTCAAAGCCCAGCTTGATTAGCGAGAAACGCAGTACGTCCTGCAAGTACTTCTGCCTGAGGTCGATGACGTTAATCACCTGCTGCGCCCGCCCGAAGCGGTCCATCTTGGTGCCCTCGCTGGTGGATGTCCAGAGAACCGTACCGTTGGGCTGCAGGCAGTAACGATCGTAGAAGAAGTCCTTTCCCAGCACGCCGAACTTCCACAGCTGGTAGGCGATATCCTTGGCCGTGTACGTGGCCGTGCCGTTGGAGCGCACCAAAACCTTGTCCGGGTTTTCTAGGTTCTGGAATTCAGGAACGTCGCCCAGCTTCACCACCCAACAGCCGGCATTTTCTCCCTCTTCTTCGTGCACCAGGTGCCCTTTTTCTTTAAGGAGTTCGAAGGCATGGCGCCAGAATCCCAGGCGGATGATATCGCTTTCCCAGGTAAGAAGGTTGTAGTAGATACCTAAGCGCCACATGGTATTCAGGTGGCATTCCACAATGCGGCGGGCCACATCCTTAGCCAGCTCAGCCGTGGGGTTGTTGCCTTCTTCGATCAGGCGCAGCACCTCGCGCTGCTTTTCTTTGAGGCTGGCATCCTCTTCGTACTTCTGGTTCACTTCCGTATAAAGATCCCAGCAGAAGTAGTCGAAACGCTCGTTCGGGGCCGGCTCACGCTTAAGCTCCTGCAGGCCCACCACAATATCGGCCACGGCCACACCTGTGTCGTCGATGTAGTTCTGTACCTCCACCTCGTACCCGGCCCGCCGCTTGAGCCGGGCAAGCGTGTCCCCCAGACAGCTGTTGCGGAGGTGACCGATGTGGGCTGCCTTGTTGGGATTGATGTTGGTGTGCTCGATGACTACCTTCTTTCCCTTCCCGACCTTAACCTCGCCGTATTTGTCTTTTTCCACAGCGATCTCATCGAACACCGATCGGGTAAGGGCCTGTATATCCAGCCACAGGTTAACGTAACCGGGGGCGGTTACGGTAAATTCGCGAAGATAAGGTAGCTCCCGGCCGGAAAGGAAATCCCGAAGCTGCCCGGCAATTTCGAGGGGAGGCCGGCGGAGCACCTTGGCCAGGCGCAGGGGCAAGGGTGTGGACAGATCGCCGAACTCGGGCTGGGGCGGGGTCTCGAGGGTAATCTCCCCCTCGGCCAGGTTGAGGTCGTAAAGCTCCTTCAGGCCCTGGCGTAAAACCCCCTTCACCACCCTTTCGAGCTCATAGAAGTGGTAGGAATTGCCCTCCATTTCCGTACTCCTCCTCAGGCAGTGTACATCTTCCAGGTATTATACCATAAGTACTGGGTAACATCCAGGCCTAAAGTTCGTCCCGGGCCTAATTAGTTCGCTTCACCGGCAACCAAACGGAGAAGGTAGTTCCCAGGCCGGGAGCCGTATCTACCTCCAGCCGGCCCCCGTGCAACGCCACGATGCGCTGGCTGATGGCCAGGCCGAGGCCTGTGCCTTCCTCCTTGGTGGTAAAGTAGGGTTCAAATATGTGCGGCAAAACGGCAGGGGGTATCCCTTCCCCTGTATCCCGGCAGGTAACCTTAACCCACCCCGGCCCAGCCGGGGCTAAGGAGAGCGTAAGCTTTCCCCCGGTAGGCATGGCGGCCAAGGCGTTGGAGATAAGGTTCCAGAGAACCTGCTTGATGAGATAGCGATCCGCCCACACGAGCGGGCACTTCTCGATCGTAAGGGCTATCTCCACCCCCTGCCGTTCGGCCTGGACGCTGGCCATAGCCGCCACTTCGCGGATTACTTCGGACAAATCACGCGGTTCCAGGCGTACCGACGTGCTGCGGCCGAGGCAGAGGAAATCCTCCACCAGGTGCTCCAGGCGCGCCAGTTCGTGAAGCACGACTTCTATATAGTAGCTGTTCATTTCGTCTCCGGCCAGGCGCTCCGCCAGAAGCTGCAAGAAACCGCGCATCGCCGCGAGCGGATTTTTCAGCTCGTGGGCGACGCCGGCAGCCAGTTCCTCCCAACCGAGAAGATTCTCTCGTCTCTCTTCCCTGTCTTCCGAGAGCTGGCTTTCCGTAAATTCCGTGCTTCCTTTTATTTTAACCAACCCCCTTCCGTATCAGGTATACAGCTTTAATTCGTTCCCTGGAACAAATTTCCTGCAAGGAAACGGCGGCCAAAACAAAAAAGAGAGGATACCCCTCTCCAATCGGCTTTCTAATGCAACACCAGCTGGCCGTCGGCATCCAAACGCGCGTTAACCCCGGCGTCGCTCACATCGAATTTGTGTCGCATATTACCCACTTGGACGGTGACGTTAGGATGGACCGTTCCTACCTCGATTACGCCGCGCGCATCTACTTTAAGCAAGGTCGGGCTCCCGGCAGTCGAACCGGCCTCATTGGCCATGATTCTCTGTCTGGCTTCGGCAACGCCGCCTCGGATCACGCCCGGCTTGCCTAAAACGCGCAGGTTGCGGCCGGCATACAGGTAGGACTGGTAACACCCCTGCCCCGTGATTACGATGTCCCCGCTCGCCTCAATGCGGGCCCCTTGAACGTAGCGCGCCTGAAAGGACATATCCAGCCCGTGCTGCTCTTTTAAGCTCGTCACCAAAGCCCGCGTCGAGCGCGTGAGCTCCACCCATTCCCCGATGTCGGCAAGCCCGAGCGCCCCATGACCCGCGAGGTAACCCCGGAGCCGTTCTAGAACTTTCTCCACGTCGCCGGTGAGAATCCCTTCCACTTCCCGGTAGGCCGCCGAAAGATCGCGCAGCCGATCCGGCAGGAAGCGAAACTTCGTGTCGAGGAGCCGCTGCAGCACGCGCCCCCAGCCCTGTCGGGCGGCGGCCGGGCCGAACTCCGGATGCCGGGCGATCTGGGTGAGGGCCGCCGCACAGTCCTCCAAGCCCTGGGCCAGCTCCTCCCAGTACTCCCGGCAACGCAGGTGGACAACCCCTACGCCCCCGGCCCGGGCCAGGCCGCCGATCACGTTATCGCGCACCATAATCTGCCCTCCGGCCATGAGAAACGCGTGCGTGGCGCTGCCTTTGACCTCAATGTTCCCACCCGCCTGCACGGTCATGGTGTCCTCCACGTTGCCCTTAACCACCACGTCGCCGCTGAACTTGATATTGCCGCTGGCCAGGTTGACTCCTCTATCCTGCACTAAAATCGGCAGAACCTCGATGCACCCGCGGGCGGCCGTTGGGCGACCGCTGCGCGTGGCTACGACCCGCAGGCCATCCACCACCTCACACCCTTCGCCGGCTAAGAGCTCCACGTCTTTCGGCGCCGGCGGTTCGATGGGCGCGCCGGTTACGGACTGCCCTGCTTTACCCGGAACCGGAGGATGCTTTACTGCGAGCTCCGCCCCAGCTTCTACGGTGGGAATGTGGCTCAGCTCACGCCAGTCCACCTTCTGGACGTCGTCTTGGGGTACCTTGAGCCCCCCGCCCTCTTCAAATTTAAGTTCAATCCAGGCATCCTGTCCGGGTGTAGGCGGCGTGCCCCGGGCCACCACCTGGGGAGGGCCGGAGGGATTCGCCGCCAGGGCGGCCACGGCCTTTTCGTCTACCCCTAGGATAACCCCCTTAGCCCGTAGGGCCTTGAGCACATCCTCAGGGCTCACGCTAGGGTTAACCTCTTCCACCCGCGTAGCCAGGGTGAGGTTGCAGCGGGGCACACTGTCCAGGAGGATGTGGCGACGGTCAGGTACCACTTCGCAGTAAGCGGTTGCAGTTAGCCCGTCCGGAGCAATTTCCACCTTGACCTCGGCATTTCCGGCTTCGGTGATGGTCTCTACCTCAATGGTATCGCTGGCCGTAACCGGAGTCGGCCCCTTGATCTCCTGCCCGTTCACCAGAACCCTGGTTCCCGGGCCGGGAGCCAGGGTAGCCGGCCGACCCCCGCCTGTAGGGTCACTAACCTTCACCTGGCCCTGAAACACGCCTACGCTGCCGTCCCGTAGTCCCTCCTCTGCCACCTTCGTCCCCTCCTCCCGAGCTTCTTCCTACTTCGCCCCTACCCCTAACCCTTTCCCGTTCTTAATCTCGCGCGGCGGTCTCTGGAAGCCTCACACCCCTCCCTTCTTCTCGCCCGCTCTGTAGCGTTCAACTACCTGCAAGAAGTCCTCCCATACCGGGCGCTTCTTGCTCGGGTCCCTGAGCAACGCCGCCGGGTGAAACGTCGGCATGATGAGGAGCCCATCTTTTTCCACCCACATGCCGCGGTCGCGGGTAATCCTGAGCCTGGGGTCAATCAAGGTCTGCGCGGCCAACGCTCCCAGGCAAACCACGATGCGCGGCCGGATAAGCCTCAGCTGTGCCTCGAGATAAGGCCGGCAGGCCTTAACCTCGTCCGGCAGGGGAAGGCGGTTGCCGGGCGGGCGGCATTTGACCACGTTGCCGATAAACACTTCCGAGCGCTCAATCCCAGCCGCCGCCAAAATGTTATTCAGAAGCTGCCCGGCCGCGCCCACGAAGGGCCGTCCCTGCTCGTCTTCGGCCTGTCCCGGGCCTTCGCCCACCAGCATGAGCTCGGCGTGAGGGTTCCCTTCACCGAACACCACCTGGCGGCATCCGCTCCGCAGGCGGCAGCGCCGGCACGCCTTAACCACTTCGGCCAGTTCTTCCAAGGTCCTGGCCGTCTCCCACGGCGGACGCGGGGAAGGCGGCCGAACCGGCTGGTTTGCGTCTCCCAACAACGTCAGCTGTACCAGCTCTTCCTTCGCCATTACGGGGGTCCCTCCTCACTTGGAAGTATTAGCTGAAGGGCCCACCTTCTCCTTCTTTCATATCTCGTAGCTAGCTAACTTAGGCGAACTCCTTCCCGCTCAAGGAGGACCTTGAGAACCGAGCGCGCCGGTCCGCCGGCAGGGTTTCCTTGCGGAGCCGCCAGAGCCTCCAGGAATGCTTTTACCACTCGGGGATCAAACTGCGTCCCCGCGCAGGCCGCAATCTCGCGCGCAGAAGCCTCGGCGGTGTAAGCACGGCGGTAAGGGCGGTCGGTCGTCATGGCGTCAAAAGCATCGGCCACGGCGATGATCCGCGCTCCGAGCGGGATGGCCTCGCCGGCCAACCCGTCCGGGTAACCCCGGCCGTTAAACCACTCATGGTGGCTACGCACCAGGGGAGCCAGGTGCACCAGGGCCGGAATTCGTCGTATGATGTATTCCCCAAGCACAGGGTGCTGTTTAACCTGCTCATATTCTTCTTCGGTCAAACGTCCAGGTTTCTTGAGAATGGCCGTCGCAATCCCCACTTTTCCCACATCGTGGAGCAGGGCCGCCTGCTCTATGTATTCGAGTTCTTTCGAACTCAGCCTAAGGCGCTTGCCGGTAGCCACGGCGTATCCGGCAACGCGTATCAAGTGGCCGTGAACTTCGCGATCTTGTACCTCCATTACCGCAGCAATGGCTAGAACTATAGGAGCCGGGTCTTCTCTGGTCAATGGCCTTCCTCCTTGTTCGCCCACCGGCCCACAACAGAAGCCTTCGGCAGCCTGGCGATCATGGCCTTGCGGCTTTAGACCCATGGCTTTGCGCCGCCACCTTTCGGAGGCTTTGCCGTTTCGGGCATCTTCTAGTCAAGCTCAGTGATAGCGTTCGACAGCGTTCGCCCAATTCCTTCCATAATCGCTTCTTAAATTTATCCGCCCGGGCCGGGGCGGACGGTCCGGCCCGGGCGGTCTCCCCTCACGGCTTCAGCGCACTTATGGTCCGCGAAAGTTCGGCGATGCTCTTGGTCAATTCATCCAGTTTACCTTCCATGCGCACCAGGAGGTAGATGGAAACTACCACCGGGAAGCCCAGGTTGGCAATCTGGCTGAAGACCGTCTGCTCCATGCCCTACCACCTCCGCGGCCTAAGCCACGGTAAACTCACGCACTTCGCGAGCCACCAGGCGGGCGGCTACGGCCTGTACCAGCTCGCCGCCGCTACCCGCAAAGATGTTCTTGGCAATGATGGTCTGCATCACCTGGGCGATCTCGGCGTCCGTTAAATCTTCGCGCGGCGCAGCCAGAGAAAGAGTAGTGGTTCGCCCGGCCGCGTTTCTGAAAACAAGGCTTAAGGTTTTCTCCACGCCGTTCACCTCCTTCTTCCCCACCGTCCCTCAGGCTAAGCCACGGGGTTCAGGGAACCGGTGTCGATGCGGCGCACGGCCACCAAGGGATAAGTTTGGAGGCCGGCCAGCGCCTGAGCCACGTCGTAGACGTCCTGGTCTAGGGCATCCGGCTTCACATTGGCAAAGGACTTGGCCCGCACCACCGGCTTACCCGCCTCATCCGTTCCCGTCTGCAGCCAAAGCTGCAGGCGAGAGCCTTCCATCACGCGCTGCACTGCCACTAGCGCCACCTCCTTTCGTCCGCCTTCGCTCATAAACTAGCGGCGGTAGGAGGTTTGGTCGCGGTCGGCAAGGATTTTTTTCAGGCGCGCTACAGCCCGGGCGTACGCTCCTTTCGCAGTAGACGGCCGAACCGCCAAGGCCGCAGCCAGGCGCTCAAAGGTGTACCCCCGGGCTCGGAAGGCAAGCACGGCCTGTTGCCTGGGGGTGAGCTGGTGCCAAGCCGCGCGTAAAGCTCTCCTCTCCCAACCGGCGAGGGCTGCCTCCTCCGGTCCCAGGCCGGGATCGGCCAAGCGATCCAGCAGGGCCAAGCCGTCTTGCCCTTCTTGATCTAAGCATGCTTCTTCCCGGCGGCGGCTACGCCGAAGCTCCCGCGCCGCCGTCCGTACCGCCCAATACACCTGGCGCTTGGCATACCAGGGAAAAGGAGCGCCTCCCGCCGGGCGAAAGTTTTGGATGGCCCGAATTAAGGCCAGATTACCTTCTTGGGCCAAATCTTCGGCGTCGTCCGCCTCCGGCGCCAGTCGTCGCGCAGCCGCCCAGATAAGCGGCTGAAAGCGCCGCACGAGCTCGCTCAGCGCCGCCTCCTCGCCCCGCTGGGCCGCCCGCACCAAGTATTCAAGCTTAACCTTGTCGTTCATTTCCTTCCCCCCTCTTTCCAGGATAAACCAGGGGGAAGGTAAAAGCCAAAAGCCGACCTGGTTTAAAGCGGCGCCAATTTGGTCAAACATCTGTTCGCATAGTTGGCGAAAAAACAATTGAGCCCGGCCGCTGCGTGCCGGACTTCAGCACAAACCGCATTTCCTGCGCCACAATGCGACCGTTTCGGCCATGGCGGAGGTACATTGGGTCAAGCCCCCTCGAAGTTAATTCTACCCGCCATGGCCGTTCTGTCCATCGGCCGCCGGTCTTAATTTTCTGGGTAACTTAAGACCCTGGTTAGATGTGTCTTAGTCCTAGGTGAAGATGCGCGTAACCGCCCGACCTACCTGGTGTGGAGCTTGTTTTGCCAGATCCATAAGGCAGATCACCTCGCCGCGGCAGATGGCAATCCCCTGCTCGTAGGCCCCTTCACCCTTGGCGACGGCCACGGCCTTAAGGATGGGCGCCTCCCGGGCCAGGCGCTCGATAATGGCCGGCGTCTGGTCCTGGGAACCGGCGCTGACCACTACCAGTTCGAAGTTAGGTCGGCCCCGGGCGTCCAGGTAGTTTAGACCCAGAAGCCAGCGAACCACCCCTTCGATCCGCTCTTCGTCGTCGTGGGCAATTACCAGTATGCTGACGAAGGGCTTGGCCTCCCCCTCTTTTACCCTACGGCCAAAAGCACGCCTAATCGTCTCAATGAGGGACAAGCAGCCGTAAATGGCCAAAAAAGCCACAATATAACTGGTAACGTCCTTTCCGGCCCAGAGCATGCTTTCACCGCCCTTTCGCCACATGCTATGCTCCGGGCCGAAGCGGCGTGCCTGTCAGGCGCCTTCAGTGGAGGTCGACCAGGCCGCGCCTGATGGCGTAAAGAGCCGCCTCCGTGCGATCGTCCACGCCAATTTTGCGGAAGATACTCGTAACATGGTTCTTTACCGTTTTCTCGCTTATGGCTAGGGTTTTCCCGATCTCCTTGTTGCTCTGCCCCCGGGCAATTAGGCAGAGAACCTCTTGTTCCCGCGCCGTAAGGCCGTCGACCTTCTCCTCCTCACCGCCGCTCGCCAGGCGGGTAAATTCGCCTAGGAGTTTTTTGGCCGCCGGAGGTGACATATAAGAGTTCCCCTGCTTTATCGCACGGATGGCGCTGACAAGGCCGCCCGGCTCTACGTCTTTAAGCACGTAGCCTTCGGCACCGGCCCGCACCATCTCCAGGAGGTAGTCCCGGTCGTCGTGGATGGTAAGCGCTACCACTCCCACGTTTGGGTATTTTTGTTTGATTTGCCGCGTTGCCTCCACGCCGCTCGCGTCCGGCAGGTCTAGATCCATGAGCACCACATCCGGCCGGGTGGCGGCAACCTCGCTCAGCGCCTCCCTAGCCGTTCCTGCCTCCCCTACAATCTCGATGTCGTCTTCCAGCTCTACCACCTTGCGAATGCCGCTTCTGACCAAAGGATGATCGTCCACCACCAGAACCCGAATCTTGTCCACCGCCACGTCCCCCTTAAATCTCATCCTTTTTTTATAGATATCGACGATTTTCCCCAAGTTTCTTACTCCCCGGCAGGAAGCTCGGCCCTCCCCGGCAGCTCCCGGCCGGAAGCTGCACCAAAATTACTGCTGCCAGGACGAGGGCCATACCCGCCGCCTGGGGTAAGTCCAGGCGTTCGCCCAAAAAAGCCACCGCCAAGGCAGTGCCCACCACCGGCTCCACGCTCGCCACCACTGCCGCCCGCCCGGCTTCCACCTGCCCGACGCCTAGGGTATAGGCCACCCACGGCACGAGGCTCCCCCAAAAGCCGAGAAGGAGCGTATTCGCCCAGAACGCAGCCTCGGCCGCGCGGGTAAAGACCCTTAAGGGCGGCCGAATCAAAGTCAGGAACAAGGTACCGAAAAGCGTGCAGTAGAACACCGTAGTCCAAGCCGAGTGGCGCGCCTGGGCCTTCTTCCCGAAGATTCCGTACAGGCCATAAGTAACTCCGGCTCCCAGCCCCGCGAGTACCCCTTTAAGGTTAAGGTGCAGGGCGGCCAAATCGTAGCCCTTCACCACGAGAAAGCACCCGCCCAGGGAGAGGGCCACGGCAGCGATTTTGCCGGGCGTCAAAGGTTCGCGTAAGGCCAGGCGGGCAAAAACGGCGGCAAACGCCGGAGCCGTATAGAGAAGAATAACGGCCGTGGTTACGCCCAGCCGGCTCACGGCGGTAAAGTACAGGATGTTGTACAGGGCCCCGTTGACCAAGCCAAAGGCCGCCATGAGTTTTACGTCGTCGGGCATAAGGCGCGGCCAGCCGCCTTCTTTCTTTAACGTAAAAGGTATCAGGCCGACGAGTGAAACAGCTCCTCGTAGCCAAGAGACTTCCAGGGGATTTAACCCCAAGTCTAAGAGGCGCTGCACGAAAACCCCGATGCTACCCCAGGCCACACCGGCGAGCAGGACCAAAGCGTAACCTTTATTGATGTCCGCCATCTCCCTTCGCCGGAGGGCTCCCCAATGGGAGGTGAAACTCTACGCGCGTGCCCTGGCCGGGGCTGCTTTTTACGGTTAAACTCCCGCCGATGAGTTCCGCCCGCTCGCGCATTCCCAAAAGGCCGAGGTGCTCCCCCTCTCCCGCCTTGGGCACCCCCTTTTCTCCGGGCGTAAATCCTTTCCCGTTGTCCACAACCCGCACCGCCAGAAAGGACGGGTTGAATTCTATGCGCACTTTAGCCTCAGTGGCCTCGGCATGTTTGACCACGTTGTTAAGTGCCTCTTGGATAATGCGGAATACACAGCTAAGGACTGTATCATTCAGACGCCGCTCCTCGCCATGAACCGTCACGGCCACTTCAAGGCCCGTTTTTTCCCGCACTTGGGCCACGAGCTTCTCCACTGCCGCCTTGAGTCCTAAATTGTCCAGAGAAAGAGGTCGGAGGTTGAAAATGACGTTCCGCGTTTCGCGTAGACCGGCCCGGAGAATCTTCTCCACATTTTCGAGCTCCGCGCGCGCCTTCTCCGTGTTTTTCTCGGCCAGGAGGCGCCCCATAACCTGGATCTCCAGGAGGGCACTGGCCAGCTGCTGCGCCAGGCCGTCGTGCAGGTCCCTGGCCACCCGGCGCCTTTCCTCTTCCTGCGCGCGGATGACGCGCACGGCGATCTCCCGCTTCTCCTGCACCGTTTCAATGGTCTGCGAGAGCTGTTCGATGTTGCCGCTCAGGTACTCTAAGGCCACTCCCACCTGGGCGGCAAGCGCTTCTGAGCGTTCTAAAAGGCGCGTGACGCTGCGCAGGTTGCGCTCGATCTCGTCGCGGCGCGCCCGCAGGTTTTTCTCCTTTTCCATAAGCAGGATGAGGCGCACCTGAGCATCGCGGGCGCGCTCATAAGCGCGGCGGATGTCCTCTTCGCTGTAGCGGCTGAAATCGCGGCTCACCCGCATCAACTCCAGGCGAGAACGCTGCTCTTCGGCCCGGGCAGCGTCCGCCTGTTCAATGACGGCGAGGGTTTCGCTCCTCACCTTCTCCAGCTCGCGCTTCAGCCGAGCGGCTTCGGCACGCGCTTCGTCGGCGATGCTGCTTATTTGGCCCTGGCTTTCCTTGATGGCGGCGATGGTCTGCTGCAAGATTTCTTCTAAGCGGGCCAGGTCGGTGTTAACCTCCATCCCCTTCTCACCCCGTAAACCTATTCGACTTCCAGCCTCTGCCTTCCTGCCGCAGGGCCAAAGAAAAAGCCCCCGCTAGCGGAGGCTTTCGGCGGCTTTGCGCAGGATTTCGGCTTTGTCCGTTTTCTCCCAGGTAAGGTCCAGGTCCGTTCGCCCGAAGTGTCCGTAAGCAGCCAGCGGGCGGTAGATCGGACGGCGCAGGTCAAGCGTCTCAATGATGCCGGCCGGGCGGAGCTCAAAGTGCTCCCGGATCAGGCGGGCAAGGTCCGCGTTGGAAATAACTCCGGTTCCGAAAGTATCGACTGTGATGGAAACCGGGCGAGCTACACCGATGGCATAGGCAATCTGCACTTCGCACCGCTCGGCCAAACCGGCGGCCACCACGTTCTTGGCTACGTAACGGGCGGCATAACTACCGGAGCGGTCCACCTTCGTCGGGTCTTTCCCCGAGAAAGCCCCGCCGCCGTGGCGGGCGCTCCCGCCGTAAGTATCGACAATTATCTTCCGGCCGGTAAGGCCGGAGTCCGCAGCCGGCCCACCCAGGACGAAGCGCCCGGTAGGGTTAACGAAGAAACGGGTGCGGCTGTCCAGGAACTCGGGCGGGATAACCGGTTTGATCACGGCGTCAATAATGTCGGCCCGGATTCGCTCTAAAGGTACGTCGGCCTTGTGTTGGGCGGAAACCACGACCGCGTCCACTCTGATGGGCCGGTTTCCTTCGTACTCGACGGTAACCTGAGTCTTGCCGTCCGGCCTAAGGTACGGAATGAGCCTGGTCTTTCGCACTTCCGCCAGCCGCCGGGCCAGGCGGTGCGCCAGCGAGATAGGTAGTGGCATGAGCTCCGGCGTCTCTTTGCAGGCGTAGCCGAATACCATGCCCTGGTCTCCGGCACCGATCTCGTCCCAGGGGTCTCCGTCGCCTTCTCTCGCCTCCAGCGCCTTATTTACGCCGAGTGCGATGTCCGGCGATTGCTCGTCGATGGCGGTGATAACGGCGCAGGTATCGCCGTCGAAACCGTATTTCGCCCTTGTGTAGCCGATGCCTTTTACCGTCTCGCGCACCAGGCGGGGGATGTCCACGTAGCAGTCGCAGGTTATCTCACCCATCACCAGCACTAGGCCGGTGGTAACTGAGGTTTCACAGGCCACGCGGGCATTCGGGTCCTTGGCAATAATGGCGTCCAGAACGGCGTCGGAAATCTGGTCTGCCACCTTGTCCGGGTGTCCCTCCGTAACCGATTCGGAGGTAAAAAGGAAACGCTCCGCCAATTATAATCCTCCCTTCAATGAAAAAGGCCGCCTTCGGTTTGGTGAGGAGTGTTTTAGAAGCGGCCTGGGTACTCCTATCTCCCAGAACTTAGCGTTCTGCAGGAATTGGCACATCACCAGGGCGCACCTGGCACGCTGCCGGGTTTCATTGGGCCCGTCCCTCCACCGCTCTCGATAAGAGTGGTATTCACTTGTCCCCGCTTTTCGTCCCGATACTAGCATATCCCGCCCCGGGTGTCAATAGCTACGCCCAAACTCTTCGCGAAAGTTAGGCTTTCTGAGAAGAAGGAGGTGCATCTTTCACGCTCGAGAGGAAATTTGCCAGGTGCTGAACCCCCTCCGGCGGCAGGCCGGCCAAAATGGTGATTACCTTCCTGAGTTCCGGCCGGTTGAGGAAAAGCGTCACCGCTTCCCTAAGTTCCGGAGGGATACACTCCGTCACCTCCGCCTCTGAAAGCACCAGGTAGGCCACCGGTACCCCATAGAGCTGGGCCAGTTTCCGCGCGTTTTGCAGGGAAGGCCTTTTCTCGCCCCGCTCGTAGGCGGAGATGAGATTAAAGCGAATCCCCGTTTTGCGCTCGACATCGTAAATGCTCATGTTGCGGGCTTTGCGCAAGGCCCTTAGGGTATCTCCTAGTTCTTTCATCTTGCCGTCGTGTGCCTCCGCTTGCAAGTATTACCTTACCTTTTCGCTCCAGAGGCAAAAGGGGCCTATACACCGGCGGTAGATATGGCTCTCCAGGCGGAGCATAAGCGTGGAAATGTCAAATATATGTAGATAAACCGGCAGTATTGCCGCGGCCCGGGCGGGTTGGAGGTTCGGAATATTTGCTCGCCGTTTGCGGCGGGTGTTATAATTCGACCTGGAATTACACAATTCGGTGCGTGGCAGGCGTTATGCCATAATTTATGCAACTGAGGCAGGTATTGATATTGGATCTTTTCTTTCAACTACTGGCCCGCCTGGAAGCCTTGCTCCCGGATGTGTACAAACATTCGCTGGGAACGGCCAAACTTGCCCTAAAGCTAGGCAGATATCTCGGCCTGGACGGTGCCGCCCTGGAAAACCTCGTAACCGCGGCTCTGCTTCACGACGTGGGTAAACTCAAGGTTTCCCCGGCCATCTTGCAAAAACCCGGAAAACTCGAAGCATGGGAGTGGCAGGAAATCGTAAAACACCCCCAGTACGGCGTGGACATGCTGGCCGGGCTAAGTCAGCCCGCACCCTTTTTCGTCGGCATACTCTACCACCATGAATGGTGGAACGGGGAAGGATACTACCGGCTGCAGGGCACCGGCATACCGTGGGTGGCCCGCCTCCTCGCCTTATGCGATAGCTGGGACGCCATGACCTCGCCTCGCGTTTACCAGCCCAGGAAAACCCCGCAGGAAGCAGAAAGCGAATTAGAGCGGATGCGGGGTAGGCAGTTTGATCCCGAACTCGTTGCCGCCTTTCTGAAGGTAGTCCGGGAAGAACAGTCACGGAGCGCGGCCGAAAGGCTGGAACAAGAAAGATGGTGGCTTCAGGAGTTCTTCCGGACGTACCGAGATTTCCACCACGCCGTGGTGTACGTTGAGAGCCTGTGCCTTGACGATCTGGTCCTGAGGAACGTGACTGCCCGGTGCGCTGCCGACATGGAAGGCTTTCAGGTCGCCGAAAGAAGACATGTCGGCCGCCCCGCTCGATGACGGGCAAAAAACGGTCCCCCACCTGTAGACGGTCGGGGGACTGCTGCTTTTTGGGCAACGGGCGGCTTTTGCTCGCTTAGAGTGGATAATGCGCCCGGAGCTCGTGCACCAGGGCGCTTAGGTATTCAGTCCAACGGCGTTCATCCGCCGGCGCCTTCCACCCGTTCTGGCTGAGGTAACGCTCCTCCACCAGTCGGGCCGCACTAAGGTGCTGAAGGACCACGCGCCGGCTGGAAAGCACCGGCACCTCAACCCCGGAGGCCAGAACCACCAGGCTGCGAAAGGGCGGAGAAGCACCGGAACGCAGTTCTTTTATGTCATGGTAGGAAATGTAACCCTGGGAAGCATCCCCGCGGCAGCGGGGGAGGCGCAGCCTAAGCGGGACGAGGATCAGGCGCGGGCCGAAGGGGAGCGGCACGCTGCTGACCCGCTCCAGGTACGCCCCGTACCTGCGGCGCACGGCCACCAAGTCCACCCCGTAGAGGTGGGCCAGTTCCGTGCGCACCGCCTTTATCCGCTTCGGCTGCCACAGCCGTTCCCCGGAACGCAGGATGATTTCCGTGCCGTCGCCGGCGCCGTCCCGGTATACGGGCCTGAGGGCAGCCACCTCGCCCTGCACTGCCTCCAACGCTGTCGGCTCCCGCTCTCCCACCAGTATCCCCCCTCGCATAGATCGAACATATGTTTGGTTCTATCCTAATTATAGAAAGAACTCCTGTTCGTGTCAAGAAGGCGCCCCAGATGGTAGCCGCCCCCCTTTTTCTTGCGCTTGGTCCCGAATTATGCTAAGCTGGAGCCGAAGAGCCGGAGAGGAGGAAAGGAGTACAGGCGTGAAGCCTATTACTTTAGCCCGGATTGCCATCATCGCGGCGCTTTATGTCGCCTTAACCTACGCCCTTCAGGCGGTCAGCTTCCTGCCGACGCAGTTCAGAGCGGCCGAAGCGCTTACCGTCCTTCCCATCCTGTACCCGGAAGCCGTTTGGGGTGTTTTTCTCGGGTGCCTCTTGGCCAACCTTATGAGCCCCGCCGGTCTCATTGATGTGGTAGTGGGGAGCCTTACCACCCTGCTCGCCGCTTACGTCACCTACTATTTCCGCCGCAGTATCATCGCCTACCTCTCCCCTATCGTGCTGAACGCCTTCATCATCAGCACGTACCTGCACGTTCTGGCCCGCCTGCCCTACTGGGCCACAGTGCTCAGCATCGGGGCCAGCGAGGCGGTGGTGGTGTTCGGGCTCGGTTACCCGCTCATCTGGTACTTAAAACGGAGAACCGCAGGAGATGGGCGCTAGACGGTCGGCGCTCTCTCCGTCCAATTACGGGCGAAGGGCAGGAAGCTCAGGAAAGCCCCCTGCCCTTCTTTTTTGCTCCAGCTACGCCGCTGCCGCCGCGGAATACATATATAACGTGTGTAGCTTCTTTGGCCCTATAGAAGAAAAAAGGAGGGATGGATATGCCCGCTCGGCATTGGACCGTCCGGCCCGGCGATACGCTCTACCAGATCGCCCTCCAGAGCGGCGTGCCGCTCTCTGAGCTACTTTCGGCCAATCCCGGCGTCGACCCGTGGAACCTTGAGGTGGGCAGCTCGCTCACCATACCGGCAGGCGGTGGTAACCCCGGAAACCTGCCGCCTTGCCCTGGTGGAGTGTACTGGGTAGTAGCTGCAGGGGACACCTTGTACGGCATTGCCCGGGCCACCGGAGCCTATCTGGAAGACATCCTCGCCGCCAATCCGGGCCTCGACCCGAACAACCTGCAGGTGGGGCAGCGGATCTGCATCCCGCCCCCGCCCGTCGTGCCGCCGGAGGTTCCACCCTGCCCCAGCGGTATCTACTGGGTGGTGGAGCCCGGCGACACCCTGTATAAAATCGCCAAGGCCACCGGTTTCACCGTAGAGGAGATTCTGGCCGTAAACCCCGGGCTGGACCCGGAGAACCTGCGCCCGCGCACCAACGTCTGCCTGCCCAGGGGAGGTCTTCTTTGACCTTACCACGCGTATAAAGCCAGCCCCAAGGCCATAACGGCCGCTTCCGATGCGGCTACCCAGGCCCATACGCGCCCCATAGACGCGTGGAAGTAGTCCACCGAGAGCGGAAAGCACAAGTGGAGAGGCGAAATCATAAAGCCTGCCTGCCCGGCGGCATAGGCCAAAGCCGCCCAGCGGAGGTTAACGGCACCGCCCAGGGTGAGAAGGCCCTGGATGAGCGGAAAGCTCACACCGATGTAACCTACGCTCGACCCCATGAGGAGACCGGCGCAGAAGGGGATGCCGAGCACCGCCAGAAGCGGTGGCAGCCCCAAAGCGGCAAAGATACCGGGCATGGCCTCCACCGCACCCGTGGCCAGGAGCACGCCGCGAAAGGCCATAATAGCCGCCACGCCGGCCATGATGTCATTCTTCACCAGGGTCTTAAAAAGCTGCGGCAGGCGACGGAGCGGGTAGCGGTAGAGGACCATTAAGAGAACCAGGACGGCCGCGATTGAAAGAGCCACGTTGAGGTTAAACACTAAAACCAGAACGATAATGAGGAGAATCGGCCACGCCTCGCGCAAAAAAAGCCCCCACGCCTCAAGCTTTTGTTCGCCCGGAGCGTCCACGGCCGTAAGCTCCATCAAGCGTAGACCGCGGAAGGCCACCGCAGCGCCGACGGCGCAGGCGAAAAGGGTAAAGGGGAGCATGTAGCGGATGAGGCTCCCGGTAGGCACAGATAGAATGCCGGCCGCCAGCACCACCGCCTGGTAGAGCGGCAGCCAGTATTCGAACAGGTGCCGGTACCAGTAGTTGATGTAGGCCTTACGCTCGCGCGTGAGGCCGAACGCAGCTCCTACCTGCTCCACCATGGGGCAGGAGAAAACGGCGCCGCCCGCCGACGGCAGGAGGCCGATGAATGCCGGGAGCGAAGCCAGAGCGAGGCGCGGGTCGCGGAAGGCCGCCCGTGCCCGCTCCACCATGCGCCGCATAACTTCTTTTTCCTCGAGAAAGCTCTCCAGCAACATGACCAGCGCGAGGATGAGAAGGAGGTTAATGGTTTCCCAGCTCCTAAGGCCGGCCCACATGGAGCCGAGAATGCCGGGGAGGCTCAAATGAAACAGAAATCCCAAAAAGAAGGAACCCAGTAGCATCACCCAGCCGAGCCGTAGGCGCCGGCCGATGAGAACGGCAAGAAAAAGCGCACTAACCCCCAGTTTCCAAAGCACAGCCAAAGGGCAACTTCCTTTCCCTGTAGCTCTACGAGTTGGAAGTTACCTTCTACGCCGGCCGGCAATTTCCTCCCCGGTTTCGCGCTTCCGTGCAATCTCCTCAGGCGCCTAGGTACGGGTGCGTCAGTACCTGGGCCAGCACGGCAACGGCCCGCGCGTATTCCGGGAGTGGCAGGTGCTCCCCGGGCGTGTGATCCAGGCGGGAGTCACCCGGGCCGTAGGCCAAAATAGGCACCCGCCAGGCCGGCCCTACAATGTTCATGTCGGCGGTGCCGCTCTTGAGCTTGAACACCGGCCGCCCGCCCTGGGTCCGGATGGCCTCAAGAAACGCCCGGGCGAGCGGCGTGTTTTTTTCCCCTTTGTACGCACCCTGGGCGGGAAAGAAACTAAGCTTCACCCGCGGGTCCAAAGCCTTAAGGCGCTCAATCAGGACACCCGCCTCCAGGCCCGGCGGCAGGCGCAGGCTGATGCCGAGCGAGGCTTCGTCCGTAAGGCCGTCGTTTGTGCTCCCCAGCTCCCTGAGGCCGGCTTCCAGGGCGGAAAAGCCGTTCTTCCCGCCGTTGAGTTCGGCGCAGAGCGCCTGCACCCGCCGCCAAAAATCCACCGCGATCTCGGCGGCGGAAGGCTCCGGCCCGGCGCTGTGGCCGGACGGTCGGCGCACCCGGGCGGTAAAGGCCAGGCACCCTTTATAGCCGAGCGTGATAGAATCCCAACCGCTCGGCTCTCCCACCAGGCAGAAATCCGGCCGGTACCGGTCCCGCACGTAGTGCGCGCCGGGCGAAAACGGTGTCTCCTCCCCCACGGCGGCAATGAAAACGAGGCGCAATTTAAGGGCCGCCTTCACCCGCTCCGCCGCAGATAAGAAAGCGGCCAGGGAGCCTTTGGCGTCCACCGCTCCCCGGCCGAAAAGGCAACCCCTCTCCAGGCGTACGGGGATGTAGCCCGGCGCCGTGTCCAGGTGCCCCAAGAAAAGGAGCATCTTTTCCCC
This sequence comes from Bacillota bacterium, assembly GCA_030154105.1. GTDB lineage: Bacteria > Bacillota > DTU030 > DUMP01 > DUMP01 > DUMP01. The sequence continues at coordinate 46,179 of JASKKP010000012.1, forward strand.
CGTTCCCGTCTCCCCGACCACGTTTCCCGCCGCATCCACCGCAGCCTGCCAGCCCCGGTTCCTTAAAAAGCCCACCAAGTAGGCGGCGGCTTCACCTTCCTGCCCCGAGGGGCTGGGAATGCGGCAGAGGTCGGCGAGGAGTTTTACCTCTTCCGGCTTAAGCTCCGCATCCATCCGCGGCAACCCCTTTCTGCCCGAGGACCTCGGCCAGTTTAGCTGCCACCTCTTCCAGCTCCTCTTCTTTGATGACGAGCGGGGGAAGGAGCCTGATCACCTGGGGCCCGGCGGCCAGCGCCAGGATTCCCGCCCGCTGTAGCGCCGCCAGGTAGGGTGCGGCGCGGAAGCGGAGCTCAATGCCGATCATTAGACCCAGGCCGCGCAGATCGCGTACCGCCGGAAGCTCGAGGCTGCGCAGGCGGCTAAGAAAATTCTCGCCCAGCCGGGCGGCGCGCGCCGGCAGGTCTTCGCCGAGAAGAACCTGGAGCGTCGCGCCGGCGGCGGCACAGGCCAGGGGGCTTCCGCCGAAGGTGGAGGCGTGGAGGCCCCGTACCAAGCCGCCCACCCGCGGCCCCACGGCCACTGCCCCCATGGGCAGGCCGCCGGCAATCCCTTTGGCCATACAAAGGATATCCGGAACTACGCCGTAGTGCTCGGCGGCGAAGAGGCAACCGGTACGCCCGAACCCCGTTTGCACCTCATCGAGGATGAGGAGGGCACCCCGTTCACGCGCGACCTCAGCAGCGCCCTGGAGGTACTCCTTGGTGGCCGGGTGTACTCCGCCCTCCCCCTGCACCGGCTCAAGGAGAATGGCCGCGGTCTCCTCGCTAACCGCTTCTTCGAGCGCCGTGAGGTCGTTGAAAGGTACGTGCGTAAAGCCGGGAACAAGCGGCCGGAAGGGCTTCCTATAGTCTTCCTTCCAGGTGGCGCTGAGCGCCCCCATGGTGCGGCCGTGAAAGCCGCGCTGGGCCGCCACGATGCCCGGACGGCCGGTGGAAGCGCGGGCAAACTTGATGGCCGCTTCCACCGCCTCCGCACCGGAGTTGCAGAGAAAGAAGCGGTCCAGCCCCGGCGGCGTTACCTGGGCCAGCTTGGCCAGGTAGGCGGCACGGGCGTCGTTGCCGAAAGTCCCGGGGCAGGTAAGGAGCCGCTCGGCCTGCTCCCGGACGGCCGCGACTACGCGGGGATGGCAGTGGCCCACCACTGCCACGCCGTGGCCCCCGATGCAGTCGATGTACGAGCGCCCTTCGGCATCCCAGACGCGCGCTCCCTCGCCGCGCACCAGGGCCAGGCCCCGCTTGTGGTAGAGCGGCACCTCATGACGGGCCTCCAGGGCAGCGATCGCTTCTAGGCTTAGGGTACCCTGGGCCGCACTCATGCCGCGATCACCGTCCCTTCGCCGGCCAAGGCCATGGTGAGCGGTTGCGGGCGGCGGGCGTCGGCGATTATCACCCGGTTGACGCCGCCGGCAATGGCCTCCGCGGCCGCCAGAAGCTTCTTCTTCATGCGCCCTTTGGCCACATCCTGGAAGGCGCCGAGTTTGCCTGCGGGTATGCGGGCGATGAGCGAGCGCGAGTCCGCCGGATCGCTGAGGAGCCCGGGAACGTTGGTGAGAAACACCAGAGAATCTGCTTTGAGGGCACAGGCCACCCCGGCCGCCACCCGGTCGGCGTCCAGGTTGAGGGCTTCGCCGTCGTAGCTTAAAGCCAGCGAACTTATCACCGGCGTGTAGCCGGCAGAAAGGAGAAGGCGCAGCAGGGGGACATTCACCTTCTCCAACCGGCCGCTGTAATCGTCGCGGATGAGAACGGTGCGCCCGTCGAGAACGGCTTTAACCGCCGTCTTGCGCGGGCCGGTGAGGAGGCGCCCGTCCAGACCGGAAAGTCCCAGGGCGTTCACCCCTTCGCGCTGCAGCGCCTCCACGAGCAGCTTGTTCAAGCGCCCGGCGCAGGCCATAAGGAGCACCTCCAGGGCGGCGCGGTCGGTGTAGCGGCTCTTCACCCCGGAAGGAGATACGTAGTGACGCGGCGGCCGGCCCAGGGCCAGCGACAGTTCGTCGGCGGCAGACGAACCGCCGTGCACCAGAACCACTTCCCGCGCCACCTTTCCCTCTGAGCCGGAGGCGGCGCCGTTAAGGTATGAGGCGAGGTCCTTAACCAGGGGACCGGGTTCAATCCCGGCCGCCCCGCCCAGTTTAACCACCAGCACAGCCCATCCCTCCTACGGGTGCAGCCCCGGAAAGTCCAGGGCACAGGTTTCCGGGTAGCCGGCCAAGATATTAAAACATTGCACGGCCTGACCGGCCGCTCCCTTAACCAGGTTGTCGATGGCCGCCATGACCACCAGGCGGCGCGAGTGGGGATCGCGTTCAAAGCCGATGTCGCAGTAATTGGTGCCGGCCAGAATTTTCGGCTCCGGGTACTTGTATACGCCGTGCCGCTCGCTCACCAGGCGGATAAATGGTTCGCCCCCGTACGCCCGCCGGTATACCTGCCAAATGTCCTTGGTGCTTAGGTCTTCCTTAAGAAAGACGTGGCAAGTGGTGAGGATGCCGCGGACGAGTTCCACCGACGTGGCGGAGAGGTGCACTTCCACCGGCCCGTGAAAGGCAAGCTCTTGGGCAATCTCCGCCGTGTGGCGGTGTCCGGTAGGAGCGTAGGACCGCACCACCTGGCTGCGCTCCGGGTGGTGGGAAGCCGGCGAGGGATGGCTTCCACCGGCAGACGAGCCGAACTTGCCCTCCACGATGACCCGCGGTTCCACCAGATCCTCCTTAAAGAGCGGGGCCAGAGCCAGGATGGTAGCCGTGGCCAAGCAGCCCGCCCCGGCCACCCAGGACGCCTCCTTTATCTCCGCCCGGTGAAGTTCGGGGATGCCGTAGGCAAAGCGGCCGAGAAGCTCTGGGTGTGGGTGGGTGTAGCCGTACCACACCGGGTAGGCCGCCGCATCCCTCAGCCGAAAGTCGGCGGAAAGATCGATAACGCGCGGGGCGAGCGCAAAGAAGGTCTCAATTCGCGGCGCCACCTCGCCGTGCGGAAGCGCAATGAAGAGGGCATCGCACGGCTCAAGGTCCGCCAGACGGCAGAACTTGAGATCCGTGCGCCGGCGCAGGTTCGGATGCACGGAAGTCACGGGCTTCCCCGCCCGCGACTCCGACGTCACCTGCCGGATCTCCACTTCCGGGTGGGCGAGGAGAAGGCGCAGGAGCTCACCTCCCACGTACCCGGAGCCACCGACGATACTTACCTTCATTTCTTTCCCACCTCAAGCACATAATCCACCAGCCGTCCGGCCACATCTATGCCGCTCGCCTCGGTAAGGCTTTTAAATTCCATGGTGGCGTTGACCTCGGTGACGAGAAGTCCGCGCGGGCTCTCGATAAGGTCCACCGCCACCGCCCCGCCGCCCACCGCCTGCGCCGCCCTTAGGGCGAGGTCGCCGATCTCGGCCGTAATTGGGCAGTTGGTGCAGTGCGCGCCGCGGGCGGCGTTGGTTATCCAGTGCTGAGAGTTCCGGTACATAGCCGCCACCGGCTCATCTCCGATTACCACCACGCGGATGTCCCGCCCCGGCTTGGCAATGTACTCTTGAAGGTAAAAGATGGAATGCTGGTAAGAACCCAGCACGGCTTTGTGCTCGAGCACGGCTTCGGCCGCCTCGCGGTCGTTGAGCTTGGCCAGAAGCCGCCCCCAGGAACCGACCACCGGTTTCAGCACCACCGGGTAGCCCAGTTCCTCGATGGCCAGGAGGGCGCTCTCCGGGGTAAAGGCCACCCGCGTGGCCGGGCTCGGCACCCCGGCGGCTGTAAGAGCTGCGGTGCAGGCTACCTTGTCATTACAGGTAGCGATGACCGCGGCGGCATTCACCGTAGGAACTCCAAGAGCGTTTAAGATTTGCGCTGCGTAGAGGGCCCGCGACTCGCTCACGGAACGGATGAGCACCAGGTCCAGTTCCGGGGGTGGCCCCGTCAGGCTAAAGTGCACCTCCCGGTCGTCAAGGCGCACCCACTCCACCCCGCGCCGTTCCAAAGCGGTAAAAAGCAGTTTTTCATCCAACCGTACTTGGGACAAAAGGACGCCCAGCCGCACTCTTTTCACTTCCTGCCGTTTTAATTGGTATTCCCGCTTGAACGTGCGGGCCTTTATGCTTTTCGGAGGCCAATTGGAGAGGTCGCGCTACTCTCCCCAGTCTTCCTGCTCTTCAGGGGCCAGGGCCAGCTCCAAGGGATCCAAGTTCAGGACTTCTAACTCCGCACCGCAGTCAGGGCAGGTAACTATCTCTCCCCGCACCAGGTCCCCCGCCTCCCATTCGGCAGCGCATTCGGGACAAACCAGCATCAATGCTACCTCCTTCCAAGACTAGCACGGCGCCCAGGTACCTTAAAGGCGACGCCTGCCTAGTGTATATTTATGCAGGTGTTAGTATAATATATCACGTTAACATTGTTGTCAAGGGGGCAAGAAAAAAAGAAACCCGGGACAAGAGCCGGGCTTAAACCGGTCTGCCGGGAATAACTTCGCAGGCAGGTTGCTCCTAAAGCCGTCTGCGGCCGCCGGCGCCGCCTGGGGCCGGCCGGGGTGGCCGTCTTCCCGCGCGGCTAGCGGGAACGCAGCTTTTGCCGATGGAGCTCGCGAATTTTCTCGCAAATCTTGCGGTACTCGGGGCTGGCGTAGTCCGGGTAGGTCCAGGGCCAGGGCTCGAAGTGCCCGCCGACAAAGTGCAGCGTAACTTCGCCGTAAATGCCTTCCCCTAAGTACAGGCGGTGCGCGTGATCCTTAGTTGTTGCCAGGACGAGCTTCCCCAGCGTAATGTAACCCACATCGATATTCACCCGGCGCCGGCCATCCACCGCCCAGCCCTCCTCCAGAGAGTTGGACCAGCGTTTCAGGGCCGGAAGTTCGCCCGGGTCGAGAAGGTTGGCGAAGGCGAAGAGGCAGCGCTTTAAGCCGGGGCCCATTTCGGCCGTATAGTAGTCCGTATGGTCAAAGGGCAGCACCGGACTGGCATAAATGCAGGGCCCCAGCCGCTCGGCCAGCGCCGCCCGCACCGGTTCAAACAGTCCCTCATCTCCGGTAAACACGCTGGCAATCGGCGTGACCGGTTCCGGTATTTTTACCTTCCCCATAGCACCATCCCTCTCCTCGGCCATTGTCCGCTTTTTCCTGCACCCGTGCTCTACCCAAGACGCCTCACTTCTCGTCTTCAGATTATACCCTCTGGGCTGCAGGCGCAAGAGGCTCTGCCGGGATGGAGAAAGGGCGTGGGCCATTAGCTTGGAAAAGGCAAAGGCCCTAACAGCCGGGAAGCAGAAACCCCGGGCTTTCCCGGGGTCGTTTTATGCCAGGCGCTCTAGACGCCTGTAAACTTCCTGGGCGTAGCCGAGTATGCGCTCTAGGATCCTCTGGCGGAGCCTGGCAACGGCTTTAAAGTCCATGTACGGCGCATAGTAGGTTTCCATCTTGTCGTGAATGGCTTTGGCCTCGCCGATGAAAGCTATTCCGCGGTTGAAGAGGTCAAAGAACATCTCCTGGTTTTCGGCAACGAGCCCCTCATACTTCGCTTCCACAGCCGGATCGAGACACTCATTCATGTTGACGATCACATCATCCGGCCCGGCGCTGTAGAGGTGCGGTTCAATGGATTTGGTAAGGGCCACGCTCAGCTGGGGAATCACCACGTGCTCTACCTTAGAGGGGTTAAGCGGGCAGTGGTACATTTCCACGTAGTAGCCGCGCTCCAGCGCCGCCCGCGCCACCTTATCGAGGAGCACCGATTTCCCCGTACCGGGTTTCCCGGCGATGACGTACTTTTTCCGGCAGACGCCGATGATGGTATCCAGGTAGTCGACCATCCCGTCCGGAGTAATGGCCCGGGCGAAAAGGTGCCGGTCCCGGCCCACCGTGGCAGCCACCGGCTTTTCGTCCAGGATCTCGCGGATGAGCCGGTCGGCCTTCTGGTTGGCCAGGCCGAAATTCATCCCTTCGATGTTTGCCGCTTCCCAATCCTCATAGATGATCTGGGCAGCCTTAAGGAAACGGTAGGCGCGGGTGAACCGGCGGGCCACCTCCCGGTTGGCCGCAAGAATCTCTCTCTTGTGCGAGCGGATACCATCTTCGTCCCAAAAGTCTCCCAGGTGGATGATTTCGTCCACCGCCCCCGGGTTTTTCGGGTCTACCACGTGCGGGGCCGTGCCGTCGATGAGGGCGACGCCGATCTGCGGGAAGACCACGCCGTCTAGGGAACCGTTGTCGGAGGAGCAGCAGTGGTACTCTACGTCAAAACCGCGCTCCACCATGGCCTCGGCAATATGGCGCATGAATGTAGATTTGCCGACCCCCGGCCCGCCTTTAATGATCAAAATCCGGGTGGCATCAGGAGGGATAATGTAGTCGTAGAACGAGTAAAAGCCCTGGGAGGTGTTGCAGCCGGGGAAAACCTTTTTTACCCTACCCTTTGTGGCCACGGTCCGTAACCTCCTTCTACAAGGTCACTTTTTAACCGCTGCCATGGTATTCTCCCCCAGCCGCTTTGGTGCCTGGACGCAGCGGCCTGCACCGCCTAAAGTGCCCCTTTCCGCTACGAGGAATCGCGAGCAATGGTTGAGATCAGAGCGTTCCTCGTGGTATACTCTTACAAAAAGCGCTGTTACTCCCGGCGAGGAGTCAAAATTCTGGCAAGGCCGATACTGCCAATTAGGAAAAAAGATAAAGCCGACCGTTCAAGAACAATTGTCAGCGGATACTATTTCAAGGAAATGCTCAAGGGACCGGTCTGTCTCTATACTGGAGGTGAAAGTGTTGATAACCCCTGAAGTGAATGCGGACGAACTGAATTTGCCGGCAGAGATAGCACGGAAACTGAAAGGTAAGCGAGTAACTATCGTGGAGGTGCACGAGGGGTTTCTTCTCAAACCCGTGGAAGATCCAATTCGTGAGGCACGGGGGATTTTGAAGGGAAAGGGCTTTAACGTAGAAAAGTACCTGCAGTCCAAGCAATTG
>JASKKP010000013.1 GCA_030154105.1 Bacillota bacterium
CGGATTCGCAGTAAAGGGGGAGCACCTCGCAGCCGAGGCGCTTTAAGAAATCAGCGGCGAAGAAGCTGGTGGTGCCGTTCCCGCAGTCCACGGCCACCTTCAGGCGGCGGGGGCCGAGCTTGATCTTTTCGGCCAGCATGTCAAGGTAGGCGGGGGCAACGTTCTGGGTGCGGACGCTGCCGCGGCGCGAAGGGCCGGGCGGCGCCGCCGGCGCCTGGCCGCCGGCGCTAGGCCGGCCGCTCCGCTCGGAAGCGGGCTGCATCTCGTCCACGTAGGCGGCAAAGATGCGGCGCAGCTCCTGGATCTCCTCGCCGTAAATGGTGGCCGGGCCGCGGGCGATTTTAAAGCCGTTGTATTCAGGCGGGTTGTGGCTGGCGGTGATCATCACGCCGGCGTCGAGGCCGAGGTGGATACGGGCAAAATAAAAAAGCGGCGTGGTAACGGTACCAATGTCTACTACGTCCATCCCGGCGGCGGTAAGGCCTGCCACGAGGGCGTCGCGGATGGGAGTGGAGCTTGCGCGGTTGTCGCGCCCAACCATGACGGTGGTGAGGCCGTAGCGGCGGAAGTAACGGGAAAGCGCCCCGCCAAAGGCCTCCACCCAGTCCGGGGTGAGTTCGGTAGCGGCGAGGCCGCGCAGGTCGTATTCGCGAAAAACACCGGGGTGTATGGCAACCATGAGCATCCCCTCCTCCGTAAGCTTGCGAAGCTATTCTCGGCCAGGCTTATAAGTACGCCGTTCGGTGCTCGCGGCGGAGCTGCTCGAGGACGGACTTTAGGTGCTGCTCCTGGCCGCGGCGGCAGATGAGCAAGGCGTCATCGGTATCCACAATGATGAGGTCTTCTACCCCCAAGGCGGCCACGAGGCGGCCGTTTCCGGCGACGATGCAGCGCTTGGAGCCGAAGAGGATGGGCTGCTGGGCGGTGGGGGAGCTTAAGATGGTGACGTTTTCGTTGGCATCCGCCTTAAGTAGCCGCCCCAGCGCCGACCAGGTGCCCACATCGTCCCAGCCGAAATCGCCGGGGATGACGTACACGTTCCGGGCCTTCTCCATAACGCCGTAGTCGATGGAGATGCGCGGCAGGCTGCGAAAAACTTTGGCGAGCTCTTCGACCGGGCCGCCGCAAAGGTCGGTGAGAGCCGGCAGGGCCGCGGCCACTTCCGGAAGATGCTCAGCAAAAGCCGCGCGCAAAACGGAGAGGCGCCACACAAACATGCCGCTGTTCCAGAGATATCCGCCTTCCTTAAGGAAGGCTTCGGCGGTGGCCCGGTCCGGCTTTTCGGTAAACCGCTGGACGCGGTAGACGAAGTGGCGGCCGCTCCAGGGCACCTTCTCCCCGCACTTGATGTACCCGTAGCCGGTCTCCGGCCGGCTGGGGCTCATGCCGATGGTCACCAGCACAGGCTCGGCCGCGGCCAGAGCGAAGGCGCCGGCCAGGGTTTGCCGGAAAAGCTCCGGTTTCGTGATCAGGTGGTCGGCGGGAAGGACGGCCAACACTACGTCCTCGTCCGGGAAGCGGTGCGCCAGGTAGGCGGCCGTGAGGGCAATACAAGGGGCCGTGTCGCGCCCTTCCGGTTCGAGGATAATGTTTTCCGGCGGGAGCTCCGGAAGCTGCTCGGCCACGCGCTCGGCGTACTGGGTACCGGTGACCACATAAATGTCCGACAAGTCAAGGAGCGGCGTAAGGCGCGCCACGGTCTCCTGAAGCATGGTCTTATCGCCGGTAAGGCGAAGGAATTGTTTGGGACGGCTTTGGCGGCTGAGGGGCCAGAAGCGCTCGCCCCGGCCGCCGGCCATAATCGCCGCGACTTGGCGCAAAGGCATCACCTCCAAGTTTATCCCACCGGGAACTCTTTGGACTACCTTTTCCGTTCGCGGAATAAATAAATTAAGGAAGGTTTGCCGAACGCGCACCGCCACACCCTTAGACCGGTTCGGGCGGGTTGGGCGTGCGCCCGTAGGCATCTTCCACCCGCACGACATCCTCAACCTGCGGGGTGGAGACTTCAAACACGGTGATGTCGCTGGTAGCGATGATGCGGTGGACGGTGCCGGGCTCAATGGTCACGGCCAGGCCCGGCGTGATCTCCTTGGTTTCGTTTCCGAGAATAAGGGTGCCGCTTCCGGCGGCAAAGTACATGCTTTCCAACTTCTCCTTGTGATACTGAAGCGACAGGCGCTGGCCGGCTTTAACCTCGAGGATCTTCCCCACGTAGGCCGGCGTCTCCGCCCACCAGACCTCGCGCCCCCAGGGCTTCTCTACTATGCGCATATCGGCCCCTCCTCTCTTTTTTTCATCTTACCGGAATCTTCCCGCCTGATCAAGGCCGGGTTAAGCTAGCTACAACTGCCAAACAAAGAACGAGTTGTCTTTCCGGGCGATTAGTGGCGGAATTTACCTTTCTCACTTTTGCTAAAGCCCGCATACGCGCTTGCATGCCTCGTGCCAAGGTTTGCCCTTTGCTTGGAACAACGATTAGAATATGGAATAGAAGAAAAAGTCCACGAAAAGGAGCGGGGTCTTTTTTGCGCCGGGGCGCCGCTCGCGGTCTAGTGATATTTTTTCTTGGCCGGTAGCAAACTATGCGAGGTTACATCTTCTGGGGAGGTAACAAGATGCTACCTGAACGGCGCCTGGGACGAACGGGCCTTAAGGTCCGCTGCCTGGGCCTGGGCGGAATACCCGTACGGGACCGGAGCTGGGAGGCCGCCCTCGCGGTGGTCCGCTCGGCTCTGGACCTGGGCATAAACTTCATCGACACGGCGCGCGGCTACGGGGACAGCGAGGCGAAGATCGGGGCGGCCGTGGCCGGGCGGCGCCAGGAAGTATATCTGGCGAGCAAGACGCCGAAGCGGGATGCCGCCGGGGCCCGGGAAGATTTAGAGACGAGCTTAAAAGAGCTCAAGGTAGATTACCTGGACCTCTACCAGCTCCACGGCGTAGACGAGAAGGAAGACCTGGAAAAGTGCCTGGCCCCGGGCGGGGCGCTTACTGCACTTAAAGAAGCGCAGCAGGCCGGGCTGGTACGTTTCATCGGCATCACCGGTCACAACCCGGGCGTGCTCAGGGAGGCGCTAAAAACCGGGGAATTCGACACGGTAATGGTTCCGGTTAACATTCTCGACCGCTTCATTTTTAACGCCGAAGAAACGCTGCTGCCGCTCGCCCGGGAGCTCGATGTGGGCGTGATTGCCATGAAACCGCTGGCCGGTGGGGTGATAAAGGAGCCGCCGCTCGCCCTCCGCTATACGCTGAGCCAGGCCGTGGACATCGCCATCCCCGGGATGGGATCGGTGGCGGAGGTGGAAGAGAACGTGCGGCTGGCCAGCGAGTTCAAGGCGCTTACCCCGGCGGAGTACGAGGGCCTGGTGCGGGAGGTGCGGGCGCTCGGGCGCGAGGTATGCCGGCAGTGCGGCTACTGCCTCCCCTGCCCGCAGGGGATTGATATCCGCGAGGTGTTCCGCCTGGAGGGTATGTACGACCGCTATGAGAGAAAGCGGGAGGCGCAGGCCCTCTACCGGGAACTTACGGTGCTCCCGGAGGCGTGCGTAAGCTGCGGCGCGTGCGAAAAGCGTTGCCCGTACGACCTTCCCATCCGGGAGAAACTCAAGCGGGCCGCGGCCAAGCTGGGCGGCAGCACCTAGGGACTGTGCAGGCGGTTAATTTTATCCGGAAATGACCACAATATTACTCATGGAGGTGGACTCTTTGGCGAAGTTGCAAGCTGCTTTCGTGAGCACTTTTCCGCCGCGGAAGTGCGGGCTTGCTACCTTTACCGCCGACCTGATGGAGGCCATCGCAGAACTTAAGGTCTGGCCGGAACCTCAGGCCGTAGCCATAACCCACGCCGACAACCCCCTTGAGTATGACCGGCGGGTGCGGTTTGAAATCATCCAGGAAGAGGAATCGTCCTACGTGGCGGCCGCCCACTGGCTGAACCGCTCCCCGGTAGATGTGGTCATGATTGAGCACGAGTACGGTATTTTTGGTGGGCCGAACGGTTCGTACATCCTGACCTTCTTAAAACACCTCAAGAAGCCGGTGCTCACCACGCTGCACACGGTGCTCCCGCAGCCGGATCGGGCCCGGGCGGACATCATCCGGGCGCTGGCGGCAGAAAGCACGGGGCTAGTGGTGCTGGCCTACAAAGGGCGCGATCTTCTGGTGCGCCGGTACGGTATTCCCAAGGAGAAGATCCACATGATCCGCCACGGCGTGCCGAAAGGGCCGGCTTCTTCCCCCGAGGAGCTCAAGGCCAAGTACGGCCTTTCCGGGCGGGTGGTAATCTCCACCTTCGGGTTGCTCCACCCGGGTAAAGGGATCGAGTACGTGCTGGAGGCACTCCCGGCGGTGGTCGGTAAGCACCCAGAGGCCGTGTACCTCATCCTGGGCCAGACGCACCCGGAGGTAAAGAAGCACTCCGGGGAAGCCTACCGGGAGTACCTGCACGGCAAGGTGGACGGGCTGGGGCTTACGGAGCACGTGCGCTTTGTAAATCATTACCTCACCCAAGAAGAGCTGATGGAGTACCTGGCCCTCACCGACATCTACATCACGCCGTACCTGGACCCGCAGCAGATCTCCAGCGGGCCCCTGGCCTATGCGGTGGCTCTGGGGAAGGCGGTCATCTCCACGCCATACCTGTGCGCGCGCGAGCTTCTCGCCGGAGGGCGGGGGGTACTCGTGCCTTTCCAAAACAGCGGAGCCATAGGGACGGCGCTTAAGGAGCTACTTGCGAGCCCCGAGCGGCGCGCCGAAATAGCCGCCCGGGCGCAGGCTTTCGGCGAGACGCTCTCTTGGCCGGCCGTGGCCAAGAGTTACGTTGCGCTTATGGAAGCGGCCGTAGCCCGGAGGGCGGCGGCCAGCACCGAGCCGGTGGGAGCAGGGAGGTAGGCAAAGTGAAGTATCCGGAGTTTACCCTGGAGCATCTCTTGCGCCTCACCGACGAAACGGGGATTATCCAGCACGCGAGATACCACCTGCCGTACCGGGCTACCGGCTACACCACGGACGACAACGCGCGGGCGCTCCTGGCCGCTCTAAACGCCTACCAGATCACCGGGCAGCGCGAGGCACTGCCCCTGGTGCAGAGGTACCTCACCTTCCTCCACTATGCTCAGCTTCCGAGCGGGCATTTTCACAACTTCATGAATTACGATCGGAGCTGGGCCGACCAGGTGGGGTCCGAAGACTCCTTTGGGCGGGCGGTATGGGCGCTGGGCGTGACCGCCGCTTCCCTGGCCGGACGAGGCGAGGGAGCATTTGCGCGCGAGATGTTTCTCCGGGCGCTCCCTTGGGCGGTCCGCCTCAAGTTCATCCGGGGGCAGGCCTTTTCCCTCCTGGGCCTCAGCGAATACCTGGCCGTATACCAGGAAGCCCCGGTAAAGAGCGCAGCGGCCACGCTGGCCCAAAAGCTTTTGGCCGCCTACCACCGCGAGGCCAGCGAAGATTGGCCCTGGTTTGAGGACCGGCTCACCTATTCCAACGCCATTCTTCCCGCAGCGCTCTTTGCCGCGTACCGGCGCCTGGGCGGGCACGAACTCTTGGAAGTGGCGGAACGGTCCCTGGGCTTTCTTACGGACGTCATGTGGCACGGACGCTACTTTAAGCTAATAGGCTGCCACGGCTGGTACGTCAAAGGCGGTGAACCGGCGCCTTGGGACGAACAACCGGAAGATGCGGGCTGCCTGGTGTTGGCCTACAACGAAGCGCACCGGGCGACCGGGAAAACGGCGTACCTCAAGCGCGCGGAGGCGGCCTTCGAGTGGTTCTTAGGGCGCAACGCCCGCGGTGAGTCCCTGTACGATCCGGAAACCGGCGGCTGCCACGACGGCCTTACCGAGAACGGCCTCAACGCCAATCAGGGGGCCGAATCGCTCCTCGCCTACCTCCTGAGCCACCTGGAGGTCACCGCGGCGCTCACCACCCAGCAGGGCCAGGTATCGACTTCTGGATAGACGCCCATGCCGCCAGCGGCACCACCAGACGGATGAAAACCTCGCTTTCGGGCATCCCCCGGCGGCGCGAACGACCTCAGGACGAACGAACTCGGCTCGCTCGGGGCGCGGGCAGAACTTGGCCCTCAGGGCCTCAAACACCGCCCGCGCTTTCCTCGCTCGCCTGCGTTCTTCTAATGGCGGTACGTAACACGCCTTGCGGGGGGATGGCCCTCGGCCTCGGAAGCTGCGCTAAAACCGCGGGCCGCGCATGTTCAGGGCAGGGTTAAAACAAGCGGGCGGGGTTTACCCGCCCGGCTTTTTCATGTTCGCGGCTTCATTTTTCCGGCTAGGAGAGAATCGAACTCCGCCTTCGTCAGGCCCGGCCGCACGGCCAGCCGCGGGACGTCGCTGAGGCCGCTCCCCCGGCGGGCGAGGGCGGGCCGGGTACCGAAGGTAAGGGTGAAGCCGGCCCGGGCCACGAGCTCACGGGACAGGGGGTCGTTCACGCCGAAGGGATAGGCGAAGATGCTCGGGGACGTCCCCAGCTCGCGGGCGAGTTTTTGGCGCGAGGCCGTAAGGTCGGCCAGAACGCGCGCCCGGTAGGCGGCTTCCGTTTCCACCCGCCCGGTGGCCGGGTCGTAGAGGCGCGCCACCAGAGCGGGCCTTTTTCTGCCCTTGGGGCCGGAAGGGACGTAAGAATGCAGGTTGTCGGTGTGGGAGCCAACGACAATCAGCCCAGAGGCGATCATCTCCCTGAGCTCCGGCCAGGAAAGGCGTTGGAGCCGGCGGACATCATACAGAAGCTCGGGCTTATCGGGTACAGAGCCGGTAATAACATTGATAATGGCGGGAAAGCGGTGGCGTTTGAGGATGGGGAAGGCGTAATGCAGGTTGCTGGCGTAGCCGTCATCGAAGGTGATCGCCACCGCCGGATGCGGGAAGGCCTTCTGCCCCAGGAGAAAAGCGCGGAGTTCGTCGGCATTAAGCACCTTGTAGCCGCGCGCCGCCAGGTAGTCCATCTGCCAGGCGAACTCTTCCGGGGTGATGGTGGCGCCGTTCTTGTCCCAGCCGGTCCCGCGCGGGGCCAGGTGGTGGTAGAGAAGGATGGGGATGGCCTCTGCGCGGGCGCCGGACCACGCCTGCGGCGCCGGAGGCGCACCGGGGTCAATCCCGGCGCGGCGGTAAGCGGCGGGGCCCAGAAAACGTTCGAAGAGCTCGGCCAGCTGCCGCGCGCTAATGGGCCGGTCGGGAAGAAAGCGTCCCCCGCCCACTCCGGCCACCAGGCCCTTCTGCCAGGCGCAGGTGATGGCTTCCCGCGCCCAGTGGGTGGGCGGAACGTCGGCAAAGGGGAGCGGCGCGCCCCGCCGGGCAGCAAGGGGCGAGAGCGATCGCGCCGGGGCGTCCGGGAGCTCATCTCCCGCCTTAAGGAGTACGGCCACGGCCTGCGCGCGGGTGACCGGGCTGTAGGGCCGGAAGTTTCCACCGGGGTAGCCGCTCATGAGGCCGGCCTGATGCACCCGGGCAGCGACCTGCCGGGTAGCTTCGTCGGCTATGTCAGGGAAGGCGGAGGCACTGGAGGGCACGGGCGGCAGCTCCAGGGCGGCCGCCAGGTAGCGGGCGAAGGCACCGCGGGTTACCGGCGGAGCCGAAGCCGGGCTATGGGCAGCAGCAGACCGGATGAAAAAGGCCTGCCCGGCGAGGAGGGCCAAGACGAGGAGGTAGCATAGGAAGCGGCGCGAGGGCATGTTCTTTGCTCCTTTTCAGAATGTAGGCAAAGATAGGCCCTTTAAGTGCGAAACAAGTGCAGCCACCCCCAAGACGAGGCCGAGCAGCACGGCGGCCAAAACGAAGGCTACAGGTAGAACTAACGCGGCCAGGGCGCGCCAGAAGGAAAACCCGTAAGTAGTCATGAGGGTGAGGATGTGGAGGGCAAGAACCCAGAGGCCAAGGGCCACGCTCACTAGGTAATAGAAAGCGGGCGGAGCGGCGCGCATGGCCAGGCCGAAGGGGGCCATGAGCGCGCCAGGAGCGGCGGCGAAGGCCAAGGCGGTCAAAAGACCGAGGGCACGCCCCTGCCCGCCGAGGAACTCGGCGCAAAGGTGCAGCAGAGCAGCATAAAGAAAGAGGCCCAAGGTCCCGAAAGGAACGGCCAGCACTAGAGTTACGGCAGGCGGAAGCGCCCGCGGTGCGGGCGCAGTGTAGATACCCGCCAGGGTGGTAATGAGGATAATGACAGCGTGGAAGGCCACGGCCGCGCCGGGCCGGGGCCGGGCAGCGAGGGTGTGCAGGGTGGCGAAGGGGGTGGTGAGAACGCCGACGAAAAGGTCGAGGTAAAACATGCGATACCTCCCTACGGCAGGTGGGATTTTCGCCGGGCTTTTTTATGCTCATTACGACCTAGAGCAGCGTAATTCCTTCTTTTCGTCTAGCCTCGCCTCAACCAGCGAGTCCTGCGCGCCCTTCGGCCGCCTGCAGACGACCAATTCCGCGGGGATACCGGCCCGCCGTCAGGCGGCCGCCGGTGGGCAGGAAAAAAGCCGCGCGGCCACGGCTTTCTTAGGGAAGGCGGGAGCCGGGCGACTTGCGCCTTAGGGTTTACGGCCCGCTCCCGCAGTAAGGACGGCCAGTATGGCCTCGTCCGCCCGGGCGAGGCCGTAGGCGCTCACAAAGCCGAGGTTGCGGATGGTCTCTTCGGGGCTTCGGCCTACAATGCCGTCGTACCAGTCTGCGCTTATGCCCGCAACGGCCAGCTCGGCAGCCAGGATGGCTTCGGCCGCAGCCGTGGAGAGCTTCAGGGCGCACCCGTTTTTGCCACCGTCGCAGAGCATACCGGCCAGGTCGGCGATGAGGTTTTGCACAGCGGCCCCCACAGCTTCCGCGCCGCCGCCAAGAAGCCAAGCGACGGCGGCAGCGGCACCGGCTCCTGCCGCCACGGCGCAGCCGCAAATGGGAGAAAGCCGGCCGGTAAATTCCTTAACATAAAGGGTAACGAGGTGGCTTAAGGCCAGCGCCCTGGCCAGCTTCTCCGTACCCGCCCCCAGGTGTTCGGCCATCACGGCCACCGGCAGGGTAGCCGTGATGCCGTGGTTGCCGCTGCCGGCGCTGGACATCACCGGGATCGGGAGGCCGCCCATGCGGGCATCGGCCGCCGCGGCGGTGAGGATTTTAGCCCGCACGATTGGCCCGTCCGGGCATTTCCCTTCCTCTACCAGCTGCGCCAAGGCCCGCCCGAGCGCCAAACCGGCGCCGACCTTGAGGCCGGCCTCGGCGGCCGCCCGGTTCAGCCGCACCCCCTCCAGGAGGAACTCCACCTCGCCTAAGGGCACTTCTTCGGCAAAGCCCACCAGGTCGGCCAGGCTGAGCTGGGCCAGTTCGGCGGCGGAAGCGGAAGAACGGGGCGTCGTCCCCGCCGCGCCGGACGCGGTCAAGAGCGGCCGGCCGTTTTTTTCCGCGTACACGATATTGGTGTGCGTTCCCCGGATGACGGCCCGGGCCGTGCCGGCTGCCCCGCTTACGCGGGCTTCCACATAGACGCCCTCCTCTCCCGGATCGTAGCTTACCGCCACGGCGCCGGAAGCCACCATAGCTTGGGCCGCCTGCACGGCCTCCGGGGTGACCCCGGCCAAAACCTCAAGCCCGCGCTCTGGTTCGCCGATTAGGGCCCCGAGGACCGCGGCAATGGGAATGCCCCGGGCGCCGGTTCCCGGAATCCCTACGCCCAGGCCGTTTTTGTAGACGCCCGGGCTTGTCAGTACATGAATCCTCTCCACCGCCCCTCCCAGCGCCTCGCGCGCCCGCGCCACGGCGAGCGCGCAGGCCACCGGTTCCGTGCACCCGAAGGCCGGCACCACCTGCTCCCGAAGAAGTGCCACCAACCGGCTTCGTTCCATCTCTGCCTCCCCCTAGCTTCCGCGGCCGCCCCTGGAGCCGGGATCCTTGCGCGCCCAACAGGCGGCCCGCGTTTTTACCCGAATGCGTTTGCAAATTTCGTGCCGGCGCCGGGCGACACAAAAAAGGCGCCCCGTTTTCGCAAACATGCGAAGGGGGCGCCCCTTACTTTCTCATTTCTGCTAGCGTTCGCAAATTCGCGAATAACCGCCGGGGGCTTGTGCCCGGCCGGAGGACCCGCGCAGTTTGCTCATGTGGCGATATAAGGTGGCCAGGGAAATGCCGAGCTCGGAAGCAATGCGGGCCTTGGCTTCAGCGGAGGTGCCGTAAACGGCCAGGTAGCGGGAGAGTATTTCCTGCTCGTAGGCGCTAAGAAGCTCGTCCAGGCTTCCCCGCGGGAGCTCGGCAGCCCCCACCGCCCCGGCCGCTCCTTTCCCAGGTTGTGGCCCGGCGTCGTTCACCGCTTCTACCGATTCTGTCTTCTTTGAGGCCGTCTCGGCCCCCGCCCTGAGGTAGGGAGGAAGGTCCGCCGGGGTAATGGCCGGGCCAGTGGCCACGTTTACGGCGTACTCCACGGCGTTTTCCAGCTCCCGCACGTTCCCCGGCCAGGAGTGCTCCATAAGGAGGCGCGCAGCGCCGGCGCTCAGCGCAAGAAGCGGCCTCTCCAGCAGCCGGCAGTATTTGCTGATAAAGAAGCGGGTGAGGAAGAGGATGTCCCCCCGGCGCTCCCTGAGCGGTGGGATAACCAGCGGAATCACGTTCAGGCGGTAGTAGAGGTCGCTTCTGAAGGAGCGGGCCGCGATGAGCTCTTCTAGGTTTTGGTTGGTGGCGGCGATGATGCGTACGTCGATGGGTATGGGACGGCTGCCGCCCACGCGCTCCACCTGCCGCTCCTGCAGCACGCGCAGGATCTTCGGCTGAAGGTGCAGGGGAAGGTCGCCGATCTCGTCCAGGAAAAGGGTGCCGCCCTGCGCCAGCTCGAACTTACCGACTTTACCGTTTTTCCGGGCACCGGTAAAGGCCCCGGCTTCATAGCCGAAAAGCTCGCTCTCCAGGAGGCTTTCCGGAATGGAGGCGCAGTTTACGGCCACGAAGGGACGCTCGGCGCGCGGGCTGGCGTTATGGATGGCCCGGGCGAACATTTCTTTGCCGGTGCCGCTCTCGCCGCGGATGAGCACGGTGGAAGTAGAAGAAGCCACGCGGCGGGCCAGCTCCTTGGCCGCCAGGAAGGCCGGGTCCTGCCCCAGGATGTCGTTGAAGCTGAGGGGGCTGAGCGAGCTCGAAGAGATATGGTTCTCGCAGACCTCCTGGTTGCGCCGCGTCTCCTCCCAGAGGGCTTCGGCGAGAAGAAGCTTGCTTTCCAGGAGGCCGGCCATGCGGCTCAGGAAGTTTAAAAGCTGCCCGGCGCCGGCCCTCAGGCGCTCGCGCTGCTCCGGGGTGAAGGCCACCACGCCGATCACCCCCACCACCTGCCCGCGGCAGAAGATGGGCTGGCCCAAGGTGGCCAGCTCGCGGCAGGTCCCGTGCCCTTGGCACCGGCGGCAGAAGTCGCTCACGGCAGCGTCCTCGATAAAGCCGGGCCGGCCAGTTTTAAGAATGTGGTCGAAAAGGGAGTCGCGCGCCGCCTGGGCGTAAAGCTGATCCGCGTATTGCCCAGTGGCGCCCAGGCGGACGTAAGAACGATCGATGATACTTACGTCCAGCTCCAGGACCGCGGCAATGGCCTCGGCCACGTTCTGGACGGTATCTTTGATGGCCACAAGCTCCGCCATACTCCCCTCTCCTTCAGGGTAGACGTCCGTACTACGCGCGAACCAGCGGACGGATGAAACTAGCCCTCGGGCATCCCCCAGTGGCCGCGAACGACCTCAGGACGAACGAACTCGGCTCGCTCGGGGCGCGGGCAGAACTCGGCCCTTCGGGCCTCAAACACCGCCCGCGCTTTCCCTCGCTCGCCTGCGTTCTTCTAATGGCGGTACGTAACGCGGCTTGCTGGGGGATGGCCCTCGGCCCCGGTATTTCCGAGGTAGGCCTGCCGCACGTGAAACCAACGGACGGATAAAAGCTTCGGCCTTCGGGCATCCCCCAGCGGCGCAACCGTCAGTTTTTACCGCGCATTTCTTTGGCGGCCCGGATGAACTCTCTAAAGAGCGGGTGCGGGCGGTTGGGGCGGGATTTGAGCTCGGGGTGGAACTGGGTGCCGACAAACCAGGGGTGATCTTCGAGCTCGATGATTTCCACCAGCCGGCCGTCCGGTGAGGTGCCGGCCACCTTCAGGCCCCGGGCTTCGAGTTCGGCCCGGTAGGCATTGTTGAATTCGTAGCGGTGGCGGTGCCGCTCGTACACCACGGGCTCCCCATAGGCCGCCATGGCGCGCGTACCGGGAACCAGGTGACAGGGGTAGGCGCCTAGGCGCATGGTGCCGCCCTTGGAGGTGATACCTTTTTGTTCCGGCAGGAGGTCGATTACCGGGTAGGGGCTGGCCTCATCGAACTCGGCGCTGTTGGCCCCTTCCCAGCCCAGGACATGGCGGGCAAACTCCACCACGGCCAGCTGCATGCCCAGGCAGAGCCCCAGGTACGGAACGCGCCTTTCCCGGGCGTAGCGGGCCGCCAGCACCTTGCCCAAGGTTCCGCGGTCGCCGAAACCGCCCGGCACGAGCACGCCTTGCACTCCGGCCAGTAGTTCTTCCGGGTTCCCCTCTTCCAAGTCTTCGGCGTTCAGCCAGCGTATGTCTACGGCCACATCGTTGGCGATGCCGGCATGGTGGAGGGCTTCGGCCACGCTGAGGTAGGCATCGTGGAGCGCCACGTATTTGCCCACCAGGGCCACCGAAACGCGCCCGGACGGGTTCTTGGCCCGCCGCACCAGGTCTTCCCACTCGCGGAGGTCTCGCGGGCCGCACTGTAAGTGCAGCCGCTCTACCACGATGTCGTCCAGGCCCTCCTCCGCCAAAAGAAGCGGGATCTCGTACAGGCACTCTACATCCCGGTTTTCAATTACGGCCCGCTTTTCCGTGTCGCAAAAGAGGGCGATCTTCTCGCGCACGCCGTTCGACAGGGGGCGATGCGTGCGGCAGACGATGATGTCCGGCTGGATGCCGATGCTTCTTAGTTCCTTTACGCTGTGCTGGGTGGGTTTGGTCTTGAGCTCGCCGGAGGCCTCGATGTAGGGCACGAGCGTCACGTGGATGTACAGCACGTCGTCGCGCCCCACATCGCTCTTCATCTGGCGGATGGCCTCCAGGAAGGGCAGGCTCTCGATATCGCCTACCGTGCCGCCGATTTCGGCAATTACAACATCGGCACCGCTATCCTTAGCGAGCCGGTGCAGGCGATCCTTGATCTCGTTGGTGATGTGCGGGATGACTTGGACGGTCCCGCCGAGGAAATCGCCGCGCCGCTCCTTTTGGATTACGGTGCCGTAAATGGTACCGGTGGTGACATTGCTCTCTCTGGTAAGGCTTTCGTCGATGAACCGCTCGTAATGTCCCAGGTCCAGGTCGGTTTCCGCCCCGTCCTCGAGGACGAAAACTTCGCCGTGCTGGTAGGGGCTCATGGTGCCGGGGTCCACGTTGATGTAAGGATCGAATTTCTGCAGGGTGACTTTCAGCCCGCGGCTTTTGAGAAGACGCCCCAATGAGGCGGCGGTTATCCCCTTGCCGAGAGACGAGACGACGCCGCCGGTGATAAAGATGAACTTGGCCACGCTGCGCCCTCCTTCAACTCCTGACCTCAAAAAAAAAGATTTCTAGCCGTGAGGAACTAGAAATGTTTTGGCTTTGGTTTTGCCCATTACTTTTTTATTCTATTGGGTTACGACCCAACCTGTCAAGGGTTACACGTAATCTAAAACGACCACGCGGCACGGGGCGGGCAGGTTTTCGGCCGTTACCTCTAAAGTTGTGGACCTGAGGTATTCGCCGCCGCCTACTAAGTTTAAGAACGGCTCCACACCGCCAATGGGAAAATCCAGCACTTCAGTTTTGTAGTGCATGGGGATCACGATGTTCGGGTTCAGGGCGTCTACCACTTCTTTAGCCTGGCGGGCATCGATGGTGTAGTAGCCGCCTACGGGGATGAGAAGAACGTTTACCGGCCTTAGCGCCAGGATTTGGGACGCACTCAAGGTGTGGCCCAAGTCGCCCAGGTGCGTCACCCGCAGGCTGTCCATGCTTATGGTGAACACCGTGTTCTCCCCGCGGCGAGATCCATGGGCATCGTCATGGTACGTGGGAAGGCCCACGATGGTTATGCCGCGGACCACGTGTTCGCCCGGGCCCTTCACCACTTCCGGGTTTCCGGGGACCACCCTTACCGCGTTGTGGTCGAAGTGCTCGTGGCTTACCGTCACCACGTCCGGAGCTACGGTAGGAGACGGGTAGCCCACGGTTTCATCGAAGGGATCGGTAAGCACCTTGAGCCCGTTTTCGCCGGTGATCAAAAACGAGGCATGGCCATACCAACGAATTTTCACCCCACTCGCCTCCTAATCCTGATGTTCATCTCCCAACCAGCTGTCTTCCTCCAAACCGGGGCCTCTATCTTCGTCCGTTCCCAAGGTGTCGGCCACCGACTCTTCCAAGTCCGCCTCCTCGTTTAGGGCAGCCAAGCGGTCGCGGTCGTCCTGGTAGCTCT
Organism: Bacillota bacterium; assembly: GCA_030154105.1. Classification (GTDB taxonomy): domain Bacteria; phylum Bacillota; class DTU030; order DUMP01; family DUMP01; genus DUMP01. Next base: position 14,468 of record JASKKP010000013.1, read on the forward strand.
TACCCAAGAGCGACGTGGCAGGAACATTCGAACGGGCAGGCCGCGGATGCCACTCAGCTAACCCCCACTTCCCCTTTCCGACCGGCACAAACCGTGCATCTAAGTTCAGGCTGGTGTAAAGGGTGGCCAGAGCGCTAGCGGGAAGCTCGCGTTCAGGCCAGAGTTCTTTCCAAGCGGTGGTGAGAAGTTCGCGAAAGTGCATCGGTTCACGCGTTTTCTTCAGGAGCGCATAACAACGATCGAGGGTAAGCTGGGTCTCCGTTTTGTCTTTACCCGCCCGGGCCAAGCTTCAGTCACCTCCGCCTCCTAGTATACCAACTTTGGCAGTAGGCAACATATCCTTAAGTGTTATTCGCTCCCTAGCAGATTTTTCCTTCAGGCCGGCAAAAAAATTAGGCCCGGGGTCGCCGGGCCGGAAAAACCCGATTTTAGTGGCTTTCGCTCTCCCTGAGGTAAGCCCTCGTAAGTCCCGGGTTCCAGATGGCGTGCAGGAGCTTCAGTACACCTAACAACAAGGCGCTGCTCACCGCCAGCACCAGCCAGCCGCTGGGCAAGAAGCTTACGGTGAGGAAGCCTAGGAGGGAAAGCATGGCCGCCGTAAGGGCATAGGGGAGCTGCGTGTTTACGTGATCCACATGGTGGCAAGCTCCGCCGGTGGAGGACATGATGGTAGTATCCGAGATGGGCGAACAGTGGTCGCCGAACGTGCCCCCTGCGAGCACGGCCGCCAGAGAAGGAATGAGGTACAGGCCGATGGCGTCCGCCAGCGGCACCGCGATGGGAATCATAATGGCGAAAGTGCCCCAGGAGGTGCCGGTGGCAAAGGCGATGAAGGCCGAAGTCGCAAACAGCGCTGCGGGCACCAAAGCTGCCGGCAGGCCCTTGGAAACCACCCCGGCCACCCAGGCGCCGGTGCCGAGCTCTTTGCAGATGGCGCCGATGCTCCAGGCCAGAGAAAGGATGGTGACAGCCACCACCATGGACTTAAACCCCTGGATGATAGCAGTCATAGAATCGGAGAGCCGAACCACGCGGCGGAAGTGGTAGAAGAGCGTGGTGACGATGAGGGTGATGGTGGCGCCGTACACCAGGGAGGTGGCGGAGTCCGTGTTCATGATGGCCTCCCAAAAGCCCTTTTCCCCGAAGCCGCCGGTGGAGAGCATGGCGGCGATCGTGCTCACGACCAGGGTAACGATGGGCACTACCAAATCCACCGGGCGGCTGTTATCGGCCACCTCTAGGGAGGCGAAGTCGTCGCCCGGCGGTGAACCCAAGGATTCGTCGTAGAGGATGCCTTTTTCCAGAGCCAAGCGCTCGTGCCGGGCCATGGGACCGTACTCCAGCTCGGTAAAGGAGGTCACCAGGACCATGATCAGGATGAGCCAGGCGTAAAGGTTGTACGGGATCATGGCCAGGAAGGCCTGGAACGGGTTAAGGGCGATCCCGTAGTGTTCAAACTCCGGTGCTAGGAGTGAAATCACGTAGGCCACCCAGGTAGAAAGCGGCACTAGAATACAGATGGGGGCGGCAGTCGCATCGATGACAAAGGAAAGTTTGGCGCGCGAGACGCGGTAGCGGTCGGTAATGGGCCGCATCACGGTACCCACGGTGAGGCAGTTGAAGTAGTCGTCCATAAAGATGATAACGCCGAGGAGCCAGGTGGTAAAAAGGGCCAGGGAGCGGCTCTTTACATGTTTTACTGCCCACAGGCTGAAAGAAATGGGGCTGCCGGAGCGGGCCAGAAGCCCTACGATGCCGCCCAAAAGGAGAACGAAAAGCAGTACGCGCACGTTCCACTCCGGGTCCCCTACGGCGTTTACAAGAATCTCGATCGCTTTGGTGAAGGCCTGAGCCAGATTTCCACCTGTGAGAATGAGGGCGCCGGTGAAGATGCCCAGAGCTAAGGAGACCAAAACCTCACGCGTGGCAATGGCCAGCGTTATGGCCACCAGCGGCGGCAAAATAGATAACCACCCGAAATTATTCATGGCTGCGCCTCCTACAAGCTTAGTTGGAAGAACGTTTCCAATGCTAAGCCTGTTTTCGGCGTACCGGGCGTACGGGTGGTAAGGCAGAATACACCCTCATCCCCTCCTCTCCCTGAACGAGATAGCGCTCCACCCGGAAGCCGGGTCAGCCAACCGGGTGACAGTTCTGCAGCTGTTCGCTGCAGCCCCAGCCGCGGCCTTCGGGGCGAAGGCCGGACTTCGGCGGTGTGGCCCCTTTCCCGGCAGTTCCTCTGCTGCCCTGCTCCCTGCCGGTACTCTTGACCTCCCGCAACCTCTACCTCATCCCCTTGAGGAGATGAGGTAAATAATATTGAATTTGCTTTATTCTACCACGGGCCGTTCCAAGCTGTCAAGCAATTGGCATTTACTCTCATTGCTTTCCGTCCTGCTCTTCTCGCTCGGCCGCTTCAAATTCGGCACGGGCAGCGCGGCGGAGCTCCGCATTTAAGAGGACGTCGAGGGCGGTAGCCGCCAGAGCTTTCGCGCCGACCATAAGTCCCCTGAGCCCCCCTTCGCCGCCGGCCGCCGCGGCGAACTCCCGCGTATGCGACACCAAGCCCGGTGGACCTATGGAAATATAGGGGTGGATGGATGGCACAACGTGGCTGACGTTTCCCATGTCCAGCGACCCCATTCCCTCCCCACAGGGGACAATCTCTTCGCCCAGACGGGTAAGATTGGCTTCCATGGCCGCGGCGAGAACCGAATTGTTCCGCATCTCATCGAACGAGTACTCGAAGTTCGCGACCTCAAGCTCGGCCCCCGTGGCCAAGGCTCCGGCCCGGGCGCAGTTTATAACCTTCTCCACCACCTGGTTCAGGTACTTGCGCCGGGCCGCGCGCACATAAAAGCGGGCCACCGCCTCTTCCGGCACGATGTTGGGCGCCTCGCCGCCTTTGGTGATTATGCCGTGGATGCGCACATCTGAGCGCACGTGCTGGCGCAGGGCGTTGATGGCATTAAAAGTGAGGATGACGGCATCCAGGGCGTTGATCCCTTCGTGGGGAGCCGAGGCGGCGTGGGCTGCCCGCCCCCGGAAACGAAATTCCAGGGCATCCATGGCCAGGGAAGGGGCAGTAAGCACGGTGCGCCCTGAAGGGTGAATCATCATGGCCGCATCGATGTCGGCGAAGGCACCGCCGCTAGCCAGCGGCACTTTGGCGCCGTTGGTCTCCTCCGCCGGCGTCCCAAAGACGTGGACGCTGCCGGAAAGTTCGGCGAGGAGGGGCGCCAACGCCAAGGCCGCACCTACCGCCGCCGTGCCTATGATGTTGTGCCCGCAGGCGTGGCCGAGCCCCGGCAGGGCGTCGTACTCTGCCAAGAAGGCCACTGCCGGGCGAGCGCTGCGCCCGACGCGCACGGCGTGGAAGGCGGTAGGGATACCGAAAAATCCGCGCTCTACCTTATACCCGCCGGCTTCCAGCTCGCGCGCAAGGAGGTCGGAAGCAAAGAACTCCTCGCCCCCTACCTCGGGTCTTAAGTGGATGGCCCGGCTGATCTCGGCCAGCCGCGGGCGGAGGCGGTCGAGTTCCGCCCAAGCCCGCATTTTCAGTGTTGAGAGCGCATCCTCCATGCTTAGACCTCCTGCAGCAGACTCCTTAAGCTTAGGCCCTAGGGAAGCAGGTAAACGGGTGAATACTAAACCTCGGCTTTAGAAGGGGCCGTAGTGGATTAGCTGGGCGATGGTCATAAAGGTTAGGCCGAGAACATACTGCATGGCGATGAGGGGAGCGACCCAGCGCAGCCACTTCGGCCAGGTTACCCCGGCGAGGGCCAGGCCGGCCATAAAGTACCCGGAGGTGGGACTGTAGATGTTGGAGATTCCGTCGCCAAACTGAAGCGCGAGCACTGCCGTCTGGCGGGTGACGCCCACCAGGTCGGCCAAAGGCGCCATGATGGGCATGGACACGGCCGCCTGTCCGCTGCCCGAGGGCACTACGAAGTCCAGGAGGCACTGAACGGCGTACATGCCCCAGGCGGTGAGCAGGCTGGGAAGACCGCCGATGGCCGTGGCCATAGAGTGCAGCAGGGTGTCCATGATGTGGCCGTCGGAAAGCACGACGAGGAGCGAACGGGCAAGGCCGACGAGTAGGGCGCCGTAGGTGAGCTCCTTGGCCCCTTTGACGAATTCCTCAGCGATTTTATCCGGTGTGAGGCGGCCGGCAAGCCCGCCGATGACGCCCATGGCCAGGAAAAGTCCAGCGATTTCTGTGATATACCAGCCGAGCTTGATTACCCCGTAGATAAGCATGGCAATGGATGCCGCCACCACGAGGAACACCAGCTTATGCCGGGGCTCAAACGTCCGGCTTTGGTCCAAGCCTAGATCTTTCTCCTTGGCCCGATCCTCGGCATAGGTTGGGCTTACTAAGGGATTGGCCTTCACCCGGCCGGCGTACCAGTAGATGTATCCGGCCGTAACCAGCACAAAACTAGCATATGCTGCCAAGCGCAGGCCCATGCCTGAAAACAGCGGGAGCTCGGCGATTCCCTGAGCTACTCCGACGGTAAAGGGGTTCATGAAGGCCGCCGAGAAGCCCGCGTTCGCTCCGCCGAGCACAATGCCTGCCGCCGTCATCGAATCGAAGCCTAGGGCCAGCATAAAGGGCACGATTACGGGAACAAAAGCGAGCGTCTCTTCCGCCATGCCGAAGATAGCCCCGCCCAGGGAAAAAAGGATGACCAGGATGGGAATGGCTAGGCGCTCACTGCCTCGGAGCTTGCGGGCGGCAGCCTCAATTCCAGCCTCGATGGCCCCGGTGGCATTAATGACCGAAAAGGCCGCGCCCACGATGAAAATGAAAAAGATGATATCGGCCGACTGTACCATACCCTTGTGCACAGCCCGGAAGAGACCAAAGAAGCCTACCGGGGAACGCTCAACCACGTGGAAGGAGTTAGGGTCAACGACCATCCGCCCACCGGGACCTTCTACCCGGTCATAAGCGCCGGGGGTAACCACCCAAGTGGCCAGGGCGGCAATAATCAAGATAGTAAAAAGCATGGCATAGACATGGGGAATATGCAGGCGCCAGCGCCTTCTTGCGCCTGGCTCCTTCCGGTTTGTCATCTGCCCGTCCTCCCTTATTAAATGAATAAGCAGCCAGATGGCTGCAAGCAGTCTGCCTCCATCCCTCCTCTCCCCCTAGGTGAGATAGCTCATCGCCGGAGGCTCGGGGATGCCTGCGGCGACAGTCCGGCAGGTATTCCCTGCCGGCCCAGCTCGAGTGCCCCTGGCCGGCACCCGGCTTCGGCGATGGCCCCTTTCCCCGCTCCTCTTTGCTGCCCTGCTCAGAGCGGGTACTCTTGACACACCGCGCCTCTACCTCACCCCAGCGGCAGGCTGAGATGAGGCACTATATATGGCCAAAATCATCAGCGTGATGATATCACGCCTGCGCCCGGCTGTCAATCGGGTGGAGCGGACCAATCGTTGCCGTTTTTTTCCCGGCTGAGAAGCTACTGCCGCACCTGAAAACAGCCTTCTCAAACCTGCGAAGGCCGCAGGATGCAGCCGGGTCTCGCGCCCGTAAGCCGCCCTTTTTGCACCACTACCCGGCCGTTGACCAGGACAAATTCAATGCCTACCGGCGCCTTCGCGGGTTCGGAAAAGGTCGCCCGGTCTTCGGCCGGGTCGGCGAAATAGGGGATGGCCCTCGGCCCCGCTATTTTTCGGATTGAGGCCCATGCCGCCGGCGTCAGGTGGGTGAAAGACTTCCCCCTTCGGGCATCCCCAGGCCTCAGTATTTATTTGAGGTCCGAGCCGCAGTGGTGGCCGCCGGACGGCAGGAGCCGGCCGGGGCCCGGGCAACTGCTATTACCCCGGCGATGATCAAGAGGCCGCCGCCCAGCGTGGCCGGCTTAACCTGCTCCCCCAACATGAGGGCCGAGAGAACGAGCGAAACTAAGGGCTGCAGGTACTGAAAGACGGCAACCCGGCTTGCCTCTACCTGGGAGAGCCCCCAGTACCAAAAGTAATAACCGCCTACAGAGCAAAAGGCACCGAGGAAGGCCACGGCCCACCAGCCGGCGGGGGACAGCCTAAGAGCCGCCTGCAGCACTCCCCGGGGCAGGGCCAGCGGGTAAAACCAGAAGGTGCCCAGCACGGTTATGTAAAATGTAGCAACAAGGGGCGGGTAGCGGCGCATTACCTGTTTCCCGAGGATGGAAAAAAGGGCCCAGCAGAAGGCATTCAAAATCATCAGGAGGTCGCCGGCAAGGCTTCTTTCACCGAAGGAAAAGTGAAAGGTTCCCCGGCTTATTACGGCGGCCACGCCCAGCATGGCCACCCCTATGCCGAGCAGCTTGCGCGCCGTGAGGCGCTCGCCCAAGCAGAAGGCCGAAAAGAGGGTAACGAAGAGGGGCGCGATGGCGATGAGGAGCCCGGCGTTGGACGCCGTGGTGAGGCTTACCGCCGTGTATTGGACCATAAAGTAGGTAGTGACGCCGAGAAGCCCCAGGAAATTAAAGAGGAGGAAATCTCGCCCGTCCGGCTGCGGAAGCTTCGTGCCGCTCCGCTTGGTGCTCAGCCAAACTACGGGAACAAAAATAAAGCTGGCCAAAGTAAAGCGCAAGGTGGCCAGCCCTAGGGGGGAAATCTCCGCCAAGGCCAGCTTAGCTACAGGAAAGGAGCTACCCCAGACGGATATGACGAAGAGGAGGCCAAAGACAACTTTAAGGGGCATGAGCCAGTCACTCCTTCTCTTCCAGCGCCTTTATCCTGTCGGGCCGGCTCTAATCGACTCTAAGCGGCTCTCTTTCGGGGAAGGGGTATTCGGGGGCGATGTTCCGGGCATGGGTTTCGGGAAGGCGCAAGGCGGCGAGGAACGAGACAGCCACCACCAGGGTACAGAGCAGAAAGCCGAGGCGGTAACTGGTCGGCGAATAAAGGCGCACTCCCACCACCAGGCGGCCGTCCCAGGTGGCATCGAGCACCAACCCAACCAGAAGTTGAAGCACCGCCGCACCCAGGCAGGAGCCGGTGTTGATGGTGCCGGTGGCTACGCCGGCAATGGCGTGCGGGCTTACTTCTTTGGCCAGGCACATTATAAGGAGGTAACCGCCGGATCCCAGCCCGAGGAAGAAGAACAAGAAGCGCAAGAGGGGAAGGGGAAGGCGTCCGGGCCAGGCAACCAGAACCACCCAGGCGAAAAGGGTCAAGGCCGTAAAGGCAAGGAGCGGCCCGCGCCGGCGCCGCAACCGGTCGGAAATGAGGCCGGAAAGCGGGCCGGCCAACATGATCCCGAGGGCGGTGCCTAGAGTGTAAAGCGAGGCCTGGGCTCGATTCAGGCCGTAGACCTGCATGAGGTAGGGTATACCCCACATGGCGGAAAGCACCATAAGCGAACCGTTCAAACCAAAGGCGCCGACGAAGAGCGGGAGGGTGTAGGAGCTGCGCGTAACGTAGGCCAGGGCCTGCCTGAGGGGAACCGGTCGGGCCGGCGGGAGGCGGCACGCGCTGCTTAGAGCACCGTCTTCCCACGCTTCAATCTCCGTTATGGAAGGCAGTCCTAGGTCCTCAGGGCGGTTGCGGACAAAGAACCAGCAGCCGGCCGCCACGAGAACACCCAATATCCCCACGACCACAAAGGAAAAGCGCCAGCCAATGGCGGCAACTAACCAGGCGAGAGGGGTAGCCGCCAGTGCGTTGCCGCTATTGCCCACCGCGGACGTGAGCCCGGTAATGGTAGCAAATTCGCGGGTCCTGAACCATTCTGTCTGCACCTTAAGAACTGAGAGGAAAATCACCGATACGCCGAGGCCGACGAGAAAGCGGCCGAACAGGGCCGCACCAAAGCTCGGTGCTAGGCCGAAAACCACCGAGCCGATACCCGCCACCAACGTGCCGGTGCTGGCGGTAACCCGAGGTCCCAAGGTATCGGCCAGGGCGCCGCTCGGGATCTGCATAATGGTATAGACATAAAAGTACATGGCGCCCAGGTTCCCCAAGGCGGAGGCGGTTAAGCTCCACTCAGCCATGAGCTGGTCGGCCACCACCGCCAGAGCAATGCGGTGGAAAAAGACGATCAGAAAGGATAAGGCGAGCATCCCCCACACCAGCCAACGCCGGCGGAGGAGCCGCGCTCTAAGTTCGGCAGGCTCTTCCATCTCATCCCTTCTTCATTTCCCGTGATTGCCTTAAGTTATTCGCTGGAAAAAGGCCATCTCCTGCCGTGTACCGCTTCTGTATAACCTTTCCAGGAGAGGTAATACTATGAAAAGCCGTGCTAACTTGTAGAGCGGGGGAGGTGGTCTATACGCCGAAACACCTGCGCAAAAGCCGCTTGACCCTTCTCCGGGCTGCCTTGGGGGGAGTGCTGGTCCTAACTCTCATCCTGGGGCTATACATCCTTTTTACCCCCCTGCCTAAAACATCCGTGCCGCTTGCGAGCCGGCTTTTCGATGTGCGCGGCCGGCAGGTAGCCAGCCTGTACACCCAAAACCGCGTGGACGTCCCCCTTAGCGACATAGCACCGGATCTTCGCAACGCCATCGTGGCCATCGAGGACTACCGTTTCTACGAACACTTCGGCGTAGACCCGGTGGCCGTAGTGCGCGCCCTCGTGCGCAACGTGCAGGCCGGACGGGTGGTGGAGGGCGGGAGCACCATCACCCAGCAGCTGGCCAAAAACTTATACCTTACGCCAGAACGAACGTTTGAACGCAAGATCCACGAGCTCTTTCTGGCCTTCAAGCTCGAAGCGCGGTATTCCAAAGAGCAGATTTTGCGCCTGTACCTCAATACCATTTACTTCGGCCACGGCGCCTACGGGGCCGAAGTGGCCGCCCAGACGTATTTCGGCAAGCACGCCCGGGATCTTACGCTGGCCGAAGCGGCGCTTCTGGCGGGCGTGGCCCGCAGCCCCGGCCGTTATTCGCCCTACGTGGACCCCTCGGCCGCCCTTGAGCGGCGGGCAATAGTCCTAAAGCGCATGACCGAGCTCGGCTACATCACCCCGGCACAAGCTCGGGCCGCGGAAAAAGAACCGCTCCGCTTGGTAGGCCTTAAGGCCAAAGCCGCCCGCGCCCCCTACTTCGTCGACTATGTGGTGCGGCAGCTAGAGCCGCGTTACGGTGCGGACATGCTCCATAAAGGCGGGCTGAACATCTACACCACCTTAGACCTCGACATGCAGGCGGCCGCCGAGGAAGCCTTTCGCCAGGGGCTGCCGGTCTCTTTTCGCGATGCGCGCGGGGTGACCCAGCCGCAGGGGGCTTTGGTGGCCATCGATCCAAAAAGCGGTGAGATCCGGGCCATGATCGGCGGCCGGGACTTCAGCGAAACCCAGCTCAACCGCGCCGTGGCCCCGCGCCAGCCCGGCTCTGCCTTCAAGCCCTTTGTTTATCTCGCCGCCCTGCAAAACGGTTATACCGCGGCGAGCACACTCAGCTGTGAACCCATCGCCCTACCCGTGCCGGGGCAGCCGCCTTGGACACCTACCGATTACGGTGATAAGGATTACCACTTTCGCCCTCTGACTTTGCGCGAAGCCCTGACCATTTCCGATAACGTAGTTTCCGCGCGGCTAAACTACGAGTTGGGGCCCGCGCAGGGCATCGCCGTAGCCCATGATCTAGGGATCCAAAGCCGCCTCACCCCTCACCTCTCTTCGGTCCTGGGAACGAACGAAGTCACGCCGCTGGAGATGGCGGCGGCGTTTTGCGCCTTCGCCAACGGCGGCCGGCGCGTGGAACCTCTGGCCGTGCTCCGGGTGGAAGATCGCTTCGGACGGGTGCTGGAAGAACACCAACCCAGCATCCGCCAGGCGGCCGACGCGCGGGCCGTTTATATCGTGACCAACATCCTGGAGAACGTCACCCGCCCTGGAGGGACGGGGAGCGCCGTAGGCCGGATCCTCGACCGGCCGGTAGCTGGAAAGACGGGTACCAGCCAGGGGAACGCCTGGTTCGTGGGCTTTACACCCGACCTTGCGGCTGCGGTGTACGTGGGCAACGACGAGCCGGCCCGCGACATTTACGGCACCGGCGGAGGCCTGGCCGCCCCGATTTTTGCAGGCTTTATGAAAAAGGCTTTGGCCGGGACACCTCCCCATGACTTTACTCGCCCGGCCGGCATCATCGAGGCGGAAATCTGCACCGAGTCGGGTCTCTTAGCCACCCGCTGGTGCCCGCCGGAAACGGTGCGGCGCGAGCTCTTCATTCAAGGGACCCAGCCCTGGCAGCCCTGCAACATCCACACGCCCTGGAGCTCCGGCCAGCTCCCCTGGCCTTTCGGCGGACTAGAGCCGGGCCCGGCACCTTTCCGTTCGCCCGGCGGCGAAGGGACACCGGGCCAGCCCGCTCCAGGCAGAGAAGAGACTACGCAGCCGTCCGCGCCACCGCCCTAATCGTTCCTTCCAATAAGATGTTCACCAACCTTTCCTCCGCTTACCATTGGTGTCAGAAACTGCGCCAACTGGCAAAGCGCCTGCCGGTTGGCGCGTTCTTATGGTCTTAGGACGGCCTCTCGTCCTTTTGGCCGGGTGACGGCAGGCCCGGGCTCAGGTTATAATTGGCCCGAGCGGCCCGGCCGCAGGCCTAAGTATGAAGCCGGCCGGGCGGCGCCGAACACCCACCGAGGAGGAGAGGAATGAACCGAAGATTGAGAGCAGGCCTTACCCTTCTTTGCATCCTTATGCTGGCGTTCCCGGCCCAGGCAGCAGCTTTGGGAAGCCGGCTTCTCTTCTACGGCACGTTCGGCGACGACGTAGCCGAGTTGCAGGCGACCCTGGCCCGACTGGGTTACGACCCAGGTCCCATCGACGGCGACTTCGGACGGCTCACGGAGCAGGCGGTCCGGCTTTTCCAGGCCCACCACGGCCTGGTCGTGGACGGGGTGGTGGGGCCGGCAACCTACGCCGCCCTTAGGTCCCAAACGCCGCCAGCGCGTTCGGGGGCCTCTTCCATCCGGTACATAGTCCAGCCGGGCGATTCTCTGTACCTCATCGCCGAGCGGTATGGAACTACCGTCAGTGCCATTTGGCAGGCCAATGGACTTACTTCCGAATGGATCTATCCTGGACAAGCCCTGACTATCCCGCGTTCGTTCCCCCCTGCCCCACCTGTAGAAAACGCCTCGCCGGCGAAAAGGCAGGGACTGGAAGTCGTCGGCTACTACGTGGAATACTTTGAAGGCGACGATCTGTCTTTTCAGTCTTTCAGTGCCCACAAGGAGGCCATCTCGACCATCGCGGCCTTTGCCTACAACATCAACTGGGATGGCAGCGTAAGCGGCCGGCCTTTTACCAAGCTCAAAGAAGCGGCCAAAAGCGCCGGTAAGCCGGTGCTGGCCCTTGTCCATAACATCGACCAGAGCAGGGATTTTGACGGACAGCTCGTTCACGCGCTCCTCTCGAACCCTAAGCTACGCCAAACGGCCGTGGCGAGTATTGCGCGCCTGGTGCGCTACGGCGGCTATGCGGGAGTAAACATCGACTTTGAGAACGTCCCGCCCGGCGACCGAAATAATTACACCGCCTTCGTGCGGGAACTCGCAGCTGAGCTGGGCCGCGACGGACACCAGGTGACTTTATCCGTCCCCGCCAAAACCTGGGACGATCCGGGCAATGCTTGGTCAGGGGCCTTCGACTACCGCGCCCTGGGGCAGCTCGCCGATGCGGTCATGATTATGGCCTATGACGAGCACTGGAGCGGCGGACCGGCCGGCCCGGTAGCTTCCCTGGGCTGGGTGAAGCAGGTGGTGGAATACGCCGTCCGGGAAATCCCGCCGGAAAAGATCCGCCTGGGCCTCCCGGCCTACGGTTACGACTGGCCGGCCGGCGGCTGGGGAGGACGGGCCGTAACGGCGCAGGAAGCCGTCGCTCTGGCGGCGCGCTACGGCGCCGCCATCGAGTGGGATGCCGCCGCCCAAAGCCCCCACTTTACCTATTGGCCCGGCGGTTACGCCCGCGAGGTCTGGTTTGAAAATGCCTCGAGCCTGGCCGGAAAGCTAGATCTGGTGGCCCAGTATAAGCTCGGCGGCATAGCCCTCTGGCGCCTCGGTTTTGAGGACCCCAAGTTTTGGGACGTGCTGAAAAGCAAGTTTACGATCCGCTAGGCGTCCAGCCTTCTCTCTTTCGCCCCGCTCCCCGCTAAGGAGCGGGGCTTGTTGCCTTAAAGTGCCTCCCCGACCGGCAGTCGCCGGAGCAGGCGGGCCAGCACGGCCAGGGCTTCGGCCCTGGTGGCCGGAACGTGCGGGACAAGCACACCTCCAGGCCGTCCGCGGATAACTCCCGCTGCCACGGCCAGTTCCACGTCCGCCCGCGCCCAGCCCGGCACCAGGGCTTCATCCTTGTACGCGGCCAGGGCGGAGCCTTCCTTTAGTGCTGGCTCCAGCCCAAAATTTTCTTCGCCCAACCGTAACACTCGCCCGGCCACGGCCATAAGCTCCAGGCGCGTCAGGAACCGTTCCGGGGAAAACTGCCCCCGGCCGGTACCGGTGAAAAGCCCCAGCCGGTATAGTTCGAACAGGCGGAAGGCGTACGGGGCCTGCGGTGGTACATCGGAAAAAGGCAAAGGCCGTCTGGCAGCGCCGGCCTCGCCTTGCCGAACCGTCTCCGGAGGTCCGCCGCGGCCGGATTTTCCAAGAAGTTGGCTGAGAAAATAGGCGAATTCGCCCCGGGTTAAGGGTTCATCCGGCGGCAGCAGGTCCCGCACTTCCAGGCCGAGGTCCACGCTCCCAATTAGGGTTACGAGTTCGGCGGCTGCCCAGTGGGAGGCCAGGCCGAGGGCCGTCGGGGAAAGTTCTGCCGGCAATTCTCCCGTAGCCGTCGGGGGATTCGACCCGCCTTCTCGCCGGCGGCCGCTCGCCTGCGGCGAGGCCGCCGGGCCTCCCCCCGGCGGTACAACGCTGAAAGGTAGGGACAGGACGGCCTCGGCTCGGGCCGAATTATGGCCCTGCGCCTGCGCTACGGCCACCGGCTCGGGAAAACGCCCCGCCACCCCCCGCTGCCAAGGCAGGGGTGGAAAAATGAGGCATCCAAGCAAAAGAATAAGCGTAGAAAGGCGCTTTTTTCGCGGCATGACGGCCTCTCCTTAACAATTACGCTTTCTGGGCATCTACCCTGATCGTAATCTGGTAGGTGCCGGAAACCATCTCGGGCCGGAGGGGCTTCAGGGAAAGGCTGATCTTTAAACTTTCCTGCGGTAGAAGGGGAGGTACCGGTATCTTTTGCCAACCGGAATTCAGATAGAGCTCCTGCCCCCCTGGGGTCAGGGCTTTGAGGTAAAAATCCTGGCCGATCAAGTACCTGCCGTCAGAGGTGTTCGAGCCGGAGATGAACAAGGCTTCGGCTACGTTGCCGCTGTTGGTAAGCGTGAGCTCGACGGGCGCCGACCAAGCCCCCACAGGAATTGCTCCGAAACCGGGCCGGTCGGTACTGAGCTCGACGGCGGGATTGGCGGCCGCCACGGCGAAGCTCCCCTGCGGATCGGCCGCCACCGGCCAGGCGCCGCCCGCCGGAAGGCTTTGAACGAGGGTCGTGCTCCAGGCGTACGTCCCGGCGCTCCCCGCCGGCCAGGTTATCATTAGGGTTACCACCGCGCTACCACCCGGCCCCAAGGCCAGCCCTTCCGGCGGCGCCACGACCACATTTATGTTGCCGGACGCGTCGCGCTCCAGCTGAACCGGCTGCAGGCCGTCGCCATCAGCCCGCACGATGTTGAGGGCGCCGCTGCCGCTTAGGGGCACGCTTTCGGGCACGCCGGTCAGGGTAAGGTGAAGGCCGAGATTCTGGTACTCCCCGGCCGTCGGATTGTGAAGGGTAAAATCCACCCGTGCTTCCTGGCCCTCGCCAAAGGTCGGCGGGCTTCCGGCCGGAAGCGTGGGACCTAAGGTAACCGCCGGGCCCTGTACCTTAAGGGAAAAGCTTTTTTCGGCCCCGGCAATGGATCGGGAAGTTTCTACGCTCCTGTCGAAAGCCACGGCTTTAATCCCTATCGTCCTGCCCCGGAGAGGCGCCGCGAGGGTAAGGCGCAGGTTTAACCCCGTGCTGCTCCCTCGGGCCAGCGCACCGGTTGGAATCAGCTCGGTGGCCAGATCTTGGCCGATCGTCGCCAGGTTGAGCGCCGACCAGGCACCGCCGGTCTCCTCCTTTTCCAAGAGCACGTCACCAATGGCTACCCCGCTCAACGTGAGCTGTACGCCCGTTGCTTGGTAATCTTTGCCTGTGGAAGGGTTGGCCAAGGTTAAGGTGAAAACATTGGCTCCGGTCTGAAGAGTGCCTGCCTCGAGTTCCTGAGAGCTAAAAGACGGCGGTTCTTCGCCGGTTACGCTGAAGCTCAGCTCCACCGAATCGGTCGCCGCCCAGGCGGAAGCGGTTGCCGAAAAGAGGACCATGAGGCCCACCATAACCGCTGCCAGCACCCGCAGTCGGGATACCTTTTTCATGGACCAAATTTCACCTCCGGGAGACCTTTTGGGGTTGCCACCGGGGTGATCAATTCTTCAAAAAGAAGCCTTATTCCTCCCCAACGGCAAAGGGCGGCAGCGGTTCTCTCAGGCTTCGGGCCAGGGCTTACTTACGGCGCTGGTGAGGTCGCCCAGATGGCAGGTGTCGTTCATGGTCTGGACGCGCCAGCCCTCGGTGGTGAGTTCGATGATGCTCAAGGAAGCGTTGTCTACGACAATGCGCCGCCGGTCGGCCAGGTCCAGGCCAAGGACGGTGCAGAGGACGGCCTTGACGATGCCGCCGTGTGTGGCGACGGCCACCGTCTCTCCCCGGTGGGTTGCCGCGAGCTCGGTTACGGCGCGCCAGCCGCGCTCGCGCATGGCGGCGTAGGACTCGCCGCCGGGCGGGGCATGGTTGGTGATGTCTAGTCGCCAGAAGGCCACGTCCTCCGGGTAAAGTTCTTCCACCTCGGCCATGGTATGGCCCTGCCAGCGCCCGAACTTAATCTCGCGCAGGTCTTCCCGGAGGCCGGTGATAGAAAGGCCCGTCTCTTCGCAGATGATCTGGGCCGTCTCCCGCGCCCGCTTTAGGTCGCTGGCGTACACGGCGGCAATTTTTTCCTGCCGGAGGCGCCGGCCTAGAAGCTGCGCCTGCCGACGGCCTTTTTCGGAAAGCTCAATATCGAGCTGACCCTGGATGCGGGCCGTGCGGTTGTACTCGGTCTCGCCGTGGCGGATGAGAAGTATGCGCGTAGCCGGCAATTCTGCTCCTCCTCGTGGGTGGTATTACGCCCTACCTATTCTTTTCTTGCCGCCGAATTTCCTTTTTGCTTTTCATAGGCATAACTCAGGTCTTTAGCTGCGCCACGGACAAAAAGTCCGGTGCTTTAGGCCGCACCGCTCGGGGCCCGAAGCACCGGACTTGGTTTAACCGTGGAGATTAACTCCGTCCTTTTACGGAAGAAGGGCGGCCAGGGCCTGGGCACACTGGGCGCGCGTGGCCGGGGCCAGCGGGTCGAAACCGGTCCAAAGGAGCCCGGCCTCCCGGGCGGCAGCCACGTAGCCGGCGTACCAGGGGTTTGTTACCGGCACCTGACTCACCCGCCCCGTGGCCCTGAGGAGCACCGCCGCCACCTGTGCCCCCGTTACCGGCTCGTTCGGGGCAAAGCGGCCGGGGGCCACCCCCTGCAGCCAGCCGCGCGCCGCGGCGGCGTTGACGTACGGCACGGCCCAGGCCGGAACGTCGGCAAACGACGAGGCGGCCCCGCCGCTACCGGGGCTGACCTTGTCTTCGCCGAGGGCCACGACCAGCATTTTGGCGAATTGGGCCCGGGTTAGAGAATCGTTGGGATGAAAGGCAAAATCGCTGTACCCGGAAACGGCCCGGCGCGAAAGGAGCTTATGCACGGCTTGGGCCAGAGGCGTGCCGGGAGGCACGTCGCGGAACCCGGCCGCCTGAGGAAAAGGTAGGCTGGAAAGCCCGAGGAGTGCCTGCGCCGTCATCCAGACGGGTTGGGAGCGCACCCCCTGGGTGTAGGCGAAACAGCCGTCCTTCTCCTGGAGGGAAAGCACGTAGGATACGGGCCCCGCCCCGTTCACCGTCCAAGGCGCGGCGGCAGGATCCTCGCCGGAGGCAGCCAGGGCCTGCAGGCCCCAGGCGGCGCTGGCCACATTCGGACCGCTGGCAAAACCGGCCCAGGCCCCGTTTTCCGTGCGGGCCTGGCGTAGGAAAGCGAGGGCCCGGCTGAGAGGCCTGCCCCGCTCGCCGAGCGCCACCAGAGCCTGGATGGCGGCCGCGGTGTTGTCCACGTCGCTGGGTAGGCCGCTGGCATAAGAGAAGCCGCCGTCTTCGTTCTGCTGGTTAAGAAGCCACGTTTTTACGGCCGCTTCGCGGGGGACGGTGCCCTCGGCGGCCTTAAGCGCCAGCACGCTCCAAACCGTGGCGTTGATGAGCCCTTCCTCCGCGTCCGTGCCGAAGGAGCCGTCCGGCCGCTGGCAAAGGGCAATGCGCGCCGGGAGGTTGCGCCCTCGTACCCGGTGCGGGTCTCCCCCCGCCGCCAGCACCGCGAGAGTAATGCGCGCGTAATCGGTGGTAGCCTCCCAGGGTCCTTTATCGTTCAAGAGAAAGGTGAGGGGGGTTTTGCCGCCTTTGGCCCAGGCCGCCCCACCCGGGTCTTCCCCCTGGGCGCGCAGGGCCAGCACCACCCAAGCGGTGACCAGGCCGTCGCTTTTGCCGCCCGGCTGGGCGGGAAAGCCGCCGTCGGCGTTTTGCACGCTTTTTAGATAGGCCAGACCGCGGGCGGCCGCCGTCCGGACGGCGTCTTCCTTAGGAGCGGCCTGCGCAGCCGGCATAACGAGCAAAAAGAGCACCAAGCAGGTCCCGAGGAGGGATCGCCAAGCTTGCACCGCCCTCTGCATGCGTCGATTCCCCTTTCCTTGGTGTTTAAAAAGTCGCGAAGCGGTTCTTTTTTCCGCCAGCTCTATAACCCGGATTCACGGAGCCTCGCGGAGCACCTCCACCCGGAGCCGAGCGCGGAACCTGAGCAGCCGGGGCAGGAGGCGATCGGTCAGGAGAAGGGCCAGGAGGACGTTTCCCACGGCGTGGAGGGTGTCGAACCAGATGCCGCTCGCTTCCACGGCCAGAAAGGTGGTAAGGTCTAGGGGATATACATACGTCAGCCAATTCCAGACGTTCATGATGGCCCCGAAGAGGTAACCCCAAACAAAGCCCAGTACGGCGAAGGTACGCGCCCCCGCCTGCGGTAAGAAGCGCCCTAGCCAACCGCCGCTCGCCCCGGATAAGCCCCAGGCCAGCATCTGCCAGGGAGTCCAGGGCCCCTGACCGAGAAAGAAGTTGGAGGCGAGGGCCGCCGTAGCGCCGACGGTGAAGCCCGGCACCGGGCCAAAAACGAAACCGGCGAGGAGGACGAGGTAGGTGGTGGGCTGGACGCTGGGAATGGCCGCAAAGGGAACGCGCCCGGCGGCCGCCAGCGCCGCCAGGGCGGCCACTACCGGCACTTCGCGGCTCTCGCGCCGGCGCTCGTAAAAGAAGGCAAACACGGCAAGGGCCAAAAGAAGGATACCCAACGAAAGCAGGGACCAAGGCAGGGCAAGGAGGTATTCAAGCACCGCCGGCCACCAACCTGCTGAGAATTTCGTGCGCTCGTCCCGGCTCGATAGCCTCCGGGAAGAGATCGCCGAGGAGCTGCTGAATCTGGGGGGCATAAAAAGGCGAAGAGCTAAAAGCCGCGGCCGGTGGTCCGTCTGCCGCCACCCGGCCACCGAAAAGAAAGATGACCCGGTCCGCCCATTGGGCGGCAAATTCCACATCGTGGGTTGCGGCCACCACCGCCCGCCCGGCGCGGACGTACTCCCGGAGCACCCGGCCCAGCTCCTCGCGCCGGTCGGCGCTGAGGCCGCGCGTGGGCTCGTCTAAAAGGATAAGTTCCGGATCGCGCACCAGGGTGGCCGCCAGAGCCACCGCCTTCCGCTGCCCCAGGCTGAGGTCGCGCGGGTTGCGCCCGGCCACTTCTTCCAGATGAAACAGAGCGAGCTCGGCGGCGACGCGCGTGGCGTCGGGGCGGCCGAGGTTCTCTAAGGTGCTGGCCACTTCTTCGGCTACCGTCTCGGCCACAAGATAGGCCGTGGTGTCCTGGGCCAGGTAACCGACCCCCCGCGCCAGCACCCCGGCCTTGGCCCGCCGCGTGTCCTGGCCCAGCACCAGCGCCCGGCCGCGCGTGGGAAGCGTAAGCCCGGCCAGCACCCGGAGCAGAGTGCTCTTTCCGGCGCCGTTTTCACCCAGGACGCAGACCAGTTCTCCGCCCGCGAGGTTCAGGTCCACTTCGCGCAGGGCTTCCACTCCGCTCGGGTAGACCACTTGGACGCGTTCCAGCACGGCCGCCGGCCGTCCCGCCCGCCCCGCGCCCCGGCCGGCCGGCTTTGCCTGCTGCCGCGGGCCCGCCCCCTCACGCCGTTCGCCCGAAAGAAGCGGCGGCGCCTGGCCGAGGCCGGGAAGAAGCCGCAGCACCCTTCTTCCCTCTTTTACGGTGAGCGGCGCCGCCGGGGCGTTCAGGCTGGCGAAAAGCCGCGGCACCGGCGGGAGCAGCCAGGCATGCTGCGGCCAGGCCCAGCGGGCGAGCGCCCGCGGCGGGCCCTCCCAGGCAATTCGTCCTTCTTCCAGCACCACCACCCGGTCGGCCAGGGGTAGGCAACGGTCGGCGCGTTGCTCGGCCAGGACCACGGTAAGCCCGAAATCCGCATTGAGGTCCTTCAGCACGTGGAGGAAATCCACCGCCGCCACGGGGTCGAGCTCGGCCGTAGGCTCGTCGAGAAGGAGGAGTTCCGGTCTAAGCGCCAAGGCCGCCGCCAGGGCAACCTTTTGCCTGAGGCCCCCGGAAAGTTCGTTAAGGGGCACATCCCGGTACTCGCTCAGGCCCAGGGCGCTAATGGTCTCGGCCACGCGCCGGCGGATCTCCGCGGGAGGAAAGCCGGCATTCTCCAGGCCGAAGGCCACCTCCGCCTCGAGGTCGCGAAAGAGCAGGCTCCGGTCCGGGTCCTGAAAGACAAAACCGATGCGGCGTACAAGTTCCCGCCGCTTAATTTCCGCCATGTCCCGTCCCTTAAAGAGCACGCGTCCGCGCACGCGCCCGCCGGAAAAAGCCGGCGCCAGGCCCGCGAGAAAACGCAGGAGCGTGGACTTGCCGCTTCCCGACCCGCCTAGAACGAGGAGGAATTCGCCCGGGTTCACGGCGAGCTCCACATCTTGAAGCGCCGGAAGGCGGGCGCCGGGATAAAAGTAAGTTAAACGTTCACACGCAACCAGCGGCAATGCCGCCACCCCCAAAAGATGAATGCCGGAACGCCCAGCCCGCCGAAAACGCCGGCCAGCACCGGCAGAAAATCGGCCCAGGCCGGTGCCACAAGGGCGGGGTAGTGCGTGAAGGAAGTGGCCCCCGCACGCACGCCTTCCAGGCCACAGGCCAGGGCGGAGACGGTGCCGAGGAGGATGAGGGAATCGCGCAGGTGCCAGCGCTCCGGCCGGAAATTGGTCGGTCGCCCGCTGCCGTAGCCGCGGGCAGTCAGCACTTCGGCCATGTCCAGCGAGTCTTCCAGCGCCGTCTCGGTGAGGGCGGCGAGGAGGGGGCCCGCCGCCCTAATGCCCCGGCGCAGGCCCCCTGCCGCGAGTGGGGCTCCGCGGCTGGCCTGAACTTCCAGGAGCGTGCGCGCCGAGCGGTTCAGGCGGGAAATGAGGCCCAGGGTAAGGGCAGCGGTAAGGCTGCTCCGGCCGGCCAGGGGTGAAAAATAGAGGAGGCGCTCAAGATCTACCAGGCGGTCGGCCAAGGCGAACGCCCCGATGATGCCGGCCAGCCGGAGCGCCATGGCTACGCCGTACACAAGGCGCTCGAGAAAAATTGTGCGCCGACCGATAAAGGGCAAAAAGAAGCTGAAGAGTTCTGTCG
Source organism: Bacillota bacterium (assembly GCA_030154105.1). Lineage (GTDB taxonomy): Bacteria > Bacillota > DTU030 > DUMP01 > DUMP01 > DUMP01. The sequence goes on from JASKKP010000013.1 coordinate 34,324, forward strand.
ACCCCACCCCTCCGAAGAGGCCGTTAAAGGCGAGGATGAAAAGGGCGAGGGTCAGCCCCCAGGCCAGCTGCCGGCGCCAGGCGCGGACCTCGCCGCGCGCGGCCAGGGTAAGGCCGGGAAGAAGGGCCAGCACCAGGAGAAGGACCGGGTGCGCGTAAAGAAGGAGGAAGAGCACCAGCGCGCCGACATGGGTCAGAGCACTCACCGGATGGAGGACCGGGGCGGCCGGTGCCGCCCGTCCGCGCCTCACGACCCCTTCACCGCCGGAAGAGGGACTACCGCCCCGTTCGGGCCGACCACCACGCCCACGCGCCGGGCGAGTTCCCCCGGCCGCCCGGTGATTAGGGCTACCGCCCGGTTGAGCCCGGCAGCATCGGTCCCCAGAACCAACCAGAGGGGATCGGCATCGCCCGGGCCGCTTCCTGTAGCGGCAATGACGCCCGCTCCCGGACCGTACCGCCCTCCCTCGCTCCCGTCCGCGCGCAGGGCGCAAAGCTCGCCTCCGTCAAAGCGGAAGTAGAGGCCGGTACGCCGCCAGTTTTTGAGCAGCCCGGCCAGGTCTTTGTCTCCGCCTACCTCGGGCCAGGTGGCCACGAGCAGGGTGGGAGCGGCACGCTTTACCAGGGACGCGTTGCCGTAAGGAACAAGCTCCGGGGCCGGCGCACCGGCCGCGGAAAGGGCCTCGGCCACGGCGCGGGCTTCTTTAGCCGCCTGAGGGCTGTAGACGATCCGCGCCGCCGGCGCCTTACCGGTGTAGCCGCGCACGAAAGGCTCGGGGTAAGCCCCGACCACGGCGGGGAGAAAAGCCGTGCGGTTCCAGGAGTGAAAGTCCCACCAGATAACGTCGCCGGGCCGGGCCGGAAACTCGCCTGCGCCGACGCCCGCCAGAATGCCGTTTACCCAGTAGAACCAGTCCTCACCCGGCCTGCCGCCGCCCAAACCGTCGATCTTGGTAACGAAGCCGCCGCCGTAGGCCGTCTCCAGCTGCGCCTGGCGGCCGAGGAACGCAAGCATCTTCTCGCCGTCCGCCGGTTTGGCGTTTACGCTCTTCAGCACTCTGGCGCCAAAGTCACGCGTGATCCAAAGCGCCGCCGTACCCGCCGGCGCGCGGGCGGGCCGTACCGATTTCTGCGCCGGCAGGTCGCCGGATTTTCCCGCCGCGCGCTTTTCCGCCGCCTTATCTGCGTTGTCCGCGGTACCGCTGGCGGCAGTCGGGCTGGGTTTTGCAGGTGGAGCGACCGGAAGCGCAGGGTCAGGCTCGGCCCTGTCCTCCTCTGCGCCGGCGGCTGGGTCGGGAGCAACCACCGCTGAAGGTGGTACCACCCCTTCTTCCTCAGCCGGGGCTTCGGATACCGGAGCCGGACTGTGCCGAAGCCGGCATCCCAGGGGGGTAATTAGGAGAGCAACCAGGCAAATCAAGGTGAGCACATGTAACCTTTTCCGCACCACCGTCAACCCCTTCCTTCAATTTGGCGGTTCCCCCTACCCCACCGGCCGTTGCGTTGTAGGATCGTTGAACGTGTACCGTTCTCGTGCCAGGAGCGAGCGCGCGGCGGCTCTCGCGCGCCCGCCCGGAAAAAGAGGTCAGTTGGCTATCGGCGCCGCCCAGAGGCGCACGAGCAGAACGGCCGCCTGAGCGCGCGAAACCGGTAGGCGGGGAGCGAAAGTGTTGGCCCCGATGCCCTGGATAATCCCGGCCGCCTGCGCCCGGGCCACTCCGGCGCGCGCCCAAGGTGAGATTGCTTCCTTATCGGCAAAGGTCAGCTCCGGCGCCCCTTCCTGGGGCAGGGCGCGGGCCAGAATTACGGCTGCCTGCTCGCGGGTAAGCGGGGCGTCAGGGTAAAACCTATCGCCCACACCGGTGAAGAGCCCTGCACCAACGCAGGCCGCCACGTCTTTCTCGTACCAGGCTCCGGACGGGATATCGCGGAAAGATATGCCCTCCGCCGGCTTGAGGTTCAGCGTGCGGGCCAGGAACCGCGCAAATTCGGCGCGCGTTACCGGCCGCTCCGGTTCATAGAGGCCCACCAGGTTCCCGGTCACGACGCCTCTTAGGGCGAGGAGGGAGATGGAATCTTTAGCCCATTCCCAGCCTTCCTCAACATCCGGGAAGCTGGGCGGTAGCTCTACCCGTTTCAGCACGGCATAGTCGCTGAAGTGCGTCAGTTGGGCCAGGATCTGCCCGTTGGCCCGATCCAGTACGGCCGGCACCGGCCGCCAAATTTGGCGCTCCCCGTCAAAGTACGCCAGCACCAAATCGGAAGCGCTCGTATCCTCGCTTACAATCAGCTTCAAGGCCAAAGTTACCGGCTCTTTAAAGCTTATGCCGTCCGGCCCCAAGCTATAAACATGGCTGAGAAGCTTGTGGGTGAGCGGGAGCGCGAGCTTGTCTCTCCCCTCATTCTCTTTTACGGTAATCGTTTCGTCTTTCTCCAGCGCGCCCGCCGGGATGGAGAGGGTCACCTCGCCCAGCTCATCGCCTACCTTGGCCTCCCGGCCGGCGGCCACCTTTTGCGCCACATCTACCTTGTTCAGGCTCAACGCGTCGCGCCAGTAGCTGAGCTCTTCGTCGCTGAAAGCGGTTTTCTCGTCCCCGGGCACGTCGAGAACCGCCCCGCGCACGAGCTCGACGGGCGTAGCGGCCGTACGGGACCAGTTGGGGTCCGTGGCCACCTTGGCCAGCTCGGCCGCCGCCTGCTCTGCCGCCTTATCCCTGGCCGCTTGGACTTCTTCCGCCACTTCAGGCGGCTCAAGCTCGGTAACCGGTATGTCTTCCCGGAAGCCGCCCGTATCTAGGTAGCTTGAGGCATAGAACCATACGACTTCGTCCCCATCGTGCAGCTCGTAGGAGTCGGCCGGCACGGGCGGTACAAAACCGTTAACGGCGTATTTCCAGCCGGCCGTCCCCTCTTCGGCCAGGTCGGCGATTTTCCAGACATACTGGCCCCGCGTGCTGTAAGATAGTCCGCTTGCCTTTAAGGCGCCGAGCGGTGTAGCCGCATCGGCCGTAAGCTTAACCGTGCCGGAAAAGAAGACCTCGCCTCTACCGCGCACCTCCAGGCTTACGGAAATTTTTTCAGGGGCCGCCGGCGGAGCGGGTGGTACGTAAGGGGTGAGCTGCTGGAGGGCCAAGAGCCCATCGACAAGGGACTTACCCGCGTTCGCAAAACTGGTCGGGTCCTCATTCCATGCCAGGAGTCCTAAGATCGCTTCGGCTGTAGAGCAGGCCGAGGGGCTACCCCAAGACTCAATGGCACCGTCGCTTCCCTGCTGGCTGCGGATGTAACTCAGGGCGCGCTCTTTAGCCGCCGCGATCTTCGCCTTGAGACCAGCATCCTGGACCTCGGCGTTGAGGACGCTGAGGGCGCGCAGGACGGCCGCCGTGGTGTCAACGTCCGGTCCCCAGTCCGTACCCCAGCTCCCCTCTGGCGTGCCTGCCGCCGCTCCCGTCTCCTTCGCCAGGAACCAGCGCGTCACTCGGGCCGCCAGGTCGGGCCCCAAGCTTTGCCCGGCCGCATGGAGGGCCAGTACGCTGTAGGCGGTGATGTTGGCATCTTGGGCGGACTCTACCTCGGCCAAGCCGAAGCGCACCGCCGGAAGGCTTGTCTCACCAATATAGACGTCTTCTGTCACCTGTCGGGCGGCAAGGGCCTGAGTTGCCGGCTGGCCGTTCTTGTCCGTGAGCGTGGCGAGGAACTCGCTGAGCTCGGGAGCGGACCCGTATACGGCCTGGGCTACAAGGAGCGAACGAGCTAGGTCGGTGGTCTTAACATTGGAGTCCCTGAAGTCTTTTCCACGGAGATTTTGCGCCAGGGCGGCGAGGTGTTTGGTGGCATCGCCGCCGGCCTTAGCGACGGCCAGAGCCGCCCAGTCCCCGGCAAAGGGGTCCGTCCATACCCCGTCGGTAGCCTGGGCCAGGAGGTAATTCCGGGCCGCATCGATACGGTAAACTAAGTCCGGAACGGTGACCTGGGCATCAGCGAGCGCGGTCAGTGCATCCAGGGCGCGCGTCGTCGCGTAGATGCCCAAGCTCTGCCCGGGCGAATCCCAGAAGAAGCCCTTGTCCCCCTCTTGCGGAGCCGCTTGGGCCGGGAGCAGAACGGCAGGAGAAAAAGCCAATAGAAGCGCCACGATTAGCGCAAGCGCCAGTACGCGTCGCACGGTTTCTCATCTCCTCTCGGTAAGGCAGTCAGGAAACTCTTTGGTGGGTGTAAAACGCTAAGCCCCACCTACTCACGTTGGTGGGGCTGACCTCTCGGCGCACATATGCTCCACCTCCTTCATCCGCGTGAAGTAGGTCGCTACGCCTCGCCGGCAGGTCTCCTGGCTCGCGGCTCAACCTGCCCGCCTTCCCAGTTTCCCAGTGGCTTTTGGGCAGGCACAAATGCCGCTCACAGTGGCGGGACCGCACCGGATTTGCACCGGTTTCCCTATTAAGCAGTTTGCACCTGGCGAGGTATTCAGTTTGGTCTGGAAGTTGTCTCTATCAGCAACATTATACCCGCCCGTGCGCCGCGTGTAAATCTAAGCCCGCCAAAAGGGCAAAAGTTTATCTATTCCGGGCGAATTGTTCCCCTTCTTTTGCGAGACATGGGTCCCCCTCCCATATTAGGTTGCGGGAAGGGACGTTTTTTTATACGCCGCCGGGCCAGGCCAACTTCCGGGAGGCAAAAGGGTGCCTGGGGGTACATAAGGCGGCGCGCGCAGGAAAGACTAGAGAAAACTTGGATTTCTCCCCTCTAGGAGAGCGAACGGGAAGAAGGTAATCAATGCAGCACATCTGGGATTTGGTGGTGGTCGGCGCCGGGCCGGCCGGGAGCCAGGCGGCGCGCACGGCGGCGGCGCGCGGGCTGAGCGTACTTCTTCTCGATCAAGAAGAGTTCCCTCGCCCGAAGACGTGCGGAGGGCTGGTCTCCGCTAAAGCGTGCGCCGCCCTCGGCCTTACGCTCCCGGCGGCGCTCGGCGAGCGCCGCATCGAAGGTGTTCGTCTCGTCGGCCCGGACGGCGAGACGGCGCTCGCGCAGACGGCACCCTTCCTCGGTTGGACGGTGGACAGGGCCGCCTTGGATGCCTTCCTGGTGGAAGAGGCCGTACGTGCCGGGGCGGAGTTTAGACCGGGCGCGGCCTTCCTCAGCATAGAAAACGCCGCTTCCGGCCATATTAGCCTGCGTACGAGCCGTGGAAACCTCAGGGCGCGCGCCATTATCGGCGCAGACGGCAGCTCAAGCAGTGTGGCGCGGGCACTGGGACAGGGCCGGAGCTTACCTGCCTGGCGCACCGCCCTGGCCTTAAGCGCAATGCTCTCCTTACCCGCACCGCGTGTGGAAGAAGTATTCAACGGCGGCCGCACCGTCAATCTCTACTGTCTGCCGCTTCCCTACGCCTTTGGCTGGGCCTTTCCCTACCGGGAGCGCGTTAATCTCGGCCTGGGCGCCTGGGCTGGGGCGGCCAAGGCCCTGCCCCAGCTCATGGCCGGCTTCGCCCGCCAGCTGCAGCTCTCCTGGGGAATCACCCCTCAAGCCGTCCACCCGCGCGGGGCCTACCTTCCCGCCGGTGGGCTGACCTTTCGTCCCGGCCGGAGCCAAGTGCTGTTGGTGGGAGATGCGGCCGGGCTGGTGGATCCCTTTTCCGGCGAAGGCATTTACTTCGCCCTCCGCAGCGGGCAACTCGCCGCCGAAACGCTGGTCGGATGCCTGGCCACAGCGGGAGCGCCTTTAACCTCTGCCGCCCGGCTTTATGCCGCCGCCTGCCGCCGCGAGCTCCTCGGCGAACTGAGGCTGGCCCTGGTCCTGGCCATCTTTACGGGGACAAAGAGGCACTTCTTCCGCAGCCTCAGCGCCCGCCCGGAAAGGCTGGAACTTATCGTTCAGATCATGACCAACCCGCGCGCCTACCGGACCGCCCTCCTCCAGGCACGGCAGCCCGGGCCGCCGGCCAGGTCCGGGTAGGTCCTTCTCCTTCGGCTTTTGGCCCGAGCACGGTCCGGCCTGCCTCTCGGGTGCGCTACGCAAGGAAAGCGAAAGGAGAGCAAAGTTGTGAAGCGGATGTCCCCCTTCCTGGTGTACTTTCTCGCCGTGCGCGGGCCTTTTCTCTCCGCGTCCGCCATTCCGGTACTCGTCGGCACGGCCATGGCGCACGGCCAGGGTTACAGCCTGAATCCCCTCTTTTTCTGGCTCAATCTCGCCGGCGTGGTGGCGCTCCATTTCGGCGCCAACGCCGCCAACGACTACTACGATTACCTGAGCGGGGCGGACCCCGCCCGCCCCGTGAAGCCCTTTAGCGGCGGCAGCCAGCTTCTGCAACGGGGGGTCCTCCGGCCCCGGCACTACGCTTATTTAATCTTCGGCCACCTCGGTCTGGCCGTCTTGATCGCCTTCTTTTTCGGTTATGCCCGCGGCCCTCTCGCCCTCGCTCTGGGGCTCGCCGGAGCGCTGGTCGCCTATTACTACACGGCACCCCCGGTAAAGTTGTCTTACCGGGGGCTGGGAGAATTTGCGGTAGGTCTCACCTTCGGGCCGCTGACCGCCCTCGGCTCGTTCCTGGTGCAAGGCGGCGCGCCCGGCCTTCTTCCCGCCCTGGCCAGCCTGCCGCTGGGGTTTCTTATCGCCAATGTACTTTATGTAAATCAATACTCCGACTACCTGGAAGACCGGGAGGCGGGCAAGCGCAACTTGGTGGTCATCCTGGGCCGGGAACGAGCCCTGCCGGGGGTGTACCTCCTGTTTGCGGCGGCTTACCTCAGCCTTGTGGCCGCCGTGGGAGCGGGCGCACTGCCGCCCACCGCTCTCGCAGCCTGCCTTACGGCGCCACTCGCCCGCCGGGCGGCGGAAAGCGTTCGCCTTGGCCTTAGAGAACCGGAACACCTTACCGCCGCCTCAGCCGCCACCATCGCCGTCCACGGCCTTACAGGCCTCCTCCTGGCCTTGGCCAGCCTTAAGGCCGGGCCGCGCTCCTGATACAGCCGGCAGGGCTCACGTCAGCCTTCCTCTCACGCGCGTACCCGCTTCTAAACCCGCTTCCGCGCTTGCGCCGGCCGGCACGGGCAACAGAAGAAAGAGAAGTAGCGCCAGGCCCACGATTGGGTAAAAGCTCGTAAGGGCCGTGGATAGGCCGTAGGTATCGGCCAGAAGGCCTGTGAGCGGGGTACACAGCCCTCCGAGGCCGAAGGCCAGGCCCATCATCATACCGGCCGCCAGCCCAGCGTGCCGTGGCGCCAGTTCCTGGGCGATGACGATACTCACGGGCATCAGGGCGTGGAGCGCCGCACCCAGGACGGCAATCCCCGCCCAGGCCAGGGGGCCGCGCGCGCTCAGGCTGAGCCAGGCAGCGGCCAGGGAGACGAGCAGCGAGCCGACAACGACACTGCGCCTTCCCAGGTGATCGGCTAGGAAGCCGGCAAAAAAGGTCCCGACCGTGCCGGCGAGGAGGAAGGTGCTCATGAGCGGGCCGGTGACGGTGACGGGATAACCCTGCCGGATAAAGTGATAGGGGAAGTAGGCGATGACGATGTACTGGGCCCAAGCTCTGAGCCACGTGACCACGTTGAGGAGGCCAAGGCGCCCCAGCGCGTCGGTCGGTCGGCTAAGACGGGCCGACCGCACTCTTTCCTCGGCACTGCCGGCTCCGGGTGCGGTAGTGCCCGCTCCAGCCAAAGGAAGCTCAGAGCGTAAAGCAGCCCGAAGGGAAGAAGGTAGGCCAGAGCGCGAAAGCCGAGCCTGGTAACTAGCGGCACCGCCACCACCGGCCCCAGCGCGAAGCCCAGGTTACCACCGGTGGAGTAAATGGAGATCGCCAGCCCCGGCTGGGAACCGGCGGCCCGGGTGGCCGTCACCGAACCGAGGGGATGAAGGAGCGAAGAGCCGAGTCCGGCCAAGGTAAAAAGCACGAGCAGCGTCGAGTAGGCCGGAAAGAAGCCAATGAGGCTTACCAGCACCGCCGTGTAGGCTAAACTGGCGGCCAGCACCCAGGGGCGGCCCCAGCGGTCGAGGGCCAACCCGGCCAGCGGCTGCAGAAAAGAAGCAGTAATGGATTGCGCCGAGAGGACGAGGCCCGTTTCGGCCAGGGAAAGCCCTTGCACCTGGGCTATGTAGGGGAGAAGCGGCGGTATGATGTTCATGTGTAAGTCCAAGATGAAGTGAGCTCCGGTGGCCCAAAGTACCACCGGCCAGCGTAAAGGTAGAGGTGCAGGCGGATCGGCTACTCCTCCTGAAGAAGGCACAGATGGCATGGTGCAAACCTCCTCGTAACGCTCTAGTAGGTTACGCCGGTTTTGCCGCCGGCGTACACCTCACAAGGCCCATTATATAACCTGGAAGCGATTCCTGACCAGTGGCCGCATGATGCTGCAGCCCTGTGCCCAGACTAATACGGGGTAGCCGGACAGCACCTTTGCCCCTTTTATGCGCTCCGGAAAGAGGTGAGGGATAATAGTGGAAGGCGAATTTAAGAAACCGGTGAAGCCGGTACCGCCGGCGGAGCTCAAGAACCGCCGGCAGGAAGCGCAGCGAGGGCAGGAGATGCGGCGTGAGCTCACCGGGAACCTGTCGGCCGACCTCAAACTGCTGCGCTCCCTGCTCCACGACAGCGCCGATGTAGTGGTGCGCCAGGTCCGCCTCCCCGCCGAACGGGACATCGAGCTGGCCCTAATCTTCGTGGACGGCCTGGCCGACAAGCGCGTGGTAGACTTAGACGTTTTGCAGGGGCTTATGCACCTTTCCCGCATCCAGGGTTTCCTCGATCGTCTGAGCCGCCAAAATGCGCTGGAAGTCATTCAGGCCCACCTCCTCACCGTGGGCGAAATCAAGGTAATGGCCGAAGTGGACAGGATTATTCATTCGCTCCTCTCCGGCGACACCTTCCTTATGGTGGAAGGAGCCGCCCAGGGCCTTACCGTGAACACGCGCGGGTACAAAACCCGAGGCGTGCAGGAGCCCACCATCGAGGCCGTAGTACGCGGCCCGCGCGAGGGCTTTTCCGAGAGCTTGCGCATCAATACGTCGCTGCTGCGCCGGCGTATCAAGGACCCGGACCTAGTGGTGGAGATGCTCACCGTAGGCAACCGTACCCAGACGGATATTGCGCTGGTGTACATAAAGGACCTGGCCAACCCCAAAGTGGTCAAAGAGCTGAAAGAACGTATTGAAAAGCTTCGCGTAGACGGGATTTTAGAAAGCGGCTATATCGAGCAGATGCTTCAGGACCGCTCTCTCACAGTGTTTCCGCAGATGCAGGGAACGGAGCGGCCGGACAAGGTGGCGGCTGGGATTCTGGAAGGGCGGGTGGCGGTGATTGTCGACGGCACGCCCTTCGTGCTGCTCGCCCCGGCGGTTTGGGCGCAGTTCTTCCAATCCCCCGACGACTACTACGAACGCGCGCACATCGCCACTTTTATCCGCTTTATACGCCTCACCGCCATGGCCTCTTCCCTGCTCCTCCCTTCAACCTACATCGCCCTCGCCTCCTTTCACCCGGAGATGCTTCCTACTTCTCTGGCTCTGGCCATGGCAGCGGCGCGCACAGGAGTCCCAATTTCGCTCCTTTTGGAAACGCTGCTTATGGAAATTGCCGTAGAAGTGGTGCGCGAAGCCAGTGTGCGGCTCCCTGGCCCGATCGGCCCCACTGTGGGCATCGTCGGCGGTCTCATCCTGGGCGAAGCCTCAGTGCGGGCAGGAATTGTCAGCCCCCTTACGGTGATTATCGTAGCCATTACCGCCATCGGCTCCTTTGCCACACCCAGCTACAGCTCGGCTATCGCCCTGCGCCTGCTGCGCTTCCCGTTCATGTTTCTGGCCGCCACCTTCGGCCTCATTGGCATCGCCGCCGGACTGGTACTTCTCACCATCCACGTAGCTTCCTTGGAGTCATTGGGCGTGCCGTACTTGGCCCCGTACGCGCCCTATCACGCGGAATCGCAGGGTGACGCAGTGCTGCGCCGCAGTTGGCCCTACCTCAAGGAACGCCCCGCTTTCCTTAAGCCGCAGGATGTCGAGCGTCTGCCCGACGATGCGGCCAAGGAGGACAGCAGCGATGAGCAAGAAAAATAGGCAGGTGACCGCCTACCAGGCCACCGCTATCATTGCCAACGCCATTATCGGCGTTGCCCTCCTCACCCTGCCGCGGGACTTAGCCCGAACTGCCGGCACAGGCGGCTATATGGCGGTCGTGCTCATGGGGCTTACCGCCTACCTGGGCCTTAATCTTTACACTGTCCTGGGCCGGCGCTTTTCTCAAAGCACTCTGCCCGAGTACGGGGTCAAGAGCCTGGGGGTCTTTTTCGGCGGCCTGCTCGCCCTTACCTACGCCGCCGGCTGGCTGGTCGTTACCGCCCTCTCTGCCCGCGTTTTCGCCGAAATCGTGGTTACGGCCGTGCTGCCGCGCGTACCGATCGAGGTAGGCCTTATGGTGATGCTCCTCCTCGCCGCCCACCTGGCAACACAGGACGTCAAGACCTTCGCCCGGGTAAATGAGCTCTTTCTGCCGATCATTGTCGGCACTTTTGTCGTTCTCCTGGCCCTGTCGTTCTCTCGCGTTGAAGTCTGGCGGCTCCTTCCACCTTTCGGACCGGGGCTCAGGGAAGTTTTCACGGGAACCATAGAGGCGACTTGGGCCTACCCCGGCTTTGAGCTGGTCAGCCTCTTTATCCCCTTTTATGCCGAGCCGGAGAAGGCCGGCCGGGCCCATGCCCGCGCCCTTTTTCTAGTGATTTTCCTATACGTGGCTGTGGTTCTGGCCGCCACCGGGGCCTTTGGCGTCGCCGAGCTGGCCAAGAGCCAGTGGCCCACTTTGGAACTGGTGCGCCTCGTTGGTTTTCTCGGTACCTTTGAGCGGCTAGAAGCACCCTTTCTCGCCGTATACGTCATCACCGTCTTCACTACCAGCGGAGCCACGTTCTTCGGTGCCGTGTTTACCCTCTCCGGCCTCTTTCGCCTGAAGTCCCGGGAGGGCTGGCCGTACCTCTTGGTGATACCGCTGTACTACCTGGCCATCCAACCCCAGAACATAGTTGAACTGGGCAAAGTGATAAGGGTATTTGCGCCTGCCTGGTTTGGGTTTATTCTGCTGGCCCCGCTCCTCGTGCTCGGCATCGCCGCCATCCGCAAGAAGGAGGACAAACCAGATGAAGCCAACCAAACCGGCGCTTAAAACTTTGGCCGCTCTCATCGTCATCATCTTCCTCGGGGCACGCGGCTGGACGAGCGCCCGCGACCTGGAGAAGCGGTCCTTTGTGCTGGCGATAGGGTTCGACACCAACCCAGCCGGGGGCTTCAAAGGGCACTTTCACATCGTCGTGCCGCGGGCCGTAACCACCGGCGGGGGTGAATCGGGCGGTGGCGGGGGCGGCGGAGGAGGCGGGGGACAAAAACCGGTACTCGTGGTTACGGCCACCGCCCCCAGCCTGTGGGAGGTACGCCAGGCCATCCAGGAGAAGGTGAACAACCCTCTTTTCCTCGGTCACCTCCAAGCCATTGTTGTTGGCGAAGACCTGGCCCGCCGGGGCATCCGGCAGGTACTGGACACCATGCTGCGCACCGCCGAAATCCGGCGCAGGGCATGGATTATGGTGGCCGAGGGTACGGCCGATAAGGTCCTGGCCACCATGCCCAAGCTGGAGCCGGTACCTTCCCTGTACCTGGCCCGCATCCTGGAAACCGAGGACTACCTGAGGCTCATTCCCACGCTGCGCCTCAGCGAGTTTATGGCTCTCGACTCCAACCCCGGCGAAGAACCGGTGGCCATTTTGTTGAAGCCGGAGAAGGATACGGTGTTTGTTTCCGGCCTCGCCGTTTTTAAGGGCGATCGACTGGTAGGTAAGCTCAACACGCCGGAGATGCACCACTTCCTCCTGGCCGCCATGGGGCGCGGCCTGATGCCCGAGCGGGTAGCAAGTCCGGACGGGGAAGGAGAACTGGTTTACCTCATTACCGGCGCCAAGCGGACCATAAAGCCCTTTGTTCAGGGGAACAAGATTTCCTTCAGCGTGCGCGTCCGCTTGGAAGGGAACATCATGGAAAAAAGTGCCGTTCACAGCCTGCGCGACGAGGAGTATCTCAGGGCCGTGGAAGCGGCGCTTTCCGAGAAAATCCAGCGCGACTGCCGCACCGTGCTCAGGCACTTTCAGAAGGATTTCCGCACCGACGCGTATGGCTTCGGGAACATCCTCCGGGCGCGCTACCCCAAGGTGTGGCAGCAGCTGGACTGGGAAAAAGAATTCCCGGATGTGCCCATCAACATCCGGGTAGAAGCAAAAATCCGCCGCCTCGGTATGGCCGCGAACTAACCCCGAGTTAGGGTTCTCTCGCGCTTGGCCTGAGAACGAGAGGAACACGCCGCTACATCCCGCGGCTAGAGGCGGATGAGCTTGTAATCGCGCGTGCCGAGGCCGAGTTTTTCGGCATAAGCGAGCTGGACGCTCCAGTCGATGTGCGGGTAAACGGTGCGGAACTTATCGGGGGCAGAGGTCTTCTCACCCAGGCGGGTGCCGGGTAGGCCGGGGGCCTGAAGGATCAGGTCGGCGGCGGCCTGGTCGATGGCCACCGGGTCACGCGAGGCCAGGATGCCGATGTTTGGCACGAGGGGCGCGTCGCTCCAGGAGGCGCAGTCGCACTCGGGGGTGACGTCCATGATGAAGGTGAGAAAACCGGCTTTGCCGCCCTTACCCTTTAGGACGCCGTAGGCGTGTTCGACGATTTTTTCCTGAATGGCCTCGGGGCTGGTCTTCCAGTTGATACGAATGGCGCCTACGGGGCAGGTGATGGTGCATTCGCCGCAGCCGATGCAGACGGCTTCGTTGATGACGCTGTGCCGCTCGACCAAGGCGATGGCCTGCTGCGGGCACCAGCGGGTGCAGCGGCCGCAGGCGGTACATTTGTCGGTAATCACCTGCGGTTTAAGGTCGGAATGCATCATTTGCTTGGCTGCCCGGGAGCCGAGGCCCATGCCGATGTTCTTCAGGGCCCCGCCGAAGCCTACCGCTTCGTGTCCTTTGAAATGGGAAATGGTGATGAGGGCATCGGCGTGGTAGGCGGCACTGCCGATTTTTACTTTCTGGAAGTGTTTCAGGTTTACCTCCACCTCCACGTAGTCCCGCCCGGTAAGCCCGTCGGCGATAATGACCGGAGCACCTACCTGTGCCCAACCAAAACCGTTTTCCACCGCCGTCCGCAGGTGGTCTACGGCGTTGGCGCGGCTGCCGCGGTACAGGGTATTGGCGTCGGTAAGGAAAGGTTTGCCACTGGCGGCCTTTACCTTATCGACTACGCGCCGCACAAACTGCGGGCGCACGTAGGTCGTGTTCCCGGCCTCGCCCACGTGTACTTTAAGGGCCACAAAATCACCGGGGTCGATTAAAGAAGCAAAACCGGCCGCATCAAAGAGGCGGTCCACCTTATCGAGCAGGTTGAGCTCGGCGCGCGTGCGCATATCGCTGAAATAGACTTCCGAAGGCATCTGTTTCCTCCTCTATGGTCGGGTTTTAAGAACTCGAGTTTCCGGTCAGCCCCGGCGGATGGGGAAGAAGTATTTCTTCACCCGGAGTAAAAGTTCCTTCTTTGAATAGAAAAAAGGAGGGGAAGTTCCCCTCCTGGAAAACCGAATTTGCTTGCCTTACTGCTGCGTCACGCCGGCGCTATAGGCATTCTGGGCGGCGGCACCTGCCTGCGCGGCTTGGTTGCCCAGGGTCTGAACTGCCTGGGCGTACTGCTGCCCCGTGGCCATTTGCTGCTGAAGCTGTTGAAGCTGCTGGGCAGACTGGTCAAGCATCTGGGTCATTTGAGCAAAGATCTGGTTGGACTGGATGGCTTGTTGGGCGGCATTCAAGGCCTGCATGGCCTGCTGCAGGGCCTGCTGTACCTGCTGGTCCGTTTGGGCGGCCTGTTGCTGAGCCTGCTGCTTTAACTGGGAAAAAAGCTGCTGGAACTGGGTCTGGGCCTGGGGGCCGGTGGACGTAGCGGCGGCCTGCGCCAGTTGCGTAAGCCGCTGGGCGGCCTGTTGCTGGGCCTGTTGCTGGGCACGTTGCTGTGCCTGCTGCTGGGCTTGTTGGGCGGCCTTCTGGGCCGCCTGGAGATCGTTTAGCCGGTGCCCGACTTCATCGGCAACCTCCGACTCAATCTTTTTCCCTTCCCAATCCGAGTACGCGACCATAACCAAACCTCCTCCTGCTTGTAGACTACATACCTAAAGTACCCCAATCGCCGAGGTTTTATATTTCCTTTTTCCGGAGGGTGGCCCGGCCGCGGGCCCAGAGCGGCCGGGCACTCCCCCGGCAGGGTCAGGATAACCCGTACCGGCACCCGAAGTCCTCGATATTCCGCTGCACCTGACTCAGCATGCGGCTGCGTTCGAGCCCCTGCTGAGCCTGGAGTAGGGCCAGGCGGGCTTCATTTAAAGAAGACATCACCTGGCCGTCGATTCCGCTCACCGACAGCGCCGGAGGGGCCGCCTGGGGCTGGCCGGCGTTTTGAGACTGGGCGACAAAGGCTTCAATTTGCCCGCCCAGCGAGTTTAGGCTGGTGCTGATATCATGAATACCGGTGTAGACCGGCCGGATATCTTGCTCCGCCTGCTGCGCGCCCTGCTCGAGTTCGCTCAAAACGGCTGCCAGCTCCTGGTCGGCCTGCTGGGTAGCCTGTTCCACTTGTTTTAGTGCCTTGAGGAGGGAAAGGCGTTTGCCGGCTACCTGTTCTTTTTTTGCAAGCGCATTTCCCGGGGAAAGGGAAGCAATGAGGCCGTTGTTTTTAGTTATTTCTTGTTCCAGAGTTTGGAGAGTCTGATCCAAGGTCGTCTGGTAATCCAGGTATTTCTGGTTCAAGGCCTGCAGCTTCTTCTGCACATCCTTGAGCCGGTTTTCGGCCTGTTGGATAAAATTACGAAGCTTTCCTTCCGCCGTTTGGTAAGCCTCATCCGCGGCCGTAACCTTTTGTCTCACTTGGTTTAAGGCATCGGTTAAAGGCTTTGTGTCCACCGGGGTCGCTCCCTTCGTGAGAGTGCAACCACAGTATGCCCGTTTTGCCGTCCGATCATGCGGCGCCGGCCGTGCCCGCCCGCGCAAGGCCGGCTACTTCGCCTACATGAGTAAGGGTACGAACGGGAAAAATAAGAAAAACTTTATGGAGGTGCTTCGGTAGTGGCGCTCATGCGCTGGGACCCGTTTCAAGATCTGTGGCAGGTACGGGAGGAGGTTAACCGGCTTTTCGATCATACTTTGAGCCGTTACCCGGCCCTGAGAGGGCTGCGCGGATGGCAGCCGGCCGTAGACATGTATGAGGACGACAAAGAGATTACGGTGAAGGCCGAAATCCCCGGGGTGGAGCCAAAGGATGTGGATATCACCGTAACGGCCGACAGCATCAGCCTGCGCGGCGAGCTTAAGGAGGAAACGGAACGCCGGGAAGACGGATACATTCGTGCAGAACGCCGCTTCGGCGAGTTTTACCGTACCCTGCCGCTTCCTGCCGAGGTTAAGCCTGAAGAAGCCCGCGCGACGTTCAAGAACGGAGTCCTGGAGGTGAAAATGCCCAAGGCTCAAGTGGGACGCAGGGAGGGCGTTAAGGTAAAAATTAATGAGGTTCACTGACGGGCCTAGAGCGGTCCGGCAAAACCGGCGGTAAGGCCGGAGGCAGAGGAAAATGAAAACCCGGGCTTCCGCCCGGGTTTAGCTTGCGGTTTTTCTTCCCCTATTTCTCGCCGTAGCTTTTCATTATTTTTTTCATGCCTTCGGTCGCCTCTACCCTCCCGTCCGGCATAACCCAGAGGGCTTCAACGCCGTCGAGGCTGTCAATCAGCGCCCGGCTTTCCTTGTAGGGCATGAGGAAGGCGGTTGTCGACAGAAAATCCGCCAGGCTGGAATCTTTGGCCACCACCGTCACTGCACGGTAATAGTTAGCCGGCATAAGAGTTGCCGGATCGATGAGGTGGTGGATAACCTTGCCGTCTACGATATAATAGCGCTGATAGTCACCGCTGGTGACTACCGCCGCATCATTTACCTGCACTGCGGCTAAAATCCCCGGTTCGTCAGATACTATTGGCTTGTCCGGATCGTGTATGCCGATACTCCAGTACTCCCTTAGACCGTCAAGGGGCTTACCGATGGTGCGAACATTGCCGCCCGCGCTGATGACGCCCGAGGTCATACCCTCCGCCTTCATCTCCCGGGCCACTATCTCGGTGGCAAAACCCTTGGCTACGGCGCCAACGTCCAGGCTCATGCCTTTCTCAGCCAGGTATACCGTGCTCTTCTTGGTATCGATGATCACTTTGTTTATATCGGTGTGTTTGGCGGCCTCGCGCAGCTTCTTAAGCGGTGGCAGCTTGGCATGTTCAGGATCATCGATCCCCTCCGTGCGATAGTCGTGCCATATCCGGAGGACGGGGCCCAACGCGATGTTGGTCTTTCCGCCGGTGCGCGCGTACCATTCTTTGGCAAAAAGGAGAAGGTCGATTATCTCTTTGTCCACTTTTACCGGCCTGATCCCGGCATTGTCGTTGATCGTCTTGATGTTGTTCAGGCCCGGGTAGCTATTGTAGATGTCATACAGCTTGTGCAGCCTTTGAAATCGCGCATGGATCTTTTGGAAATAGGCATTGAACTCCTGTTCACTCCTGGCATAGGCCACAACCTGGATCATGGTGTCAAAGGTGTCGAAGAAGCTGTCGCTGTGTTTGTGGTATTCACTTTGAGGCGTTCGGCAGCCGGCCAAAAGGAACAGGAGTACGGATACTAGTAAAAGCCCAATCTTTGTCCTTTTCAATTTCCCCCACCTTGATCCAAGCATTATTGCCGGGCGTTCAGGTTTATCGAGTAGGAGGGGGCGGCTAACCCCCGTCCTCTCCCACCACCGTACGTACCGATCGGTATACGGCGGTTCACCAAGCTTGACGAATGCTTTGGT
>JASKKP010000038.1 GCA_030154105.1 Bacillota bacterium
TCTTCGGTACTCGTCCTTGTCGCGGACGGTGAGGTCTCTTTTCTATACCAACCCGCTAAATTCCTGGTACTGACCTACAGTTATTTTACTCTAACGGTAGCTGGGGCGGCCGGCCCCAGGATGCGCTTGTCGCCGATGCGGCGGGTTATGCGGCAACCGTCCAGATACTCCAGAAGCGGCAGGGCGTAGCGCCGAGAAGTGCCGAGAAGGTCGCGCAACTCAGCCACGGTAATGGCGCCGTGGGTGCGGATATATTGCGTGACTTTGGCCACAGCCTCGTCAAAGGCGCGGCGGGTAAAGACGACGTCCTCCGCTACCTGTACAAGCTCGCCCCGCTCGAGCAGGGCGGCCAGGACTTCCGGCCCTTCCTTGCCTGCCCCGAGCCGGGCCAGGACGGCGGTCGGGGCGGGAGGCTGAAAAGGAGCCTCCTCCAGGGCTTCTTTAAGCGCCTCTGCCCAGGCCGCCTGCGCGGGCGTAAAGCTTACGCTGTGCCCGGCCAGGCGGATGTGTTCCTCTTCTACTTTCAGCTCCGCCGCGAGCGGCAGGCGTAGCACCTCGGCCAGGAAACGAGCCGAAAGTTCTGGGAAAACGCGGGCGCGGATCTCCTCCAAAGGGAGCCCCCGGCGCAGGGGATGTTCTTCATGAAAGCGGGCGAGGAGGGACGCCGCTTCGTCCACAGCCCGCGCCAGGTTACCTCGATCAAGGTAGTAGGTGCTTCCTTCAAGGGCAAGGCTTACCGCCCGCTCGGCGCCCACGAGTTCTTTAAGTGCCGCTTCTACCTCTTCCCGCCCGAGGCCGGTGGCCCGGGAGAGCTCTTCAGAGACGACAGGCCTTACGCCCGCCCGTTCCAGGGCGTGGCCGACGAGGTCGACCGGGTCTCCTTTCTCTTTTCGCTCCAGCTCGACCAGCACGGCGTCGTCAAAGCGGCGCCGACGCGGGGCCACCGGTTCCAGGATGCATCCTCCGCCCACCGTGGTAGCCGGTGAATAAGTGCGAATGACAAAGCGGTCGCCCCGGCACACGGCCACCGGCTCTTCCAACCGAAACTGGACAAACGTCGACTCCCCCGGGGCAAGCTCTTCGGTCGCCAAGAGGTGCACCCGTCCCAGCACTTCCGCCGTTCCCGTGTGGAGCCGAATCCGCTCCCGGTGTTTCAAAGGCCGTGGGGCGCGCGCCAAAAGGAGAAGCCGCGCATCTACCTGAAGCGACGGGGTCAGGGATCCAGGCGTGGCCACCACAGCGCCGCGCTCCACCTCCTCCACGCTGAGCCCGGCCAGGTTGAGGGCCACGCGCTGCCCGGCAAAGGCTTGCTCCACTTTCTCCCCGTGTACTTCCACCTGGCGGATGCGCGTCGTAAGCCGTGCCGGAAATACCTCGGCGCGGTCCCCGGTTTTTACCGTCCCGGAAAGTAGGGTGCCGGTCACCACCGTTCCAAAACCGGCGATGGTGAAAACCCGGTCTACGGGGAGGCGAAAGGGCCCTGTGTGCTCGCGCTCGACCACGGCGTCTGTCGCCCGGTCGATGGCCGCAAGGAGTTCGGGAATACCCTGACCGGTAACGGCGGAGACGGCGTACATAGGCGCCTCTGCCAGGAAGGTCCCCTGGACCGCCGCCCTCACCTCGTCCTTCACCAGCTCCAGCCACTCGGCATCCACCAGATCGACTTTGGTGAGTACGATTATCCCGCTCTTTACTCCCACAAGCTGGAGAATGTCCAGGTGTTCGCGCGTTTGCGGCATTACCCCTTCGTCCGCCGCCACCACGAGGAGTACCAAGTCAAAGCCGCCCACACCGGCCAGCATGTGCCGGATAAAACGCTCATGGCCGGGTACGTCCACCACCCCGGCGCGGCGCCCGCTGGGGAGGTCGAAGGGGGCAAAGCCGAGTTCGATAGAAATGCCCCGTTCCTGTTCTTCTTTCAGCCGGTCGGTGTTGTGGCCGGTGAGGGCCCGAATGAGCGTAGTCTTGCCGTGGTCTACATGTCCGGCCGTGCCGATAATGACGTGCTTCAAGAAGCGTATCCCTCCAGACTAGTGTCTGCGATACCGGCCGGTACGAAAGAGCGGGCGCTTCTCTTCCGGACCCTGGCTTAGGAAAAGGAGAAAGACGAGGACGGCAATAAAGCCGAGGTTGGGAGCAAACTCAAGGTAAAGCTGCGCCACCCGGTAAGTAAAGGCAGCCGAGAGGCCGAGAAGGACAAACATGAAAGTGTCGTAGAGGGCATCTTCAAGAAAGGGAGCCGCGCGCTCGCGCCAAATAAGGGTAAGGAGCAGCTCCCCCATAAGAAGGGTTAGGGCAAACACCAACGGGGCGGCCAGCCAGGGGCTCAGCCGCGCAGCGAGAATCCGAAAGATCTGAAATGATGCCGGGCCGAGGACGAGCGCCTCGGTGATATATACGCGCGCCGGCATCTCACTCCCCCCCCGGCCAGACCGCCCCCTACCGCCGCCAGCGCAGCCACCAGGGCCGGCTCGTCTTCGGGGAAGACGGTCCGGAGGTCGAGGAGCAGTCGTTCGTCCGCGATACGCCCCACCACAGGTGGGTCCTGCCTTCGCAGGGCGGCCGCCAGTTCGGCGGCAGAATACCGGCTGCTGGTCACTGCCACCAGGTGTGTAGGCAGGCTGCTCAGGGGCAGAGCTCCTCCGCCCACTTCTGAGGTGCCCGGCCGCACCTCAGCCGTAAGCCCCAGGCCGAGTTCATTTATCTTATGCGCCAGGCGTTCGGCTCGTACCTTGAGTTCGGCCTCGCCCAGGCTCAGGGCGCGGAGGACAGGGATCTCCTCCCAGGCCCGCTTGGGTTCCCTGTAGAGGCGTAGGGTGGCCTCCAGCGCCGCCAGGGTGAGCTTCCCTACGCGCAGGGCGCGGGCCAGGGGATGGCGCTTGATTATGTCCAGATAGCGTTTTTTCCCCACGATAATCCCGGCCTGCGGCCCGCCCAGGAGCTTGTCGCCGCTGAATGTGACGATGTCTATGCCGGAGGCAACGCTTTCCGGTACGGTCGGCTCCCTCTCCAGGCCAAGCCAGCTCAGGTCTACGAGTACCCCGCTCCCCAGGTCTTCCAACGTAGGGAGGTTGTAGCGCGCGCCCAGGGCGGCGAGCTCCGCCCCGCTCACCGTGCTGGTAAAGCCGAGGATGCGGTAATTGCTGGTATGAACTTTGAGCAGGAGCGCCGTCTCCGGCCCAATGGCGGCTTCGTAATCGCGTAGGTACACCTTGTTCGTGGTGCCGACTTCGCGCAGGCGGCACCCGCTGGCCTCCATCACTTCAGGAATGCGAAAAGAACCGCCGATCTCCACCAGCTGGCCACGGGCCACCACCACCTCGCGGCCGGCAGCCAGCGCGGCCAGAACGAGGAGTACGGCCGCGGCGTTGTTGTTCACTACCAGCGCCGCCTCCGCGCCGGTTAGCTCCTTAAGAAGGGCCTCCGCATGGCTTTGGCGTGAGCCGCGCTCCCCGGCCTCGAGGTCGTACTCCAGGTTGGAGTAGCCGCGCGCCACCTCGGTTATTGCGGCGCACGCCGCCGGCGCTAAAGGGGCCCGCCCGAGGTTGGTATGCAGCACCACTCCGGTGGCGTTGATCACCGGCACCAGGTGCGGACGCGCGGCTTCGCGGACGCGCTCCACCACCTCGGCCGCCAGCGCCGCCGGGCTCAGGTCGGGCAGGTCGTCTTCCGGTCCGGCGGCCAGAATACTCCGGCGCGCTGCAGCCGTAACTGCCCGAACAGCTTCTACCACCAGGGTGCGGGGATACTCTTTGAGGAGGGAAGTTACGGTAGGGGTTGCGAGCAGGGAGTCGACGGCAGGAATAGCCCGGAGGGCCTGGGTCTGACGCGGCGTGGGCATGGGGATTCTCCTTTGGCTAGAGCTTTTGCCGCCTATAGTATTTCCCCTTCGGCCCGGGAATTCCTGCTGCCAAAAGCCTTAAGCACAGGGCGGGCGAAGTCTCTAACGTACGGGGTTGGTCAGCGTGCCGATGCCGGCCACCGTAACTTCCATAACGTCTCCTGGCCTGACCGGACCAATCCCCGGCGGAGTCCCGGTAGCGACCACATCGCCGGGAAGGAGAGTCATAATTTGGGAGATGAAGCTGACCAGGTAAGGAACCTTAAAGATCATATTGCGGGTGGTGGAGCTTTGTTTCAGCACCCCGTTTACGGCCAGGGTAATGGAAAGATCGTTCGGGTCGAGATCGGTCTCGATCCACGGGCCAAGGGGGGCGAAGGTATCAAAGGACTTAGAGCGGGTCCACTGGCCGTCCTTTGCCTGTAGGTCGCGTGCGGTGACGTCGTTAAAACAGGTGTAACCCAGAATGTGCGCGGGTGCCTCTTCAGGTGATACGTTTCGGGTGGTGTCGCGGATCACCACTGCCAGCTCAGCCTCATAATCCACCCGGGCTACCCCCGGTGGGTAGAGCACCGGCTCTCCCGGCCCGACCACGGCGGTGGAGGGCTTGATAAAAATAACTGGTTCTTCCGGCAGCGGCTGGCCGACCTCCGCCGCGTGGTCGGCGTAATTCAGACCTACCGCCACAATCTTACTCGGCAGGCAGGGGGCAAGGAGCCGTACCTCGGCTAGGGGAATTTCCCGGTCGTCCACCCTGACCCCCTCTTGAAAGGGATCGCCCGCAAGTGGCCGCACTTTCTCGCCGGCCAGGACGCCGTAACTCGCCTTCCCCTCCGCAAAAAACCGCACCAAACGCATGCCCAAAACCTCCTCCTTATCTTTTCTAAACCGCGCTTCTTTCGGCCTTCTTCCGGCCTGCGCCTAAGGAAAAAGGCCGGCAGGGACTTTGTGTCTTTCTTCTTCCGGGAGCCAAACTCCTTCCCCGCTTCCGCGCATAGACAACCTTGCCCGCTTGGCCAAACTGGAGTAGAATAGTCGAGAAAGGAGGCACGACCCATGAAGCGCAAGATCGTCCGTATCGATGAAGAGAAGTGCAACGGCTGCGGGCTCTGCGTGACCCCGTGCGCGGAAGGGGCGATCCAAATCGTAAACGGTAAGGCGCACCTTATACGCGAAGAGCTTTGCGATGGCGCCGGTTTTTGCCTGCCCATCTGCCCGCAGGGGGCGCTCACCATCGAAGAGCGGGAAGCACCGGCCTTTAATGCCGCGGCCGCTCTGGCCCACGAGCGGCAGGAAGCGCCGGCGCTAACCTGCTTCCGCTGCAAGGTCGGCGAAGCCGACCGCCCGCTCCTTCCCGTGCGCTGGCGGGGAGAAAGCCTCTGGGTGTGTACCGGCTGTCTCCCGGCCCTTATCCACGGCCAGGCGTAAGCCGGGGCGGTGCGACAAGGATCAGGCGATTGCCCTGGGTCAGGACAACCACCTCTTCTCGGCCGGCCAAAGGAGCAAAACCGGCAACCGGGTCGGGGGATTCGTATACCCACGTAAGCCGGCCGGCGGAATCAAGCCCGTAGACCGCACGCTCGTCGGCCACGAGCACGGCATCGCCGCGGCTAAAGAGCCCGCGACAAGGGCCGTTCAGGCGCCGCTGCCAGGGTCTTTTCCCTTGGGAGGTAAAGAGCGTGAGCCGGGCCGGCGCGGCGCCGGAACTTCCCGCCTCCACGGCAAGCAGTTGGCCGTCGGCGGTAAAGGCCAGGTGGGAAACCGGGTTGGCAAGCTCTACCTCCCAACCAGTGCCCGCCTGGGGGAAAAACTTCAGCCGGCGGCCGCTTGCCGCCGCCGTTCCCGTCGGGTGGTAGGCCACGGCTTGTATAACCTCTTCCTGCTCCCAGAGCGCGCGGGCGCTCTGCCCGTCGCGCGTCAGAACAAAAAGTCGTGCGCTGCGAGGCGTGCTGCCGAGCCCGATGGTGCTGAGAAACCAACCTTCGCCGGCCGCTTCGATTTTAAGCGCCGAGGCATTGCCCAGCACGTGTTCGCCCAATATGCTTCCATCGGGTGCGTAAAAGCGTATCCTTTCCATTAGGTTGGCAGATTCTTCGGCCACCGGGCCCTCCACTACCG
Source organism: Bacillota bacterium (assembly GCA_030154105.1). GTDB lineage: Bacteria > Bacillota > DTU030 > DUMP01 > DUMP01 > DUMP01. Next base: position 5,960 of record JASKKP010000038.1, read on the forward strand.
CCGCCCGCCCGTCCGGCGCCAGGCTCAAGAGCTGGGGCGGCCAGTTGCTGTGGGCGGTCCAGGAGGCACGATCTCTGCCCCTTTTCACCACGTCTCCCCCCGGCCCAGCGAAGAGCACCTCGCGGCCGCTAGTCACCGCCGCCGGGCCCTTGCCGGCCTCCTCGCGCCAAAGCACGCTACCCTCAACCGATATGGCCACTAGCGCGCCCGCACTCTCCCTTAGCACTGCCTGCGAGCTGAGAAGCGGGCCGCCCAGCCAAAGAGGAACTTCCTCCGGCCCGGCCTGGTACTCCCAGATAACGCCCGCCCGGGGGAGCGAGGCCGGTAGGCCAAGGGCCGGGGCGCGGAGCGAAAGGCTCTCGCCGCCTTGGCGTAGAAAAAGGAGGGGAAGGAGTAGGATGATAAAGAGGGCGGCCCAAAGGCCGCCGACATGTCTTTCGGAAGCCAAAGGGGTTCACCTTCTTAAGACCAAAACTGGGAGCAACGCCATGGGGCCGGGGCTGCTACCACTTAATTTACAGATTCCGCATCGCTGCTCCTATTTCCTTCTTTTTCCATGGGTTGGGGGAAAGAATTTTCCGCCGAGCAGGCCACCTCACCGAGCGCAGACGGCGTGCGGCGCCGTTCGCGCAGAAACACGCTCCCTTTCATCCCTTTGGCATAAGCCTTAAGTTCGGCCGCCGCCTCTGCCAGTTCCAGCACGCTGGTGAATCGGCGCTGGCCCGTGTCGATCACGGCCAACGAGACGCTGAGGAGCGGCATGCGTACCACCCGGCCGCGCCGGTCGCAGGTGGTAATATACCCGCGCTGCCTGTCCTCTATGTCATAAAGCTGGCCTACTTCGGCATCGAAGGTGGCGATCACTGCCTGGGCGACGTCTTCCGCCCGCTCGGGGCTGGTGATGACGACGAAATCGTCTCCCCCGATGTGGCCGACGAATTCGTCGGGGCCGCCCAGGCGGCTTACTGTGCTTGTAAGAATCTCGGCCAGAAGTTTAATCGCCTGGTCGCCGCGCTGAAAGCCGTACCGGTCATTGAAGGCCTTAAAACAATCCAGGTCGGCGTAGATAACGGCCATGGGAAGCCCGTCCTCCAAGCGGCTCGTGAGTTCCTGCTCGGTACGCACATTGCCGGGGAGGGCGGTGAGGGGGTTTGCAAAGCGGGCCGCTTCTACCTGGGTACGCGCGAGAACGGTGAGGAGCTGCTGCACGGACAGGACGCCAACGAAGGCCCCCCGCCGGGTGACCAGGATATGGTCGTAGAGTTTATCCGCATCGCGCGCCATGGCCAGGCGGGAAACCTGGTGTAAAGGCATGTCCTCCTCCACGATGAGGGGCTGGGCATCCATCACGTGCACCACCGAGCGGGACATGAAGAGCGAATACCCGTACTGGCGGCTCAGCTGGTGAAAAAGCTTGTCGCGCATCACGAGGCCCTGTGGCTGGCCGTCCCTGATCACCACCACCGCGCGGGCGGATGGGGTGTCTTCGAAGTAAGCGGCTACTTCACGCGTGAGCGTTTCCGGCGAGACAGTCCGGCAGGTTTCTTTGCAGTCTCCAACGCGGGGTTCCCCTTTGGGTGTAAGCGTGCCGCGCCGCAGCGAACGCAGGGACTCCACTGCCTCCTGGGAGAGGGCCGGAGGCGGAAAACCCGGGCAGGCCAGGAAGAAGCCTTGGGCATACTCGACGCCCAACTCGGCTAGTGCGGTAAGCTCCGCGGCTGTTTCTACCCCTTCGGCAATAAGGCGACTGTTGATCTTGCCGGCCAAGGTAACAAACGTTTCCACGAGGGCGCGCTTTACCGGGTTGCCCTCCAGGCCGTGAATCAGAGAACGGTCGATCTTGATGTAGTCCGGGGCGAGCTCGGCGATGGCCTGGAGGCTCGAGTATCCGGCGCCAGTATCATCGATGGCTACTAGGAAGCCCTGATTGCGGTAGTGCTGGAGGGCCTTGCGGAAAGCGGCAAAGTCGCGAATGGCGGTGCGCTCGGTGAGTTCGAAGACCACGCTGCGCAGGGTAAGGCCCTGATCTGCAATGAGTTCCAGGGTCTGGCCGGGCAAAAAGTCCGGATCGCTCATGATTCGAGGGTTGATATTGAGAAAGAGCTTGACACCAGGCGGAAGTGCGCCCAAGTTGCGAATTGCCCGCTCGCGGGCGAGCTTCTCTAAAGAGTAAGTAAGTCCCTCTTCTTCAGCGAAAGAAAACAGGCGTAACGGGGTAGCAAAATAGCTGTCCACCGGGCCGCAGGTAAGAGCCTCGTAGCCGAACACAGCGCCGGTCTTAAGGTCCACCACCGGTTGATAGAGGGTTGAGATGGCCCCGCGGGCAATGATGTCCTTGAACTCCGCCAGGTGCCGAATCTTCTCCGGGTCGGGTCCTGCCTTGGCCAGGTGAAAGGCCTCTTTCAGCGCCGTATAGATGTCTGGTGCCCGCTCGCGCAGGAGCTCCTCCAGCCGCCGGAGCACCTTTTGACATGTTGCGCGCCCGCAAACCTGCTCGACCTGGGAGAAACGGACCAGATCCAGATAGATGAGCCCAAGTTGGATTTCCCGCCGGTTCTCGCGCGCTAAGCGGTAAAAGTGTTCAAGTCGCGCCGGATTCCACAGAAAAGAACGTCCGCGCCCGCGGCCCAGAAGAGCCGCAATTGCCCTTAACACTTTCGCCCCACCTTTTGCTACCCTGATTCTCATTCTAGCATACCTGACCAATTGCTGGTTTAAGAAAAGATTACTATTTGGCTAATTTTTGTTCCTGTCGAAGCAGGGCATGCGCGGGCGGGGCCCGCCGCGAAGGCCTGGGTAGCCTGCCTGCCAGAGCAGAAACTCTTTCGCCGTGGATGGCGGTGCAGAATGACCTAGACCTTACCGCGCATTTTTTCGCCGACTACCGCGATAAGGCGCTGCGGCACCCTTAGACGCAATGGGCCTGGAGCAAAAGTGGAGGCTTAAGCGCCGCGCCCGCTCAGGATGTGTTCGGCGGTGAGCACGCCGGAGATGACGACCGCCTCGATGCCGGGACCGGGGAAGGTAGACGAACCGGTAAGGTAAAGGTTGCGAATAGGTGTCTGGCGCGGCAGGCGCTCCCCGGCCGAACCAGGGCAGGTGAGGCCGTAGATGGCGCCGCCGGTTGCCCCCGTGTAGCGGGCAAAGGTGGCCGGGGTGGCCGCCTCTCGGTGGACGATGTGCGCGCGCAGCCCTGGTATGAGCTCCTCCGCCAGGGCCAACAGGGCCTGGGCGTGCGTTTCTTTTTTCTCCTGGTAATCAGGGCCGCGCTCCAGCCAGGCAGCAGCTTCCGCCTGGGGTACGAGTTCGATCAGGGTGAGGGCTGCCTGCCCGTCGGGGGCGAGGGTTGGGTCGACGCGCGAAGGAAGAAAGAGGCCGAGGCCACGCCCTGCCCGCTGAAAAAAGGTAACAGGCGCCAGGTCCGGCACAAAGTCGAGGCCGCAGAACACCATGAAGGCGGAAGTGGAGGGCTTGAGGCCGGCCGCCCGGCGCGCCTCTTCCGGCGGCAGGTGCTCCTCCCCTACCAGTTCAAGGAGCGTGCGCCGGGCATCGCCGCCGGCCACCACCACCGGGGCCGTAAACACCCGGCCGCCCGCTGTGAGCACGCCGTACACCCGGCCCTTCGCCACCAGTATCCGCTCCACCCGTTCGCGCAGCTTGAGCTCGCCCCTTGCTTCCGTTAGCGCCTCCACCAGGGCCGCGGCCAACCCCCCTGATCCGCCGGCCGGGTACCCGCCGCCTTCGAAGTAGTAGCCGAAGAGCGGAGCCACTTGGTCCACCGTTAGTTCATCCGGCCGGTCAGTCACATAGGCCGTGATGGCGCGCAGAAAGTTCTTGAGGGCCGGGCTCGCAAAGAATTCGTCCAGGGTGGGTAGGTACGGCTTATCCAGCCAGCGCATGTGCACCGGGTGCCGGCGCGGGTAGGCAAGTACCTCCTCCACCGTACGCGGCGGGCGCGGCACGCCGCCCGTCTCTGCCACCGTGACGTAAATATCCTGGTACAGGCTCTCCATCTCCCGGAGAAAGCCTTGGACGGCCGGGCGCTCCTCTGGAAACGCCGCTCCCAACGCCGCCTCGAGCTGCGCACGCCCCGGTTGCAGCCTTAGATGCAAGCCGTCCAGGAAATACTCGTGCTCCACGGGAAGAAACTGCACGCGCTCGGCCAGACCCAAGCGCGCAAGCAGCAGGCGCACCGGCCCGCGCGGCCCCAGGCCGCTTACGTCGTGTACCCCGGCGTCGAAGGTGAAGCCCCTCCGCCGGAAGGAGGTGCAGTAACCCCCGGCCTGGGCGTGTTGTTCCAGCACCAGCACGCGCGCCCCGGCCTGCGCCAGGAGAGCGGCGGCGGTGAGGGCGCCGATGCCCGCACCGACGAAAATAACGTCGTATTCCCCGCCCCCTTTGTTCGCCGCCAGCGGCCAGCGCGGCGCCGGCCAGGGTTCGCGCGGCAGGGTGGCCGCGATGGCACGGCGCGGATACCAGAGCGGGAACAGGCTCGAAAAGAGCACGCCCGCCCCCAACAACGCGTAGGGAAGGAGCCGGAGCACCCCCGGCCGCCCCAGCAAGACCAGGAGAAAGTCCAGGGTAAAGATGACCCCCCAGAAAACTGTGATGATGGCGTTGGTGCGGTAAAAAACCGGGTTGTTCCAATAAGAAGGGGGCCAGTCCACCTTGGCGTACTGTAGGGTAAAGGGGTAGCGCCGCGCGAGGGAGAGCCATACCAGGGTTGCCAGCGCAGCATAGAGCAACAGGTCCTCGTGTTGGGCAAATAAGGGAATGCCTAGTATGTAATCCGTCACCAAGTACAAAAACATAAAGATAGCGGTCAGCCCGTCCAGCCAGCGCACTTCGCCCAGGAGTGCCCGCTGCAGGGCGACGAGTACGAGCGCCGCCCCTAGGGCCAGCGCCAGCCGCACCCACCCGAGCGCCGGCGGCAGGGACCAGAACAGGATTAAAGGAACAAAGGCCAGAAAAGTCCAGAGAAAGCCCCGAAGCGCCACCGTCTTTTGTTTCGCCGCCACGGCCCACTCCTCCCCACTGGTTGCTAGCCCCATTATACCAGGCGCCGCGAGCGAGCAGCGTTAAGCTTCCGTAAAAAAGCCTGGCCCAGCGCTCGCGCGATGCAGGATCCTTAACCCATTCTTTAACCCCGGTTAATGCGGCGTTACGGGTATGCACGAAGCGGGTATCGTGATCGGCCAGTTGGCAAAGGAAGCCGAAACCATTCGGGCTGCCCTGCCGGAGCTCGCTGCCCCGCTGAAACGAGTAGAAGAGGCGGCGGCCCAGCACAGCAGGGCCGCCGAAGAAACAGCGCGGACCGCCCAAAAACGCGGTGAAGAAGCGGCCCGGCTGGCAGTCACAGCAGAAGCTCTGCTTAACGCGGGGCCCCTGTGAGGTCCGGTCATGAGGCTTTTGAGTTGAAGAGGTTTACACCCTGCGGAGGAGGTGTCGCGGCGGGCGCTGGTGCGGACAGATAGATAGCGATGCCGCTGAGGAGAACAGCCCCGGCCAGGAGCTGCCCAAGACTCGGTGCTTCGTGGAAGAGAAGAAACGCCAGAAGGCTGGCCCCGATAGGCTCACCTAGAATGGCTACGGTAACCGAAGTGGCCGGAAGGTAGGCCAGTGCCCAGTTGAAGACCGAGTGGCCCAAGAGCGTGCACACCAAAGCCAGAGCGGCAAAGATGAGCCACTCCGCCGCACCGTAGGGACCAAACGGCGTCCGCGTAGCTAGGGCTAAGAGGAAGAGTACGCCTGCCGCCGTGCTGTACACCCAAAAGGTGTAGGTGAGGGTGGCCACGGCACGCCTCATAACCCGGCCTACTAGGAAATAGGCCGCAACGAAAACGGCGCCCAAGAAGGCCAGGACATCGCCGTAAAGGCCGGCCGCGCCGCCTTTTAAATCGCCGCCCGCCAGGGCGACGCCCCCGGCCAGCGCTATGGTAATACCCAGGAGCGCCCGCCGGCCCAGGTGCTCGCGAAAAAGAACCCGTGAAGCCAGCGCAGTGATGACCGGCTGTAAGGTGACGAGGACCACGGAACTCACCACGCTGGTATAGCTGAGCGACGCGATCCATACGGCAAAGTGCAGCCCGAGAAAAAGCCCAGCCAGGGCGGTAAGTTTTCCTGACCGCCGGTCCGGCAGGCGGCCGGGCCGGCCGCGCGCAAGAAGGAAAGTGGCCGCGGCGGCGAAGGCCAGGCGGTAGAAGGCAATGGCCACCGGCGGCGCGTGCGAAAGCTTAATGAGGGGCGCGGCAAACGAGACAGCCGTAACGCCTAGAAGGAGGGCCAGCTCCGGTCGCACGGGACTACCCCCTGTATATTTTTCCTCTTGGGTGGAAAACTGTGAAAAACACCACCCGGGAGGTGAAAAGGGTGACGGTGCAAAATGTCAAGTGCACGGTATCCAACTGCGCCTATTGGCATAATGACGTCTGCCGGGCCGACGCCATCGAAGTAAACGTACAAAACGGCGGCCGCACGAGCCGGACCAGTAAGGACACCATTTGTGAAACGTTTAAACCGCGTTAGTACCTGCCCGGGTTTGCCCGGGCTTTTCTACGTGTCAACTCACATAAAAACCTAACCGAATAAGAGTAGCTCACTCACGTAAAAACCTAACTAAGTGAGGCCTGGCGAATTGATCACCGCCGCCGGGCC
>JASKKP010000039.1 GCA_030154105.1 Bacillota bacterium
CGGCGGCGGTGATCAATTCGCCAGGCCTCACTTAGTTAGGTTTTTACGTGAGTGAGCTACTCTTATTCGGTTAGGTTTTTATGTGAGTTGACACGCCCCGGTTCTCGAGCTGTCGCCGGATCGTGCCGTTACCGCCTTTCATGAAAAGAAAAGGCGTTTTTAAACCTCGTGGTGAAAAGTCAGTAGGGCCCTGGCGCGGGCCAGGGCTCTTTACGTCTTGATGTCCAGCGGGATGAAGAAGAAAAAGATAAACGGCAGGAAGATGATAATCAGGAGGAAGAGAAAGATCCACCAAAACCATACTTCTTGTGCCACAGCTGACCCTCCTTTTCCCGAACCTTTTCCCGGCCCCCTACATGTTATGCGGCTAAGATTCAGGCTGCCACCGGCTGCGCCGCGGGTCCGCGTTCGGCCCGCAGGCAGGAGAAGAGATACCGAGCCTTAGCGGCCGACGGCAAGCCGTACAACCTTCTAGTTGGCCAAAAGGCGCGCCAGCATGCTGGCCGCCAGGTGTTGGAACTCCGGCACCTTGATGAGCTTCCAAACCATTTCCGCCTGGGAAGCCAAAAGCGGGTTGGGCATCCCTTCCCCGCTCGGCGCGGTACCTTCCAACCTGGTTTTAGCCAAGCTCAAGATTTGAAGGAGAACGTCTACGCCTTCCCTGGTCTTTTCTGCCGCGGTGGCCACGGTGCTCAGCGCAGCCTCAGCTCTTCCGCTTACTATTGCCTGGCGGATAATGGCCTTGCCTTGGCCGGCCAGGTTGTTCTCACGAGAGCCGGCACTGGGGCCGTCGCCATCTGGTTGTCCTTTAGCGTCAGGGCCGGATGGAGCAGTCACCTCTTGCCTTTCTTCCTCCAAGCTGTTGGCCGGTAATAAGGGGGCTCCCCGCATGAGTTCGGACCCAAGACCCATAAAGTCGCGCTCTTCGCTCACCTTTTCATACCTCCCTGGCGCCTGGTGCTTACCGCCCTTCGCTTTCCATACTATTCTATCGGGCCGTAAGTGGTGAAACCGGCACGCCAGAAATCAGCGGTGAATAGTATTTTAGGGGTAGAAACTTTTAAGGGGGGAAAAGCGTGGGCGAGAAAATCGAAGAGCTTTCGCGTGAGCTGCAGGCCAAGTTGGCCGAAGCAGGTGTCAACCCGGCCGAGTTACTCGTACAAGCCGGAGTTACTGTAAGCAACAAGGATAAACTTTATGAACTGGCGCAAGATGCCGGCCTTATCAGCGACGAGGCGCCAAGTCCGCAAGCCCTTATGGCTATGGCCCAGAACCTTACCGCCGCTTTGGATCCGGCCACGAAGAAATCCCTGGGTACGTTGATTACCCAGGTTGTGGAGCAAAGCGGCGCAGGCACCCCGCCTCCTGAGATACAAAGTTTCGTGCAGAGGCTGCTCGGTAGCGACGAAAGCCCCAAGAAGTGAGGTGGGTTAACGGGAGGAAAGCTTGAAAGCCCTGGCTTAAGCCAGGGCTTTACTTACTCGTCAGCTTCTCCCGCCGAAAGGTCCAAAAAAGCAGCAGCAGAAGAAGAAGAAAATGATAATAATGATGATGAGTATCCACCACCAGCCGCCGATGAAATTCGCCTCAGCCATGTTCCATCCCCCTTTTGTTTTTGGGCGGGCTCCCGCCACCCTTACCCCACAATATGCCGGCGGCCTGAAATGTGCTACTCGCAGCCGAAGAGCAGAGAGCAAAGCCGGGGGCGTGGAGTCCGGCAGGGGAGGGAACGCTGCTCCTCTAAAGGGTTCTACCGCCGTTCGCCCGGGGCTGGCTTTTTAAGCCTCGGCGCCTAGAACAACGTCGACGAAGGCAAATCTCACCGTATCTACCAGGCCACGGTTGGTGATCCTGAGCTCCGGCAAGACCGGAAGTGACAGGAGGGCCATAGTCATAAAAGGCGACACGAAGTGACAGCCGAGCGTTTGCCATGCCTTCTCCAAGGCACGCACCGCGGCGTCCACTTCTTCCACTGGTTCGGGTGACATAAGCCCAGCAATAGGCAGCTTAAGGAGGGCCAGTACTTTGCCGTCCCGCACGGCCACCATGCCTCCGCCGCATTCCGCCAAGGTGTTGCCGGCCAGGGCCATATCCCGATCGTTGGTACCAACGATAAGGAGGTTATGGCTGTCATGGGCCACCGTGGAGGCTACGGCGCCACCTGTTAGCCCAAACCCCGTAACGAAACCAAGGCCCATGTTCCCCGGACCGCCGTGCCGCTCAATGCAGGCCACCTTGGCCACATCAGCCTCGGGCGCGGCCAAAAGCTCGCCGTCCTGTGCCGAAACCACGGCCTCTCTACTTAGCGTTCCCACCTTGGCCTCGATAACCTGTATGGCCCGCACGCGCACACGGCCTCGAACTACGGGGGAGGGTATCCGGAAGGACTGGGGAGTAAGCGCTTCTTTCAAATGGACGGAGCGCATGGCCCAGTCGGGGTAGGAATAAGCCGGCAGGTCGACGAGAAGTCTTCCCTGCTCCGCCACGATCTCGCCGTCCACCATTACTTTCTCCGGCCTAAACTCCGCGAGGTCCGGTACGAACAGAATGTCTGCGCATCGTCCGGGAGCGATACTTCCTAGATCCCGGCTCACGCCGAAGCACTCGGCAGTGTTCAAGGTGGCCATTTGGATGGCCCGAATGGGATTTAGCCCTTCTTCAATCGCCCGCCGCACGACGTGGTTCAGGTGGCCGACTTGAAGGAGGGTAGCCGGGTGCGTGTCGTCGGTAACCAGAACCGCCCGGCGGGTATCGATACCGGTCTCGGTGACGCTCCTAATAGTAGCCTTGATGTCGTGCCAGGCCGAACCTTCGCGCAGCTTGGCGTACATGCCCAGTCTGAGGCGCGCCAAAGCATCCTCTTTACGGGTCGATTCGTGGCAGGAGGCGATACCGGCGGCGGCGTAGGCCTGCAGCCCTACCTCCGTCTCGGGGATGGAGTAGTGGCCGGTGATCACCTTGTTGGCTTCAAGCGTAGCCTTGAGCTCCCCGTGGACGTTTGGGTCACCCTCCAGGACACCGGGGAAGTTCATCATTTCTCCCAGGCCGATGATGCCCTCCCAGGTCATGGCCTCGGCCACCTCGGCGGGGCCGATCGCCGCGCCGGCGTCCTCAAAGCCCGGGGCTGCCGGTACGCACGAAGGCATAGTGGCAAACACCTTGAGCGGCAGGTTCTTCCCTTCCTCCACCATGAGGCGAATGCCGGAGAGGCCGAAAACGTTGGCAATCTCGTGCGGGTCCATGAAGATGGTCGTCGTACCGCTCGGAAGCACCGCTCGAGCAAACTGGGTAACGCTCACCATGCTGCTCTCCACGTGGATGTGGCCGTCCAAGAGGCCGGGCACCAGGTAGTACCCGCGCGCGTCGATCACCTGCGTCTTTGGTCCGATGGTGTGCTCGGCCTTGCCCACGAGCACCACGCGCCCGGCACGGATGGCAACGTCCGCCGGTAAGATTTCACCGGTGAAGACGTTTACCACCTGGCCGCCGCGGATCACCACATCGGCCTTAACCTTCCCCTGCGCCGCCGCAGCCAGCTCCGCAGTAAGTTCGGATAGGGGCCGGCGTTTGAGCTTGTACATTCATCCATCCTCCCTTTGTAACGCAGACTGCCTGCCAATCCGTGAAGGGCCCTTTAGGCATTTACTTTCGACCTAGGCTACCGTATCCCGTTCACGCGGGAACTTTTCATACTCCTTGGTCTCAATGATCTCCTTGAGGTGCTGGACCACCTGCCAAACATCGTGGAAGCTGACGTAAAGGGGCACCGGAGCCAGGCGGATGATGTTCGGCGGGCGAAAGTCCGGAATAACCCCGCGGCGTTTCAGGGCGGCGTTGATGCGTACCGCTTCTTCATGCTCCACCGCCACGTGCCCGCCGCGCCGTTCCGGCTCGCGTGGGGTGCCGATGCTGTAGTTGTAGGGCGGCCCGCTGAGCAGGGCATCAATAAGGTACATTAAGTACGAGGTAAGGGCCAGGGACTTGGCCCGGAGGCGCTCCATGCCTGCCTCCTGGAAGATCTTGAGCGACCCGGCCAGCGGTGCCAGGCTCAGAATGTGCGGCGTCCCTGCCTGCCAGGCCCCCGCCCCAACCGCCGGCTCAAACTGAAGGCACAGATCAAACTGCCGGTCTTTACGGTAGCCCCACCACCCGGCCAGACCCGGCAGGCGGTCGAAGTGCTTTTGGTGGACGAACAGGCTGGCCACGGCACCGGGCCCGCCATTCAAGTACTTGTAGTTGCACCAAAAGGCAAAGTCCACGTCCCACGCGTGCAGTTTATGCGGCACCACCCCTGCCGAATGGCTAAGATCAAAGCCGATGATTACTCCCCGTTCGTGAGCCGCGTACGTAAGGAGCGACAGGTTTAGAAGCTGCCCGCTGCGGTAGAGGACCGAAGGCAGCACCGCCACCGCCACCTCGTCGGTAAGCTCGGCGATAATGTCTTTTTCCTCTAAGGTCCGCCCATCCCGCGAACGGACGAGGATCAAATCCTCCTCTGGGTCTAGGCCGTGGAGGCGCAGGTGGCTCTCCAGGGCATACTTATCGGACGGAAAGTTGAGCTCGTCGGCCAGGATTTTTCGTCTTCTGCCCTGGGGACGGTAAAAGGCAGCCAGGAGGTTGTGCAGGTTGAGGGTAGTGGAGGCCGTGACGATCACCTCATCCGGCTGCGCTCCTACCAGCGATGCTTCCGCCCTTCCCAACTCCTCGGCCAAGTAAAACCAGGGGGACTTCGCCCGCGTCCAGCCGTCGATGCCGAGCGTTTTCCAGTCGTTCAAGACGTTAAGCAGCGCCTCCTCGGCGTCGCGGGAAAGAAGCCCCAGCGAGTTCCCGTCCATATAGATGACTCCGGGCATAACGTAGAAGCGGTCGCGAAAATGGGCGAGTTCGTCGGTGCGGTCAAGCTCCCGCGCAAACTCTTCGGTTAGAAACTGAGTCGCCAGCTCCTGTTCCATTTTTCTCCCCACTCCTTCTCCGCATCATGAGCGCCCGTCCGGCCGTAGGTAAGCCGCTCCCCGGCGCCAGGTTCCACTTCGCCCCCGTGCGCAGGATTCTTCCCCGCCCCAACCGGCCTTTACCCAGACGCGGCGAGGGAAGTTTCGACCGCCTTAAGGCGCTGAAGAAGCTTCTCTAAATCCCTTGGAACCCTAAGGCGCACCGTAGCTTTAGTCAGGCCCGGAAAGTCCGCCCCCGACTCCACGATCACCCCCTGGCGCAGGAAGGCGTCCCGGAGGTCCACCTCCGGCTTTGGTGCAGTCAGAGCAAGAATAGGCGTTGTGGGGTAGGTTTGGGCGGGCTTTAGCCGAGTAAGCGCACCCAACAGGGCCGCCTTGGCGGCCGCCACTTGCGCCCGCGACTTTTCAAGAAAGGCCGAGTCGGTCAGCGCAGCCCTGGCCGCCCGACAGGCCGCCCGGCTGAGGCTGAAGGGGAGGTCCACCCGGCTATAGAGGGAACGCAGTTCACCGCGGAGCACTGCATAGCCTACCCTGAGCCCGGCGAGGCCCAATCCCTTGGAGAAAGAGCGAACCACGACGAGGTTAGAAAAAGAAGTGCTGAGAAAGATGGCGGAGCATTCCCTCGGAACAAAGTCACCGTAGGCCTCGTCCACAATGACGGGAACAGAAAAGTCTCGGGCGCGCTCCAGGATGCTGCGGAGTATAGAGAGGTCTAGTAGCTGACCGGTAGGGTTGTTGGGGTTGTCAAGGTAGACTAAAGCGACGTCAGGCGTTAGCCGTTGTAGAAAGGCGTCGAGGTCAAATTCGAGCTTTTCACCGCTAAGCGGCAGGCCGTAGTATATTGCCCCCTGGGCCCGGGCATCGCTCACGTACTCGGAAAACTGCGGCACGTAGCCAAGAACCTTGGCGCCCGGAAAAAGGAGCATCTTGTTTAAGCGCTCCAGCACACCCATAGAACCAGGGCCCACGACGATGTCGCTCGGTGTTATTCCCGCCTCCGCCCAGAAGCGGGCCAGGTCTTCCTTTAGTTCATCCGCCCAGGGGTCCGGGTAGCGCGAAATATCCTCTCCGGCCGCCGCCCGGTAGGCCTCGCGCGCCGCCGGCGGCGTTCCCAAAGGGTTGGTTCCGAGGGCACAATCCAGCACCTGCTCCTCCTGCCAACCGTAGGCCAGGAGCTTTTCCCGGACGTCCACCACGTAGCTCTCCCGCTCGAGCGTGTAAAGGTAAGCGTTGCGGCACAGCATGCTCTTCCTCCCTTCTTCACCAACAATTGTTTTCCTCTTAATTCGCCACCTTGCTGCGCCATCCTCTCAGGTTTAAAGAAGAGGCGTAGCGTTACACCCCTTCCGCTCACCGCTATCTCCCTCCTTCGCCTTAGGTTCTGCGAGGATTCAGAGGACGATGCACGGGTGCTGTCTACGAACTTTTCGTCTCCTACAGCCTGCGGACAAGCCCGAAGCCGTATGTGCTCGATTAGTTTTACAACTCGCGTCTCAAGTAGACCTGCCGCCGGCCGTAAAGTTGAAAACATGTCTTTGCCTGCGCTATAATCTGTCTATCGTGTGTAGATTAGTGTTTGCAGTACACATACAGAGGAGGATCTTTGATGAATGAAGCAGAGCTGAAACAGTTAAAAGCGGAGGTCTGCGGCAGCATCGCCGCCGCCCGCGACGAAATCATAGCGCTGGCGGAAGACATCTTCACCCATCCCGAACTTGGTTTCAAAGAAACGCGTACGGCCGAAGTCGTAGCCAGCAAGTTGGCCGAGCTGGGGCTCGCCGTGGAGCGCGGCCTCGCCCTCACCGGCGTGCGGGCCGTAGTGCCCGGCCGGGAACATAAAGCACGAGTAGCCATCTTGGGTGAACTGGATGCGGTAGTTTCGCCGGGGCATCCGCACGCCGATCCCCATACCGGCGCCGCCCACGCCTGCGGGCACCACGGGCAGTTGGCCGCCATGTTGGGGGCCGGAATTGGTCTCATCCGTTCCGGGGTGATTAAAGAGTTGGATGGTGACGTGGTGCTCATGGCCGTGCCGGCAGAAGAATTCGTGGAGCTGGCCTACCGCCGCCGCCTTATGGAAGAAGGCAAGATCGAGTTCTTCGGCGGCAAGCAGGAGCTGATTAAAGCCGGCGCGTTCTCGGACCTAGATGCCGCGCTGATGGTCCACGCCGAAGCGCAGACGCCCGAACGCAAAGCTTTCATCGGCGGTACCTGCAACGGTTTTATCGGCAAGATCGTCACCTACCTGGGTAAGGCCGCCCACGCCGGCGGCGCTCCCCACGAGGGCATCAACGCCTTGAACGCCGCCATGCTGGGGCTCATGGCCATCCACGCCCAGCGCGAAACCTTCCGCGACGAAGACTCCATCCGCGTCCACCCCATCATAACCAAAGGCGGCGATCTGGTGAATATCGTCCCGGCCGAGGTCACCGTGGAAACTTACGTGCGCGGCCGTACCATGCCGGCCGTCTTCGACGCCAACAGGAAAGTTAATCGTGCCCTCAAGGCCGGTGCTTACGCCGTCGGTGCCGAGTGCCGCATCGACGAGATCCCCGGGTACCTGCCGCTCAACCAGCACCGGGAGCTATCTGAGCTTTTTGCCGCCAACATGGCTGATCTCATTGGAGCAGAAAACGTGCTCCCCGGGCCGCACCTCGCAGGGTCAACCGACATCGGTGATGTGTCCCAGCTTATTCCTGCGATCCAACCCACCATCGGCGGCTTCAGCGGCCTTGCCCACGGCAAGGACTTCTCGGTGACCGACCCGGACATGGCTTACATCTTTCCCGCCCAGGCCTTGGCCATGACTGCGGTAGATCTCCTGGTGGACGGCGCAGCCAGGGCCCGCGCCATCAAAGCCTCCTTCCAGGCGCCGCTCAACCGGGAAAGCTACCTCAAAATGTGGGCCGACTTCCGGGCCGGTAAAGAATGAAAACTAAGGAAAGGGAGGTTAGAAGCCGTGCACAAACCTTCGGAGTGGAAGATTCACGCCCTAGTGCTGGCTATGGTGGTGGTATCGGAGTTTATCGGCATCAAGAGCTTCCAGGTCGGGCCGGGCAAGGCCATTCTCCTTCCTATGCTCTACGCCCTGGTTATCGGTTTTCTTATGGGGCCTAAATTCCTGAAGGTAGTCAACCTGGAGGAAATGAAACTGGCCACGCCTTTTATTGGCCTTTCCGTCATGCTTCTCATCGCCAAGTACGGTACCACCATTGGGCCCTCTATTCCCCTCTTACTTAAAGCGGGCCCCGCCCTCATCCTGCAGGAAATCGGCAACTTCGGCACCATCGTCTTTGCCTTCCCTATCGCCATGTTGCTCGGCTTTGGGCGTGAGGCCATCGGCGCCGTGCATTCTATCGCCCGCGAGGGGAATCTGGCCATCATCGCCGACATGTACGGGCTGGAATCGCCGGAAGGCCGTGGCGTGATGGGCATTTACATCTGCGGGACCCTCTTTGGCGCCATTTTCTTCGGCATCATGGCCGGCTTTTTCGCCAGCTTAAAGATCTTCCATCCTTATGCCTTGGCCATGGCCTGCGGCGTTGGCAGCGCCAGCATGATGGCCGCGAGCTCGGGTGCCTTGACCGCGGTGTACCCCGCCATGGCGAAAGAAATTCAAGCTTTCGCTTCCGCCAGCAACCTCCTAACTGCGGCGGACGGCGTCTACGCTTCCATTTTTGTGGCCATCCCGTTTACCGAGTGGCTCTACCGCAAGTTCGGACGTAAGGATAACGTTACCCGCGCTGCCCAGGCTGATCTGGCTGCGGGACGGGAGGGGAACTAAATGGCTAACTGGCGCGACACGTTGCGGATCCTCATTATCGTGGCCGGCATCACCCTGGTTGGCAACTTGATCGGCTTTAAGGTGAACCCCATTGAAGCTATTCCGGGAATGTTGGTTCTTCTCGGCATCGTCATCGCAGGCCTCATCCTAGCCAAGCTTATTCCGCTCAAGCTCCCGAGCATCGTCTACATCTCCCTTATCGGGATCATCCTCACCATCCCCGGTTTTCCTGGCGCCGCCTGGTTCGCCGCCCAGGCAAACAAGGTCCAGTTCCTCGCCCTCTGCACCCCGGTGCTGGCCTACGCCGGTATCGCCTCCGGAAAGGACCTGGATGAGTTCAAAAAGCTCGGGTGGCGTATTGTGGTAGTCTCTATCTTCGTCTTCATCGGCACCTTCGTCGGTTCGGCGGCTATCGCTCAGGTGGTGCTGAAGCTTACCGGGCAAATCTAAGAAGGAGCCGGCGCCTAAATAGCAAGGAAAAAACCCGGGAGAAATCCCGGGTTTTTGCTACAACTTATGGCCTTCTCTCAGCACGCCGGAGGTCGGCATTCTCCCTTCGCCGCGAGGGCCTGCCGGAAAGCTCCTTCAAACGGAGGCCGCAGGACCCCGGCTTCGGTGATGATGCCGGTTATATACCGGTGGGGCGTCACGTCAAAGGCCGGGTTCCACACGGCCACCCCCTCGGGCGCAAAGCGTTTCCCGGTGATGTGCGTTACCTCCCCGGGGTCCCGTTCTTCAATAGGGATTTCTCGGCCGTCGTCCAAATTTCCGTCAATGGTGGAAAGCGGCGCAGCCACGTAGACGGGTATCCCGTGTTCCCGGGCGAGGACGGCCAAGCTGTAAGAGCCGATTTTGTTGGCTGTATCGCCGTTGCGCGCGATGCGGTCCGCGCCAAAAATTACCAAATCTATCAGGCCCTTCTGCATGGCATAGCCGGCCATATTGTCGCAGATGAGGGTTACGGGAATGCCGTCCGCCTTAAGCTCGTAGGCCGTAAGGCGCGCACCTTGAAGGAGAGGCCGCGTTTCGTCGACGTAGACCATGGCCACCCTCCCCGCCGCGTGTGCCGCCCGAATTACGCCGAGCGCCGTACCGTAGCCGGCCGTGGCCAGGGCACCGGCGTTGCAGTGGGTCAAAATCCGGGCGCCCGGCGGCACTAGCGCCGCGCCGTGTGCACCGATTCGGCGGCAAATCTCTCTATCCTCTTCAAAAAGGCGGTTGGCCTCCGCCAGAACGGCCTCCTGAATGTCCGCAATGTTCCTCTCGGCCAGTTCCTCGGCCCGCCGATAGGCGCGCTCCAGCGCCCAGAAGAGGTTCACCGCCGTGGGCCGCGTGCCGGCCAGGAGGTCTTTCACGGCACGTAGATGGCGAAAAAACGCCCCCTTATCCGTGCCCTTAAATTCCCGGGCGCCCAAGGCCAAGCCGTAGGCCGCCGCAATGCCAATGGCCGGCGCTCCGCGCACTGCCAGGCGCCGGATGGCCGTCGCCACCTCCTCCGGCCGGCTACAGCGCAGGTATTCGGTTTCTTCCGGAAGCTTCGTCTGGTCGAGCAGTAAAAGTACTCCGTCCTCCCAGCGCATGGCGTCCATCGAGTTCATCTCCTTCACCTAAAGAGGGGTACGGCCTCCAGCCGTCCGGCGCTCACCCCGCCCCAAGTCTTGATCTCGTGAACCTTGAACGGGGAAAGTTCCGCCAGCGCGCGGGCATCGAGGAGGCCCAATTCCTCCAAAACCCGAACCACCACCGGTGCCAGTGCCCGGTCGGAGCCGTCTTCAATCTTCACGGCAAGGCCGATGCCGCCGGGTATGCTGCCCACGCCGAAGGACGCCTCCGCTCCATCCTTGGCGACAAGGGCGCCGCCCGCCACCTTAAGCATGGCTGTAGTGAACCGCCCTGTGCCCGCGATAAGCTCTGGGTAGCGCGCCATGGCTTGTTGGATGAGGGTAATGGCCTGCTGCCGTTTCTCCGAGAGGTTGCCGGCGCCCGCCAGCCTGGCATAGCCCAGGGCCATGTTCTTGAGCGGCATGGCGAACACGGGCACCCCGCAGGTGTCGCGCCCGGTTCTGATCGCTTCCGCCGGGTAACCGGTAAGCTCTGCCACCGTCTTCAGCATAAGCTGCTGCACCGGGTGGGCAAGCTCCAGGTAACCGGTAGTGTCCCACCCCTGGTACCGGCAGACGGCGAGCATGGCGGCGTGCTTGCCCGAGCAGGCGTTGCGGGCAGGCCCTATTTTCTCCCCCATTTCAAGCAGGCGGCGGGCCGTGGGTTTGTGAAAGGGAGCATGTACCCCACACTGCAGGTTTGCCTCGGTCAAGCCGATCTTCTTCAGAACCGAGAGAACCCGCTCCACATGCATATCTTCCCCGCTGTGCGACGCGCACATCACCGCAAGTTCGTCCAAAGTGAAGCCGAAGGCGGCGTAGGCGCCCGTCTCGATAAGGGGCAATGCCTGAAAGGGCTTCGCCGCCGAGCGAAGAAAAGTCAGGCGCTCTGGATCGCCACGGCTGTAAAGCAGTCTTCCCTCGCCGTCCACCACCGCAATGGATCCGTAGTGGCGGCTTTCTTCAAAGTCGCCCCGGTAGGCCACAGCTACAACTTCCGACTGCACTAACACCAGCTCCCGTTTCCTTTGTGCTTTTTAGGTATTCTTTCTTCTCATCACTTCTCCTTCCGGCCGTCCGCTTTTCCCGGGCTATTTAACCTGATATAATGGAGAAAAATATCTTTTAAGCGGCTTCTACTAAGGGCGTGGAGGAAGCGTGTAAGGACGGGATGGCCAAAGGAGGTGTGCGCAATGAGGCTCAGCCTGCTCCGGCGTCTAATCGCGCTTCTCTTTGACCCCCGCGTACCCAAGTACAAAAAACAGCTGTTTCTCCTTCTTACTCTAGCCTACTGGCTGGCACCGGACCTTATGCCCTTTCTACCCCTCGATGACCTGCTCTTTACCCTCCTAGGCAGCTGGCTCTTCCTCCAATCAGCACAAAGAGACGTCGCCGGAGGGGAAAGAACCGCCACTTCCCGATCTGACACTCCGGGAGACTTCATCGACGTGCATGATTACGTGGTCCACGAAGACGGCAAGCGGTAAAAGTCCCCAATAGGGGGGTTGGGTAACCATGCTTAAGCAAAACGCAAACTTGTTGTCATCTCTCCTTAACAAACACCTGTTACTCTTAGAAATGAGCTATCCAATACCCCCCTTCTTCAATATACATTGCTACGCCCGGCTCGGCCGGGCCATTTTTTTGCCGGCTGCAGGCGGGCATCTAACCACATACAGCAAGAAAATTTCCGAACCCCGAAGAAGCTTTTCTTGTCGGGGCAAAAAAAGTCCCTGGGCCTCGCCTCGGCACCAGGAACGGATTTGTTACTGTTGGTGGCCCCAAGGGGACTCGAACCCCTCTCGCCGCCTTGAAAGGGCGGTGTCCTAACCACTAGACCATGGGGCCGTGCAGGTACAAAAAAATTGGCTGCGGGACTAGGATTCGAACCTAGGCAACATGATCCAGAGTCATGTGTGCTACCGCTACACCATCCCGCAGCGCCTTCAGCAAGACCTATGTTAGCACACACGGCACGGGAAGTCAAGGGGAACCGCTGCGGTTAGTGTCAACATTTAGTAGGCAAGTTCCACCCAAATCCCGAGATTTTTGTTAAGCAACGTACCCGGCTTCTGCTAACAGACGAAGCACGTAGCGTA
>JASKKP010000040.1 GCA_030154105.1 Bacillota bacterium
TACGCTACGTGCTTCGTCTGTTAGCAGAAGCCGGGTACGTTGCTTAACAAAAATCTCGGGATTTGGGTGGAACTTGCCTACTAAATGTTGACACTAACCCACCGCGAAGACCGGGTTCTCGTGATTGGCCAGTACCTGGACCAGCTGGCCGAGCTGGCGGCCGAACTTAAAGCCCCACTTATCACCGGCCGCACGCCCACCAAAGAACGCGAAGCGCTCTTTGCCGCCTTCCGCGTAGGGCGAGAGAAAGTGCTGGTGGTCTCTCGGGTGGCAAACTTCTCCATTGACCTGCCGGAAGCCAACGTGGCCATCCAGGTCTCGGGAACCTTCGGCTCGCGCCAGGAAGAAGCCCAGCGCTTAGGAAGGATCCTGCGCCCGAAAGCGGGCGCCAATCAGGCCTACTTTTACACCTTGGTGACTCGCGACACCAAAGACCAGGAATATGCGGCAAAACGGCAGCTCTTTCTGACGGAGCAAGGCTATCGGTATACGATTTTGGACGCAGCCGAACTAACTGACCGTTTGGGGAGTAGTGAAGCATGAAATATCAGGAGTTCCTGGCTCATATCGGCGACAGCCAGACCTTAAGCTACTTAGGACGGCTTCACGGGCTGGACCTTAACCCGCGCCAGCCGCCGGCCAGAATGCGAGAACAACTCTGTGCCCGCCTCGCCGACCCGGCTTACCTGGAATCCTACATCCGCGAGCTACCGGAAGTTGAACAGATGGGCCTGATGGTGACGGCCTTCGGGCGCAAAGACCTTTTCCCCACCACGGAAAGTGTCCACAACCGCCTGAACGAACTTAACAAAAAAACCGGACGGACCGGTGGCAGAATTATGGCTTCGCTTGTCAGCCGTGGCCTGGTTTTCACCAGCCGGGACCCCTCCTACCGTAGCCTTTATGTCCTGCCGGACGAGGTTCTTTGGGTTATTTTGCGCCTCCTGGCACGCCGCCACGCAGTACCCAACCAACCTCCCCTTCCTTTAGAGCCTGCTTCCGGCTTTGACATTCTTTCAATCTTAAACGAACTTGCCCTTTTTCTTGGCTGGCTGAGACGCGAACCGGTGCGCCTGACGCAGGCCGGTTACATCTATCGCCGGGACCAACAGAAACTGCTCGCCTACTTTAATCCGCCGGATGAAGCCGACACCGGACGGGAACACCCCTATCCACCCCGTCTACACTTTCTGGTCAGCTTTTGTGACACCTATGAGTTGATCGAGCCCTTTGCCGATTCAGCAGGCAACACGTACCTCGGCATAACTCCGGCGGCCGACAGGTGGATGCAGAGGAGCTTAAATCGCCAGGCCAAGGAACTTTTCGAATCCCTCCACGACCATCTCCAGTACCTGCACGGATCTTTACCCTGGACACTGCTTTTCCTCAGCAGTATGGTGCCGGATAAAGGGTGGCTCAACCTAACCACCTTGATCCCCTACCTGGCAGAGTGTGCAGCCGACCCCTGGTACCTGCCGGAACAAGAATTCCCACAGGCCGTAAAGTGGCTCGTGAGCTTTGGCTTGGTGGAGGAAGCACTTGTTGACGGCCAACATCTTATTCGTTTGACCGTAGGTGGGGACCGGTTTCGTCCCAGCCTGTTACCGGATATCAAGCAGGATAGCAAATTTCTGGTCCAACCAAATTACGAGGTCTTGGTTCCCCAGGAGCTCAAACCGCAAATACGTTGGGAGCTTGAGGCTTACACCGATCTGGTCAAGAACGACCGCGTAGTCGTCCTGAAGATCAGCGAAGAAAGCGTTTACCGCGCCTTTAAGCGCGGCTTTGATCCCGAGCTACTCCTTCCCTTCCTTAAGAAACACGCCCGCACGCCTCTTCCGGCAAACGTTGTTTACTCCCTTAGAGACTGGTGTAGCCGCTACGGAGCCCTTTATCTGGAGCAACCTTTGCTTCTCGCCTGCCGTACCCGGGAGCTCGCAGCCGAAATTGCCGCCGATTCGCGCTTTAAGCCCTATCTCTGCGGCGAGTTTACGCCGCGCCACCTGCGCGTTGATCCCGCCCGGTGGGGAGAGCTCCTGGCGGCCCTGGAAGCCGCCGGTTACCGGCCGCGGCCGGGGATTGCCCGGGACGAAGCGGTCAAAGAAGCTAAAGGGCGCCTGCGCGAGGCCGAAGAAGAAGAATAAGAAAACCGCCCCAACCGGCGCGTGGGGCGAACGTTAAGGAGGATTTCCGTGGACAGCCGTTGGTTAGAGTACATCCGCGAAAAATTCGACCATGCTCCTTTCTTTCGTTTCCTCAACGCCCAAATCGCTGAGCTTCAGGCCGGAAGCGCAACAGTTTTTCTGCCGGTGACCGAACAGCTCTTGAACACCTACGGCACGTGTCACGGCGGAGTTTTGGCCGCCTTGGCCGACATGAGCATGGGACTCGCCCTGCGCACCCTAAAGCTTAAGGTGGTCACGGTGGAACTGGCCGTGAACTATCTCCAGCCGGTTTATCCGGGATGCAGCCTCGTCGCCGCCGCCCAGGCCGTGTACCAAGGGCGACGCCTTATCATGGCGGAAACAGAAATCCGCTGCCGGGAAAACCTCGTGGCCAAGGGCAAGGGGACGTTCATCGTCACCGGCGCCGACGAGGAAGAGGCGAAGAACCCGGGCTGACGGCCCGGGTTCTTACACTACTCGGCATCCGAAAACGCACCTGTTGCCTTCGCGCCGGTTATCTACGCCTTCTCTCCCAAACCTCGGGATTAAAGATGCGGGTCGGGTACTCGCCTCTCAGCACCTGAAGGATTCCTTCGGCCGCCCAAGTGGCCATGCGCCGCAGCGATTCGTCCGTGTGGGCGGCCATGTGCGGGGTAACGATGACGTTCGGAAGTTCAAACAGGGGGTTCGACGGTTCCGGCGGCTCGGGATCGAAGACGTCCAGACCGGCGCCGGCAATTCTGCCGGCTTTGAGGGCCTCGTAGAGCGCCTTTTCGTCCACCAGCGGCCCGCGGGCGGTGTTGATGAGGAGGGCGTGCGGGCGCATCTTCTGCAGCTGTTCGCGGCCGATCAAGTGATAATTCTCTGGGGTTGCCGGAGCATGCAGGCTGACCACGTCGGCCTGCTCCAGAACCTCATCCACCGAAGATGCGGGTGTAACGTCCAAGGCCTTGGCGGCCTCCGCATTCAGATAAGGATCGTACGCAATTACCCGCATCTCGAAGCCCAACCCACACCGCTTGGCCACCGCCTGCCCGATTTTGCCGAAGCCGATGAGGCCTAGGGTCTTCCCGGCCAGTTCGGTGCTGGGGATGGTGAAGCGGGAGGCAAAGTTGTGTTCGGTCCTTAGAGCCCTGTCGGCGCTGAACACGTTCTTGGCCAGGGCCAGCATCAGCATCACGGCATGTTCGGCCACGGCCAAGGTGTTGGAGCCGGGTGCGTAAACTACCGGAATGCCGAGTTCGGTGGCGGCGGCAACGTCGATGTTATCGACGCCGACGCCGTGCCGCCCCACAACCTTCAGCCTAGGAGCTGCTTCCAGGACTTCGCGCGTGATGGGGGTCGTCCGGACGAGGATGGCATCGGCGTCCTTCACGTCCTCCACGAGTTTCTCCGGCGCCGGATCGCGGGCCAGTACCCATTCCGCCTCCTGCGCCAAAAGGTCCAACCCTGCTTGGTGCACTCTTTGTACAACGACAACTTTGGGCTTCAATTACCGTATACTCCTTCCTATTAGGTTACCTGCATCGTCAAAAGGCAGTGGCTCGGGCCCGGCCAGGATTTGGAGGCGGGAATTCGCCTCCACCTCCGGCCGGAGCGCCTCCGAAACTTCTAACTCCTCAAGTTCCAGCGTGTTCTTAATCCTGACCACCCGGGCCTCTTCGGCCGGGGTTCCCGGCAGGGAAGCCAGCGCGATCCGGATGGCCTCGCGGTCGTTCTCCGCGCTCACCGGCATCCGCCCGCGTTCCAGTACCCCAGCTGCGATCACATTGGCGTACGTAGCCGTAAGGTCCACCTTGCTCAAGAAGCGCTTGGTGGTGATGTCCGCCAGCCCCATCCCCAGGGCGTTGCCGTGGGAGGCCTCGGTGAGATCGAGAACCGCAATGCGCTTAATCCGCGGCCGCTCGGGCTCCGGTTCGCCCAGCTTGTACATCCTCCCGATCACGTTTACGTCCATACCGGTGCCGCTGATGTTCTTCCCCATCTCATCCACGATAAGGAGATCCAGGTCGTCGAAGGGCAGGCGCGGCAGGTACTCCTTGGCCCGGGAGAGGAGCTCGGCATCTACTTCGAAGATCTCTTCCGGGCGTGCCGCCCGTATCTCCGCCGTCTCCTCCCGGCTGTTCTCCACTATCCCCAGCGCGCCGATGATGGGGGCCGCCTTAAGGGCCACCCTGGCCGCAGCCGGGATGGTCTCCGCCAGCCCGTGCTTGTGCATGGCCGTACAGCCTTTTTCCTTGCCCAGGCCCACGGCAATCATCTTGACTAGGCCGCTCTCGTTGGCGGCGCGAAAGCCCGTGTGCGGCTTTACCCTGTTAACGACGAAGACGGCGTCCGCCGACCAGGCGTTCTTGTCAAAGTAGACGGGCACGCCTTTTTCCGTCCGCCCGATTTCCACTACTTCCATGGACGAGTGGATCGGTGCCCCGACGCTCTCTTCAGTAATCCCGAGGCTCGCCAGGATGGCCAGCTGTCCCTCGGCCGTAGCCCCGCCGTGGCTGCCCATGGCCGGTACGAGAAAAGGCTCGCCTCCTGCCTCCCGGATAACCTGCACCACAGTCTTGAGAATCAGCGGGATATTAGCGATGCCGCGGCTCCCGGCGGTTATGGCCACCCGCGCCCCGGGCCGGATTCTCTCTGACAGCCTCAAGCTAGACAGGGCGGCGCGGACGGCGCCTTCCACGTCGTTTATCACCGGGCACTCGAGGTTCTGTTTCACCCGGTAAAAGAGCGGGAAATCCATGCCTCTCACCCCTTAAAAGGTCGGGCCGACGCGGGTGATGGCAAACTCCCGATGGCCGAGCTTTTCGGCTTTGGTAAGCTCCCCCCGGGCTACGGCCAACATCAGGCTGAATATGCGCCGCCCGACTTCTTCTATCGTCTCCTGGCCGTCGATGATGGTTCCGGCATTGACGTCAATGTTTTCCTCCATGTTGCGGAAAGTACGGCTGTTGCCCGTAACCTTGATCACCGGGGCAATAGCACAGCCGGCCGGGGTGCCGCGCCCGGTGGTGAAGACGACGATCTGGGCGCCGCCGGCGACCATGCCCGTCACCGATTCCACATCGTGCCCGGGGGTATCCATCACCCAGAGGCCGGGGCGGCGGGGCGCCTCGGCATATTCCAGCACGCCCTGGACTTTGGCCGTCCCCGCTTTATAGATACACCCCAGCGACTTTTCCTCGATGGTGGTAATACCGCCGGCGATGTTGCCGGGCGCGGGATTGGCTCCGCGCAGGTCTACGCCCATGCGCTTGGCGCCTTCTTCCACCCTGGCTACGATCTCATATAAGCGGCGCGCCACCTCGTCGTTCACCGCCCGCCGCGCCAAGAGGTGCTCCGCACCCATGATCTCGGGCGTTTCGGAAAGGATCGAAGTTCCCCCGGCCGCCACCAAGAGGTCTGAGGCCACGCCGAGCGCGGGGTTGGCGGCAAGGCCCGAGGTCGCGTCTGAACCGCCGCACTCCAAGCCCAAGATGAGGGCCTTCACCGGGACCGGCTGCGGCGCGATCCGTGCCGTTTCCGCAACGAGCTTCCCGGCAATCTCTACCCCTTTTTCCACCGCCCGCCGCGATCCGCCTTCCTTCTGGATGATGACGAGCTCTACCCTCTGCCCGCAGGCCGCTATCTCCGCCGCTACCTCCTCGGCAGCCACCTTCTCGCAACCCAGGCCGACTACGATAGTTGCGGCTACATTCGGGTTAGACCCGTATCCTACCAGTGTACGCTTAGTCTGCTCGAAGTCCGCACCGATCTGCCCGCAGCCGTGCTGGTGCGGCACGGCCACCGTTCCCGGCACCGCGTCCGCGATGCGCTGGGCAACCTCGGCGGCACAGACCACCACCGGCAGGATGAGCACGTGATTGCGGATTCCTATGCCGCCCCAGGGGCGAACGTAACCTAAGATCTCCACCTACCTCCCACCCTCCTTGGCCAGCAGGTCGCCCCGCCCCCGCTGGCTTTCAACGTTGTGAACATGGACGTGCTCGCCCGGATTGATGTCGGCCGTGGCTTTGCCCATGACCTCGCCGTACTTGATAACCTCCCCGCCCTTGGGGATTGGCCTCAGCGCAAACTTATGCCCGAACTGAATGGCCGTTACAACTTGGATCTCGCGTTCCTCTGCGCCAACCCGAACCTTCACCCGCGCCCCGGCGGGTATATCCTCCAGAGCCGTGGCCACATTGTCCCTTTCGTTGATGACTATCGCCCTCACCTCATCCCCTCCCTCCGAATGACGAGGAACTACTCGTTCCGCCCAGAGCCCTACTCACTCTACTTCACCACCGGGATGGTGATTACGCCGTACGGCAGCACCCAGACGCTGGCGTCCGGCCCCAGCTTGGCAAAAGCCCTCTCCAGGGCCTCCTCCATGGTGCGCATCGGCGTAAGCAGGAGTTCCCGCAGCGTCTGGTCGGGAATGGCCGAGCCTACGATCATTAGTTCAGCATGCTGCAGGATGCGCGCCAGGACAAACACTTTATGCTCCCCGGGAGCGAACCCCTCGGACCTGGCCTTCTCCGCAGCCTCGTCCGCCGAATGCACCGTTTTCATCCAGGCGTGATAACCTTCGTGCCCGATTCCATCTTGGCAGGGCGCAGGGATGATGAGCACGCCGCCTTTTCTCACCAGGGGCTTCGGACCGTACACGCTGGTGTTGACGGCCCGGGTGGCCTGGTAGAGGTCCCTGTCTTTGGGATAGCCGGGTGCAGCGATGACGATGTCCGCCTGCCGGTCTACCGGAACTTCGTATACCTGGCGCGCCGTGCGCACCCCTTCTGCATGGGCGGCCACCGGATCCCCGGCCACTACCCGCACGAATTCTTTCCGCGGGTTGAGGACTACGTTGACTACGAAATCCAGCTTCACGAAGGCCGTCGCTTCCTCCAAAAACTGGCGGAAGACGTTGCCCTCGATCACCCCAAGCCGCGTCCGCGGATCGTCAAGAATATCCACGTTGTGGGTGGCGGCAATGGTTTCCGCCCCGGCCACCCCCACGGCTATGCTCTTTACTCCCCCGCTGTACCCCGCAAAAAGGTGGGGCTCGATGACGCCGGTGGCAATCTTCAGGTCGGCCTCCGCCACCAGGCGGTTTACCTTGACCGGAATGCCGCGCGAGGGCGTCTTGCCCAGGTACTTCAGGCTCGCTTCATCGTAGGCAGAGTGGTTGACAATGCGCACGCGGTTGACAACTTCCTCGCCGTACATGGCCACGCATTCTTCGCGGCTGTTAGGCCGGTGGGTACCCGTGGCCACCACCAACGTGATGTCCTCATCCGGAATGCCGGCAGCGTTGAGTTCATCGAGGAGAAGTGGCAGAATGATCTCTTCATGCAGGCTGCGCGTAATATCCGTGGGAATAATTACAACTTTCTGCCCAGGACGGGCCATTTCCCGCAGGCGCACCGAACCAATCGGTTGAGCCAGAGCAGCCCGGATCGCAGCCGCGGGGTCAATCGTAGGTACCTCCTGCGGAACAATTATGCCTAGCAGGTTCTTGTCTGGCACAGTAAAACACAGTTTTTGCGACCCGTACGGCACCTCTACCTGCAACACTCTCCCCCCTTCTTATAAATGGCCTGCTGTGTTTAGCCCCGACACACGCTGCTCACGGATTCTCTGAATGAACCACACCAACAGCATAAGCCCGATTCCCGGCAGATCAGTAGTTAAACCGGACTTTATGAGGAGCAAAGCGCTGGCAAATAGCAACGCCCTTTCGAGAAGAGTCGTCTGCGTAATCAAGAAACCCTGTAGTGAAGCACTCAGACTGTAAACACCCACAACGGCCGTTGTAATCGCCCACACTGTCCAGATAACGCTGGGGTGTTCTAAAAGCAGGCTGGGTGAAAACACGAAGATAAAAGGAACGATAAACCCGGCCAGGCCTAATCTAACAGCCGTCCAGCCTACCTGGGTCGGATTGGCGCCTGCTACGCCCGCGCCGGCGTAGGAAGCTAGAGCCACAGGCGGTGTGATAGCAGAAAGTACCGCAAAGTAAAGAACGAAGAGGTGGGCCGTGATGCCTGGAACCCCAAACTTATCCAAAGCTGGCACCGTCACGGTAGCCGCCACAATGTAAGCCGCCGAAGTTGGCATGCCCATTCCCAACACTATGCAGGCCACCATGGCCAAGACCAAAGTCAAGTACAGATTGTTCGACGACAATGTTAAGATAACGTCGGCCATACGAAGCCCCAAACCAGTCAACGAAATCACGCCGACTATGAAACCTACAACCGCACAGGCAATGGCTACACTGAGCACACCGCGGGCACCGTTCTCCAAAGCCCTGAGCAGTTTCTTGAGATCTAGGCGCGTTTCCTTGCGCAGCATCGATACGATAACAGTGGCAACTATGCTGTAGAATGCAGCGTAGATAGGAGTGTAGCCTGCGATGAGCATGTATACCAAAAGGATAATCGGCAGTACCAAGTGGCCGCCTTCCCTGAGCACCAGGCCAAGGCGCGGCAGGTTTTCCTTTGGTATGCCTTTTAACCCCAGCTTACGCGCTTCCAAGTCCACCATAAGCCAGACAGACAAGAAGTACAGGATAGCCGGTATGACCGCTGCCTTCATCACGCTTACATAAGGAATTCCGAGAAACTCGGCCATAATGAAGGCCGCCGCCCCCATAACCGGTGGGAGGATTTGACCCCCTGTTGAAGCGGCCGCCTCTACTGCGCCGGCAAAGTACGGTTTGTAGCCAACGCTTTTCATTAGCGGAATGGTGAAAGTACCGGTAGTTACCACGTTGGCAGCGGCACTTCCGTTTATCATGCCAAGGAGGGCGCTCGTTATAACCGAAACCTTTGCCGGCCCTCCAGGGGCACTCCCGGCAGTCGCCAGCGCCAAATTGGTAAAGAATTTGCTCATTCCCGTTTCCGCCAGGAAAGAACCGAAGAGAATGAACAGAACAATATAGGTGGCAGAAACGCCCAGCGGAATCCCGTAGATGCCTTCAGCACTAATAAACATATGCTCAATTAAGCGTTGGATGGAGTAGCCGCGGTGCATGAGCCGGCCAGGAAGATACGGACCAAAGTAGGCATAAGCCAGGAAAATCAAGCTCAGAATTGGTAATTCCTTTCCGATGGCACGTCGGGCGGCCTCAAGCACGAGAACCATGGTTAGCGCACCTACGATTAGATCCGTTTGGGTCGGTAGCCCTCCGCGAAGAGAAATGGCGTCGTATTGTAGCAGGAGGTATAGATTAACTCCCATGCCAAGAAAAGCCAAAATGTAGTCCAAGATTCCGGGGTTGCCTTTTTCACCTTTTTTAGAGGCAGGATAAAGAATGAAGATGAGACAAAGCACAAAGCCCAGGTGAAGGGCTTTTTGTTTCATGGATACCAGGGTGCTGAACCCCGTTACGTAAAGCGTCACTAATGACATGGCGATGGCAATGATACTAGTAATAAGGGCAGGTGTTCCTTTGAGTCGACGAAAACGCGACTCAGTGTCGTACTTGCGAGTAAGCTCGTCCAGATCAATAGTGGACTCTGCAGAGGAAGCCGGCGTATCGAGGTTCTTGGTGTCCATAGCGTACCTCCCTTTCGGTAGGCCCCAGTAAGAAAGTGGGGCCGGGCTGCCAGCCCGGCCCGGCAGTTGCTACTTTATCACGCCAATCTCTTTAAAGTACTTCTCCGCGCCGGGGTGAAGCTCGACAGTTTGCCCGTTCAGCGCGTTTTCAGGTGTCATGTTGGCAATGATCTTATGCGCTTTCATTAGGGTTTCCCTGTTCTCGTACATGGTCTTGACTACGGTGTACACTAGATCCTCTGGCAAATCCGCCCGCGTGAAGAACCAGTTGGCAACGGCGTAAGTGTGAACATCTTCCGGCTGGTTCGGGTAAGTGTTCGCGGGGATGGTGTACGGGAAGTACGCCTTTGACTTCTCCCGCAACTTCTCAATGGCTTCTGGCTCGATGTTCAGGATCTCGTAATCGCCCGTGCTCATAAGGTCCATCATCACTGCGGAACCTATGGCAGCGATCAAGTTAGCACCGTGGGCCTGCTTGTTCTTAAGAAGGTCAGCGGACTGCGCCTCACTGGTGAATTCAGGCTTGAAGTCCTTTCTATTCAGGTAATCTAGGCCGAAGACCTCAGCCAGATCACGGCTGTTGAGCTCAGTGGCACTGCCGGTAGCTCCGACACAAAATACCTTGCCTTTGAAGTCCTTGAAAGACTTGATATTGGCATCCTTGCGGACCACAATCTGCATCACGTTAGGATACATGTAGGTCACACCGCGAATGTTGGTCAGTTTTTGTCCCTCAAAATTACCCCGACCGTTGACCGCGTCTGCTGCGACCCCCGCTTGCCCAAAGCCGAATTCGGCCTCACCTTTTTCCAAAAGCCGCAGAATTACCGGGGTACCTGCCGTTGATTGAGCAGATGCGTTCACATTCGGCAGCTTGTCATTTAGTAGTTGGGCGATGGCGTTGGAAAGCAGGAAATAGGTTCCGCCACTAGTGGCACCACAAATCTGAATTAGCCTGGGTTTGCCGCCCTCGGCCGGCTTTTCCTCAGCCTGCTGCTTTTCGCCTCCGGCAGGAGCAGGCGTGGAACTGCAGCCGATGACGCTCGTTAGAAGCAGAATCCCGATGACCATCAGCGCCAGGAGTTTGCTTCTCTTGAGCATTAAACCGCCCTCCTGTAAAATTCTTAGTAAGGCCGCGTGAAACTCTACGGTTCTTGACCCCGCTACCTTGTGTGTATAATCACCTCCTTTCGCTCCCTGTTTACCCCTTCCTTATGACGTGACCATTTCCCCTAAACTACGTTAGGCCTTGAGTACGTCCCGCAGCAGGCAGGGCACTTGAGCAATAGACTTGGCTACTCTCGCTCCGGCCTCGCTCAGGGCGCGGGTTTTGTCGGCCACGGTTCCCTGGCCTTCGCGGATGATCGCTCCGGCATGGCCCATACGCCGCCCCGGCGGGGCCGAACGGCCCGCGATGTAGGCCACCACCGGCTTCTGCATGCGGGCGATGAACGGGGCCGCCTCCTCTTCGGCGCTGCCGCCGATTTCCCCGACGATCACCACGGCCTCGGTTTCCGGGTCCTTTTCGAATTCGGCAAGGATGTCGGGTATGTCGGGTCCGATCACCGGATCGCCGCCGATACCGATGAGGGTGCTTTCGCCGTAGCCGGCTTCATTGAGGTACCCGGCCACCTCATAGGACAGAGTCCCCGAGCGCGAAATGATGCCGATACGGCCGCGCCTGAACATGTTCCCAGGCATGATCCCCAGTTTCCCGATCCCGGGGCTGATGATCCCCGGCGTGTTGGGCCCGAGGAGCCAGACCCCGGCCTCCCGCGCGGCCCGGCGCATGGCCATGGCGTCGTGCACCGGCACATGCTCGGGCACGGCAACGATAAGGCGGATCCCGGCGGCGATGGCTTCCAGCACGGCGTCCTTCGTGTAGGGCGCCGGAACGAAGAGAACGGTTGCGTTGGCTCCTTCTTTTTCTACCGCCTCGACCACGTTGTCGTACACGGGCACGCCGTGTACCGTCGCTCCGCCCTGGCCGGGGGTCACGCCGGCCACAATCCTTGTGCCGTACTCGAGCATCCACCGCACCTGGACCTGGCCGATCCGGCCCGTGGCACCCTGGACGATGGCTCGCGTCTCATTCGTTAGGAGAATGCTCATGCGCTCTTACCCTCCAACTGCCGCACCAAGGCGGCCACCGCGTCTTCTGTGCGGACCGTTTTGATCACGGGAATGCCGGCAGCTTCAAGTACCGCATGGGCCTCTTCCTGTTGGTTGCCCAGAGCTTTTACCACGACCGGCAGGTTCTTGGACAGGGCCTTCACGCCA
>JASKKP010000014.1 GCA_030154105.1 Bacillota bacterium
TACGCTACGTGCTTCGTCTGTTAGCAGAAGCCGGGTACGTTGCTTAACAAAAATCTCGGGATTTGGGTGGAACTTGCCTACTAAATGTTGACACTAACGAGTGATTGGCGGGGGGTTGCGGCCGGCCGGGAAGCGTGGTATAATGAGAACGACGAGGTGCGGTGGCGAAGTGGCTAACGCCGTGGTCTGCAAAACCACTATGCGCCGGTTCGAATCCGGCCCGCACCTCCAATTTTTTGTTAAAAAGAGGCCCTGCGGGTGCAGGGCTTTTTTGTTAGCGCAACTGGTCGAGATAACGGACGGCACTGAGCGCGGCCACCTGGCCTTCGCCGACGGCTTTGGCCAGCTGATAGGGACGGCCGGTACAGTCGCCGGCGGCAAACAGGCCGGGGATGTTGGTGCGCTGCTCCCGGTCTACGGCAATGGCGGTGCCGCGCATGTCGAGACCGGGAACGAGGCGGTCGGGGTTGGTGGCCTCGCGGATGATGAAGACGCCCGTTACGTCAAGCTTAGTACCATCAGCCAGTACCAGCCCTTCGACGCCCGTCAGGCCGTGGATGGCGCGTGGACGGGCTTGGAGAACGGTTACTTTAGGGTTGAGCTTGTAACTCGCGCTGTAGAGGGGAATGTAATAAACTTGGGAAGCGATGCCTGCCAGGTAATTGGCTTCCTCTTCCCCTTCGCCTAGGTCCGAGATAACCGCCACCGGCTGCCCGCTGAATAGCGGGCCGTCGCAGGTAGCACAGTAGCTTACGCCGCGTCCTAGGAATTCCTCCTCGCCGGGTAAGGTAGCTACTTCGACAACCCCCGTAGCGAGGATGACCGTCTTGGCTTCGTAAACCTCGGTGCGGGTAAGGAGCTGAAAGCGGTCGTCCAGGGGAATAATAGTCTCGACCCGGGCCGGCCGGACCTCAAGGCCAAACTGGGCCACGTGTTTTAGGGCGGCTTGACGGAGCTCTTCCCCGCTTACACCTGGGAGGCCCAGGTAGTTGTCGATGCGCGGAGCACGGTGCAGCTTGGGGCTGCAAAACTCCGAGCCTAGTATCACGATGTCTTTTTTCCTGATGGCAGCGTTGATCGCTGCCGAGAGCCCGGCGGGACCGCAGCCCACAACGGCTACATCATGAACCTTTTTTTCTTCCATTTTCCATCCCTCCGTGATGACTAGCATAGGACATTCCGCCGGCGCTTGCAAGCGGCAAAAGAGGATAAGCCCGGCGCCTGACGAATAAAGGCAAAAAGGCCCAACGGCTGTGGAACGGGAGGGTGAGAACATGCAGGACGGCATCAAGGCAAAAGTTAAAAAAAACACGGCCTTCGTCCAGAGACTGCGCTGGGATATCCACCAATACCCGGAGCTTAGCTTAAAAGAAGAGCGGACGGCAGGCCTGGTAGAAGCCCACCTTAAAGAATTAGGCTTAGAAGTCAGGCGCATTGGGGAGACGGGGGTAGTGGGGCTCCTGCGCGGCGGGCGGCCCGGGAAAACCCTGGCCCTCAGGGCGGACATGGATGCCCTACCGCTTCCGGAGAGAACCGGTTGTCCCTTTCCTTCCCGAGTCCCGGGTGTGATGCACGCCTGTGGCCACGATGCCCATACAGCCATACTCCTAGGTGTGGCCAGGGTGCTTGCGGCCTTAAGGGACGGCATTGCCGGCAATGTGAAATTTCTTTTCCAACCGGCGGAGGAAAATAACCCTACCGGTGGGGCACACATCCTGATAGATGGAGGAGCGCTGGATAACCCCCAGGTTGATCTTATTCTGGCCTTGCACGTTTGGCCTGACCTGCCCACAGGTACTATCGGCGTGCGGACCGGACCCCTAATGGCGGCTTCTGACCGCGTCTTCCTCACCATACGGGGCAAAAGCAGCCACGGTTCGGCGCCCCACCAAGGCGTGGATGCCATAGTCGCCGCCGCACATGTGGTCACCGCCCTGCAGACCATAGTCAGCCGCAACGTCGGACCGCTTGAGGCTGCGGTGCTTTCGTTTGGCACCATCCAGGGCGGCAACCGTTATAATATCATTGCCGAAGAGGTAAAGTTAGAAGGCACATGTCGGACGCTTAACCCCGAGGTGCGGGAGCTCGTACCCGAGCGCCTGACAGAACTGGCAACCAAAGTGGCGGAAGGCCTGGGCGCGACCTGCGAGATCGATTACGTGCGCGGATACCCGCCGGTGGTCAACGCCGAGGAGGGGGTAGAAATCATCCGGCGGGCAGGTACAGATGCCTTGGGCGCTTCCGGGGTGGTTCAGCCGGAGTACCCGGCCATGGGTGCCGAAGACTTCGCCTTTTACTTAGAAAAGGTTCCCGGTGCGCTCTTCTGGCTCGGATGCACCGCTTTAGGCGCTAAGAAGGTACCCCTTCACAATCCAGAGTTCCTTGTGGACGAGGGGGCCCTGCCGATCGGCGTCGAGGTCTTTGTCCGGGCGGCGCTAAATTACCTTAAAGAGTAGACCGGCCTCCCAGCTCCTTTGGGGGCGGCTGCCCGGGATTCAAGGATTTTTTCTTCCCGTAAGGTTTCCTACGCCAGGGGGAAGGAGTTTTTGCCCACCACGGAGAAATTTAGCCGTCAACAAGGCAAGGAGGGGCCGTGAGGCTAGACTTGTTTTCCACTGACCTGTCTCTTAAAGGAGGAAAAAAAGTGCCGGAGAAAAAGGATGAACTCGGCGGTTGGTTCGGTAAATTTATCAACTGGGTAGAAGTTGTAGGGAATAAGCTGCCGCATCCTTTCACGCTTTTTGTCATTCTTGCCGTCATCACCTTGCTTCTTTCGTGGGTGCTGGCTTCGGCCGGCGTTCAGGTGACCTACCTTAAGCCGCCCACAAAAGCGGGGGAAGCGCCGCAACAGGTAACTGTTGCCGTGAAAAACTTGCTCGCCTTTGAGCCCATGCGTCGATTCATGGCCGATTTCGTTAAGAACTTCGTTTCTTTCCCGCCGCTTGGTCTAATTCTAACCATGATGCTCGGTATTGCCCTTCTCGACCAGACGGGCTTCATGTCGGCGGTTATGCGCAAGACGATCCTGGGTGCCCCACCTGCGCTAGTGACCATGGCTTTGGCTTTTGTGGGCGTTAACTCCAACTTGGCCTCGGACGCTGGCTCTATCTTTACTGCCGCCATCGGCGGATCGCTCTTTGCTGCGCTGGGCCGTAATCCCTTGGTAGGTGTGGTGACGGGGTATGCAGCCGGGTGGAGCGGGTTCACCGCCAACCTTATGATCGCGGGCACCGATGCCCTCCTCTCCGGCATCTCCACCCCTGTTGCTAAGGCCATGGGCATCACCGCACCGACCCACCCCATGATTAACTGGTTCTTCATGATCGTGGCGGCGTTTACGCTGACGTTTACTACCACCTACGTTACGGAGCGCTTTACGGCCAAGCGGCTGGGTGATACCAGGGCTCAGGCTAGGCTAGATGAGAATCTGCTCAAAGAGCATGCCCTGAAACCAGAGGAAGAAAGAGGGCTTAGGTGGGCCCTGGGTGGGTTCCTCCTCTTCGTCGCTATCATGCTCGTCCTCAGCCTGCCGCCGGGAGCGTTCTTCCGCAACCCCGAGGGCGGCTTCCTGCCTAAGTCACCTTTTACGGACAGCATTATGGCCATTCTGTTCTTCTTCTTTCTGTTCGTCGGCGTTGCCTACGGCATCGGGGCCGGGACGATCCGCTCCGAAAAAGACGTTCCGCGCTACATGGCCAAAGGTATCGAAGGTATTGTCGGGTTTATTGTAGTAGCTTTACCGGCTGCCCTTTTCATCTACTTGTTTAACAGTAGCAATATCACTACAGTTCTGGCCGTAAAGGGTGCCGAGCTCCTCAAAGCCATGAACTTGGGCGGAATCCCCCTAGCCCTCATGTTTGTGTTACTCGTGGCTTTTATCAACCTCTTCATCGTAAGCGGCTCTTCCAAGTGGATCATTCTGGCGCCGATTTTTCTACCCATGTTCTCCGTGGTGAACTTCTCCCCTGCGCTGACGCAGGTGGCCTACCGCATTGGCGATACCTCTACCAATATCATTTCGCCCCTTTCGCCCTATATCCCGGTGATACTCGGGCTCCTCACACAATTTAATCCGGAGAAAAAGGAAGTGGGGATTGGGACCTATATCTCCCTCATGCTGCCGTACTCCATTGCCTACCTCATCGTTCTCTCCGTTCAGCTTGTCATCTGGATGCTTCTAAAGCTCCCGCTTGGCCCAGGCGCCGGTATCTATCTCTAAAAAAAGAAGGGCTACCTCCTTGCCCAGAGACCAAATACCCTTGAAACTCGGCAATGATGGTGTTAAAATAACACTGGAGAGTGCCGGAGTGGCGGAACCGGCAGACGCAAGGGACTTAAAATCCCTCGCACGGCAACGTGCGTGCGGGTTCGATCCCCGCCTCCGGCACCAGGCTGTGGTCCAAAAGTGGCTTTTCAAGGCATCGCAGGAACACTCCTGCCGGTAGAGAAAGGCCAAATCCAGTTAACCTGAAAAAGCCTGGAAACTTAACTGGGTTCACTCCTTCGCCGGAAGAACGGGAAGGAGTGTTTTTATTATGCCGAACCTGGTTCGCCGCGGCCAAGCAGCGCCAAGAGCTTGGAAGGATTGATAGAATGTTCGGGCACCACTTGGAACTAGTCAGCGTTTTTCTGGTTCCGAGAAGACGGCTTACTACGGCCAGGTAAAAGGTTGCCGGCCATGACAGACTTTGGTACTATGGTCTTGAAGAATAAAGAAAGAAGGTGTCGCCGTGCTGACTCTGATTCAAGGGCGTACGTATTACCTTCCGGGACCGGTGAACATCGGCGTCTACCTTTACCCAGACGGGGGTGCCGCCATCATCGACACCGGACTGGACGACGAAAGCGGGCGCCGGGTGCTGAAGGCTTTGCGCGAAGCCGACGCGCTGCCGCTTCGGACCATCATCAATACCCACAGCCACGCGGACCACTGTGGGGGAAATGCCTTTCTTCAAAAACGTACCGAGGCCGTTACTTGGGCTACACCCTTTGAGGCGGCGGTGATTGAGAATCCCTACCTGGAACCTTTTTACCTCTCAGGCGGAGACCCCTTCCCTGCCCTAAGGAATAAGTTCCTCATGGCCAAGCCGTCCAGGGTGGACCGGCGAGCGCAGAGTGAAAACCCGGAACTTGCGCCGCTTCAAGTGGTACCCCTGCCCGGGCACACGCCTGAACAGATAGGGATATTGACGCCGGATGGTGTATTATTTTGCGCGGATGCCTTTTTTTCCTGCGCCATCCTCGACAAGTACTACCTTCCTTATTTCGCCCAGGTACGGGCGGCGCTCACCACCTTGGAGAAACTGGCCGGTTTCCAGGCCGCTTATTATCTCCCCTCCCACGGCGAGCTTACCGCAGATCTTCCGGCAGTTTTGGCCGCCAACAGGGCGCGCCTTCTTGCCGTGAGCGAATACATCCTGACCATTCTAGAGGAGCCGCGCAGCCGCGAGGACCTGGTGGCTATTATCGCTACCGAAAAGGGTATGGCTTTTAGTCCCGACCAGTACTTCCTTTCCAGTGCGGCCGTGGCCGGTCACCTGGCTTACCTGGCCGAAGAGGGCCTGGTCCGGCACTACTTTTCCGCAGGGCGCATGCTGTGGGTGCGCGCCGAAAGTGCCACTACCTTCGCTGCAGGGAAAAGGGCAGTGCTGCCGCAAGGAGGCGCGTAAGGGGTTACTCAGGCAAAGAAGGGCGCGGGCGAGAAAGCAAAGTGCGGGCACAGGGAACAGGGAAGAAGGTAGGAGGGACTTACATGATCCGGTGGTCCGTGTGTGATACAATCTTAGGAAAGCTGTTTCTGGCTTCATCTACGCGCGGCGTCTGCCGGCTCTCTTTTCTCGAAGAACTGGAGCCTGAGCTGGATTGGCTCAAAACGCGTTTTCCAGGAGAGGAAATCGTGAGAGAACCTGCTGGTTGCGGCAGGCTGCACAGGGTGGAGGCCGAGGTGCACGAGTACTTAAGCGGCCGGCGGCGCACCTTCAACGTAGCATTAGACCTCAAAGGCACGCCCTTTCAGTTGGCAGTATGGCAGGAGCTGCTTAAAGTGCAGTACGGCGAGACGGTGACCTACGGCGAACTGGCCGCCCGCCTCGGGCGCCCACGCGCGGCGCGGGCCGTAGGACGTGCGCTGCACTTAAATCCGGTAGCCCTGATCGTTCCCTGTCACCGGGTCTTGGGCGCTCACGGTGCCCTCGTCGGTTATGCGGGCGGCCAGGAGCGGAAACGTTTCCTCCTGGAACTGGAACGGGCCTAGCCCCGCTTTTGGACGGAAAGGCCGGGACGGATTTCGGCGTGTCCCGGCCCATTATGCGCCTAACCCAAAGCCAAGACGGCTTCTTTTACCTTACGCGCGGTGGCCAGCGCCTGATCCACGCAGGTAGCGGTAAAGTTGGAGAGGAGCGTTGCGGCTTCTTGGGTTCTGCCTTCGTTTACCGCGGCCAAGGCTTCTTTTTCCACCTGCTTGGCCAAGATGGTCCATTCCGCTTCCAGCCGGTCGAAGGCCAGGCGGGCCACCTGTTGCCTGAGGGTAAAAAGGCTTCCTTCCTCGTCGCCTTTGAGCACGTCCAGAAGGTGACGGAATTTCCACCAGTAAGAGGAAGCACTATAGGTATCGCGCGGCGCCTCGGGCGGCGGGCTAAGGGTGAGACACGTGCCCGGCCGCGTAAGGGGCTCCGGCAGGGACGCCAAGGGAAGGAAAACGGGGAGGTAGACGCCGGTGCAGGGGGTTCCGGCGCACCACCACATGTGGGGCAGACCCTTTCCGGGCTCCGGCAGGACGAAGATCGCCGAACTTGCCGTATTGCCCCAGGTAAAGCCGGCAGGCGAGGAGTGCATGCAGATGGTGAGGAAGTCGGGTAGGGCGGCATTAAAGTACGGCCCGGCCAGGAAGGTATCTTCATAATGATCGCGCAGGATGCGTTTGATCCAGGAGGGCGAAATGCCCTGATCCTTGCCCTGCGTCAGGAGCTGGCGCAGGCGCTGGGCACGAATATGCGAGACTTGAAGCGGTTTTTGCCGGTCCGTGTACGCCAGGGCAAAGTCGAAGAGGGCTTCTCTGCCGGCTGGCCACCACCCCTTTTCCACCGCCCGACCGATTAAATCCGGGCTGGCTAAGTCCCAGGAGGTGCGGATACTGGGCTCGTTGGATATGGCGGCGAAACCGCGTGTGACTCGTTGGGCTATCCAGCGTTTTCCGGCCGTCTCCAAAACCCAAGCTTCTTTAGAATCGGCAATGATGAACGAGTTGTTATACGAGCCCTGGGGGTGATCGGCGCCGGGTACCCCAGAGCCCCACTGCCCGTATTTTTCCACCAACTGGGTAATTACGCGCAGGGCCTCTTCGGCCGTTTTCCCTCGTTCCAAACCAAGGCGCAGAAGCTCCATCCCTAAAAGCCCCAGTTCCGGCGGCCGACCTTCCAGGTGGCGCGCCGCAGCGAGGGCGCTCTCCCGGGTGAAGATGGCCTCGTTTCCGATGGCCACACCGTATTCGTTGAAACCCTCTTCGTAGCCCCAGCACCAGTACGGACGGGACCCAACGGTGGCGTAAGTAACTTCGGCCTGTGGGATTTCTACATAGGCTAACGATAGTTTTTCCCCCGGTTCGTGCACGGTGCGCGGCGAGTAGTTGAGTACCTGGCAGTCAAAAGGCGGGCGGTCGCTGTTTTTCCCGAGAAGAACGGTCCCAGTGGAGGTAACGTCCGGCAGGACCACAAGGGTGTCGCACATGGCCTACCCAACCCCCTTCTAAAAATCATTTATCTGTCTTCTTCGTTTTACTCCTATTCGTTATGTCGGCATTTCTCTCCTTCTAGCCCTTGCCTACGAGCTGAGGGTAATTTATGATAGTGGAGATCGAACGGGGAAGGAGATTGGAGTGCAACGAAGCGACGGTAAATGGTTCCTCAGCAGAGTAAAGCAGGCAATCCGACGCTATCAGCTCCTTCAGCCGGGCGACCGCGTGGCAGTAGGGCTTTCCGGAGGAAAGGACAGCATTTTTCTCCTTCATGTCCTCCTCTTTCTGCGGCGGACCTCGTACCCGGAGCTGGAGATTTTTCCCGTCCATGTCGATCTAGGCTGGGAAGAAGATCTTACTCTCTTGGCGCAATACTGCCGGGAGCAAGGTGTTTCTCTCATCCGGGAAAAGACGCTTATCGGCGATATTGTCTTTAAGGTGCGCAGAGAACCCAATCCGTGTGCCCTCTGCGCGCACCTGAGGCGGGGAGCACTAAATGCTGTGGCCCTTAGCCTCGGGTGCAACAAGGTGGCTTTAGGGCACCATTTGGACGACGTTTTGGCAACTTTTTTCTTGAACCTGGTTTACACCGGCCGCCTAGATACTTTTTGGCCCCGTACCGAACTTAGTCGCACAGGGCTTACGGTAATTCGGCCACTCATCTACCTTCCTGAGGAAACTGTGAACGCCGTCGTCCGCCGCGAAGGCCTGCCGGTGGTGAAAAGTACCTGCCCGGCGGCAGGGCGAACAAGACGGGCTGAGATGCGAAACCTGGTTCGCGACTTGACGGCACGCTACCCGGACTTCTATCGTCGCTTTCTTTCAGCCTGGGAAGGGAGAGAGCCACCCGTCACTTGGGGTTCTCTAGGCGTGCCTGAGGACGACCTCCAAGATAAAACTAAAAGCAAAAGGACGGAGGAATGAGCGTGGCCCGGGCAATTGTTACCAAGAAAGGCGCGGCCAGGCTTAAAGTAGGTCACCCATGGGTTTTTGCCTCGGATATTGTGGCGGTGCAGGGAAATTATGAGCCTGGAGATGTGGTAGAAATCGCTGATGAGCGGGGGCGCTTTTTGGGCCAAGGGTATTTTAACCCGCGTTCGCAGATTGCCCTGCGCTTTCTCACGCCGGGACGGGAAGAGATTGGGCCCGCCTTCTGGCAGCGGAGGCTTGAAGCTGCCTGGGAGTACCGCCGGCGTTTTGTGGATACGTCCTCCTGCCGGGTGGTGTTTGCCGAGGCGGACTTCATTCCCGCCCTCATCGTCGACAAGTTCGGCGACTACCTAGTTATGCAGAGCCTAGCCCTCGGCATCGCCCGCTGGGAGAACACCTTAGTCGAGCTCCTGGTGGAACTTCTCGCCCCGCGCGGCATCTACGCGCGCAACGACGTCAAGGTGCGCGAGATAGAAGGCCTGCCGCTGGAAAAAGGTTACCTCTACGGGAAGTTCGATCCGCTGATCCAGATCGAGGAACACGGTTTGAGGTTTTGGGTAGATGTGGAAAACGGACAGAAAACGGGTTACTTTCTCGACCAGCGAGAAAATCGGGCCGCTTTGGCGCCTTTTGTTCCCGGAGCCAGGGTACTGGACTGCTTTTGCCACACGGGTGCCTTCGCGCTTCATGCCGCTTTTTACGGTGCCCGGGAGGTTGTCGGTATCGACATCTCTCCTGAAGCCGTGGCCATGGCGAAAAAGAACGCCCAACTTAACGGACTGGACCCAGTCTGCCGGTTTAAGGTGGGGAACGTCTTCGATGAACTTAGGGCATTGGCCGAGCGGCGTGAAAGGTACGATGTGGTCATTCTCGACCCGCCGGCCTTCACCAAGAGCCGGCAGGCCTTGGAAGGTGCCGCACGAGGCTATAAAGAAATTAACCTCCGGGCGCTCAAGCTTATCCCGCCAGGAGGCTTTCTGGTAACAGCTTCCTGTTCCCAGCATATGAGCTCGGAACTCTTCCGGGCAATCGTGGCGGAAGCGGCGAGCGATACGAACCGTCGGCTCCGCCTTGTGGAGTACCGCAGGCAGGCCAAAGACCACCCCGTGCTCGTCGCCGCACCGGAAACCGAATACCTTAAGTTCTTCATCTTTCAGGTGTTTTAAAGAGAGAAGGAGGCCTCACGGGCCTCCTTTTTACCATGCTTTGGTCGCCTACTTGACGTCAAAGCCGTCCTTCGCTGCAGGGGAACCGGGGGTGCGGGCTTTTTTCGTATCGTCCGCTTTTTTCTTCCCGTCTTGCCCTTTCTTTTCGCCCACATTCTCACCTCCTGGTGGTATTATCACCTCCTATGGAAAATCCATGCAGAAAAGCCTTCGGGCGAGGGCTTTTGTGGGCTTTATCCTTGGAGGGTTCCGCTCCATTTAAGCCTGCTTGGTTCGCCGGGCGCCCGCCAGAAGAAATCGTACGTGGCTTCCCACACCTTGTGCCGGAGGCTGAAGACCACCAGAAGGTTGATGATTACCACGATGGCCATGAAGAAGTCAGCTAGCCCCCAGATCTGCTGCAGGCCGCCTACGGCGCCGTAGATGAGACCGAGGATATAAAGGTACCTGACGACGAGGGCGGCTTTGTTACCGAGAGCATAAGCCACGCCGGTTTCGCAGTAAAACTCGTTGGTTAAAGCTGTGGTGTAGGCAAAGAGGAGAATGCCCACTGTGACGATAACGTTACCGATCACCGGCAGGCCGGTGTTAAAGGCGAGTTGGGTCAGCTCGAAACCGAGCTTGCCGCTTGGTAGGACGCCGGTAAACATGATCACCAGGGCCGTGGCCGAGCATACCAGAATGGTATCAAGGAATACTTCGAACACGCCCCAAATACCCTGGCGTACGGGGTGATTGACGGTAGCAGTGGAGTGGGCAACGGGTGCGGAACCCATGCCGCCTTCGTTGGAAAAGATGCCGCGTGCAAAGCCGTGGCGGATGGCTAACATGGTGGTAGAACCGGCGAAACCTCCTGTGGCTGCCGCTCCGGAAAAAGCGTCGCGGAAGATCTGTGCGAAGACCTCGGGTACCCGGCTGATATTCATTAGGATAATGATCACGGCGCCCAAAGCGTAGAAAAAGGCCATGAAAGGAACCACTTTTTCGGCTACCTCGCCGATGCGCTTCACGCCGCCGATAACCACAATTCCTACAAGGAAGGCAACCAAGATACCGCCGGCTAAGGTAGGTATGCCAAAAGAACTTTTCATAGTAATGGCCAGGGTGTTAGACTGGACGAAACCAAACACAAAGAACATGAAGGCGAACATCAAAGCGAAAATAAAGGCGAGCCATTTCCACTGCTGCCCAAGCCCCTGCGTGATATAATACATGCCACCGCCCCGGTAGATGCCGGTCTCCGGGTCCTTGACGCGGTAAGTAAGACCCAGCACGATCTCCGCATACTTATTGATCATGGCGAAGAGGGCTACTACCCACATCCAGAAAACTGCTCCCGGGCCCCCGAGGCCGATGGCCATGCCGACACCGGCAATGTTTCCCACCCCGATGGTGGCCGACAAGGCGGCGCACGCGGCTTGGAAGGGGGTAAGGTTCCCTTCTCCTTCGGTACGGCGGTCGAACATCTTAAAAAGGGTGTTTTTCAGAATCCATCCTAGCTTCGTGAACTGGATAAAGCGCAGCTGGAAGGAGAAGGTAAGCGATACTGAAACAATGATGACGATCAGTGGCCAGCCCCAGAGAAAATCGCTAATCTTATAAAGTACGGCCAGCATGACTTAATTCCGCCCCCTTTTCTCAAATACATGCTGGGCTCTTTCCGTTGTTTTTGTAACCTCTGCATCCCCCCTGCCAGAAGGCTTGCTCGGAAGGCCTTTGCTAAATCTTATTTACTTTGCCTTCCCTACATGTGCTTTTTGACGACAAGCCGCAGGATTCCTTCCTAAGCGGCCAAATTACAAATTAAATTTCTTTTAGGAGGGATTCTTGGGCTTTTTGGCCTCCGAAGGGAGTGGTTTGCTTACCGGCTCAGGGATCAGAGGATGGGCTGTGGTGTTTTCCGTGCGGGTCCGCAATTTGCTGTGGCGGTGGCCGTAAGTTAGGTAGAGGATGAGCCCCAAACCGAGCCAGACGGCAAGCCTAATCCAGGTGACCGGGGGCAGGTTGACCATAAGGTAGACGGAAAAGGCTATAGCTAGAAGCGGCGTCCAGGGTATGAAAGGGGTCTTAAACGGGCGGGGAAGCTCCGGGTGCATGCGCCTTAGAACAAGGAGGCCGGCAGAAACAAACAAGAAAGCAGAGAGGGTACCGATGTTGGCCAGTTGGGCCACCACGTCCACCGGGATGAAAGCGGCCAAGGCGGAGACGGCAGCGGCAATAACGGCCAGACTGGCGGCCGGCGTTTTAAAACGAAGGCTGAGCCCCGCAAAAAGAGGTGGGAGGAGCCCATCGCGTCCCATGGCGAAGAACACGCGGCTTTGGGCAAACAGGTTCGCCAGAAGAACGCTGGTGAGCCCGGCCAGAGCGCCTACGGCCACAATGGCCGAAGCCCGGCTCAATCCAGTGCTTATGAGCGCGGTGGCAATGGGCGAAGCCGTGTCCAAGCGTGGGTAGGGAACCAGCCCGGTCAGCACAAGGGTGACTAGGACATAAAGCGCTGTTGAAAGACCGAGAGAGCCTATGATACCAAGAGTAAGGTCCCTGTGCGGGTTCTTAACCTCTTCGCCGGCGGTTGCCACGGCATCGAAGCCTACGTAAGCGAAAAAGATGATGGCCGCGCCGTG
This sequence comes from Bacillota bacterium, assembly GCA_030154105.1. Classification (GTDB taxonomy): domain Bacteria; phylum Bacillota; class DTU030; order DUMP01; family DUMP01; genus DUMP01. The sequence goes on from JASKKP010000014.1 coordinate 12,453, forward strand.
CATAACCCCGCTCAGCCCGAAGGGAAGAAACGGGCGCCAGTTGGCAGGGTTGAGGCGGGTAGACCCGAGAATGATAAAAAGCAAGATGACGCCCAACTTAAGCGCAACCACCAAGCGCGTCAGGTTGGCGCTGCGGCGGGTACCGGTGATGCCTGCCCAGGCGACCAGCGCTACGATCAGTATTGGCGGTAGGTTTATAACGCCCCCGGCCAGCGGCCCGGCCGTAAAGGAGCGGGGGAGAACCACCCCGAAAGACCGGAGCAGGTCGGTAAGATACGCTCCCCAACCGATGGCTACGGCCGCCGAGGCGACAACGTACTCAAGGATGAGATTCCAGCCGATGAGCCAGGCAGGAAGTTCGCCTAAAGAGGCGTAGGTGTAGGTGTACGCGCTTCCGGCCGCGGGGAGCATGGAGGAGAGCTCGGCGTAAACCAAAGCAGCCAGCCCTGCGGCCAAGCCGGAAATGAAAAACGACAAGGCAAGTCCCGGACCGGCGTAACGCGCCGCCGCCACCCCCGTGAGCACGAAAATGCCCGTGCCGATAATCGCTCCTACGCCCAGGGCCACAAGGTCCAGGGGCCCCAGGGTACGTTTTAGCCCTCCCCGGGCGCGCCCCTCTTGTAATAAAGTTTCGATGGGTTTACGTTGGAACATCTGCCTCCACGCGCTCATCGGACTGCCCCCTAGTTGTTTCTTTTTCTTATAATATTGCCTGGACATGCTGCGCCCCATGCCTTAGAGCAACTTCGGGTAGGGAGTGTGAAGGTGGGTGAATTGTGGTAAACTAAAGAGCAGGACAAAAAGGAGGGGTTCGGTTTGAAAGAAGCTAGCGCAGGCAAGAAACTATTTGAAGACTTGGCCTACAGGCCAAAACCGGCTTGGGACCGCTTGAGCAGCGAAGAGCGCCAGCGGGTTTTTGCTCTGGCCGAGGACTACAAAGCCTTTCTAACTGCGGCCAAGACCGAACGCGAGGCGAACGCTTTGATCTTGGCCGAGGCAGAAAAGCAGGGTTTTCGTCCTGCCGAGAAATTTCAGGGGCGCCTTGCTCCCGGCACGAGACTTTACTACAACAACCGTGGGCGTAGCGCCGCCTTGGTGGTGATTGGCCGCGAACCGTTGAGCGCAGGCTTTCGGCTGGTCGGCTCGCACATCGATTCCCCGCGGCTGGACCTCAAGCCGCGCCCGCTTTACGAGGAGGAAGGTCTGGCCCTTTTGAAAACCCATTACTACGGCGGCATTAAGAAGTACCAATGGCCGGTACATCCCTTGGCTCTGCACGGCCTGGTGGTCCTGGCGGGCGGTGAACGCCGGGAAATCCGTTTGGGCGAAGAGCCGGGCGATCCGGTATTTTGCGTGACCGACCTACTCCCCCACCTTGCTTATGAACAGATGGAAAAGAAGGCCAAAGAAGCAGTAAAAGGCGAGGCCCTCAACATAGTGGTGGGGAACATACCGTACCCGGAGGAGGAAGAGGTCAAAGAACGGGTTAAGCTGGCCGTCCTGAATCTTCTTAAGGAGGCCTACGGTTTCCGGGAAGAGGACTTCATAAGCGCCGAGCTCGAGGCAGTTCCGGCCGGCCCGGCGCGGGACGTGGGCTTCGATCGAAGCATGGTAGGAGGATACGGCCAGGACGATCGCGTCTCGGCCTATACCAGCCTGCGTGCCCTTTTTGAGGTGCGCCAACCGGCCAAGACGGCCGTCTGCCTGTTTACGGATAAAGAGGAAGTCGGCAGCATGGGCAACACCGGAGCTCAGTCGCGTTTCTTAGAGAACGTGTTGGCCGACTTGGTGCACCGGCAAGGCGGAACCTCGGTGGATCTCGGTGTACGCGAGGCTCTGGCCCGAGGTGAGGCTCTGTCGGCCGATGTGAACGCCGCTCTGGACCCTTCCTATCAAGAGGTCAGCGATAAGCGCAACTCGGCACTCCTGGGGTACGGGATCAACTTGAGCAAATACACGGGTGCCCGGGGCAAAAGCGGGTCCAGCGAAGCCAGTGCCGAGTTTACTGCCTTGGTGCGCGACCTTTTTAACCGCCATAACATTGCCTGGCAGCCGGGCGAACTTGGTAAGGTTGATGAAGGCGGTGGCGGCACTATCGCTCAGTTTCTCGCCAACTTAGGGATGGACGTTTTGGACGCCGGCGTCGCCCTTCTCAGCATGCACTCGCCGTTCGAGGTGGCGAGCAAGGTCGACGTCTACATGGCCTACCGCGCCTACAAAGTCTTCTGGGAGCCGGAAAAATGAGCGGTCGCTGTGCGGCGTACGAGGGAAGGGCAACCTGCAAAAACGCGAAAGGCCTGGGTATTGACCCAGGTCTTACTGTATTGGGACTTAGTGCGGCCTAACGACAACCTCTCAAGCTTGCCCCAAGGCAGGCGGCCGAGCACCTTGGTTTTTGTTGACAAAGGTGTCGCAGTTCGTGGCCTGGCACTCGGTAGCCCCGTTTCCGGAGACGAAGATTGCCTCCGCCGTGCAAAGGTTGCCTTCCTGCCAGAACTTACAGGTGTCTACGACACAGGTTACGGTAGGAGTGATCTGCACTCCGTCGCGCAACACCCCGGTGAGCATCCCGCCCCAGTTGACGTTATCCAGCGAGCCCAGCATATTGGCCAGGCCGCGGCGGTGGGAAAAGGTTTTACACTCAGTGTGTTCCTTTTGCTGGGCCATTTTGCCTTCTTCTTCGTGCAGGATGTCGATATTGGCGGCTGCACAGAGATTTCCCGGGAGCCAATGGGTGCAGGTATTTACTTCGCACTCTACGCGCGGGTTCGGCACGTTCTCACCTCCCGTTTTTAGTAATTTAACCGGAGGTGAGGAAAACATACCAAGGAGGCGGTGCCGGCTTTGGCACCGCCTCCTTTGGGCCTGAGGCTACACCTTCAGTATCCCGATACCGGCTAGGAAGACTATGGCTACGAGTGCCGGGGAAATGTATTTTAGCATTACGTTGGCCCAGAAGTTGCCCAAACCGAATTTTAGTGTGCCATCGTTGGTAACTTCCTGGAGGGCGTTCTTCGTCCCCCAGACCCAAGCGACGACGATGGCGGTAAACATGCCGCCAAGAGGCAGGAGCAGGTTGTTCGCCACCCAGTCCAGCTGGTCGAAGAATACCTTACCCGCAATCTGGAAGCCGCTCCAGACACCCATGGAGAGAGAAGCGCCGATGCCGATGACGAACATGATGCTTCCGAGGACGACTGTGGCTCGCTTGCGCTGCCAGCCGTGTTCCTCCATCATATACGCCGTCAGCGGCTCCAGCAAGGAGATGGCAGAGGTGAGTGCCGCCAGGAGAAGCAGGAGGAAGAATGCTCCGCCGAACAGGTTCCCTAGCGGCATTTCGCTAAAGACGGCGGGGAGGGTAACAAAGGTGAGACCAGGGCCGGCTGCGGGCTCGAAGCCGTAGTTAAATACCGCAGGGAAAATAATTAGGCCAGCTGTAAAGGCAATCAACGTATCCATGATAGGCACGATGGTTGAGACCTGGGGAATGCTTTCTTTTTTGCCTAGGTAGCTGCCGTAGGTAAGGATGGAGCCCATGCCAAGACTAAGGGAGAAGAACACTTGGCCCAGGGCGTCGAGAAAGGTTTTCCCGGTGATCTTAGAGAAGTCCGGCACCAGGTAGAACTGTAGGCCCTTGGCGGCGCCGGGCAAGGTAAGAGAGCGGATAGCTAGGATAATGACAAGGACGAAGAGCGCCGGCATCATGATGTTGGAGTATTTTTCGATGCCGCTCTGCACGCCGTTGTAACAGATCCAGATAGTCATACCCATGAAGAGGGCGTGGAAGATAAGAGGCAAAAGTGGATGGGTGATGAAGCTCTCAAAGAGTTTTCCTGTAAGTTTTGGGTCGGTCATGTTAAAACCAGCGATGGCCCGGAAGAAGTAATAAATAACCCAACCGCCGACCACGCTGTAATAGGAAAGAATCAAGAAGCCGGCCAAAAGGCCCATGCCGCCGACCCAGGTCCAGCCAGGAGCGACCTTCTTGAAGGCGCCGACATTGGAACGTTGCGTATAACGGCCCAGCGTGACCTCGCCCATGAACATGGTAATACCGACAAGAACGACAATACCGAGATAAATAACGAGGAAAGCGGCCCCGCCGTTGGCTCCAGCCAACCAGGGGAAGCGCCAGATATTTCCTAGGCCGATGGCTGAACCAGCAGCCGCAAAAATAAAGCCGATTTTACTCGCAAAACCTTCGCGCGTGCTACTAGAGTCGCTCATAGATTTCCCTCCTTTTCTTGGTTCCCGCTTTTTCGTAGTCTACTAGCAAAATTCAGTAAATATCACCTCCGTTCTTTGTTCACCCCGCCGTGTAACGGACTGGCCGAGCTTGGTTGTATAACTTCTGCTCCGCTCACGTTATAATTTTCTTTGTCGTGAACCGAATTCCTCCTTAAAGTTACGCATCTCGAGGCAAAAAATTTTGGCAGTGTAGCAGACTTTCCTGGGGATGTCGAAGGTGAGAACGTTCATACCGCCCAGGTAGGATTAGGCATAATAAACGTGGTTTTCGGCAGGAGAAGAACGGCGGACCGAAGAATTAGGAGAGGTGAAAAGTGATACACCTCCACTCTGCGCAAGGAGTAGTCCTCAGCGTCCACAAGCTACCGACCGGCGTTGAGGAGCTCGAGGTAGATCTGGGCGGGCGGGTGGAGCGCGCTCTAAACTACCCGGAGCTTACCGGTCCGGCGCCGGTCGGTTGCCGGGTGGAACTCAATACCACCGCGGTTGACCTGGGGCTGGGTAGCGGCGGATATCACTTTGTTATGGCCGCCCGCAGCGGATGTAAAAAAGCGTTGGGGAGCAAAGCGGCTCCAGGGCACATTATGAAACTCCGCTATACGCCGCACCAGCTGCGCTGCCTGGCCGTAGAGGAAGAGGCTAGCCCATACCATGCCCTCCTGCGCGATGCCGACAGCCTCGAGGGGCTGGCCGTGGTGGTGGCTGAACTGCACAGCATGGTGGGGCCGGCCGCGGCCGGCGCACAGGCCGTGCTTGGTCCCGAAGCGTGCATCGTCTACATCATGACCGATGCGGCGGCGCTGCCCATGGCCTTCAGCCGGACGGTGCCGGTTTTGAAAGAGAAAGGCCTTCTGGCGGCCACCATCACAGCCGGGCAGGCCTTCGGCGGCGACCTGGAGGCGGTAAACATCTTTACCGCCCTTCTCGCCGCCAAGTGGGCGTTGAAGGCCGACGTGGCCATCGTGGCCATGGGGCCGGGCGTGGTGGGCACGGGTACCCGGTTCGGTTTCTCCGGGGTGGAACAAGGACAGGTTGTGGATGCGGTAAACTGCTTGGGCGGTCGACCGGTGGCGGTGCTAAGGCTCAGCGCGGCCGACCTGCGCCCGCGCCACCGCGGGGTAAGCCATCATACTCTCACCGCCCTGGGGCGGGTGGCGCAGACGCGGACTACGGTTGCTCTGCCTTGCCTGACCGACGTCGGTTTCCGGGAGCTGGTCGGTAGGCAGCTGGACCTGGCGGGGATTACGGCCCGCCACCACCTGGTCTCCGCTCCGGGTGAACCCGGGCTGAAGGTGCTGGAAAGGCTGGGTGTAAAGGCCAGCAGTATGGGCCGGTGCCCGGCCGACGACCCGCCTTTTTTCCTGGCGGCGGCTGCCGCCGGCTGGGTGGCGGGCCAACTGGCTAGTGGAGATAAAGTTCGATGACGTCGGAAAGAGTAGCTTCTTTTCGGCCCAACTCACTTAGGAACGGCAGCAGTTCTTCTGCTCGCCCTCGCCACACGAGGCCCCGACGGAAGAAAACGACTTGAATGGCACTTACCCCCCGATGTTGCTTTTTACTATACTATGCCCCTTCCGGGGCGGTATGAGAGGAGAACTGGTAGTGTTACTTAACGAAGAAACGCTGCGAAGTGAAGAGGTTTACCGGGGCCGTATTTTTCGCGTTGAGCAGGTCCTGGTACGACTGCCCAACGGGCAGGAGGGAAAGCGGGACGTGGTGCGGCATCCGGGTGCCGTGGCCGTAATAGCCTGGGCGGACCCGGAAACAATTCTCCTGGTGCGCCAATATCGATTGGCGGCCGGGTGTGAGCTATGGGAGATTCCGGCGGGCAAGCTGGAAGCAGGGGAAGACCCGGCGGCGTGCGCGGCCCGCGAGCTGATGGAGGAGACCGGCTATGCGCCGGAGAACCTCACGGAGCTTGCATCCTTTTATACCAGTCCGGGCTTTTCCTCCGAACTGCTTTATCTGTACGAGGCCTGCGGCCTCCGGGCGGCTGCCGGCGAGAAGGATGCCGACGAGTTTTTAGAGGTACGGCGCGTCCCTTGGCTTACGGCGCTCGACTGGCTTAGGAGAGGGGAGATCCGTGATGCCAAAACCATGATTGCTCTGCTCTTGGCCGCCCAAAGGAAGCCGGCATAGCCGGGGAAGAGGCTGCATAAGGATGAAGGGAGGTTGATCCGGGGAGGGGTTGGTGTGGGAGCCGCGCGCTTGGAGCAGGACTTGGCCCAGCACGTGCGTGAGAACGTGGGGGTTTACTTTTTTGTGGCCCTGCTCTTTACCGTCGGCGTAATTTTTGGAGCTATAGCGGTGAAGGCCCTTACTACCGAACAAAAAGCCGAGCTTATGGACTACCTAAACATCTTTTTGCGCGACGTGTCGGGTATTACTCAGCTTTCGAGCAAGGATCTCCTCGGCCGTACGGTTTGGAGCAACCTTAAGACGGTAGGGCTCATCTGGCTGAGCGGGCTTACGGTGATCGGTCTACCCCTGGCGTTAGTGCTCCTCTTTACCAAAGGTTTTGCCTGCGGTTTTACGGTGGGCTTTCTGGTCGATGAAATCAGCTGGCGGGGCCTCATCGTGGCGGCTGCGGCTGTGCTGCCGCAGAGCCTTCTCCTGGTTCCCGCTGTCTTAATGGTGGGAGCGGGGGCAACCTGTTTCGCCTTCTTCGCCGCACGTTACGGCATCTTCAGCCGTCGAGCGTCCGTATCCCAACCCTTTTTCGGTTACGCTTTATTTCTTGTTATAGCTGCGGCCGTAGTCCTCGCGGCCGGGCTGGTGGAGGCGTATGTGACGCCGGTTTTCCTGCGCGCGGTAACCAGATGGGTTATATAAGTTCCGGACGGCCTTTTGACGCCTTTTCCGAGGACAAGCTCGTCAAGAGAGGTGGGCAGCTTGGCCAAGAGAGGAGCGGAAGCAGGCGGCCGAGCCCTGGCCGATTTTCTGGATTATCTGCGGGCGGAGAGAGGATTGGCAGACAACACCATCGCCGGCTATCGGCGGGACCTAGAACAACTGGCGGCCTATCTCCAGGCCCAAGGGCAAGAACTGGAGACGGCGACTTCGGCGAGCCTTGTTGGCTACGTCCACGCCCTTGCCCGGCGGGGTCTCCTGCCTAGCAGCATAGCCCGGGCCGAGGCTGCCCTGCGCGCCTTTTACCGCTTTCTTCAGGGAGAAGGGGTGAGAAGCGACAACCCTGCCAGGGATCTCTTACGCCCCCGGCGGCCTCTGCGCCTGCCGCGGGCGCTGGGCCAGCAGGAAATGGAACAACTTCTAGATCAGGTGCCGACGACAGATCCGGCCCAGATTCGAGATCGGGCCATGTTGGAACTTATGTACGCCTGCGGTTTGCGCGTTTCCGAGTTGGTGGGCTTAAACGTAGGCGACCTTCACCTTACCGAGCGGTACGTGCGCTGCCTCGGCAAAGGGAACCGCGAGCGTATTGTACCGGTAGGCGAAAGGGCGGCGCAGGCGCTGATCCTCTACTTGAAGGAAGGGCGGCCGCGTCTACTTTCCCGGCGGCGTGAAACAGCGCTTTTTTTGAACCGGCGTGGGCGTCGGCTTACTCGCCAGGGCTTCTGGCAAATACTCAAAAAGTATACCGGCGCGGCCAGGCTGCCGCGGGAAGTCAGCCCGCACACCCTCCGCCACTCGTTTGCCACACATCTTTTAGAAAACGGCGCCGACCTGCGTACGGTGCAGGAGCTCTTGGGCCATGCCGACATCAGTACCACCCAGATTTACACTCAGGTTACCCCCAAACACCTCTTGGAGGTTTACCAGCGCTGCCACCCGCACGGGGGGCGCGGGTCGCTGTCCAGCAGCGGTAGAAAGGGAGAAGAGTGAATGGCGCGTGGTGGCGGCCGGTCGGGTAGGGGCCTAAGGTGCCGAACGACGGGTTCCGGCGGCTTTCGGCAGAACACCTATCCAAAGATGAAAGGAGATGAATAGCCTTGACTTTAACCGTGAAGGCGAAAGCGCAAGAAGCGGCGCGGTTTCTGCGGCAGCTGCGCCCGTTGCGCCCACGCGTAGCGGTAATTCTGGGGAGCGGGTTGGGGGCCGTAGCGGAGGAAGTAAGAGAGCCTCTCGTTGTCCCCTACCGCGACATACCGCATTTTCCTCTTTCCACCGTAGAAGGCCACGCCGGGCGCTTGGTGGCGGGACTTTGGAACGGGCAAGAAGTGCTCATCTTCCAGGGGCGCTTCCACCTTTATGAGGGGTATTCACTCGCCGAGGTTACCTTTCCGGTGCGCCTGGCACAGGCCCTAGGGGCGGAGGTGTTGGTGGTCACCAACGCCGCCGGCGGAATTAACCCGGAGTTCAAGCCGGGCGACCTCATGCTGATCACGGACCACATTAACTTCATGGGAACAAATCCCCTCATCGGGCCGAACGACCCGGAACTGGGCCCGCGTTTCCCCTCCCTCACCCCGCCCTATACTCCTTTCCTCTGCGACTTGGCGCGCAGGGCGGCGGAGGATTTGCATCTGGACCTTAAAGAAGGAGTATACATCGGCGTAACCGGCCCCAGCTTCGAGACGCCTGCGGAACTCAAGGCTTTTGCCCGTCTAGGAGCCGATGCCGTGGGCATGTCTACTGTGCCGGAGGTGATCGTAGCCAATCACGCCGGCCTAAAAGTGCTGGCTTTTTCGGTCATAACCAATAGCGCCCGTGGGGAAGTGGAAGAGGTGGCCCAGCATCGGGCTGTGCTGGATGTGGCTGCTTCCAGCGGGCCGCGCCTGGCGCGCTTGATCGGTGAGGTTATCGCTAGAGTCTGACGACCTATGCATGGATTTACCTCATCCTGGATAAGCTAGCTCTAAAGAAAAAAGGAAAGGAGATCCAGGATGGGTAAAAAAAGACTTAAGCGGGCCTTGAGCGTTCTGGCGGCCTTAGTAGTTATCGGCGCCTCAGTTCCCGCGTGGCCGGCCCGTGCCCAGAACTTGGAGACCAGCGCGGCCAGCGCAGTGCTCATGGACCCGGCCAGCGGCGAGGTGCTTTTCGAAAAAGCACCGCACGAAAGGCGCGAACCGGCCAGTATCACCAAGATCATGACCCTGCTTCTCGGGATTGAAGCCGTCGAGCAGGGGCGGATCAAGCTGGACGATTTGGTGGTGACGTCGGAGAACGCCCGCGCGCAGAGCGACACAGACGGTTCGGTAGTATTCCTCGAACAAGGCGAGAAGCGCACGGTAGAAGAGCTCTTGATCGGCATCGCCGTGGGATCGGGGAACGATGCCTGCGTGGCTTTAGCTGAGCACATCGCCGGCTCGGAAGCCAAATTCGTCGAGCTTATGAACGCCCGGGCGGCCGAACTCGGGATGAAAAATACGCACTTCGTTAACTGCCACGGTATGCCGGCGGAAAACCATTACACCAGCGCCTACGATGTGGCCCTTATGTCCCGAGAGGCGGTTAAGTATCCCCAGCTCCTTAAGTACACCGCCATTTACGAGTACCGCTTTCGAGAAAACCCGCCGCTCGTCCTCTGGAACACCAACAAACTATTAGCCTGGTACGAGGATGTGGTCGACGGGCTTAAGACGGGTTGGACGGAGAAGGCCGGGTACTGCCTCGCCGCAACCGGGAAAAAGAATGGTTTGCGCCTGGTGAGCGTTGTCCTCGGTTGTCCCGTGCCGCGGAGCCACTTTCAGGAAGCTATTAAGCTCTTAAACTACGGCTTTGCCAACTATACCTCTCTTCCCGTCGCCAAAAAAGGAGAGGTTAAGGCCACTTTGCCCGTTGTGCATGGTGCTGAACGAGAGGTAGGGCTGGCCTGCGCTGAAGACTTGGCCGTCACCATTCCCAAGGGCGAAGAGGACAAGGTGAGCTATCAGATAAAGCTGGAAGCGGAGCCAGTTAAAGCGCCGGTCGAGCAGGGGACTCCCTTGGGACGGCTGATTGCCTTTAAAGACGGCAAACCGGTCGGTGAGGTAGCGCTCGTTGCCGCACAAAGTGTAGACGTCGTGAGTTGGGGCGGGCTGTTCCAGCGTATCTTGCGTGACTGGTTTGCCGCGGGCAGCTCGAAATGAAACAAGAGCTGGTTGGGCCCCAGGTTACATCCTGGGCCTAATTTTCTTTTTACGGCAGAATTTATCGCCCGGGCAGGAAAGAGGGCCGCGAAGGCGAATATGAAAAGGTAAATGGTAAATAATGAGAGAAGTACCAATCATAGGGAGGGAGAGCAGTGGGGGTCGTTCTCAGATACGAAGGAACGAGCATAATTGCGGTTCTCGAAGGCGAGCTCGATGTGGCCACGGTACCCCGTGCCCGGGCTGAGCTTGAAGCAGCCTTGGTCAAACCGGGCGTACGAAGCCTTATTTTGGATTTAACCGGAGTTAGCTTTATGGACAGCTCCGGCTTGGGATTTCTCTTGGGGCGTTACCGCTGGTGCATGGAGAACGGCGCGGTAATGGCCGTAGCCGGTGCTCGTGCCCAGGTGCGCCGGGTGCTGGAGCTTTCCGGCCTTACCAAGATCATGCCGGTTACCGCGACGGTCGGAGAGGCCCTGGCCCGCGTAGGGAGGGAAAAGCGATGAAGGAAAACGAGATGCGTTTGGAATTTCCCAGCCGGCCGGAGAACGTGGCTTTCGCTCGGACGACCGTTGCGGCCTTTGCCAGCCAGCTCGACCCCACCCTCCCGGAACTGGCGGACATCAGCACGGCCGTTTCGGAAGCCGTGACCAACGCCGTGGTGCATGCTTACCCTGAAGGAGAGGGGCCGGTGCGTATTCACGTACGCCTGGCGGGACGGCGGGTTATGATCGAGGTAAGCGACGAAGGGAGGGGGATAGCCGACCTGGCCGCCGCTCGCCGCTTTGGGTCGAGCACCCGGCCCGGCGAGAGGATGGGCATCGGACTTTCCCTCATCGAGGCCTGTATGGATCGGGTGGAAATAAGCTCGGAGGGCGGTACGCGGATTTACATGGAAAAGACGCTGGGGGAACAGCGGGGCGGGTCGGATGAATGAGCGCTTTATCAACCTGGACCTGCCTGCTCGCGCCGCTTTAGAACCCGAAGCGGTGGCCGAACTCGTACGCCGGGCCCAGGCCGGCGACCGCGGGGCGCGCGATGAGCTGATCAAGAATAACCTGCGCCTGGTGGTGGGCATAGCACGCCGTTTCTGCGGCCGGGGCTACGATTTTGAAGACCTTTTTCAAATCGGTACCATCGGCCTTATGAAGGCGGTGGACAAATTTAGGCTGGAATACGGTGTGCAGTTTTCTACCTACGCCGTACCCATGATCGTCGGCGAAATCCGTCGTTTTCTCCGCGACGACAACCCTATCCGCGTAAGCCGTTCGCTTAAGGAAATGGCGCTTAAGGCCCGGCGGGCCAGCACTGCCTTGGGACAGCGCTTCGGGAGGGAACCGTCGTTAAACGAGCTTGCTCGAGAAGTGGGCGTGGCACCGGAAGACCTGGTGGCCGCCCTGGAAGCCACCGAGTCGCCCACCTCTCTATCGGATCCCATTTACCAAGACGAGGGCACGGCCATTAACCTTGAAGACCAACTGGGCGAGGAAAAAGGTGAAGAATGGCTGGAACACGTGCTTTTAAATCAGGTTCTAGAGAAGCTTGCACCGCGCGAGCGGTACATAATTCACGAACGCTTCTTCAGGGATAAGACACAAGCGGAAGTGGCGGCGGAGTTGGGGCTTTCTCAGGTGCAGGTTTCACGCTTAGAAAAACAGATTCTTTTGAAAATAAAGCGGATGATGGAAGGCGGGTAAGGCCCGCTTTTTTGTATGCTTTTTTTGCCGGGAAGCCATACTAGACTTGGTCGACGGGTAAAAGCCCAAAATACAACAGCCGAAGGAGGTTTGCCCATGACGGTGGTCAAGGTGATTGAAGTAGTGGGCGAATCCAAGGACAGCTGGGATGCGGCGGTGCGCGATGCCGTAAAACAAGCTTCCAAGACCGTCCGTAACATCTCAGGGGTAGAGATTTACAACCTAACTGCCAACGTCCAAAATGGAGAAGTTGTCGAGTACAAAGCCAATTGCAAGATCGCCTTCCCCGTAGATGGGACTTAAGACGGAGGGCACCTCAGGTGCTCTCCCCTTTTTAGAAAAGGACGGTGCATAAGGAACCCTCTGCCAAGTCAAACTAGGAAGTGGGTGGTACGGTGGGTGCTCAGGACCCCAATCTAGACAAAAAGCTGTATTACTGGCGGGTGCAGCAGAAGAAACCCAGGCCGCCGGTAATCAGAAACACTTTACTGGCGTTTACCGTAGGCGGCCTCATTTGCGTTCTCGGCCAGGCGGTTTTGGCCTTCTTCCAATCGCTGGGTATGACGGCCAAAGAGGCTGCTGGCCCGACGGCCAGCGTTATGGTTTTTCTGGGGGCCTTCTTTACCGGCCTCGGCTGGTACGACGAGCTGGGGAAATTCGCCGGCGCCGGATCGGTAGTACCCATCACCGGGTTTGCCAATTCCATCGTCTCGCCGGCCATAGAGTTCAAGCGCGAGGGTTTCGTCCTCGGGTTGGGTGCACGGATGTTCAGCGTGGCCGGACCGGTCCTCGTTTACGGCACCGTGACGGCGGTGGTGGTGGGCATCATCTACTGGTTGACTAAGCTTTAGGAGGCTCATTTGTGACGCGCAGCAAAAAGGTGGGCCAGCAGACGTTCATGTTCAGCCGGCCGCTTCCGATCATAGGCACGGCCACCGTAGTGGGGAAAAAGGAAGGGGAGGGCCCTCTGGGCGAGTATTTTGACCAGGTGGTGACCGACCCTCTCTTTGGCGAAAAGAGCTGGGAAAAGGCCGAGTCGAAAATGGTGCGTACGGCCATTCAGCTGGCCATGCAAAAAGTCAACTTGGCTTACGGGGATTTGGACTTCATGTTCGGCGGTGATCTTCTAAACCAGATTATCGCCTCGAACTTTGCCGCCCGCGATGTACCCGTCCCTTTTTACGGCCTTTTCGGAGCCTGTTCCACGTATACCGAGGCCCTTTCGCTGGCCGGCATTACCCTGGACGGGGGGTTCGCCGCCCGGGTGCTGGTGACCGCGTCTTCCCACTACCAGACGGCCGAACGGCAGTACCGTTTTCCCACTGAACTCGGCGTTCAGCGCAAACCGACGGCGCAGTGGACGGTGACGGGAGCGGCAGCGACCATCATAGGGGAGGGTGGTTCCGGGGCAGCTCTTACCTGTACGACCGTGGGCAAGGTGGTGGACATGGGTATCAAGGACGTGAACGACATGGGTTCGGCCATGGCGCCTGCAGCCGTGGCAACGATCAAACAGCATTTCGAGGATACCGGCCGCGGGCCCGACTATTACGACGTGATTGCCACCGGCGACCTGGGCAGCTTAGGCAAAGCCTTGGCCCAAGAAATGCTGGCGGAAGCGGGCTATGATCTAAGCAAAAATTACACCGATTGTGGCGTCCTTATCTTCCGGCCGGACCAGGACGTGCACTCGGGTGGGAGCGGGTGTGGCTGTTCGGCTACGGTGTTTTCCGGGTACTTTTACAGCGGCCTGTTAAGCGGCCAGTACAGCAAGGTCCTCTTGGTGAGCACTGGAGCCCTGCTCAGCCCGACGTCATACCAGCAGGGCGAGTCCATACCCTGTATTGCCCACGCGGTTGCGGTAGAAAAGGTCTGAAAAAGGGGAGGCTAAGCGGTGGAGTATCTACTGGCATTTTTGGTCGGCGGCGCCATCTGCGCTGTGGGCCAGCTCCTCATGGACCTCACTCCGCTCACGCCGGCCCACGTCCTCGTCCTTTTTGTCTCCCTGGGGGCTTTCCTCAGTGGTTTGGGTATTTACGAAAAGCTGGTAAAGATCGGCGGCGCCGGTGCCACCATTCCGCTTACCGGCTTTGGCTACTCCCTCGTCAGCGGCGTCTTCGAAGAGATAGATGCCAAGGGTGCAGTCGGCATCTTAAGCGGGGTGTTCAAAAACACCAGTATGGGGATAGCGGCGGCAATTTTCTTCGGCTTTCTCATGGCGCTTTTTTTTAACCCCAAGGAGTGAGAAAATGCGTTCCGAAATTGGTGTCGACGCCCCGGCCCTTCGGCGGCAGGACCAGGGCCGCATTCCGGCTGCGAAAGCCTACTCGTAACCACGGCGGAGGTGAAGCCCGGTGCGGATTGGTATCCCGCGCGCCCTGCTCTACTATCACTACTATCCTTTGTGGTTGACCTTCTGGCAGCAGCTGGGGCTGCAGGTCAAGTCGTCTCCGCCGACAAACAAGGAAATCCTCAATCAAGGAGTTTCGGCGGCGGTTGCCGAGGCGTGCCTGCCGGTGAAAGTCTTCTACGGGCACGCCCTGCACCTGGCCCCGCAGGCGGAATTTCTTTTTGTGCCCCGCCTGGTGAGCGCCGAACCGGGCACGTATATTTGTCCTAAGCTCATGGGCTTGCCGGACATGCTGCGCCATGCCGGTAAAAAACTGCCTCCGGTCATAAGCCCCACCTTAAATGCGCGCTGCGGTCCACGGGCGTGGGAACTGGCCTTCATTCGTACGGCAGCGGTGCTCGGTTTTGGTGCCCGCCAGGCCGAGCGTGCTTGGAAGGTGGCCGTTGCCGAACAGGCGCGCTACACGGCTAAGCTCGGCGAGGGGAAGACGCCGCTTGATGTGTCAGAGGGGGCAGAAGATGACGACCGAAGCTCCCGAAAGGCCCTTCTTGTGCTAAGCCACCCCTACAACCTTTTTGATGATTTCGTCAGCCTGGGCCTTATAAGACGCCTGCGCGCCAGGGGTTATAGGGTGATCACGGCTGAGATGCTACCGGGCCGGGTTATCGCCGAGGAAGCAGCCCGGCTCCCCAAGGCGCTTTTCTGGAGCCTAGGTCGGTTGATCTTGGGTGCCGGTGGTTATTACCTGCGGAGCGGGGGAGTGGTCGGGATTATTCACGTGGTGTCGTTCGGTTGCGGGCCGGACTCCCTGGTGGGCGAGCTCTTGGAGCGGCAGGCCCGTCGCTTTGGGAAATTGCCTTTTCTTCTCCTTACTTTGGACGAGCACACCGGAGACGGCGGGATGGTGACGCGGCTGGAGGCTTTCCTGGACATGGTCGAGTGGAGGGGTGCTTCGTGAAAGTCACTTTTCCCCATATGGGACATCTGCACGTTCCTCTGCGGTCTTTTTTTGCGGCACTGGGGGTGGAGACCGTTGTCCCCCCGCCCATCGGTCGGGAAACCTTGGCCTTGGGTACCCGCTACGCGCCCGAATTCGCCTGCCTGCCCCTCAAGGTGAACGTCGGTAACTTTCTCCAAGCCGCCCGGATGGGGGCCGACACGGTGGTCATGGCCGGCGGGGTAGGTCCGTGCCGCTTCGGCTATTACGCTCAGGTAGAGCGGGAGATTCTGCGCGATTTGGGTGTAAAGCTCGACATGGTGGTGCTGGAACCACCACAAGGCCACTGGCGCGAGCTCTGGCTTGGGCTGCGCGCGATTACTGGCGGGGCCGACCTCAAAGCCATCTGGCGGGCCGGGAAACTCGCCTGGCGCAAGCTCACCGCCCTGGACGAACTCGAGCGGGAACTTCACCGGGTGCGGGCAAGGGAAGCTACTCCGGGGGCCTCCACAGAGGCGTGGCGCAAGATCGTCGACCGGCTTGATCGGGCAGAGGCCGTCTCGGAGGTTGAGGAAGTAGCCCGCCAAGGGAAAGCGCTCCTTGCGGCCATTCCCCGGCGAGAGGACGATGACGTGCTCCGGGTTGGGCTCGTAGGCGAGATCTATACCCTGCTGGAGCCGGCGGTGAACCTGGAGGTGGAGCGGGTGCTGGGGGAAATGGGGGTGGAGGTGGAGCGCTCGATCTATTTAAGCGATTGGGTGAAGACCAACCTGGTTTTCCATTCACTGCACCTTAGGGACGACCGCGAGGAATATCGTCTGGCGGCGCCTTACCTTGGGCATTTCGTGGGCGGGCACGGCCTGGAGAGTATTAGCTTTACCATCCGCTACGCACGGGCCGGCTTGGACGGGGTTATTCAGCTGGCGCCGCTTACCTGCATGCCGGAGATAGTGGCCGAAAGCATCCTGCCGAAGGTAAGCCGGGATGTGGGTATTCCCGTCCTCACCTTCATGTTAGACGAACACGCGAGCGAGGTGGGAATGCGCACCCGGCTTGAAGCCTTTTGCGATCTCCTGCGCGAGAGGCGCAGGCGAAAGGAGCGTTTCCTGGTGGGCGCAAGAGACGCCGCGGCAGATCTCCGCGAGTAGCCATTTCCGCGCGGGGAGAAGCGCGGAAAAAGAAAAGGACGTACGGGAGGAAGAGCGCTTGCAGGCTTATCTCGGCCTTGATGTCGGTTCTGTCAGTACGAACCTGGTGCTCTTGGATGAACGCGGGGAGGTGATCAGCAGCCTTTACCTTAGGACCCAAGGTAATCCCATCCGCGCGGTGCAGGAAGGCTTGGCCCAGGTGGAAAAGGAAATCCCGGCGGGTACGAGTATCGCCGGTGTAGGTACTACCGGAAGCGGCCGCCAGCTTGCGGCCACTATGGTAGGCGCGGATACGGTGAAAAATGAGATCACCGCCCACGCCGTGGCCGCCTTAAACGAGCTTCCCGAAGTTCAAACGGTGCTGGAGATTGGGGGACAGGATTCAAAAATCATCATCCTCCGCCAGGGGGTGGTCGTAGATTTTGCCATGAACACCGTTTGCGCAGCCGGGACGGGCTCCTTCCTAGATCGCCAGGCGGCGAGGCTCGGTGTCCCCATTGAAGAGTTCGGGGCTCTGGCGGAAAGGGCCGAGAACCCGGTCCGCATTGCCGGAAGGTGTGCCGTCTTCGCCGAATCGGACATGATCCACAAGCAGCAGCTCGGGTATCCGGTGGAGGATATTGTCGCCGGGCTGTGCGAGGCCCTGGTGCGCAACTACCTTAACAACGTGGCTAAAGGCAAGGATATTGCGGCGCCTATTCTTTTTCAGGGGGGCGTCGCGGCCAACATAGGAATGCGCCGGGCCTTTGAAAAGGCGCTGGGATTTCCCGTGATCGTTCCCCCGTACCACGCGGTGATGGGTGCCCTGGGTGCAGCTCTCTTGGCCAAACGGGCCGTGGCCGGAAGGCGTTCAACCCATTTCCGGGGATTCGACGTAAGTAGGTGGCATTTCGCCGTCTCCAGCCGCTCGTGCGGTGGATGTGCCAACCAGTGTGAAGTGGTGGAGATCCGGGGCGAGGGTAAGCTGCTGGCCCGCTGGGGTGACCGCTGCGGGCGCTGGAGCAATGTTTCCGTCGAAGCTGCGGGCAGGTAATAAAAAGAACGTTACGCCGATCGCACCGTTGACAGCGAGGACAGGGCCGTGTTATGATAAGCGCAAAATTTAGCCCCTCATCTCGGCTGGAGGTGAGGTAGAGGCGCGGCGGCCAAGAGTAACCCGCGTGAGCAGGGCAGCGAAGAGGGCGGGTGAAAGGGGTCGCCGCCGAAGCGGGGGGAAGGCTACAGCCTCCCCGCTGGGCCTGAGCCGAACAGGTTCAGGACTGTCACCGGTGGCCTGCCGTGGCCGCCGGTGGAGCGCTATCTCACGGAAAGGGGGTAGCCAGGGATGAGAATGTCCCGCTCCGCTAAAACTTACCTCTTCGCCTAGAAGATACACCCCGTGCGGGGGAAAATGCGCGAGGAGGTAAGTTCGGCATGAAGCTTACGGGTACGGCCCGCATCAACGGAAAGGGTTATCTGGAAATCGGTGGCCTCAGCGTGCCGGAGCTGGCCGAAAGGTTCGGTACGCCGCTTTATATTATGGACGAGGAATTAATCCGGGAAAACTGCCGCAGCTGGCGCGAAGCGGTGAAGGCCAACCTTCCCCGCGCCGATGTGGCCTATGCCTGCAAGGCCTTTTGTACCATGGCCATGTGCCGCTTGGCAGAAGAGGAGGGCCTTAGCCTCGACGTTGTCTCCGGCGGTGAGCTGTATACGGCCCAGGCTGCTGGTTTTCCTGCCGGGCGTATTTACTTTAACGGCAACAACAAAAGCCGGGATGAGCTGGAGGCCGCCGTACGGGCCAAGGTGGGGCGGATAATTGTTGATAATTTTTATGAACTCCACCTTCTTAATGAAGTGGCTTCCCGGCTGCGCCAAAGGGTGGGCATCCTCCTTAGGATATCACCGGGTATCGAAGCCCACACCCATGCCTACATCCAGACCGGCCAACTAGATTCTAAGTTCGGTTTTACCCTGGAAAACGGGCAGGCGTTGGCGGCGGTTAAGGAGGCGCTCAGCCAAAGCCACCTAGAGCTTAAGGGGCTCCACTGCCACATTGGTTCGCAGATCTTTGCCCTCGATGGATATGTGAAGGCAGCCCAGGTGATGGTTTCCTTCCTGGAGGAGATAAGACAGATTACCGGCGTGGTCTTGGAAGAGCTCGACCTCGGCGGGGGCCTTGGTGTGTACTACAGCGAAGGCGACACCCCGGTAAGCATCGCCACCTGCGTAGGCACCATCGCTGCGGCCGTCAAGGAATGCTGCCGGGAGCTTAGCTTTCCCCTGCCGAAGGTGATCTTTGAACCGGGCCGGTCCATTGTGGGACCGGCGGGAACGGCGGTGTACCGGGTGGGAGCGCGCAAGGAAATTCCTGGCGTACGCACCTACGTGGCTGTAGACGGCGGCATGGCCGACAATCCCCGCCCGGCCCTTTATGGTTCGCGTTACACCGCTCTGGTGGCCAATAAGGCCAACCAATTGCCGGCCGAAGTCGTGACCATCGCCGGGAAATGCTGCGAGTCGGGGGATATCTTGGTTTCCGACGTCAAGCTGCCTCGACTGGAGCCTGGGGATCTGGTGGCCATGCTGACAGCCGGAGCCTACCAGTACTCCATGGCCAGCAACTACAATCGCCTGACCCGGCCGGCGGTGGTATTTGTTCGGGATGGGGAGGCGTACCTGGTGGTACGGCGCGAAAGTTTCGACGATCTTATCCGTAACGACTTAATCCCTGCTGCCTGGGCGAAAGAGGGGTCGCTCAGGGCGGTACGGTGAAGAAAAAATGAAAAGGCCGGAGCGGGAGGGGAGTCTTGCTCCGGCTTTTTTTCACCTTTTTCTTGTGCTATAATTTGCCTTAAGTGGCGCGCCGGAACTGCCCGCAGGGCCCGGAGGAAACACGTATCACCGGATGCGGTCACAAGGTATAAGGAAGGAAGGTAAAGATGTGGTTAGCCCGCGACTTGATTTTACGTATACCGGCGTTGCTCCTGGCGTTGACGGTGCACGAGTATGCCCACGCCAAAGTGGCCGATTCTTTAGGGGATCCAACGCCGCGGGCTTACGGGCGCCTTACCCTTAACCCCTTGGCCCACCTGGACCCATTGGGGCTCCTCATGCTGTGGCTAGTCCGCTTCGGTTGGGCCAAACCGGTACCCATTAACCCGAACTACCTCCGGCCGCGACGCACCGGCCTCATCCTCGTTTCTCTGGCCGGAGCAGGCGCAAACATCCTCACGGCTTTTATCTTACTTCTCCTTCTTAAGTTGCAGGTAGTGTTGTTCAACGAAGGTTTGGCCAGCATGGTCGAACTTGCCATGTGGTATAATATTTTTCTAGCCGTTTTCAACCTGATCCCTATTCCGCCCCTGGACGGTTCCAAGGTCTTGGCGGAACTTCTGCCGCGGCGGACGGCTTACGAACTAAGCCGTTACGAACCTTACGGCCCGGTCATCTTGATCGTACTCCTTTACCTGGGGCTGGGTGGCGTCTTCCTTTTACCCCTCGCCTCCTGGTTGTACCAGGTTCTTTACCGTTTAACTGACCTCATCGTTTTTCGCGTCCTTTACCGGGTTCTCCTCCACTTCTGAATGAATGGGCAACAATATACTTAAGGATGGTGGGAAACATGAAAGGTCGAGTCCTCAACGGCATGCGCCCTACGGGCAGGTTGCACCTGGGGAACTACCTGGGTTCAGTCGTCAATATGGTCGAGCTGCAGAAAGATTACGAGTGCTACTTTACCATCGTAGATTGGCACGCCCTGACTACAGGGTATGAGGATACGAGCGAGCTACAGGATAACATCCTAAACATTGCCATCGATTGGCTGAGCGCCGGGATTGACCCCACGCAAAGCACGATTTTCGTGCAGTCGAACGTAAAAGAGCACGGCGAGCTGCACCTTTTGCTGTCTATGATTACGCCTCTATCCTGGTTAGAGCGCGTGCCCACCTACAAGGAGCAACTCAAACAGCTCGAGGGCCGCAACATCGCTACGTACGGCTTCTTAGGCTACCCGGTGTTGATGGCTGCCGACATCCTGGTCTACAAGGCCGACACGGTTCCGGTTGGCGAGGACCAACTGCCGCACCTGGAGCTGGCCCGCGAAATAGCACGGCGGTTCAACTATGTTTTTAACACGAACGTTTTCCCCGAACCGCAGGCCAAATTGACCAAGTTTCCCCTCCTGCCCGGTATCGACGGCCGTAAAATGAGCAAGAGCTACGGAAACGAAATCCGCATGTCCGATTCCCCGGAGGAGATCCGGACAAAAGTGGCCCAAATGGTTACCGACCCGCAGCGCATCAAAAAGACCGATCCCGGACACCCGGAGGTGTGCGTACCCTATCAGTTTTATAAAGCCTTTAGTGCCGCTACCCATGAAGCGGTGGCCGAGGAGTGCCGTAAGGCCGGCATAGGCTGCGTGGCCTGCAAGAAGCGACTGGCCGATCTTATTGTAGAGCGGATGGCCCCCATTCACGAACGGCGCAGGCAGTTTGAGGCCCACCCGGACGAGGTGCGCGATATCCTCCGGGAAGGGGCGCGGCGCGCCCGCACAGTGGCGGCGGAGACCGTGGCGGAGGCACGCCGAGCCATGAACCTGCGCGATTTGTAGGGACGCCTTGTGGGGTACGAAATTAGACTCGAGAACTTCACTGGTCCCTTTGATCTCCTCTGCCACTTGATAAAGGAAGCTAAACTGGACATTTGTGCCGTCTCCTTGGCTCAGGTGGTGGATCAGTACCTGGCGTACGTGGAAGCGGCCGCCGGCCAAGCCGACCTGGACGCGGCGGGCGACTTTCTGGTTATGGCGGCTCGCCTTCTGGTGCTCAAGGCCAGGGTGCTTTTGCCTTCGTCACAACCAGCAAGCGAAGGCGGGGAGGAAGAAGACCCCGAGCAATTGGTGGACCATCTACGCGAGTACAAGATCTTCCGGGATGCCGCGGCGAAATTGGCCGGACTCATGGAGAAGGAAGCCGATTACTTTCCCGCCCCCGGCCTGTCCTCGGCCGACGTGGGGGCGACCAAGGCCGATCTACCCGACGTGAACATCGATCCGGCAGCCCTGGCGGCTGCTTGGGCGAAAATGGCGCCCCTTTTCCGGCCGCCGCCACCGGTCACCATCATCCCGGATAGGCCAACGGTTCAGGAAGAGATCAAGCGGCTCATGCGGCGGCTGCGCCAGGTTCCGGCCTTGGAGTTTCGGCAGTACGTTGGTCGGCGCGCACGGCCGACCCGGCTGGTTCCGGCCTTCTTAGCGGTGCTCGAGCTCTGGCACCGGGAGAAGGTGCGGGTATGGCAGGCGGTGCGGTTCGGTGAGATTATTATCGCCCGACGGGAGGATGGTCAGTGCACAGCGAGTCGGTGACGGCCCTTTTGGAAGCGCTTCTTTTTGCCGCCGGGCGCCCGCTGACGATTAAGGAGCTCGCCAATGCGGCCGGCCTCTCTTTAGAAGATACTGAACTGGGGCTGGAGGAGCTCAGGCGCACCCTGGCGGACGCCAGGCGCGGACTGGTCCTCAGGGAGGTGGCCGGCGGGGTGCAGCTTTTTACGCGGCCTGAGTTTGCCCCTTACGTCCGCCGGCTGTTGCAGCCGGCGGAGAGGCCGCGCCTCTCCCAGGCGGCGCTGGAGACCCTGGCTATTATTGCCTACCGGCAGCCCATAACCAGGCAGGAGATCGAGGCGGTGCGTGGAGTGCGCGTGGACCAGGTGCTTTTCACCCTGGAAGAACGTGGCCTCATCACCGAGGTTGGTCGCAAGGACGCCCCCGGTCGGCCGGTCCTTTACGGTACCACGCCTGCTTTTCTCCGCAGCCTCGGCCTCGCAAGCCTAAAAGACCTTCCTCCACTCCCGGAGGTAGGAGCCACAAAAGATGCTGGCCCGGCTTAGCGCCGGGCTTTTTGCATGAGCAGCGGGCGAAAGGAGAAAAATAGGTGGAAAAGGGTGGGGGTGAGGCGGCATGCCTTACGAGTATCTTCTTCTTGTCCCCCTCCTTTTTTTCTTTTTCTTTCTCTTGTCCCAGCTTTGGGCGGAGGTTATATGCCGTACCCGGCCTGAGGAAGTGTTGGAGCTGCGCCTTGGGCTCAGCTGGCGTTTGGGACAAAGAGAGCTCCGGGCGCCCTTATACCGCTGGCGGCCGGGCAGGAACCTCATGGAGAGATGGAAATCGGCGCGGCGTAAGGGCCAAATTCCCTCCCTGGGGCCGGGAGATTGGAAGCTTTTCTTACGCCTGGGGATTCCGCTTTTGAAGGCGGCCACCCTTCGGGCCAGCGGACGGCTTAGGCTGGGTACTGGGGACGCCGGCGGCACGGGCTTTGCGGTAGGACTTTTCTGGAGCGTCCTCGGCCTCGCGCAGGCTCTGGCCAAGGCCGCCTGCCGGGACGCGGACATAGGCTTAAGAATCGAGCCGGAATTTACGCGCGCCGAACTGGAGATTGATGCGAGGTGTATACTGTCCGTCCCCGTGATTCATATTATAAGTGCTGCCGCCCGGGGACTTACATACTTAAGAAGGCACGGAGCTAAAACAGAAGGGACAAGGGGGTAACAGAAAATGGCTGAGCATCCCATTCAAGGCCTCATGAAGACGGCTATGGAAAGCATTAAAGACATGGTAGATGTGAATACCGTGGTAGGCGACCCGGTTGAGACCCCCGACGGCAGCGTGATCATCCCTGTGTCACGGGTTTCACTGGGCTTTGCGGCGGGCGGCGGCGAGTATGAACCCCGCGGTGGAGCGGCCGGCGCCCAGGGCGCTGAAATGGGAACGACCCTGCCCTTCGGTGGGGGCAGCGGTGCTGGCGTCAGTGTGCAGCCGGTGGCCTTCGTAGTGGTAGGCGGCGGACAAGTGCGCCTTCTGCCCGTGGATAGCCGGGCTTTGTATGATCGGCTCGTCGACTTGGCGCCGCAAATCCTGGAGCACCTGGACTCGCTTCTCGGCGGCATTAAAAGGAGCGGACGTATGCGAGGCGGCCTGGCAGAGGAAGCGAGAGAAGCCGAGGAACCGCCTCGTGCCCGATACCGTTCACCCGAGCCGCCGAATTACAACCCTCAGGGAAGAAGAGAATAAGGGCCTGCTTAAAGCAGATTACGGAGGCCGAGCGGCCTCCTTTTTTACGTGCGCCTGGCATGGGCGCTGTCTATAAGTTAGAGTCCTGAACAGCGAAGGTAGCAGTAGCCGCAGCTTAAGGCAAGGGTATCTGCGGCGACGCCGGGTACCCACCGAAGGTGGGTTGGTAGTAACGGGCAAGAATGCCTTCGTATAAGCTCTCGCTGTGGCAGGAAGCATGAACTTCATGTCGAAGGTTATTCAAACAGAAGAGATTATTAGAGACGTTGTCATAATCCGTAAGAGTGATTATAGAGTATCAAGCGATGCCAGAATAGCAGTAGGTGCGGAGCCGTTGTTCCTAGTAGCACGGAATGAATCCAAAATAACAGACCGAAAAGGCCCATGAAAGAAAAGCACTGCAAGGAACGAAAGCGGATATGAAAGGCGATACCCCTATCCCTAAAAGCCGTGTTGAACTTGTAGAACAGAAACCTGCTCCTCGATGTGTTTTTATGTAGGCAGGGGAAGACTCGTTGCTTGTTCTTGTGAGTAGTGCCATTTCAGAATTCGTAAGACTGAGAATATACGGCAACTGGAACTGATTGGATTGCGGTTGTGGCTGAAAGCGAAATCGATGCTCGCCGGCATCCGGAATTATTCTTCGCCGGTAAGCATCCGCGGCAGAAGGAGTTGATGGACATGGCAGGTGAAATACGCAGGGGCTGTTCGGTAGCTCAACTGGGTATCAAAACACAATGAAGAGCGAACGGGCCAGAGGGCGTTTGTTTTTATATAGGCAGGTATATGCCTCCTTACAGGGATTGAGTTGAGAAAGTAATAACGCTGAACCGAAATATGATAGCCAACGAGGGGGATTAGAATTGGAAACTGTGATCTACGACAGGCACAAACTGTATGAAGAAGTCTGGACTGAACCGGTTTCCGTGGTTGCCAAACGGTACGGTATCTCCGATGTTGCTTTACGGAAGCACTGTAAAAAGCTCAATGTTCCCCTTCCACCTAAGGGATACTGGTCACAGATCAGAGCTGGGCTCCCAGCAAAAAGACCACCTTTACCCAAACATCTGGGCGAAGACAGAATTGTCGTCTTCAAGTATGGAAGCGGTGAGCAAAAACGGATACCGAAGCAATCAGAGAGGCTGGCTTTTTTGTCGAAGGAAGAAAAAGACAGGATAATAAGTTATACCAGTTCAATTCGCGTTCCGGATGAACTGACTGAGCCGCATATATTGGTGAAGGATACAATACAGTTCAAGAAATCGCGAAAACCTTCCCTCTCCCCTCCCCGCGATAATGTCTTATCCATAGATACTTCCGAGGAACAGTTTAGCAGAGCTCTTCGGATAATGGATACCATCCTCAGAGCGGCAGAAGACCTGGGCTATAGAATTAAGAACACCTTTATGGAGACAATGATTTGCATAGGCGAAGAGGAAATTAAGATCGGGATCAGGGAAAAGAAAAAGCGCATTGATCATGAGCTGACGGCGGAAGAACGCGAACATGAAGCCAAGTACGGTTATGCATATGCTCCTAAATACGATTACAAATATGTTGACCAGTTATGCCTTTACATAGACAACTGGAAGGCGAAACGCAAAAACTGGAATGACACTAAATCAAAAAGAGTTGAGGATGAAATTGGCGACTTTATAATAACCCTTGTTGAGACCGCGGAAGAGTTGAGACTCGAAAGAATAAAGCGGCGAGAAGAAGAACAACGAAGACTAGCAGAAGAACGAAGAAGATTACAATTGCAGATGATGCGAGAAGAAGAACTCGATAAGCTCAAAGAACTCGAGGGAAAAGGTATCGGATTATCGCCGAGCCATGGGTATTCTTGAGTATGTGTCTGCTTTGGAAGAGGCAATGCAAGCCTTGACAGATGAAAGGAAAAGGAAGGAGCTTCAAGAATACATTGCCTGGGCAAAGGCCAAGGCGAACTGGCTGAACCCTTTGGTTAACAGTGAAGACCCAATACTAGGGGTGAGGGGATAGAAAAGCCTAGACAAACGCGCAGGCATCAAACGAGAATTCCCAGAGGTTTCTAGCTGCTCACACGACCATATTCTTATCCTGACCGGCCGGAAAGTGCAAAGAAGATTGGCTGCTTGGCATCGCTATGGCTCGGCCGAAGTACCAAACTACAACCCCCAAGGAAGAAGGGAATAAGAAAGAGGCCATGCCGCGGCCTCTTCTTTTTTGCCCTTTCGTTCTGCCACAGCCAAGGTCATCATAGCCATGATAGAGAGCGTTGGGGGAGGGGAGATCGTGCTCGACAGGATTTGGCTCTTGTTTTTCTTAAGCAGTGTCGGCTTTAGTCTTCTTGCCGGACGCCCAGAAGCAGTCACGTTCGCGCTACTTAAAGCTTCTGAGGAAGCGGTGCAACTGGCTTTCGGCCTCATAGGAACTATGGCTTTCTGGCTGGGACTCATGCGCATCGCGGAAGAAGCAGGACTGGTGCGTTCCTTGGCCCGCGCGCTCACACCCGCCTTTCGTTTCCTTTTTCCCAGCGTGCCCCAAGGTGACCCGGCCGAAGGAGCTATTTTACTGAACATCGCGGCCAATATCCTGGGCTTGGGGAACGCGGCGACGCCGCTTGGGCTAAAGGCCATCCGACGCCTGCAGGAGCTCAACCCGTACCCCGAAGAAGCCACGCCGGCCATGTGTACTTTTTTGGCCATCAACACGTGTTGCGTAACTTTGGTGCCGAGTACCATAATAGCTGCTCGCACCGCAGCCGGCTCCGTTGAGCCTGCCGTAATTGTAATCCCGACCTTTCTGGCTACTCTAGTAGCCACCATGGTTGCCGTTGTGGCCGACCGGATCTTTCGTTGCCGCTGGGGGGCGTAACCATGGCAGGCTGGTTTCTCAAGGCGAGCAACGCCGCCGTCCCGCTCTTCGTTTTTCTGGTACTTATTCTCGGCTGGCGGCGAGGGGTACGGGTATATGAAACGTTTATCGACGGTGCCAAGGAAGGCTTTGAGATCTCCGTGCGCTTAATTCCTTATTTAGTGGGGATGCTGGCCGCTATTGGTGCTCTTAGAGCTTCGGGGTTACTTGACTTCATCCTGGCTCCCCTCAGGGTGCCGCTAGATGCCCTTGGTTTCCCTGTAGAACTCCTTCCGCTTGCTCTGACCCGGTCCCTTTCCGGAAGCGCTTCCTTTGCTTTGATGGTCGATGCCCTACAAGCTTACGGGCCGGACTCCTTCTTGGGCCGCACGGCCTCGACCATGCAAGGAGCTACCGACACCACCCTGTACATCCTCACCGTCTACTTCGGATCGGTAGGGGTAAAACGCACCCGTTACGCGCTGCTCGTAGGGCTCCTCGCCGATGCAGCAGGAATCGGCACGGCCGTGCTGATCTCTCGCCTTGTCTGGGGGTAAAAGTAAGAAACGGCTTAAGCCGGGGGAGCGAGAACAGCCTTCGCCAGCAAACCCGAGACGTCGATCACAAATTTCCCGTTGCCGCTGGGTTCGATGGCGGTTTCAACAAGAGGAACGCGCCTTTGGGTGCTGGGGGTGATGATACTAAGGCCAAATTCCCGCGCCAGCCTGCTGCGCGACAGGGATAGTGAGCTGGAAAGGAACAGCAACAGGTGGGTGGCTGAATCCACAGGAGGAACTTCCACCAGTTCCGCCGGACCGGCCTGGTATCCGCTGAAGGTGCCCTTCTGATAATTTAAAAAAAGGCATTTGCGCCCCGTAGCGGTGATGCGGGCTTCAGAATCGAGAAATACCGGGTACGCGTACTCATCTTTGCCAAAGGACTCGGGTATCACCCGGTGGCCGGCGCTGACCAGAAGTTCAAACCAGGTCGATGCCGCCAGCGCGAGCGGGGGTAAGGTAACGAGTTCGATACCGAGTTGCAAGGCTGTCACCTCCTGCGCGAACAAGGATTTTCCGCTGCTATAGTATTCGCTTCTCTTGCCAGGTGTGCGAAGGGCACCATCTTCCCCCGTTTTTCATAGCGTAGGAGAGAGCAACAAAGGAGGGGTGAGGATGGAGCAGGTAGTAGAACGGCCTCTGGTGTGCGTGGATGCCGGAAGCGAATACTGTCCGTGTTACCTGGCGGCAAGCGGCGAATGCTTCGTCTGTTCTCTGCTCCGAGGACAAAAGTTCTGTGCGTGTTCATGGAGTGGCACCTGCAGCTATCTACACTACCTGTGGTCTCAGGGCAAAATAAAAACGCGGCGTGAGGTAGAAGTGAAGGTGATGCACGAAGAACTTGGGCCCCATCTTGTGCGCCTGGTGCTGGATCTGCCGCCGGCGTGGATTCAGGAGCTCGGCAACCCGGGGGCCTTCTTGTTTTTACGCCCTGAGAATCTGCCACCTACCGCAGCCGTCCCTGTAACCCTGTTTGAAATTAGCGAAGCGGGTGCGGAGGTGGTTCTCTACGTAGACGGGCCTAAGACACGGTTACTTGCCCTTGCTGCGGCAACTTCCTGCCTTGTGGCCAAAGGCCCGTATTACAACGGGGTTCAAGGGTTGGCCGCGCTGAAAAGGGCGCGCGGAGAAGAGGCCGTCCTGGTGGCCGGGGGGGTAGGGCAGTCGGCTACGGTTTTGGTAGCGCGCCAGCTTCTGCGCGGCGGCAACCGGGTGCGGGCCTGCCTGGCTCCCGGCCGGGCGGGAGTCAACTACGCCGCCGGGAGCTTGAAGGCGCTGGGGGTGGAGGTAAGAGAAGTCAAAAGCCTACGCGCCGAGGGTCTACCGCTCGTATGTACATGGCTACAAGAAAAGCCTGCGGTCGTATTTAGCGCCGGACCTGACGCCCTCCACCGCGAGGTGGCCGCCCTAATAGCCAAGGCGGGTGCGGGTATAGAACTGGCGACGTCGCAAAACGCCGTCTTCTGCTGCGGCGAAGGGCTCTGCGGAAGCTGTGTAACGTTTACAACCGGAGGGCGCCGCGTTCCGCGCTGCAAAGCACAATTTCTTAGAGAGGAGGTAACCCCGTGGTTAAAATGATCGTGGTCGGCGGAGGTTGGGCGGGGTGTGCGGCGGCCGTGGCGGCGCGCCAGGCCGGAGCGGAGGTAACCCTGATTGAACGCACGGATATGCTGCTGGGGGCCGGGCTAGTCGGCGGGATCATGATGAACAACGGGCGGTACACGGCGGCACTGGAAGCCTGTGCTTTGGGCGGGGAGGCCATCTTTACCGCTCTGGAAGGTATCTACCGACACCGCGACCTGAATTTTCCCGGCCACGCCCACGCCTCGCTGTACGATGTGGTGCAGGTGGAACCGGTAATCCGGCGGCTTCTCGCCGCTAGAGGAATAGAGATACGCACCCTCAGCCGGGCCGTGGAGGTGGAAAAAGAAGGGGACCGGGTGCGCGCCGTTATCCTGGAACAGGGTGAAAGGCTTGCCGGCGATGCCTTTGTGGACGCCACGGGAACTACAGGCCCTGTGGGCAACTGCCTACGCTACGGCCACGGTTGCGTCATGTGCGTTCAGCGATGCCCGGCCTTCGGGCCGCGCACTTCGCTTGCGGCGCTGGCCGGCGGCAGGGAGTATGCTTTGGTAAAGCCCGACGGCACATATGGAGCCATGAGCGGGTCATGCAAGCTCGTAAAAGAATCGCTTGCCCCGGCCCTACGGCGGGAGCTCGACGAGAAAGGAAAAGTTGTACTGCCGCTCCCACCCGACCTGGTTCGTCCGCAAAAGCTCAAGCTTAAGGTGTGCCAGCAATACGCCCTGCCCGCTTTCGCCGAAAACATTATCCTTCTCGATACGGGCCATGCTAAGCTTATGGCCCCTTTCTTCCCGTTAGAGCACCTGCGACGTTTGCCCGGCTTGGAAAGGGCGCGCTTTGCCGATCCGTACGCTGCCGGGAAAGGGAATTCCATGCGGCTTTTAGCCATGGCGTTTCGGGACAACTCCCTAAAAGTAGACGGTTTGGCCAACGTCTTCGTAGCGGGTGAAAAACAAGGGCCGGCGGTGGGACACACGGAAGCCATCGCCACGGGGCTTTTGGCCGGCCACAACGCGGTGCGGTGGGCAGTAGGCCGGGAGCCTTTGGTATTGCCGCGCACGTTGGCGATAGGCGAGATTATTGCCCAGATTACCAGCGACTTGGCCGAAGGCCGTGCCGGACGTGCCAGTTACACTTTCTCCGGGGCAGGATTTTTCCAGGTGATGCGCGAAAAGAACTTGTACAGCACCGAGGAGAAGGAGATCCGCCGGCGGGTTCGGGAGGCGGGGTTGGAGGGTATCTACGCCCAGTCTCTAGTGAGGTGACAACTTGTGGGGGGAAGGTTGTGGAAGAGCGCCTGCAAAAGCTGATTGCCCGGGCGGGCCTGACCTCACGCCGGCGGGCGGAAGAGCTCATCGTCCAGGGGCGGGTGCAGGTCAACGGCCGCGTGGTTACGGAGCTCGGGACCAAGGCAGATCCGGAAAAAGACAAGATTACCGTCGATGGGCGGGAACTTCCTTCCCCCCGGCGAGCATACTACCTGCTACACAAGCCGCGCGGCTACGTTACAACGGTGCGTGATCCCCAAGGGCGCCCGACGGTCATCGACCTGGTACCGGCGCGGACGCGCCTCTTCCCCGTCGGGCGCCTCGACCTGGACAGCGAAGGACTCCTCCTCTTGACTAACGACGGCGAACTGGCGTATCTCTTGACGCACCCCCGTTTTCAGGTAGAGAAGGTCTACGAAGTTTGGGTGCGCGGGTATCCGGCGCCCAAGGACCTGGAAGCATTAAGGCGCGGCGTGCTCTTGGAAGACGGGCCGGCGCGGGCCGCAAAAGTGGAAATGCTGGGAAGCTGGCAGAAGGGAGCACGGCTGGCGGTGACCATGTATGAAGGGCGCAAGCGGGAGGTCAGGCGCCTGTTCGCCGCGTTGGGGTTTGAGGTGGAGCGGTTGATCCGCCGCCGTCTGGGGCCGCTGGAGCTGGGGGATTTGCCGGCCGGACGGGCCCGCCGCTTGACACCCCAAGAGGTGGCGAGTCTATACCGGGCGGCTGGGGGTAAGGCTTTTTCCCTCCCGAAACCCGGCCGGGACGCTGCGGTGCGCGAAAAAATTAGAGGCGAAGCGAGAAAGGATGAATAACATGGCAGTACGAGGTGTCCGAGGCGCGACCACCTGTGCGGAGAACAGCGCCGAGGCCATCCTTGAGGCCACGAAGGAGCTCTTGAGGGAACTTACGGCGCGCAACCGCATTGCCGTCCAGGACATTGCCGCGGCCATCTTTAGCGTCACCGAAGACCTCGATGCGGCCTTTCCCGCGGCGGCTGCTCGGGCCCTGGGCTGGGAGGAAGTGCCGCTGTTTTGCTGTCGCGAAGTGCCCGTTCGCGGGAGCCTACCACGCTGCATACGGGTCCTGCTCTTGGTCAACAGCGAACGGCCGCAAAACCAGTTCGAATTCGTCTATCTGCGTGATGCTCGGGCGCTGCGCCCGGACCTTGGGGGTACCGAAAATGAAAAAGCTGAAAGTTGCCATTGATGGTCCGGCCGGCTCGGGTAAGAGCACGGTGGCGCGTCTGGTGGCCCAAGCCCTTGGATATCTGTACGTCGATACAGGGGCGATGTACAGGGCGGTTACTCTCGCCGCACTGCGCGCGGGAGTTCCTTTGGGGGATGAAGAAGCGCTTGGCCGCCTGGCTGCGCGTATTAATATCGATTTGAAGCCTCTGCCCGACGGGGGACAAGCTGTGTTCCTCGACGGGGAAGAGGTCACCCAGGCGATACGTTCCCCCGAAGTAAATGGGGCCGTGTCCCAGGTGGCTAAGGTTTACGGCGTACGCCGGGTTCTTAGCCGTAGACAGCAAGAGCTCGGCGCTTTGGGCGGCGTGGTGATGGACGGGCGCGACATCGGAACGGTGGTGCTGCCGCAGGCCGAAGTCAAAGTGTTCCTCACCGCCTCGTTGGAGGAGCGAACGCGCCGGCGCCTCAAGGAGTTGAGAGACCGGGGCTTTACCCTGACGGAGAACGAGGTGCGAGAAGAAGTGCTGCGGCGCGACCGCGAGGACGCCGGGCGCGCGCTGGCGCCGCTTAAACCGGCTCCGGATGCGATAGTCCTTGACACCAGTAATCTTACCCCCGAAGAAGCCACCGCTCGGATTGTGGCGCTGGTGCGCGAGCGCGCCGGGAACTCTGTTTAAGACCCCGCCAAACCTTAAGTGAGAGGGGAGAAGCGAGCTGTTATATACGTTGGGCAAGTTTCTCTGCCACTTGTTTTTTAAGCTGACACGCGGCTTTCAGGTTTCCGGGCAGGAAAATGTTCCCAAGCGCGGGCCAGTAGTTCTTATCGCCAACCACACGAGCTATTTGGATCCGCCGGCACTGGGGGTGGCTTCGCCCCGGCGGGTTTACTTCATGGCCAAAGAAGAACTTTTTCGCATTCCGCTCTTCGGGTGGCTTTTAAAGGGTTTGGGGGCTTTCCCCGTCAAACGCGGCACTCCTGACCGGCGAGCTTTCAAACGCGCTCTGGCAGTTTTGGCGGCCGGTAACGTGCTGGGCATTTTCCCTGAAGGAACACGCAGTAAGACGGGTGAGCTGGGGCCGGCTGAAGAAGGTGCGGCAGTCCTCGCTTTGCGTTCAGGGGCACCTGTGGTACCGGCCGGGATCACCGGTACGCGGGGCTCGGGTCCGATCCGGGTGGCTTTTGGCCCGCCGGTGGATACCAGCGACCTCGACCCTAAAGACCGAGCGAGTATACGCATCCTTTCCGAGCGCGCTATGACAAGCATTGCCGATTTGCTTTCAGCAACAGGCAAAGAGGGAAAAACATGATTTTCCCTTGACTTTTGCCAGGGAAGCTCATATAATAAAAGCGTGATCAGCGCACTTAGCTCAGCGGGAGAGCACCTCCTTGACGCGGAGGGGGCCAGAGGTTCGATCCCTCTAGTGCGCACCAGATGTACTTAAGCGCAGCCTCAGGCTGCGCTTTTCGTGTGCGCCCGGCATGGGCGCTGCCTATAGGGTGCAAGTCCCGAACGGCGAAGGTAGCAGTAGCCGTAGCTTAAGGCAAGGGTGTCCGCCGCGAG
>JASKKP010000041.1 GCA_030154105.1 Bacillota bacterium
TTAGAAGAACGCAGGCGAGCGAGGGAAAGCGCGGGCGGTGTTTGAGGCCCTTAGGGCCGAGTTCTGCCCGCGCCCCGAGCGAGCCGAGTTCGCTCGCCCTGAGGTCGTTCGCGCCCCAGAGGGATACCCGCGGGCCAACGCGGGTTAAGTTTTCAACCCTCTGGTGGTGCTGCCTGCGGCATGGGCATGCATCCTGATAGACCCTTTAAGGCGCTTGGCCGCTTGGAAGTTCACGGTTGGGAGGTACATCGGTTGCGCTTGGGAAGGCTCACGCTGGCCAACCCGGTGGTGGTCGGACCGATGGCCGGCGTCAGCGACAGAAGTTTCCGACGCCTGGCCTGGGAACAGGGCTGTGCTCTGGCCTGGACCGAAATGGTGAGTGCGCGGGCGCTCCTTTACGCCAACGAGCGCACCTGGGACCTGGCGCGCCCGGCACCGGATGAAGGGCCGGTTGTCATTCAGCTTTTCGGTTCTGAGCCGGAAGTCATGGCGGCGGCCGCCCGGAAGGTTGCCACTTTAAAGCCGGCGGCCATTGATGTGAACATGGGCTGCCCGGTGCCTAAGGTGGTGAAAAACGGGGAAGGCGCCGCCCTCCTCCGGGAACCTGAGCGCGCTGCGGCCATCGTCGCCGCCATGACGGCTGCCGTGGATCTACCAGTCACGGCCAAGATCCGGGCCGGATGGGATGAGGAACACATCAACGCTGTTCAAGTGGCTGAGGCTCTGGCAGCCGCCGGCGCAAGCGCCATTACCGTACACGGCCGCACGCGTTCGCAGTTTTACAGCGGGCATGCCGACTGGGCCGTAATTCGCACGGTTAAAGAAAAGGTAGCGATACCGGTGATCGGGAACGGGGACGTCTTTACCCCAGAAGATGCCGCCCGCATGCTGGCCGAAACCGGCTGTGACGCCGTGATGCTCGCCCGGGGGATTTTAGGCAACCCCTGGCTCGTCGGGCGTACCGTAGCACTCCTCACGCGCGGAGAACTCCCCCCTCCGCCTTCCGTCCACGAACGCCTGGCGGTAGCCCGCCGGCACCTGGACATGGTGGTGGCGGAGCTGGGGGAGGAGCACGGGGTGCGCGAGATGCGCAAACACCTGGCCTGGTATCTGAAGGGGATGCGCGGTGCAGCCCAGATGCGGGCGAGGATTATGGCGGCCACGACGGTCAGCGAAGTGCATGGGCTATTGGCTCATTACGAGCGAGAACTGGAGGGAGGGGGCTGATGGTATGAATCTGCTTGCCCTGCCGGTGGGCAACGGAATCTTCCCGCGCCGGGGTGGCAGCGTACGGGGGCTCTTTCTCGATGCCTTTTCCCTGCGCACCCTGGCGCAGCTGGGGCGAGGGGCAGTCGCTTTCCTCGTACCTCTTACCTTGGGTGGACAGGCCCTTTATCCCGCAGGGATGCTCGTGCGCATTGAAGACCTGGAAAAAGCCGAGACCATGGACGCCGTCACCTGGAGTAAGGGAGAGGTACTGGTAGCCCGGCTCACCGGCCTTGCGCACGCGCGGGCGAAGAGATTTGTGGCCGAAAGGCGCTTTATCGTAGCCGAGGACGTGGAAGAGCTCGATCTTAACCGCCTGCGGAGCCTGAACCAGCCCGTCATATCCGGGGCCGGCTGGCAGCCTCAGGGTGGGTATACCGAGCCGCGTTCTCTGAAGGACATCACCATTACCATCTACGGGAACGACTTCGAAGGCCATCAAGTAGAGATAAGGGGCCAGGTGGGCGGCCTGGTGACGCCTGAACAGGCCCACACCGTGGAGCACGCCATTATCCGTATCCTGCGCGAGTGCGGCATCTGCACGCCGAAGAACCTGGCCTGGGCCATGAAAGAAGAAACGACGGAGCTGAAACAGTCTCTTGCTTGGGGCCTCGAGTTCAAGCTGCCCGAGATCCTGGGCCAGACCTCCAGCGGCTACTGCGGTAACCCTATGACCAACCTGGCCCACTTTTATCTGGGGCAGGAGCTCGCGCGTTTTCTCCAGGAAGGGGAGATTCTGCCTATGGCTTTGGAGCGGGCTCGTTCCCGTACCCTGGCCCGCCTTACGCGCGAGCTGGACCTCGGGAGCCAGCCGGAAGTTTTTATGCTCCGGGGGCTCAAACTCGGCATGCTCCATGACGACAGCGAACTTCTCCAGCGTACCCTGCGCCGCGTGCTAAGCCGCTTCCCTACCGATCCTTGGAGCTAATTGGTATATATTTCCTAGAAGCAGCGTATACTTCCTGTGTAATACGGAGCAAGGAGGTATACGCCGTGATGCGTCCTAAGGCTTTGGTTCTCTCGATCCTGGTCGTTCTACTGGTCTGTATCCCGGCGGGAGCGGCCACTTCAGAAAGAGAAGTGCCGACGGCTGCCTACCCGGCCTATACAAGCGGCAGCTTGTTGGCGTTCGGGGCGGGGGAGGCCATGCTTACGGTTTACGGCGCCGGAAGTGCCAGCGCCGTACCGGACCGGGCGGAGATTAGATTTGGCCTGAGCGGAGCCGGGGAGAGCATTGATGAGGCGCGACAGGCCGTTCACGCCGTTGCCGGGCGCCTCGAAGCCGCCCTTTCCGCCGCCGGCCTTAGCCATACCCTGGAAAATATTTTCTTCACCGTGTGGCCGGCCTGGGGCCGGGGCGAGGAAAAAGGACCTCGCTTTGAAGCCGCAGCCGACTATCGCCTTATCTTAAACCGCCCAGAACAGCTCGGGGCTGCCTTAGAGGTTGTTGCCGAAACCGGGCAACTTAGGGTACATGAGATGCGTTACTTCGCGGCGGACGGCGCGCAACTTAGGCGAGAGGCCTTACGGGAGGCGGTAAGGTCGGCGCAGGCTACGGCGGCTTATTTTGCCCGCGCCCTGGGCAAGACCGCTGCAGAGACCGTGGCCGTCGAAGAGGTGGCGAGTGCTCCGGCGGCCATTTACCCCCGGGTAAACACGGAGGAAGCCGGCTTGGATCGTTACCGCGTCTACGCCTTCGTGCGCTTGACCTGCCGCCTCAAGTGAGAGGTTTGCCGGAAGGCGTACCGAGTCCCTCTTTGCTGCGAGAGGGTGGATTCTTTTTCCTTACAAAGGTGCTATAATAAAAGCGCGCCGTGCGGCGGGCATCCAGCTTACCGCTTGAATGGGGGAGTACGGGGTGCGGATACCGGAGCCGGTGATCGCCTGCCTTAAAATACTCAAGGAGGCCGGTTACCCGAGCTATCTGGTCGGTGGCTCCGTGCGCGATCTTTTCCTGGGGAAGGAACCGGAAGATTTTGATATTGCCACGGCAGCCCCTCCGGCTGCGGTGATGCAGCTTTTCCCGCGCGTGGTGCCTACGGGGCTCCGTTACGGCACGGTTACCGTTATTTTAGAGAAGCCCATTGAAGTTACTACCTTCCGGCGCGATGGGCCCTATCGGGACGGTCGCCACCCGAGCGCGGTCGAATTCGGTACGGATATTGAGGAGGACCTTTCCCGCCGCGATTTTACTATTAACGCCATCGCCTTTGACCCGCTGGAGAACGTAGTGGTAGATCCCTGGGATGGTCGTGGGGACATCAAACGGCGGCTCCTTAGAGCTGTAGGCGACCCGGTGCAGCGCTTTCGCGAAGACGGGTTGCGGCTCCTTCGGGCCGCGCGCTTCGTCTCCCAGCTCGGTTTCCAGATGGAGGAGGCAACCTTAAACGCCCTCTATGCGGAAAACGAGCGCTTGGCGGCGGTGGCTGCCGAACGCCGCGGCTATGAGTTTTCGCTTCTCGTCACCGGGGAGAGCGTGCGATCCGCCCTCTTTCTTCTAGTAGAGACGGGCCTCATGCGTTTTATCATCCCCGAACTTCTAAATGGGAAAAATCTCCAGCAAGGTCGGCTCCACCCGGACGATGTGCTCGGGCACAACATCAAAACCTGTTCTCTCACTCCTCCCAGGCTTGAAGTCCGCCTGGCAGGCCTCCTGCATGACGTGGGCAAAGAGCGCTGGGAAGAAGGGCCCTATGGGCGCTACTTCCCGGATCACGCCCGCCGTTCGGCCGAGCTGGTGCCCGTCATCCTGGGGCGTCTCCGGTTCAGCCGACGCATCATCCGCACGGTTGCTCTCCTGGTGGCCAATCACATGTTCTTTTGGCGCGCTTCCCAGGGCCTGGCTCCGGTGCGGCGGCTGGCCGCGCGGGTCGGGTGGGAGCATTTTGCGGACATGATTGCGCTCATCCAGGCCGACCGGCTGGCCATCTGGGGCGACCCGGCTGAGGCTGGTGTAGAGGAGCTGGCGGCCGCAGCCAGCCAGGTTGAGCAGGAACGCCCGCCCCTCACGCCTGCCGAGCTGGCCGTATCCGGTGAGGAGCTTATGGCCGACTTAGGCCTGGCTCCGGGGCCGGAGCTGGGAGCGCTCAAAAAGCGGCTTATGGAACTGGTCTGGGAAGATCCGCGGCGGAACCAGAAAGAGGAGCTCCTCGCCCTGGCCCGGCGAGTGTGGGAAGAGCTTCGCCTGAGCCGGTGAGCATTTTGCGTATTCTTCGAGCCTCGCCGACAGAAAACGACACATTACGACGCCCGTTAATGGTAGAATAAACTTAAATTGGTATATTGGGCGTAAAAGGTAAACCCAACCGAAAGGTGGGGGCACAAAGCCATGGGTCTAAGGCCGAAGCGCTACGATCGCCAGGCTGCCGCAGATTTTAGCCCTGCCGAGGTGGTACGCAGGGCTATGTTAGCTTGCTAAAGCCATGCGATTGGATTCAACGCTGAGGAAGGAGAGGACGGTACGATGAAGCTGAGCTTACCAAAGTTCCGAATTCCGCTTCCCCGGCTGGGACGGCGCCGGAAGGATGCGCAGGCTAATGCGCAGGCTACGCCGCGCAAAGAACGCACGGGAAGCATCATGACGGCCATCTTGGCAGGCTACTTTATTCTGATCGCTCTTATCATTGCTATTGGCGGCTACAGCTACTGGGGCATGCAGCACGTACTGGCCGAATACCAAAATATTGTGGATAAAGCCTATCCCTACCTCATGGCCATCGCCGACATCGATAGCTCGCTCCGCGCCCAGCTGGTTGCGCAGCGTAATTACTTCCTAACCGGCGATGATCAGTATACGCTGCGGGCTGAACTGGACAGCAACGCGGTCATGGAAGCCATCAAAAAAGCGGAGTCGTACGCGCAGGAAGGCGAGGAAAAAAACCTTCTCACCCAGATCGAATCCATTCACAAGAACCTGATGGAGCAACAAAAGAGCGCCTTTAGTACATACGCCGCTGGCAACCGCGAACAGGCCATCCAAGAGGGATTGGCCGGGGTTGATGAAACCTTAAAGCGCCTGACTGCCAATTTCAACGTCCTCCAGGGAATCAACCAGCGACGGGTAGATGAGGCACGCCAGGCAGCCCAGGCGGCGGCCCAGCGGACATTGCAGCTAGTTTTAGTGTTAGCCCTGGTTGGCGGGGTAACAGGGCTCCTCGTAGGCTTTATCCTTGCCCGCCGCACTGTACGGCCGCTAAGAGAGCTGGCCCAGGCGGCGAAGACCATTGCCGCCGGCGACCTTACTCTGGCCGTCCAGGCCCAAGGACGGAATGAGATAGGACAATTGGCCGCCGCCTTCAGCGATATGGTGAACAGCCTGCGGCACATCATCACCGAGGTGCGCACGAGCGTGCTCAAGGTGAGCGAATACGCCCGGCAGCTGACCACAAGTGCGGAAGAGACTACCCGCGCCACGGAGCAGATTGCTTCCAGCGTCCAGGAAGTGGCCGAAGGCGCCGAGCAGCAGGTGCGGGAGGTGACCGATGCCGCGGCGACCATTAAACAGATGGCGGCGGCCATGGACCAAGTTGCCGAAAGCGCTCAGGCGGTGGCGGCTTCCTCACAGGAGACCGCACGGCTGGCGGAAGAAGGCAAGAGCGCCATCGAAAGCGTCATTCAGCAAAACAACGTGGTGCGGGAATCCATGGCCAACTTGTCCGGCTTGATCCGCGAACTGGGCCAACGCTCCCGTGAAATCGGGCAGATCGTAGAAGTTATCACCGGTATTGCCGACCAGACGAATCTTCTGGCGCTCAACGCTGCCATTGAGGCGGCACGGGCGGGAGAGCAAGGCCGCGGCTTTGCGGTGGTGGCCGACGAGGTACGCAAACTGGCCGAGCAGTCCGCCCAGGCGGCGAAGCAGATTGCCGGGCTGGTGGAGCGCACCCAGAACGATACCGGCCGCGCCACCAGCACTATGGAGGCGGGAAGCGCGGAGGTGGCCTCTGGTTCCAAACTGCTAGAGTCCACCCGGCAAATGCTGGAGAAGATCTTTGCCGCCGTCGCGAAGGTCGACCAGGAGATTCAAGAAGTAAGTGCGGCAGCCGAAGAGATGGCCGCGAGTTCCAGCCGGGTAGTTGCGGCCACCGAGAACATCAGCCGCATTGCCGAAAATACCAGCGCCGGCACTGAGAACATCGCCGCAGCAACGGAAGAGCAAACCGCGGCCATGGAAGAAATCAGCTCGTCGGCGCAGGTTTTGGCCGATATGGCGCGCAAGTTAGAACAGGCGGTAGAACGCTTCAAACTATAGACGTAAGTAAGTTATTCTCCATCTTTCCACCCCCATGGGGGGTGTTTTTTTCTGGCTCTTGCGCACCTCTCTTGTTTTTTTCCTCCTGGCCTGGTAAAATAAACATGTATTGTGCACAATAATGTGTACGTAATCTAGAGAGGCGGCAAGGGGGGAGCGGTGTGGAATTTACGCGCATCGGCGGCAAAGTGATCGACCGCCAGCGCATCTACCGCGTGATCGACCGGATCCTAGATCTGAGGGCGGCCGGCGTTTCCCAGCAGGAGGTGGCCGAGCGCGAGGGAACGGAGCGCTCATTCATTTCTCGGCTGGAGACGCTGGGGGAGGTACGCCGCGGTGCCCGCATCGCTCTGGTGGGGTTTCCCATCGCGAACAAGAACGAGCTTTTGGCTCTAGCTCAGGAAGAAGGGATAGAGTACACCTTGGTCCTTACGGATGAGGAGCGCTGGCGCTGGGTGCGGGAAAAAAGCGGCAGCGAACTCCTCAACGAGGTGATTAGAATCATTGCCGAGCTGCGCAGCTACGACGTGGTGCTGTTCCTCGGGTCGGACATGCGCGTGCGGGTGGTAGAGGCCCTGCTGGACAAAAAGGTGGTCTGCGTGGAAATCGGCCATTCGCCCATCAAAGGCGACCGGTACGTAGAACTAGAGAAACTCCGGCGGCTCATCCGGGAACTCAAAGCCCCCGGGAGGGACGAGAAAAATAGGAGGCGAGGCGTATGAAACACGTGGTCAGCGTCAGCCTAGGTTCTTCCAAGCGGAACCACAAGGTGGAGGCCGAATTCCTTGGCGAAAAGTTCGTCATCGAGCGCATCGGGACCGACGGCGACATGGAAAAGGCCATTGCTCTCCTTAAAGAGCTCGACGGGAAAGTTGATGCTTTCGGTATGGGCGGCATCGACCTGTACCTTGTGGCGGGCGAGCGCCGCTATGCCATACGCGATGCCCAGCGCCTGGCCCGGGCAGTCAAGAAGACGCCCATTGTCGACGGCAGCGGGCTGAAGAATACCCTAGAGCGCCGCGTGATCCGTTACCTGGCCACGTCGGGGCGGGTGCCGCTCGCGGGGAAGAAGGCCCTCCTCGTCTCCGGCGTCGACCGCTGGGGCATGGCCGAGGGACTGGCCCAGGCCGGGTGCCGGCTGACCATTGGCGACCTAATGTTCGGGTTGGGCATTCCGATACCCATCCGTTCTCTTGCTCAACTCAAGTTTGCCGCCGCCATAATTGCCCCTATTATCGTACGCTTACCCTTTAAAATGCTCTACCCGACGGGCAAAAAACAGGAAGAAATCAAGCCGCGCTTTACTAAGTACTACCTGGAAAATGACATTATCGCCGGCGATTTTCTCTTTATTAAGCGCCACCTGCCGGCAGAACTACCCGGGAAGGTGATCATCACCAACACCGTTACAGCCGCCGACGTAGAGGATCTACGCCGGCGGGGGGTACGAACCATCGTTACCACCACTCCGGAACTGGGCGGCCGTTCCTTCGGCACCAATGTGATGGAAGGGGTGCTGGTCAGCTTGGCCGATAAGCCGTGGCAGGAGCTAACTCCGGCCGATTACGAGGCACTCCTCGACCGTCTGGACTTGAAGCCCAGAATTCAAGACCTCAACCTCGACCGGTAAGGAGGACCGGCATGCAAAATTTCGCTTTTCTCATTCACCCCCTTGACACCAGTTACATCTACAGCAAATTTCCCTGGCTGCGCCCTCTACCCGACCGCCTGATTGAAAAGGCTTTCACCTTCGTGCCGCCGCTCAAGATTTCGCACATCACCGGGATCAAGTCACCCTATGCCGAGGCCGAAGGTTGGTTTGTGGCCTGCCCGCTTACGGCCCGGCAGATGGTTACCCTTCCGGAACCGTTCGTCCTAAAGCGCATCATCCAGGCTGCGAAAAAGGCCGAGGCGTTGGGCGCCAAGATCGTCGGGCTGGGTGCCTTTACCTCGGTGGTGGGCGACGCCGGTGTGAGCATTGCCCGGCACCTTTCCATTCCCGTCACTACCGGAAACAGCTACACCGTTGCCACCGCCCTGGAGGGGACCAAGCTCGCCGCCGAGAAAATGGGGATTGACATCCGCGAGGCCGAGGTGTTGGTGGTGGGGGCCAACGGGTCCATCGGCAGCGCCTGTGCCCGGCTGCTCGCACGGGAAGTAAAATACCTAACCCTGGCCAGTCGTAACAGCTGGCAGCTTGAACGCTTGGCCCGCCAGATTCTCAAAGAAAGCGGTCTGGCCGTGCGCCTGGCTGCGGACCTCCATCAGGCCCTGCGCCGCGCCGATGTGATCATTACCGTTACCGGTTCGGCCAGTCCCATCATCGAGCCGGAGGACCTGAAAAGCGGCGCAGTAGTGTGTGACGTCGCCCGACCCCGGGACGTATCCGTACGCGTGGCGCGCGAGCGCGACGACGTCTTGGTGATTGAGGGCGGAGTCGTGCAGGTGCCGGGAAATGTAGATTTTCATTTCAATTTCGGCTTTCCTCCCGGCACAGCCTACGCCTGTATGGCCGAAACCATGATCCTGGCCCTCGAGGGGCGTTATGAGAACTTTACCCTGGGCAGGGATATCTCTGTGGAGAAGATCCAGGAAATCTCGCGGCTGGCCGAAAAGCACGGTTTTCGTCTGGCAGGTCTCAGGAGCTTCGAACGCGCTCTTAGCGAGGAAGAGGTGCAGGCCATCCGGCGGCGCGCTGGCTAAAAAACGTCAAGGTTGTCTGGAAATTCCTTGACAGGTCCCCGGGCATGCTTTATAATTGACTCTAAACGGTGGGATACTACCATGGGAAATAGCTACGGACCAGCGCTGTGCGCGGGTTCGTAGTATTTCTTATGGGGCCGGGAAAAGTTTGCAGCCAAGAAAAGGGGCGAAAGATATGGGGGTAAACCATATGGAAGAAAAAGAAGTCATCCTTACTCGGGCCGGCCTAGAAAAGCTTGAGCACGAGCTAGAGGAATTAAAGACCAATCGCCGGCACCAGGTGGCGGAGCGCATTAAGCAGGCACGCGAATTCGGAGATATCAGCGAAAACTCCGAATACGAGGATGCCAAGCGCGAGCAGGCCTTCATCGAAGGACGTATTCTTGAACTGCAGAACATGTTGCAGAAGGTCCGCCTAATCGACGAAACCGATGGCGATTCCGGACGCGTCCAGATCGGCTCCACCGTTACCGTCCTCGACCTCGACGCCGAAACGCCCCGCGAGTTAAAGTACACCATTGTCGGATCGGCCGAGGCGAACCCCCGCGCGAACAAAATTTCTAACGAATCGCCTGTAGGTAAGGCACTTTTAGGCAAAACGGTAGGTTCCGAAGTAGAGATACCGGTGCCGATCGGCCTTTTGCACTATAAGATCATTGCCGTACAGAATTAATTGATGCCGGATAGGATCCCAGTCGCCCAGGCAGAGCCTGGGCGCACTTGCGCAAAGGAGGACGGAGATGGCGGAAACACCAGCACTTGATCCCGGCAGCGAGCTGGCAGCCCGGCGGCGTAAGCTGGACGAGCTCCGAGCGCGGGGCCAGGATCCCTTCAAGATTGATCGCTTTCCCCTTACTCACCACGCCCGGGAAATCATAGCGAATTTTGCCGAGCTCGAGGGCCAAGAAGTGCGTATTGCCGGGCGGCTCATGTCCAAGAGGGAACATGGGAAGGTGACTTTTGCCCATTTGCAGGATGCCTCGGGACAGATCCAGATCTACGCCCGCATCAACACTTTGGGTGAAAGCACCTACGAAGAGTTTACCGACCTCGACTTAGGAGACATCATCGGCGTTCAGGGGAAGGTCTTTCGTACCCGGCGCGGAGAAATCACGGTAGAGGTTTTTTCGTATACCCTCCTCAGTAAGTCCCTCCGGCCGCTGCCGGAAAAGTGGCATGGGCTCAAGGATGTGGAAATAAGATACCGCCAGCGCTACTTAGACCTCATCGTAAATCCCGACGTGCGGGAAGTTTTTGTAACCAGGAGCCGCATCATTCAATTCATCCGCAATTACCTAACCGAACGGGGTTTCCTGGAAGTCGAAACGCCCATGCTCAATCCCATCCCGGGCGGGGCGAATGCGCGGCCCTTTATTACGTACCACAACGCCCTCGACATGCAGCTTTATCTGCGCATCGCTCCCGAACTATACCTTAAGCGCCTGATTGTCGGCGGCTTCGAGAAAGTATTCGAGATCAACCGCAATTTCCGCAACGAGGG
The DNA here is from genome assembly GCA_030154105.1 of Bacillota bacterium. Taxonomy (GTDB): domain Bacteria; phylum Bacillota; class DTU030; order DUMP01; family DUMP01; genus DUMP01. The sequence goes on from JASKKP010000041.1 coordinate 10,722, forward strand.
TATCGATACCCGCCACAATCCCGAGTACACGGCCATGGAACTCTACCAGGCCTACGTAAGCGGCGAGGAAATGATGCGCCTTACCGAGGAGCTAATCGCCTCCTGCGCTCAGGCAATAAAGGGCACGACAAAGATCGAATACCAAGGTACGCTTCTCGACCTTACTCCGCCTTGGCCGCGCGTCACCATGTTGGATGCGGTCAAAGAGCACAGCGGCCTTGATTTCCGTGCTTTGAAAACGGCGGAGGAGGCACGCCAGGCGGCACGGGTGCTGGGGTTGGAGGTAGACGAACGGGCCACCTGGGGCGAAGTGCTTAACGAGGTGTTTGACGAGCTGGTTGAACCCAAGCTCATCCAGCCTGTCTTCATTGTTGACTACCCGGTGGAGATCTCGCCGCTCGCGAAGCGCAAGCCGGACGATCCGGCGTTCACCGCCCGCTTCGAGCCCTACATTTACGGCCGGGAAATGGCGAACGGCTTTTCCGAGCTAAACGACCCGCTCGACCAGCGTGAGCGCTTCGAAAAGCAAATGGAAAAGCGCGCCGCCGGGGATGAAGAAGCCCACATGTTGGACGAAGATTTCCTTACTGCCCTTGAGTACGGGCTGCCGCCTACCGGCGGACTCGGCATAGGCATCGACCGGCTGGTGATGCTTCTTACAAACTCCCCTTCCATCAGGGACGTGCTGCTCTTCCCGCTGCTTAAACCGCGGGAATAATGACCAGAAATTACCATGTTGACAACCTCGTTGGCGTGTGATAAGATAGCAAATGCCGTCGCGCTGGCGGCGGTAGGAACGAGGAACCGACACCCCTTGACAAAGAGAATACGGGCTAATAAAATAAGGGATGCGTGGTTCCGAAGAGCACCT
>JASKKP010000015.1 GCA_030154105.1 Bacillota bacterium
ACGCTACGTGCTTCGTCTGTTAGCAGAAGCCGGGTACGTTGCTTAACAAAAATCTCGGGATTTGGGTGGAACTTGCCTACTAAATGTTGACACTAACGCAGCAGCGCGAGAGCTTGACAGGGCAAGAGGGGTCAAGTATAATTTTTCTGAAGCGCATACGGAAAAAGAGCGGAAGGAGAAACGCGGCGTGAAAAGGACGTACCAACCGAACCTCAGACACAGAAAGAAAACACACGGATTTCTCGTACGCATGAGCACAAAAGGCGGGCGCAAGGTTTTGGCCCGGCGCCGCGCCAAAGGCAGGAAGAGGATTTCTGCCTGAGGTTTAGGTGTAGGTTACACGGGGCGGGACCTGGGACCTGGCCCCTTTTCTTGTAGTCTAGGAGGGAGCGGCATGCGGCCGGAGACGCTCACTGAAAATGCTGAGTTCCAGGAATTATACCGGCGCGGCCGCTCGTACGTGGGAAGGTTTTTGGTGGTGTATGCCCTTGAGCGCGGCGGGGCCCGCACGCGAGTCGGTTTTACCGTGGGGAAAAAAGTAGGAAGCGCGGTGGCCAGAAACCGCGTGCGGCGGCGTCTACGCGAAGCCTACCGCCTGCTCTACCCGGGGATAGCCGAGGGGTACGACCTGGTCATCGTTGGCCGCACCCGAGCCAGAGACGTGAGGTTCGGGGCCCTTGTTGAAGAACTGAAGAGCCTGCTGAGAAAGGCAGGAGCCCTAACCGAGGTAGGAAAGAAATGATTAAGAGGGGCCTTCTTTTTCTCATCAGGTTTTACCAGCGCTTCCTTTCCCCGCTTTGGGGCCCGCACTGCCGTTACCTGCCCACCTGTTCCCAGTACGCCTATGAAGCAATCGGTCGCTACGGCCCTTGGCGAGGCGGGTGGCTGGCCTTGAGGCGCGTCTTGCGCTGTCACCCTTGGGCGCCGGGTGGGTATGACCCCGTTCCCGAAGAAAAAGGCGCAGTTTTAGCTTGGCGCAAAACCGGCGCGGACGACCGAGACGAACTGAGGAGGGGATGAGGTGAAAGCCCTAGGTGACGCGCTGTTTTGGATATTGGAACTTTTATACAGTTACTTTCATAACTACGGCTGGGCGATCATAGGGCTCACCCTACTGGTTCAGCTTGCCGTCTGGCCGCTTACCCGTCGGCAAACAAAGAGCATGCTGGCGATGAAGGAACTTACGCCCAAGCTACAGGAGCTGCAGAAGAAGTACAAGAACCAGCCAGAGAAGCTGAACAAGGAAATGCTCGCCCTCTACCGAGCGCACGGTGTGAACCCTTTTAGTGGTTGCCTGCCGCTTCTTTTGCAGTTTCCTATACTGATTGCTCTTTTCAACGTCCTACGGACTTACCCTTATCCTGTGGACAGCGCCGGGTTTCTCTGGATTCCGGACCTGGGAAAGGCTGATCCTTGGTACATTCTCCCCCTTCTTACGGTAATCACGACCTATATCTCCCAGAAGCAAGTTACCACCGACCCTAAGCAGGCCCAGATGCTGGTGGCCATGCCCCTCCTCATCGGGTGGATGGCTACCCGTTTCCCGGCTGGCCTGGCGCTGTACTGGGTGGTGCAAAATGCTGTGCGCATCGCGCAGCAATGGTGGGATACGCGTACGCTGACGGCGAAGGGGGAACTGGCGCGAAGTGAAGAGCATTGAAGAAAGCGGCCGCACCGTAGATGAGGCGGTAGCCCAAGCGCTTAAGAAATTGGGACTGACGCGGGAGGAAGTTGAGGTAGAGGTCCTAGAGGAAGGGAGCAGGGGGCTCTTAGGGTTTTTAGGAGGACGCCCGGCGCGGGTGCGGGTGAGCGCCAAGGAAATGGTGGCGGAACGGGCGCGCCGATTTCTGGAGAACGTGATCCAGGCGCTAGGGATTAGCGCCCAGGTTTCGGCCGTGCGCCGGGAAGAGGCGGTGGAAGTTGAGGTTGAAGGCGAGGATGTGGGCGTTCTCATCGGCCGGCGCGGCAGCAGCCTGGACGCGTGGCAGTTCCTGACCGGGTTGGTGGCCAACAAAGGTGCCGATAAACCGGTGCGGGTGGTACTGGACGTGGCCGGGTATAGGAAACGGCGGGTGGCGGCTTTAGAGAATCTGGCCCGCAAGACCGCGGAGAAGGTAAAGGCAAAAAAGAGAAGCATTGCGCTGGAGGCAATGCCGGCGGCGGAGCGACGGATTATCCACCTGGCGCTGCAGAACGACCCGGATGTGGTAACCCTAAGCGAAGGGCGTGAGCCGCACCGGCGCGTGGTGATCAGCCTGCGCGGTGCAGAGGAGAAAAAACTTCGGGAAAGAAAATAGCTTTTTGGAAACCCAGTGATGAGCTCGCTGGGTTTTTCGTTAGGGGAGGTTTCCCAGGGAAGATTATGAGAGATGATACCATTGCGGCGATCGCTACTCCCGTAGGGGTTGGGGGAATCGGCATAGTGCGCATAAGCGGCGCGGAGGCCATACCCATAGGTGACAGGGTCTTCCGCGCGCGTCGGGGGCAGAAGTTGAGCCAGGCGAAGGGATATACGGTCCACTACGGGGAGGTGGTTCACCCTGAGACCGGAGCGAGCATCGACGAGGCTCTGGCCTTAGTGATGCGGGCCCCGGCCTCGTACACGCGGGAAGACGTGGTGGAATTGCAGTGCCACGGCGGGCCTCTCCCGCTGAGGTTGACGCTTGAGGCGGTGCTGGCTGCCGGAGCGCGGCTGGCGGAGCCGGGTGAATTTACTGCGCGGGCGTTCCTCAACGGGCGGATCGACTTGGCACAGGCAGAAGCGGTGGCCGATGTCATCCGCGCCCGAACGGAGGCCAGCCTCCGGCTGGCCGAGATGCAGCTAAAAGGGGGGCTTTCCGAGAAGATCCGCGCCTTGAGGGGGGCCCTGCTCGAGGTGGTGGCGCAGCTGGAGGTGGGAATCGATTTTCCGGAAGACGACATCCCTGAGCTTCGCCCGCCGGAGCTGGCGGCGCGCTTGGAGGAGATCCTCCTAGGTGTGGAGAAGCTCATTGCGGGCGGGAGACAGGGCCGGGTTCTAAGGGAAGGGCTCCCGACGGTAATCGTGGGCAAGCCGAACGTGGGAAAATCTAGCCTCCTGAACGCGCTGGTAGGTACTCGGCGGGCGCTGGTGACGGATGTGCCCGGCACGACCAGGGACGTGATCGAAGAGGTGGTGAGCATCCGCGGCATCCCGGTTAGGCTTCTCGATACGGCCGGAATCCGCGAGACGAGCGACCTGGTGGAAAGGTTGGGCGTGGAGGCGACAAAAGAGCGGCTTAAGGAAGCGGAGCTCGTACTTTTCCTGTTGGACGCGGAGCGCGGCTGGGAAAAAGAAGACGCCGAGATCCTGTCGCTCTTGTCTGGTTGCGCCATGTTGGTGCTGGTTAACAAGCTAGATGTAGGGCGGCAACTTACGGTAAAAGAGGCCGAGCGGCTCTGTCCGGGGCGGAAGGTGATTGGGCTTTCCGTTAAAGAGGGTTGGGGAATAGAGGCGCTCGAAGAAGCCATTGCCGAAATGGTTTACGGCGGGTTAGGGACGGAGGAGTACGCGAGCGTGAGCAATATTCGGCACCTTCAGGCGCTAGAGGCGGCCAGAGAGAGCCTCAAGGGCACTTTAGAAGCCCTTAAGGAAGGTTTTACCCTGGATGTGATCTCCACTTCTTTACGCTCGGCTCTTAATGAGCTGGGCAAAATCACCGGCGAGGCGGTGGATGAAGAGGTTTTGGAGCACATCTTCCGCGAATTTTGTGTGGGAAAATGAGTAGAAGCGAGGCGGGACGATGACCACCGGAGGTAAGTACGACGTAATCGTGGTGGGGGCCGGGCATGCCGGATGCGAGGCCGCTTTGGCGGCGGCGCGCATGGGTTGCCGGACTCTCCTCGTTACTCTGAGCCTGGAGCATATAGCCCTGATGCCGTGCAACCCGTCCGTAGGCGGCCCCGCAAAGGGGCACCTGGTGCGGGAGATCGACGCGTTGGGAGGAGAGATGGCCCGCAATACGGACCGGGCGTACCTGCAGCTTAGGATGCTCAACACGAGTAAAGGGCCGGCCGTCAGGGCGCTCCGGGCTGTTTGCGATAAGGAGCTTTACCGGCGGCGCATGCGTCAGACCCTCTACCGCACGGCGAACCTGGACGTAAAAGAAGCGGCGGTGGCGGAAGTCCTGGCGTCGGGCGGAAGCGTCCAGGGCGTGCGGACGCGCACCGGCCTAGTTTACTGGGCGCCGGCGGTGGTGCTCACCACGGGGGTGTATTTAAGGAGCGAAATCTTCGTCGGTGAACTCAAGTACGAGGGTGGGCCGCAGGGACAGCCGGCCGCGCGCGAGCTTACGGCTTCGCTGCTTAAGTTGGGGCTTACCACCGGTCGGTTTCGCACCACCACCCCGCCGCGCATTGCCGGTCATACGGTGGATTATAGTAAGCTTTTAATACAGCCGGGTAGCTCGGAGCCCCTCGCTTTTTCCTTCTGGGACGAGCCTAAGAAGCGGCACCAACTTCCGTGCTGGCTTACGTACACTAACGAGCGGGCCCACGATATCATCCGGGCCAACATCAACCGGTCGCCTTTTTCTGTTGATACTTGGGAGGGAGCCGAGCCGCGGTACTGCCCTTCCATTGAAGGGAAGGTGATGAACTTCCCGGAGCGGGCGGCGCACCAAGTCTTCCTTGAGCCGGAAGGATGGAACACCGACGAGGTATACGTGATGGGGCTTTTTACGAGCCTGCCGGAGGACGTACAGCTTCAGGTGCTCAGGGCCCTGCCGGGGTTGGAACAGGTGGAGATGTTGCGGCCGGGGTACGGGATAGAATACGACTACCTACCTCCCACGCAGCTAAAGGCCAATCTGGAAACGAAAAGCGTGCGCGGGCTCTTCTGCGCCGGACAGGTGAACGGCACCTCCGGCTACGAAGAAGCGGCGGCGCAGGGCATTATGGCCGGAATCAACGCTGCTCTTTACGTCAAGGGAAAAGAACCCTTCATCCTAAAGCGTAACGAGGCGTACATCGGCGTCCTAATCGACGACTTGGTGACCAAGGGGCCGAAAGAGCCTTACCGCATGCTGACCTCGCGCGCGGAGTATCGCCTTCTCTTGCGTTCAGACAATGCGGACCTCAGGCTCTCGGATTACGGGCATGCTTTAGGGCTCCTGCCGGATGAGCTTTACGAGCGCTTTTGCGTGAAGCGGGCCGAGATTAAGCGGGAGAAAGAGCGGCTGGAGCGCGTGCGCCTGGTGCCTGGGGAAGAGATAAACGCGGCCCTGGAGCGCCTCGGTAGTTCACGGCTCGAGCGCCCGGCGACGCTGGCGGAACTTCTGCGGCGCCCAGAACTCAGCTATCAGGATGTGGCGAGCCTGGCGCCGCCGCCGGTGGCGCTTTCGCCGGAAGCGGCGCAGGAGGTAGAGGTAGAGATTAAATATGCCGGCTACATCGCGAAGGAAGAGCAGCTGGTTAGACAAATGGAACGGTTAGAGGAACGGCAGCTGCCGGAAGAGCTCGATTACGAAAGAATTCGTGCCCTTTCTCGAGAGGCGCGGGAGAAGCTGTCGCGCATACGGCCAAGTACTTTAGGACAGGCGGCGCGGATACCCGGTGTATCGCCGGCCGATATCTCCGTCCTCCTGATTTATCTCAAAGGCAAGGGGCCGGGGCGCGGATGAAGTCGGGGAAAAACTGGGAAGAGCCGGCCCTCCGAGAGTTAATGCGCGCCGGCCTCGAGGAGCTTGGAGTGAAGATAGGCGATGATGCGCTGGCGCTCTTTCTTCGTTACGGTAGGGAAATGGCGCGCTGGAATGAGCGCGTTAATCTGACGGCCATAACGGCGCCGGAAGAAGTGATAAGGAAACATTTTCTCGATGCGTTGAGCGCTGTTCCCTGGCTCCCGCCGGGGAGGGTGCGCCTGGTTGACGTAGGGAGCGGAGCGGGCCTGCCGGGGCTGGCGCTGAAGATTGCGCGGCCGGAAATCGAGGTTACTCTCATTGAGAGCGTGAAGAAAAAGGCGGACTTCCTGCGGCATGCGGCAGAGGTGCTGGGCCTTACGGGGGTAGAGGTGCGCCAGGAGCGGGCCGAAGAGAGCGGCCATGTGCCGGAGCTGCGGGAGGCCTTTACTGTGGCGACGGGCCGGGCCGTTGCCGCGCTGCCCGTTCTCGCCGAGCTGGCGCTTCCCCTGGTGGTCCCAGGAGGGCTGTTCATCGCCTTCAAGGGGCCGGCGGTGGAAGAGGAGGTAAAGGGGGCCGCGCGGGCCTTGGCGGTGTTGGGCGGCAAGGTGGAAAACGTAATCGAGCTGGTGATTCCGGGTGGAGGGGAGCGGCGAACGCTCGTTCTGGTGCGGAAGGTTGCCCCGACCCCGGCGGCCTACCCGCGCCCCACAGGGCGACCGAGCAAGAAGCCGCTCTAAAGTTTTCTGGTTAGCGGACGGCTTTTTGCGCGAGAGGCGGGCACGTCCGGCAGGAATTTTCTACCACCTGGCGAAATAGTGAAGAGAAAGACCACAAGAGGCGGTGCCGCAGTGAAGGAGCGCTTGGCAAAGTTTTTCGGGCTGGGAGACCAGCCGCGAGACGAGGTACGGGAAATCCCGCTCTCCAGCATCCGGGCCAACCCGTTCCAGCCCCGGCGCGAGTTCGACGAGGACGAACTGGCGGAGCTGGCGGCGAGCATTGAAGCCTACGGTGTGCTGCAGCCGGTGATCGTGCGGCCGGCCCGGGGTGGCTTCGAGATTATCGCCGGCGAAAGACGGGTGCGGGCCTGCCGGCTGCTGGGGCGCGAGACCGTTCCGGCCCTGGTCCGGGAAATGAGCGACGAAGACGTGGCCCTCCTGGCCCTGCTGGAAAATTTGCAGCGGCAGGACCTGTCGTTTTGGGAGGAAGCGGAGGGTTACGCGCGCCTCTTGGGCGAATTCGGTATGACCCAGGAAGAGCTGGCGCGCCGGTTGGGTAAGAGCCAGTCGACGATTGCCAATAAGCTCAGGCTTTTGCGGCTTCCCGACAGCATTCGCAACCATATTTCCCGGGAAATACTCACGGAGCGACACGCACGGGCGCTTCTCAGGCTACCGGATGCGGCCAGCCAAGAAAAAGTGGCGAAGAGGATAGTCGCCGAGAGACTGACCGTACAAGAAACAGAAGAGCTGATTGCCAGGATGCTAGGTGAAGGCCGGGAAAGGGAGCGGGGCCCGCGGGTGGTGCGGGTGTACAAGGATATCCGCCTCTTCCTAAACAGCATCAAGCGCGCGGCGGCGGAGCTGGAGAAGGCCGGGTTGGAGGTGGCGGTGAGCTCAACGGAGACGGAAGAAGGCTGGGAGGTACGAATCGTTATCCCCCGCACGCAGGAACGGGGGTGCGGTGGCCTGCCGAAAGGCGGAGGGAAAGGGCCCCGGGCCGGCGAAAGGCAGGGAGGAGGGGCAGGTGTAGGCGCCGCGGCAGGAGGCGCGCTGAGTTCTTCTGCGCCGGCCCTTTAGGGTAGGAATTTAAGGGAGGGGAAGGTGGTATTTTTGCGTGTAGGGCCAGAAGCCAAAGATGTGTTCGGTGCAGCGCGGCGCATCGAATCATACATACGCCGTACTCCCCTAGAACGTTGTTTCGTGCTGGAAGAGGAAGTAGGGTGCGGGCCGGTCTACCTAAAGTTGGAGAACCAACAAAGGACGAGGTCCTTTAAGCTCCGGGGGGCATTGAACCGGGTTCTCGCCCTCAGCAAAGAGGAACGGCGCCGAGGCATTGTCACGGCTTCCTCGGGCAACCACGGCCAAGGTGTGGCGATGGCTGCGGCTCTGGCCGGTGTAAAGGCTACGGTGGTGGTGCCGGAGGTGACGCCGGCGGTGAAAATCCGGGAAGCCCGGCGCTTCGGGGCGGAGGTAATTAGGTGGGGAGCCGATTTTGATGCGGCCGAGGAAAAAGCCTGGAGCCTGGTGCGGGAGCTGGGTGGGACGTTTGTACATCCCTGCATCGACCCTGAGGTCATGGCCGGCCAGGGGACGGTAGGGCTGGAAGTCCTGAACGAGCTTCCCGATGTGGCAACGTTGGTGGTACCGGTAGGGGGCGGCGGGCTGATCGGCGGCATCGGCGTGCTGGTCAAGGCCGTGCGCCCCGACGTTAGGATAGTTGGGGTACAGGCAGAAGCTTCCCCGGCGCTCTATGAATCGCTCCGGGCCGGGCGGCTGGTGCGCTGCCCGGTGGGTGAAACGCTGGCCGAGGGCCTGGCCGGGAACGCGTACGAAAAGACCTTTCCTCTGCTTTGCAAGGTGGTAGACGAGATGGTGCTCGTCTCGGAGGCGGAGATCGCCCGGGCAATGGCCTGGCTGGTGCTCAAGGCCGGGCAGGTGGTAGAGGGCTCGGGAGCGGTGGGGGTAGCCGCGCTCCTTTTTGGAAAAGTTTCACTTGCCGCCGGACCTACGGTTTGCGTTTTGAGCGGCGGCAACGTGGATGCGGCAACGCTGCGGCGGGTGGTGGCCGAGGAAGGGGCGGCGGTCGCGGCCGAGTGAGCGGCCGCGGAAAGGGAGGGGCGGCCGTCCCGGCTAGGAGTGTCGGAAAAGAGCGAAAAGAGGCGATAAGGCATGGAGAAGCGGAGGCTTAAGCGCGCGGGGGGTGCGGCGGTAGTTGCTCTTGTGTTGGCCGTATTGATGCTGCCGGTGCGGGTTACGGCCGACGAAAACGAGCGGGTAGGTCCGGCTGGAGCATCGGGGTCCCGAGAGGTGAACTCGCCGGCAAGTAGGGGGGCCTTGCCGGGAGATAGGGCGGTTGGAGCTGCTTCTAGCGGGAAGAAAAGGCACTGGGCGTGGGGGGCGGCCGAGGCGCTGGTTAAGGCCGGGATCGGCGGGGCGGAACTTGAGAGGGCCTTAAAGTTGCCCGAGGGGCTGGACCGACCGGTGACGCCGCTGGAATGGAATGGGTACGTGGCGCGGGCGGTGGGGGAAGAGCCGGGGTGCGGGGAGACGGGCGATAAACGGTACTGGCTTTATGCCTATACGGCGGATGAAGAGGGCGGCGTTCGGTCGCTGGTGACGCGTGGTTACGCGGCGGCAGGGCTGGCGAAGGTCGGCAATATGTACGGATTTATCCCCGGTGCGGGAGGGCCGCTGGTGCACCTGAAGCGCTTCCAAGACTGGCGCTGGCTAGAGGAGAGGGGCTACGCCGGCCCATGTGAGGAATTGGTGGCGGCCGGGATCCTGGCGGGCTACCCGGACGGTAGGCTGCGCCCCGAGGCGCCGCTCACACGCGGCGAAGCCGCGGCGCTCTTAAAGGGGTGGCTCGAGTACCGGCAAAAAGTGCAGGGTGAAAGAGGGGGCGGCGCTTAGCCGTCCCCTTCAGCGCCTCTGGAGAAGAACGGCGAGGAGGATGAGGAGCCCACCGAAGAGCTGGTGGGCAGGGAGGGACTCGCCCAGGAGAAGGTAACCGAGAAAGGCCGTAAAGAGGGGCTCAAGGGTGGCGATGATGGCCGTGCGGGAAGGGCCGATGCGCCCGACGGCGGTGAGAAGGCTGGCCAGGGCGAACACGGTGGGAACGAGCGCTAGAAAGGCGAGAAGGAAGTAGGTTTGGGGCGACGGGGCGGGTAGAGAGAACTCACCGGTGGCCAGCGCGAGAAAGAGAAAGAGGATGGCTGTTGTGCCCGTAGTCCAGGCACTGGCGGTGTAGACGGGGACTTTTTCGAGGAAGCGGCTTGTAAGGAGCACGAAGGCAGCGTTTCCAAGTGCTGCCGAGAGCGCATAGGCGGCACCGGGGAAGGTGAAGGCGCTGCCGGGCGCACCGGTGATGATGAGAAGGCCGAGGAAAGTTAGAAGGAGCCCGGCGAGGCGCGCGGCGGTGAGGCGTTCCTTGAGGAACATGGCGCCGGCGGCGGTGACAAAGGCGGGATAAAGATAAAAAAGGAGGATGGCCAAACCGGCGGGCAGAAGGGCGAAAGCGTAGAAGAGAAAAAGGACGGTAAGGGCCTGGATGATGCCGGCGGCGACGAGGGGAAAGGGACGCAGGCCGGATTGGGTAAGGGAAAGACGGAAGCGATGTAGGACTGCAAAGATGCAGGCAGCGAGGAGAAAACGCCAGACCAAAACGGTGAGGGGGGCGAGACCGTACGTGTACAGGAGTTTGGCGGCCACCCCCTCAGTGCTGTAAAGAAGGGCAGAAAGCAGGGCAAAGAGGAAACCGGCGGCTTCGCCGGCGGCGTGGGAAGAGAAGACCTGGCTGGGTTCCATCTTCTGTCCTCCCGGCGTCGGAACTTCTGTGCTATAAGCGAAAAAATGGGCTTCGAGCGCGAAGGAAGCGGTGAGTTTGCGAAGATGAAAAAGGGGGCGGAAGACGGGCTTCCTCCCCCTTCTTAGAGCTCCGCATGGAAAGCGGGGGCGCAATCTCCACCCCAACCTTTAAGGCCAGAGGAGGCAGGGTGCATGTGCGGCCCGCGCGAGGGCCTCCCAGGTGAGGGGCGGTGTGACGCGCGGTGTCAGGGCGCGCATTTCGGCCGCGAGGTCGGCTAAGGTGGTCAGGTCTTGCTTGTAGCCGAGGGCCTGGCTGAGGCGGAGGAGTGTCTGCCAGCCGGGGGGCACCGCCGGCGGGAAGGCCGGGTTGAGCACCCCGAGGCGGCCGTCGGTAGAGGTTACCGTACCGGAGTTGGCAGCAAACTCCGGCAGCGGCAGAACTAGGTGTGCCAGGTCGGTGGTGGCCGTGCGGCGATCGCTGGCTACCACGAGGAGGGGTAGGGCAGAAAGGGCTGGAGCCAGATCGGGCGCGAGCGCTGCTGGATCCTCGCCCCAGACGAAGAGGGCACCGATCTTACCGGCCTTGAGAGCGGCAGCCAGCTCGCTGCCGTTCAGCCCGGGGTCCTGCGGCAACTGGCGGCCCCAGGCGGCGGCAAGGCGGGAGGAAGTTGTGGCCTCGCGCACGTCCTTCCCTCCGGGGAGGAGGTACGGCGACGCGCCGACCTCAAGCAGGCCCTGGGTATTGGCGTGGGGTCGGAGGGCGACGAGACCCTGACGCGGGCGTCCGAGCTTGCCGGTGATGAGGGCCAGGTCGGCAGCCAGCGCGAGCGCACCGGGAATGGCTCCGTCCACGAGAAGGAGCGGGTTCTTGGCCTTAAGGTAGTCTTGAAGGAGCGCCTGCGCCGCGCTGAGGCTGAGGCCGGCGGCCGCGGCGAGTTCCTCGGCATTTACATCGTGCAGGGCAGCTTTAAGCTCTTCCAGGCCGGCAAGGGGTCCGAAGGGCAGGGCGGCCGGCTGATGGTTGTCAAGGTGGAGCTTAAGGAGGAGTTCGAGCAGGGCGCGCGGCCGCGGTGCGATGTGGGCGTCCGGGAGTTCGGCGCTGAAGCTACCGCTTTCTTCCTCTACCAGAGTGATACGGGCACCGCGGCGGTAAGCGCGGTGAAGGAGGACGGGGACCACCGGATAATCGGCCTGGAGGTTACGGGCAACGGCGAGAATAAAATCGGCATGAGGAAGTTCGGCTAGGGTGTTGGGGGAGGCGGTGGTGCCCAGGGTGAGGAAGAGCTCGTCCGGACCTGTTTCGTTTAGGGTGGTTATGGTATTGGTTCCCAGGGCCGCCCGGGCCACCTTAGCGGCCAAGTAGGCTTCTTCGTTGGTGACATGGGGTGCGAGGAGGAAGGCGCTCGGCCCGCGGGACTGGGCGGCCACGGCCGCGCGGGTGAGGTAGGTCCACGCTTCCTCCCAGCTGGTGGGCTCGCCGTAAAGGAGCGGATGAGTGAGCGGGGCGGCGGGGCGCTCGAGCAGCGCAAAACGGCCGCGGGCGCAGAGATTGCCGTCGGCCGGAGGGCTGGCCGGGAGCGGCGTGGCGCGGACGAGGAGATCGCCGCGCGTCTCCAGGTTCAGCTGACAACCGAGGCTACAGAGGGTGCAGGTGCTGGGTGTGGCGGTAAGCTGCCAGGGGCCCTGCTTGGGAAGGGGCGCCTTTTCCGTAAGGGCGCCGGTGGGACAGGCGGCGGCGCACTGCCCGCAGGCATCGCAACCGCTTTCTTCGAGCGGCAGGTCGAACGCAGGTTTGATCACCACGTCGAAGCCGCGGTGGACGAAGCCCAGGGCGCCGAGGCCGCGCACTTCATCGCAGACGCGCACGCACTGGGCGCAGAGGATGCACTTGTTGGGGTCGCGCGTAAGGAAGGGATGTTCCTGGACCCGATAGGCATGGGTTTCGCCGGCGAAGCGTTCGGGATTGGCCCCGTATTCTTCGGCGTAGCGCCTCAGCTGGCACTCAAAGTAATCCTGGCAGCCGCAGGCGAGGCAACGCTCGGCTTCGGCGCGCGCCGCCTCCGGCGTAAGGGGCGCTTCGATCTCGCGGAAATCTTTAACGCGTACCTCGGGCGGCAGGAGCGTTACCGGTGCGCGCGCCTTCTTTTCGTAGTGAGCGAAGTCTTGCGGCGTAAGATCGGTGCGCTTTACCGCGAAGGGCTCGCGGTAAGGGGCAAGGCGCCCGGCGAGGTAGGAGTCGATGACGGCGGCGGCTTTTTTGCCTCCGGCCACGGCCTGAATGGCAATATCGGGGCCGGTTACGGCGTCGCCGGCGGCAAAAACTCCGGGAAGATTGGTCTGGCAGGTGTCGGGGTCTATGCTGATGGTTCCGCGCCTTGTGGTGGCGAGTTCAGAGAGTCCGGTGAGATCTACCCTTTGGCCGATGGCCGCAATTACCGTATCCACCGGTAGATCGAACTCGGAGCCCGGGACGGGCTCAGGACGCTGGCGACCGGAGGCGTCGGGCTCGCCGAGGCGCATCTTTTGGCAGCGGAGGGCGGTGACGTGGCCGTCGGCGCCGAGAACGGCAACGGGGGCGGCGAGGTAGAGGAAGTGAACGCCTTCTTCCTCGGCCTCGCGAATTTCATTTTCCCTGGCGGGCATCTCGGCACGGGAACGGCGGTAGACTACGGTTACTTCGCTGGCACCGAGGCGGAGGGCCGTGCGAGCGGCATCCATAGCGGTGTTTCCTCCGCCCACCACCGCTACGCGGCCAAGAGGTACTCTTTGACCCTGCGCGACGGCGCGGAGGAATTCGGTGCCGCCCAAGACTTCCGGCAGATCCTCGCCGGGGATGTTGAGCGGGCTGCTCTTTTGGGCGCCCAGGGCCAGGAGGACGGCGTGGTAGCCCTGGTTGAAGAGGCCGGCCAGGGTGAAGTCGCGCCCCAAGGCTTGCCCGGTGCGAAGTTCGATGCCCAGCCTAAGGATGGAGTTGATCTCGGCGTCGAGGACGGCCTTGGGTAGGCGGTACTGGGGGATGCCGTAGCGGAGCATGCCGCCGGGCTCGGGCATGGCTTCGAAGATGGTCACGGCGTGGCCGGCCAAGGCGAGGAAATAGGCGGCAGTAAGGCCCGCGGGCCCGGAGCCGACCACGGCTACGCGCTTGCCGGTACTGGGAGCAGGCTGGGGCTGATAGGGATGGGCAGCGGCCAGGTCGAAGTCGCCGACGAAACGCTTCAGGGCAGCGATGGCAATGGGCTCGTCCACAAACTTACCCCGGCGGCAGGCGTCTTCACACGGGTGGGGACAGATGCGGCCGATGGAGGCCGGCAGAGGCAGCACTTCTTTTATGAGACGCACCGCCTCCTGGTAGCGCCCGTTGGCTATAAGGGCCACGTAGCCCTGGCAGTCGGTGTGGGCCGGGCACTCCTCGACGCAGGGAGGGCGGCAATCTCCGCGGTGGTCGGAAAGGAGTAGCTCGAGGGCCAGACGCCGGGCCGAGTCAATCCTGGGCGAACGGGTACGGACGATCATGCCGTCCGTGGCCTCGGTGGCGCAGGCGCGCACGAGCTTAGGCATACCTTCTACTTCTACCACGCAGAGGCCGCAAGAGCCGAATGGTTCGAGGTATTCGGCCCAGCAGAGGGTGGGGATGTGTATGCCGTGCGCCTGGGCCGCTTGGAGGATGGTCTGGCCGCGGGGCACGGTTAGTTCACGGCCGTCGATGTTGATGTTTATCGTGTAGCCCATGGTTTCTCCCCCCTAGTCGATCTGGATGGCGTGGAAGCGGCAGGCCTCGTAGCAGCTGCGGCAGCGGATGCATTTTTCAGGGTCGATGGCGTGGGGCTGCCGGCGCTCTCCAGTTATGGCTCCGGCCGGACAGACGCGGGCGCAAAGGCCGCAGCCGGTGCAGACTTCGGGGTTGATACGGAAGGTGAGAAGGGCCTGGCAGTGGTGGGCCGGGCACTTCTTGTCTCGGATGTGCGCTTCATACTCGTGGCGGAAGTAGCGTAGGGTAGTGAGCACGGGATTGGGAGCGGTCTGGCCCAGGCCGCAGAGGGCCGTCTCCTTGACCCGGCTGGCCAATTCTTCGAGGGTCTCTAGGTCCCCTTCCCGCCGTTCCCCGCGGGTGATGCGCTCGAGGATTTCCAGCATGCGCTTGGTGCCCAGGCGGCAGGCAATGCACTTGCCGCAGGACTCTTTTTGTACGAAGTCGAGGAAGAAGCGGGCCATGTCCACCATACAGGTGTCTTCGTCCATGACCACCATGCCGCCGGAGCCCATGATGGCGCCGGTGGCAGTTATAGACTCGTAGTCTACCGGGGTATCGAGGAGGCTCTCGGGAATACAACCGCCGGAAGGACCGCCGAGCTGGACGGCCTTAAATTTCTTGCCGCCGCGGATGCCCCCGCCGATGTCGAAGATGACCTCCCGCAGGGGGATTCCCATGGGAACTTCCACCAGGCCGCCGCGGGCGATTTTGCCGGCCAAGGCGAACACCTTGGTGCCCTTGCTCTTGGGTGTGCCCAGGGCGGCAAAGGCGGCGCCGCCGTTTAAGATGATCCAGGGCACGTTGGCGAAGGTCTCCACGTTGTTGATGCAGGTGGGTTTCTGCCAGAGGCCGGAATTGGCCGGGAACGGCGGTTTGAGGCGGGGCATGCCGCGGCGCCCTTCAATGGAGGCCAAAAGGGCCGTTTCTTCGCCGCAGACAAAGGCGCCGGCGCCCTGTTTGATCTCCAGGTTGAAGGAGAAGGGGAAGCCGAGGATGCGCTCGCCCAGGTAGCCGGCGGAGCGGGCCTGGTCGAGGGCGATGGAAAGGCGCTTCACCGCCAGCGGGTACTCGGCCCGGACGTAGATATAGCCGGCGCTGGCGCCGATGGCGTAGGCGGCGATGAGCATTCCTTCGATGACGGAGTGTGGATCACCTTCCAGCACGCTACGGTCCATAAAGGCGCCGGGGTCACCCTCGTCGGCGTTGCAGACGAGGTACTTAAGCTGGCCGGCAGCCTGGCGGGTGAACTTCCACTTGAGGCCAGTAGGGAAGCCAGCGCCGCCGCGGCCGCGCAGGCCGGAGGCAAGAACTTCCTCTATAACGGCGTCTGGAGTCATGTCGGTGAGGACGCGCCTGAGGGCGGCGTATCCGCCCCGGGCCTCGTACTCGGATAAGGATTCAGGATCGATCTGGCCGCAGTTCCTGAGGGCGATGCGGCGCTGTTTGCCCAGGAAGGCGGCGGTTGAGGGGCTGGTGTGGGCGCCGCCGGCCACCAACCACTCGGGGATGGGCTTGCCGCCTAGGGCGTGCTCCCTGAGTATGGTGATGGCCCGTTCGGGCGTGACGTGGCCGTAAGTGTACACCTCTTCGCCGGGGCGGAGGACGTTGACCAGGGGTTCCTCATAGCAGAGGCCGATGCAGCCGGTCTTTTTTAGCTCTACGGGAAGCGAATCGCGTTCGATGGCGGCCTTGAGTTCTTCATATACCTTAAGCCCGCCGGCGGCAGTGCCGCAGCTGCCGAGGCCGACGCGCAGGATAACGGGTTCTCGTTCCTTGGGCAACTTTTTCACCTCCCGGTTTCGTTGGCTGGGGCGGCAGCAGCGGCCGAGGAGGCCGGTGAGCCCCGCAGGTCGCGGATGATGCGGCGGGCTTTCTCGGGGGTGAGCTGCCCGTAAGCTTCGCCGTTCACCATCATCACCGGGGCCAAACTGCAGCAGCCCAGGCAGGCCACGGTCTGCAAGGTGAACTCACCGTCGGGGGTCGTTTCGCCTTCTTTAATGCCCAGCTCTTCGGAAAGGGCCTGGAGGATGGCTTTACCGCCGTTGACGTGGCAGGCCGTGCCCTGGCAGACCATAATCACCCGTTTGCCCACCGGTTGGAGGCGGAACTGGGTGTAGAAAGTGGCCACGCCGTAAACGTGAGCGGGGCGCAGGCGGGTCCGGGCCGCGATATGGCGCAGGGCGGCGGGAGGTAGATAACCGTAGGCCTCCTGAGTTTCCTGGAGAATGGCGATCAAGGCGCCGGGGTTGTAGCCGTGGCGCGCCAGGATGGCCTCGAGCTCGGGGAAAGAGCCACCTTCCCGCGCCTCAGCGGTGGGTTGGGTCACTTGGATCACTCCTCTCCCGTAATAATCGAAGGGAACGCAGGCTGGCCGTAAGGCTGGAAAGGGCCGGGCGTAGGCCGCTGGCGACCGACCTATGTCGACTCGTCTTAACGGCTTCATTATAGCAGAAGTAGACGGGTTTCGGCTAGATGGATTGTTATAAGGATAACAAATAATTTGCATGGTGGAAAATTGAAGACTGCGGAGTGGAAAAAAGAAGGCGGGTTTTGTAGCCTGCGGCAGGAAGATGTAGGCCGGTGTGGAATTAATAGGAGACGAGGATTTGAGGTGAACTGTATGGGCAGAGTGATCGCTGTGGCCAACCAGAAGGGCGGCGTGGGCAAAACTACCACGGCCGTAAACTTGGGAGCCGCCCTGGCGCAGGCCGGGAAACGAGTGCTGCTTGTCGACGTGGACCCGCAGGGGAATGCCACGAGCGGCTTAGGAGTTAATAAGCGGCAGGTGCGGGTATGCATCTATGAGGTTCTGCTCGGCGTAAAGTCGATACGGGATGTGCGCCTCCCCACCCAAGTTCGAGGTCTCGAGCTGGTACCGGCCGCTGTGCAGCTTGCCGGAGCCGAGATTGAACTCGTGGGGATGGAGGCACGCGAGCACCGGCTGCGGCTCGCGCTAGCCGGTGAGCGCGACCGGTACGACTACGTACTCATCGACTGCCCGCCGTCGCTCGGCCTGCTCACGGTAAATGCGCTGGTTGCTGCCGATTCGGTCTTGGTGCCGATCCAGTGCGAGTACTACGCGCTGGAAGGGGTGGGGCAACTCATGAGCACAATTCAACTGGTGCAGCGGTCGCTGAACCCGGGTTTGGAGGTAGAGGGTATCCTTCTCACCATGTTCGACGCGCGCACGAACCTGTCCATCCAGGTAGTGGATGAAGTCAAGAAGTATTTCCGGGACAAGGTCTACCGGAGCATCGTACCGCGAAACGTGCGCCTTTCCGAGGCCCCCAGTCACGGCAAGCCGATTATGATGTACGATGCCCGTTCGCGCGGGGCGGAAGTATACCAGGAACTGGCCAAGGAAGTGATGGAACGTGCCGCAGAAAAAGAGCGAAAAGCACGGGTTAGGTAGGGGACTGGCGGCGTTGCTTCCGGCGGTGGAGGCGAAGGCCGACGAACCGGTGCGCGAGCTCCCCCTGACGGAAATCCGGCCGAACAGTTTCCAGCCGCGTAAGGTTTTTGATGAAGAAAAACTGGCCGAGCTGGCCGCCTCAATAAAAGCCCACGGTGTGCTGCAGCCGGTAGTGGTGCGGGCGGTGATCGGTGGTTTCGAGCTGGTGGCGGGGGAGCGCCGCTTCCGCGCGGCGCAAATGGCCGGCTTGAGTAAAATCCCGGCGGTGGTACGCGAACTCAGCGACGCGGAAATGATGGAGCTGGCGCTTATCGAAAACCTGCAGCGGGAGGATCTTAATCCGCTGGAGGAGGCCGTGGCGTTTCAACGGCTGCTCCAAGAATTCGGGCTCACCCAGGAGGAATTGGCAAGGCACTTAGGGAAGAGCCGCTCGCATATAGCCAACACGATCCGGCTGCTCAACCTGCCGGCGAGCGTCCAAGAAAATGTTTCACGTGGAACAATTACCATGGGCCATGCCCGCGCCCTGTTGGCCCTGGAAGATCCGGAGCTACAGAACCAAGTTTCCCGCCGCATCATTGAAAAAGGTCTTTCCGTGCGGGACACAGAAAATCTCGTCCGCTCCCTTCTGGCCCGCAAAAAACAGGGGGCGCAAAAAAAGCGTCCCCAGCTGGACCCCTGGCTGACAGAAGTAGAAACCAACCTCAAACATGCACTGGCCACGCAGGTGCGCATCAAACCGGGCCGCCGGGGCGGCAAAATAGAGATCGAGTACTATTCGACAGAAGATCTGGAGCGCCTGACCGGCCTCTTGCTAAACGAAGCGGAGATGGGGCTCATGGCGAGGTGAGGGGATAGCTCCCGCCCCCCAACATTTCGGTTAATTTCCCCCTTACAGGCCTACATAAAGGAGCGAATACGCCCACATGAATCCCGGCTTTCTTAATGATCTTCCCAACACAACCATTACCTCCTTCCTCTTCCTTCTCCTGGCCCTTTCAGCCGTCCTGCTGCTTCTGGTGGTGGTGCTTTGGCTGCGCCTTAGCGCCTTAACCCGGCGCTACAATGCCTTTATGACGGGGAACAACGCTGCTTCACTGGAAGGACTCCTTGAGGAAACGCTGTCCAGGGCGCGAGAGCAAAGCGAAGCGCTGCGCGACCTTCGCTTCGCCCTCCGCCAGCTGGAAACCATGCAGAAGCGCACAGTACAACGAATAGGCATAGTGCGCTTCAATGCCTTTCCGGACACCGGCAGCGATCTCAGCTTTGCCGTTGCCATCTTGGACGGCCACGGGGACGGTGTGGTCCTAAGCAGCCTCTACGGCCGCGAAGAATCCCGCGTCTACGCTAAACCCGTTCGGGGTGGCCGCTCGACGTATCATCTCACGCAAGAAGAAGAAAAAGCCATCGCGCAAGCGCTGGCCCGCTGAGGCCAGCGCTTTCTTATTTGTCGGCAACCCCAGCAGGAATTTCCAGCTCCGCGCAGAAAATGATTGATTTGGGAGCCATTTCTTGTGCAAGTAGAAGTTGGAGGGCTGAGATAGTGTCCCTGCGCATACCCTGCCGGAGGCCGCGCCAGCGCCCGCCGGCCGGCGCCCGGGCCTTTACCCTCCTTTTGGTGCCGCACTCGGGAAAAGAAGCACGGCGCTGGCGCGTTCCAGTTTTCCTGCTTTACCTCTTCGCTGCCCTAGGAGTCGCCGCCGCGATAGGACTTACCTGGGTGGGATTGGACTACCTGCGCCTAAGGTCGGCCGCGAAGGAGGTGCAGTCCCTGCGCGCCGTAAATCAGGCACAGGCCCGCCAGATTGCCGATTTGGCCAAGCGTGCAGCCGAGGTGGAGGAGCGCCTAAACGAGCTGAACGAATTAGATGCTGAGGTGCGCGAAATGCTGGGCCTGCCCCCGGCGCCCAATCCGGCCGCAGGGACCCCCGGCGCAAACAAGTCGCGCGGCGGGCCGGCGCGAAGCGCGCCGGTTGCGGCCGTCCATGCCTCCCTCGTAAGCTCCGACGCCGCCCTCGAGCTTACGCGGCTTCGCCTCATCGACTTGAAAGAAAAAGTGGCCCAGCACCAGCGCCGGCTCGCCCACCGCCCGGCCGCCTGGCCGGTGCGCGGCAGCATAGTCTCCCGCTTCGGCCTTAGGCGTTCGCCCTTCGGCACAGGAACGGAGTTCCACGAAGGTCTGGACATCGACGCTCCCTACGGTGCGCCCGTGCGGGCCACGGGCGACGGGCGGGTGATTTTTGCCGGGTGGAAGAGCGGCTACGGCCAGCTCGTGGTCATCGATCACGGTTACGGATACCAAACGGCCTATGGTCATAATTCCAAAATCAAAGTACGGGTAGGGCAGGCGGTGAAACGAGGCGACGTGATCGCCTACGTAGGGAGCACCGGGCGAAGCACTGGCCCCCACCTCCACTACGAAGTCATCTACCAGGGGCAGAAAAAGGATCCCCTGGACTATCTCCCATGAGGCGGGCAGCACGTCTGTCGCAGAAAAGCTTCAACCGCACCAGTGCCAACCGACCGAAGGGGGTTAAGAGCTATGTTTGCTGCCAAAAAAAGAGACGAGATCGACTACGACCAGGTGGACACAATCCTCGGCCGCGGCACGGAGTTTAAGGGAACCATATCTGCCCGGGGGACCCTCCGCATCGAAGGCCGCGTAGAAGGGGATATTTCCGTCCAAGGTGACGTGATCATCAGCGAGAGCGGCCGCGTAACGGCCGACATCCGCGCCCGCCATGTAACGGTGGCCGGGGAAGTGGAGGGGGAGCTAGACTTAGAAGGCCGCTTGGAGATTGCCCCCACCGGCAAGGTAAGGGGCAAGATCCGCGTCGCCAGTTTGGCGGTAAGCGACGGCGGCTTCTTCCTGGGAACTTGCGAGATGGGTTCCAAAGACGGGGCGGAGGTTCCAGGGTCGAAAACGGCCGGCGAAAGCGGCAACCTTCCCACCTAAGCCGAGGCTTCCTCAAGCTCCGGGGCCCAAGATCCACGAGACTAATAAATGTTCCGCATCGGCACCCGTACGCATTTGAGCGGAGAACCGCGCACGCGAGGTACATAGGGACGACCGCCCCCGCCCATACTGAGGGACGAAGTCCGTGTTAAGGCAGGTGGAGGTATGTTTAAAGACCGCGTCGCGGCTGGATTAGAGCTGGCTGAGGCCCTTGCCGGGAAGGTGGGTATGAACCCGCTTATCCTGGCCATTCCGCGCGGCGGCGTCCAAGTGGCCTACGCGGTATGGGAGCGGCTGGGCGGCGATCTCGACATTACCCAACCGCGCAAGATTGGAAGTCCCTTCAACCCGGAACTCGCCGTCGGCGCAGTGGCCCCGGATGGTACCCTCCTCATTGACGACTTCCTCGCGGAACGCCTTGGCGTTGGAAGCGAGTATCTAAGACAGGAGGCCGAGCGGCAGCGGCTGGAGGGGCAACGCCGCCTACGCCTCTATCGCGGCGACCGTCCCTTCCCCCGTCCAACTGGCCGGGAGGTCATCCTGGTGGACGACGGTGTGGCTACCGGCACTACCGCCCTCCTTGCCCTGCGGCTTCTCCGGCGTCAGGATCCTGCGCGCCTCATCCTGGCCGTACCGGTAGGGCCTCCCGAGACGATAGAGAGGCTGGCGCGCGAGGCGAACGACGTAGTATGCCTTCTGCAACCGGCCCTTTTCCAGGCGGTCGGTGAATTTTACCTGGATTTTTCCCCGGTGGAAGATGCGGAGGTGATAAACCTCCTCCACGCCGCCTGGCAGAAGAGAAGTACCGGGTCTGATCGCAACCACCTGCCGAAGAAACCCTCTTGACACTCGTCGTACACGGAGAGTAAGATTAGAATTAAAAGAATAATTGCCTCATCTCAGTCCCTGCATGCGCCATTGCTGAGGTGGGGTAGAGGCGCGGTCGGCCAAGAGTAACCACCCTGAGCAGGGCAGCGATGGTGGGTGGCGAAAGGGGCCACCGCCGAAGCCAGGCATCCGCCCCGGTTGCCTGGGCTGGGCCGGCAGTTAAGAGCTGCCGGACTGTCACTTGCGGCCGCCCCGGGCCGGAAGTGGTGCGCTATCTCACACTTGGGGGAAGGGATGGGCTACGTGCCTTGCGGCCAGGCCTGTCTGCCTGGCCTTTTCTGCGCTTTTTAACAGAAACTTGTCCGTGCCTGGGCTTTGACGCCTAGAAAAAGAACAGGTAAGCCGAAGAGGGGGAGGACATTTGCGCATTGAAGAACACCCCATCCTGGGCTCATTACCCAAGGCTCAAACGGTTTGGATTGAGGTGGACGGAAAAAGAATTCCCGCCCGCGCGGGCGAGCCTATCGCTGCCGCACTCCTAGCCGCGGGCATCCGCGTTTTCCGCACCACCCACCGCCGCGGCGAGCCGCGCGGACTCTTTTGTGGCGTCGGCCGCTGCACCGATTGCGTCATGACGGTGGACGGAGTGCCCAACGTCCGCACCTGTGTCACCCCCGTGCGGGACGGCATGAAGATCGAAACGCAGAGGGGGTTGGGGCGGTGGCCGGAGCAGAAGTAACCGACATTGCCGTGGTCGGAGGCGGCCCGGCCGGCTTATCTGCGGCCCTGGCGGCGCGCCAGACCGGTGCGGAAGTGGTAGTGGTGGATGAAAACAGCGCGCCCGGCGGACAGCTGCGCAAGCAGATTCACAAGTTCTTCGGTTCTAAGGAGCACCATGCCGGCCAGCGTGGCTTCCGCATCGCCGAAGAGCTTGCCGCTGCCTGCCGGGATCGGGGGGTTGAGCTCTGGACGGACGCTCTCGCCTACGGGATCTTCGACCATACCTTAGGGATTGTGCGACGGGGCACAGCATTCACGCTCACCGCCCGGGCCATCGTCCTCGCTACCGGCGCCAGCGAAAATGCCCTGGCCTTCCCCGGCTGGACCCTGCCGGGCGTTATGGGAGCGGGTGCGGCCCAAACCTTCATCAACCTGCACCGCGTCCTGCCCGGGCGGCGGGTTCTCATGGTCGGCGCGGGCAACGTGGGCTTAATTGTCTCCTATCAACTCCTGCAGGCCGGTGCCGAGGTTCTCGGCGTCGTCGAAGCGGCACCGCGCATCGGCGGTTATGCCGTGCATGCCGCGAAGATCCGGCGGGCCGGGGTTCCCATCTGGACGCGGCATACGGTGCTCCGCGCCGATGGCCGTGGCCAACTGGAAGAAGTCACCATTGCCGCTCTGGACGAAAATGGCCGACCCATACCCGGCAGCGAACGGGCGTTCGCTGTAGACATGCTTTGCCTGGCCGTAGGCCTGACGCCCCTGACGGAGCTGGCCTGGCAGGCAGGCTGCCGTTTCGAGTATTCCGCACTATTAGGTGGGCATGTGCCGCTGCATAGTGAAGACATGGAGACCACTGTTCCCGGCCTTTTCGTCGCCGGCGATGTGGCCGGCGTAGAGGAGGCCTCTACAGCTCTGGAGGAGGGGCGCCTGGCCGGCCTGGCGGCGGCCGCCTATGCGGGTCACGGTAGCCCGGCCCTAGAAAAGGAAAAGGCGGCCGCGCGCGAGCGCCTTCTGGCCCTGCGCAGCGGCCCCTTCGGGAGCGGGCGCAGGCATGCCTACGAAGAAATCGTGAGGGGGTGGCTTAGGTGGAGCGGCGCCCGGTAGCCGTTATCGAGTGCCCGGAGGAGATCCCCTGCAACCCATGCGAGACGGCCTGTCCGCACGGGGCCATTCGGGTAGGCAAACCCATCACCCGCCGCCCAGAGCTCGACCTGGCCAAGTGCACCGGTTGTGGGTTGTGCGTCGCCGCCTGCCCCGGCCTGGCCATCTTCCTGGTAAAAGAAGAGGGAGATACGGCCGAGGTGACCTTCCCTTATGAGTTTTTGTCCCTTCCGCGCGTTGGGGACGTGGTTACGGCCGTGAACCGGGACGGGGAACCGCTGGGTGCCGCTCCTGTGGTGGCCGTGCGGCAGGTGCGCACCTCGGACGGAACCTGGCTGATCACCCTCGCCGTTCCCCGGTCACTGGCCGACGAAGTGCGTGGGATGAGGAGGCTCAACCGATGAATGACGACGATGTGATCATCTGCCGCTGTGAAGAAGTCACTAAGGGAGACATCCGGCGGGCCATTCGCTCAGGCGCCACCACCTTCAAGGCAGTTAAAAAATTCACCCGCGCCGGCATGGGCCTCTGCCAAGGACGCACCTGCCGCCGGCTCATCTTGCAAATACTGGCGCAGGAGACGGGGCAAACTCCGGGGCAGCTTGCTCCCGGCTCCTACCGCCCGCCTACCCGGCCGGTACCGCTCGCCGCCCTAAAGGGGGAGGAATCATGAAGGGGCCGGATGTGGTAGTTGTCGGCGGCGGCGTTATCGGCACGGCGGTAACCTACTACCTGGCGAAACAGGGGGCAGACGTTCTCCTTTTGGAGCGCGCCGAACTCGGCGGTGAAACGTCCTCTGCCTGCGACGGTTTCGTTATCCTGCAGTCGAAAAGCCCGGGCGTGCATCTCGCCCTGGCCTTGGCTTCCGCCGAGCTTTACCGCGGCCTGGCCGACGAGCTCGACTGGGACATTGAGTACAGAAACTGCGGCGGGCTTATTGTCATTGAACGCGAAGAAGAGCTTCCGGCCATGCGCACCTTCATGGCCAAGCAGCAGGCCATCGGACTGGATGTGCGCCTGCTCCTCGGGGATGAGGTGCGCCGCTTGGAGCCCGCCCTGGCACCCCATATCGTTGGGGCCACCTACAGCCCGCAGGACAGCCAAGTGAACCCCCTTCAGGTCGTGTTGGGTTTCGCCCAGGCGGCCAGGCGCCTCGGAGCTCGTGTGCGGCAGGGGGTGCCGCTGCAGACGCTGCGGCGCGCCGGGGCGCGTGTCAGTGCCGTGGTGGCGGGCGGAGAAGAGATTCCGGCCGGCGCGGTGGTTTTGTGCACGGGCGTCTTTACGCCCGAGCTGCTCACCCCGCTCGGCGTCGAGCTGCCGCTCAGGCCGCGGCGCGGGCAGCTGGTGGTAACCGAACCGGCTCCGCCCCTGGTGCATCATATCTTCCTCTGCGCCCGATATATTGCCGCCAAGTACCACCCGGAGCTTCTTGCAGCGGCGGAAGATGAAGCCCTGCGCCTGGGGGTCGGCCTGGCGCTGGAACAGACAGGAAGCGGTGGGTTTCTCATCGGCAGCACGCGCGAGTTTGTGGGCTGGGACAAAAGGACCACGCCGCTCGGCATCAGGGAAATCGTCCGCCACGCCACCCGCATCCTGCCGGCCCTGGCGCAGCTTAATGCCATCCGCACCTTCGCCGGCCTCAGGCCTTACACCCCCGACGGGCTGCCTTTTTTGGGCCCGGTGCCGGGGTGGGAGAACCTCTACATTGCCGCCGGTCACGAAGGCGACGGCATAGCTCTGGCTCCCATCACCGGCCGACTCATGGCGGAGCTCATCCTCACCGGCCGCACCTCCTTTCCGCTGACGGACTTTGCCGTGGACCGCTTCGCCCGCGGTAAAGACCAAGGCGGCCAGCTCAAGGTAACGCCCTGAGCGGCAAGAAGAGGGACTTCTTGGATGCTCCTGGATGCTAAGAGAAATCCCCTACGGGGCCTACGGCTTCATACCGAATGCGGTACCTCTTCGCGACTAGCGAGCTATTCAGGCCCAAGATGCCGTAGGGCGTAGATATGCCAACCTGTGTGATAACGTGGCAGCGAGGACCTAGGTTTCATAAGATTAATAATACCAAAATTTCGAAAGGAGGTCGTTGGCCTGTGTGGAGCGTGCTCATCCCGGTGGCGGCACTTTTTCTCATCATCCTGACCCCGCTTCCGAAAATCGGCGGCGAGGTGCGCCTGGGGCTACTTACCGCCGCTATCCTCGCTTTTCTCCTAGGTGGCGTTGGGCCCGGCACCGCAGTTCTGGCTGCCGTCGACGGCATCGACCGCATCGCCTGGGTGATCGGCCTTTCCATCTTTGGGAGCATCTACGCGCAATCCCAGGTGAGCCTAGGAACCATGGACACCGTGCTCAACATCTTCCGGGCCCTCTTCGGCCACAGCCCCAACGGGCTGGTCGCGGCGGTCCTACTTACTCTGGTATTGGCCGGTTCGCTCCTTGGCGATGCCATCGCCTCAGTTACGGTGATCGGAGTGCTGGTAGTGCTTTCGCTGGCGGAGCTCGGCTTAACCCCGGAACAGACGGGCGTGGTGGTCCTCCTCGGCGGCATCCTGGGTTCAATAATGCCGCCCATAACGCAAGCCTTTTTCCTGGCTTCCAGCTTGGTGGGGACCCCCGTCGATCCGGTGGTGAATATCGGCTACTTTACCGTTAGCGTTGGGGTAATCGTTGGGCTTTTCACCGTGTGGCGCTACGTTCACATCAAGGAACTTCCGCCCGAACTCATTCCGGAACGCTCGACGGGCCAAATTCTAGCCCAGGAATGGCCGCGGCTTTTGCCCCTCATCGTGCTGGCGGGCATTGTGGTGCTGCGCTCCGGGTTTAAGGTTGAACTGCTCAAGGTGCTCGACCCGTTGCTTCCGTTCGCTAAAACCCCCATCTTAAAGGCCTTAACCAACCGCATCATTCAGGCTATCATCGTGGCCACTATGGTGGCCTTTGCCTTCCGCGACGTGCGGCGCGATACCGCTCAGATCTTCCGCAAGGGCCTGGCTGCAGTCTCTAAAACCGTCCAGATCCAGCTCTGCGCGGGCGTTATGATCGGCGCCTTTTATGCCTCCGGCATGATCGACCGGGTGGTGGCCTTCACCAAGGGACTGGCACCTGCGGCGGTAAAGCTCGGCGGGGCAGGGGCCATGCTCCTCACGGGTATGCTGACCGGCTCGCAGACCACCTCTCAGAACACCTTGATGCCTTTTCTCGGCCCCATCCTCACGCATAATTTAGGGGTGCCACCGGTGAAAGTGGCCCTCGGCGCGGCGCATCTGGCCATGGCCGGGCAGTCCATGCCGCCGGTGTGCCTCACCACCTTTGTCGTGGTCGGCATCGTGGGAGGGATTCTCGCCAAGAAAGTGGACCCAGTTCGCGTCATGCTCATGGCCTTACCCGTTACCGTCTACTTCGCATTGGTGGGCCTGGCGGCCTGGTTCCAGGTGTTCTAGCGGGCGGCTTGGAGGAGGGCACGGCCTGTGCCCGACCCTATTCTTCAAAGGAGGGGCGTACATGGCGCTAATTCAGGGCGGTTACCCCACCTACGGACAGGTCCTGGGGATCATCATGCTGGATACCCGCTTTCCGCGGCTCCCGGGCGACATCGGTAACGCCGCTACTTTTCCCTTTCCCGTGCGTTACCAGGTGGTCAAGGGGGCTTCGCCCGTGCGCGTCGTGCAGGAAGCCGACCCGGCCCTGCTCGCCCCTTTTATCGCCGCCGCCCGGGAGCTGGAAGCAGCCGGAGTGCGGGCCATCACTACGAGCTGCGGCTTTCTCGCCCTCTGGCAGAAGGAGCTGGCGACAGCCGTCAGGGTTCCCCTCTTCACTTCCAGCCTGCTCCAAGTACCCCTTGCCTGGCGCCTTACCGGCGCGCGGCCGGTGGGCATTATCACCGCCCACGCGCCCAGCCTCACGCCTAAGCACCTCGCCGCCGTAGGAGCAGCCGGCGTGCCGCACGTGATCTACGGGCTGGAGGAAGCGCCGGAATTCAGCCGCACCTTCCTCTACGGCGAGCCGACGCTAAACCTGCCCGCGGTGTACGACGAAGTACGCCTTGTAAGTCGAAAACTCGTCCGCGACCACCCGGAGGTCGGGTCCATCGTCCTGGAATGCACTAACCTGCCTCCCTTCGCGCCCGCAGTGCGGGAAGAGACCGGGCTCCCGGTCTTCGACATCGTGAGCCTCTGCCACCTGGTGGTGCGCGCCGCGGCTTTTCCTGCCCTTCTCTCCTACCCCTTGGCGTTTTCCCCGGCCGGATAAAGCGGCTGCCCCCTGGAAAAGCTACAGGCAAAAACTCGGGAGGTGGCAAAGTGGCTGAAAGAATCGCCGTTGAAAATGGGTTGGATTACGTCAAGAAATACCTGGCCCGGCAGGGTTATGACGTGGTGGACCTTAAGGGCGGGCCGGGGAAGGCCGCAGCGGTGGTCGTGAGCGGAGGAGACGAGTCCTTTCTCGGGATGGCCGACCGCACCACGGATGTCCCGGTCATCTCTGCCCAAGGGCGGACGCCGGAGGAGATCCTCACGGACATCAAAGAGCGACTGCAAAAAGCGCGATGAGGCAGGAAGACACCTGCCTCATCTCTTTTAGCGCGGCCT
Organism: Bacillota bacterium; assembly: GCA_030154105.1. Classification (GTDB taxonomy): domain Bacteria; phylum Bacillota; class DTU030; order DUMP01; family DUMP01; genus DUMP01. The sequence continues at coordinate 27,523 of JASKKP010000015.1, forward strand.
GCCGGGATTTCCCCGAAGAGGAGGAATGGCGATGCCGGCGCCGAAAGCAAGAAGAAAGGGATACGCAAAGGGGGAGAGACTAATGTTCATCGGTGTGCCCCGAGAAAGGGTGCCGGGGGAACTTAGGGTTGCCCTGGTTCCGAGCGGTGTGGCCGCGCTTACGCGCCAGGGCCACCGCGTGCTCGTGGAGGCGGGCGCCGGTGCCGGAAGCGGTTGGAGCGACGCCGCCTACCGGGAAGCAGGAGCCGAAGTAATAGAAGACCTGGATACGCTTTACCGCCGGGCTGAGGCGGTCGTCAAGGTCAAGGAACCGGTGGAAGAGGAGATCAACCTCCTGCGGGAAGGACAGGTCCTCCTGGCCTTTCTCATGTTCAACAAAAATCGCCCGCTCCTCGAGGCGCTGCTTAAGAAGCGCGTGGTCGGTCTCGGCTGGGAGAAAGTCCACGGTCCCGGCGGTGTGCGGCCGGTGCTGGCGGCCATGAGCGAGATTTCCGGCCTTGCCGCCGTCCTTTTGGCGGCCGACCTCTTACGCAGCGACCGGGGCGGGCCGGGCCTACTCCTCGGCGGCATAAGCGGCCTCCTCCCGCCCAAAGTAGTGATCCTCGGCCCCGGGCAAGTTGGGAAGGCGGCTGCGCGCACGGCAGCCGGCCTAGGTGCCCAAACGATTCTTATTGGACACACCTTGGAGCAGGTGCGCGCCGTCCGTAGTGAACTGCCGCCGAGCGTCTGCACCGTGGTGGCCCAGGGGGATGCGCTTGCCCACTGTCTGGATGGCTGCCAGGTGCTCATCAACACGGTAACCTTGGGCCCAGGCGAAAGGGAGGAACACCTGGTTCCCCGCTCCTACCTGAAACTTCTGGCGCCGGGCGCGGTGATCATCGACGTGGCCGTAGACAAGGGTGGTGCCGTTGAAACCAGCCGGCCCACCACTTGGGACGACCCTGTTTACGTAGAAGAAGGTGTCCGCCACGTAGCCATCCCCAACCTCCCGGCGCGCTTCCCGCACACGGCCACCACCGCGCTAGCAACGGCAGTCCTACCGTACCTGAAAGCCATTGCCGCGGCCGGCTGGCGGGCGGCGCTCCGGGCCGATGCGGGCCTGAGGGCGGGTCTCGTCTGCGTGGACGGGCGGCTTACCGATGAGCAGGCGGCGCGCCTCTACGGGCTCTCGTATCACCCGGCTGAGGACGAGGTCTAACATGGCCGCCTTTTTCCCTGCCCTGCTCCTTCTCGCCGCCACCGGCATCCTCCTCAGCCTGGGCCGCCGACGCTTGGACGTCCTGCGCCGCCGTGCCCCGCAGGGCGCTGCCCGCCTCGCCGCGCGCCGGCACCTTAGAAGGGGGCCCGAGGGTCGATGACCGCCTTGATCACCTTTTGCGCCTCGACATCGGCCAATGCCTGATTGGCCTCGGCCAGGCTATAGCGGCGGGTGATGAAGCGCTCCCAGCGGATGCGGCCGTTGTGTTTGGCCAGCACCTTTAGGGCGCGGTAGAAGTGGCTGAAGTCGATGCCCCAGGTGCCGCGGATGTCTACATGCTTTTTGTTGATGTCCCAGTGAGGGTTCAGGGTTACCTCACCGTGGTCGGTGTATTGCCCGACCACCACGTAGGTACCGCAGTCGCGCGCCATGGCCAGGCCTTCTTTCAAGGCGGCCGGCACCCCGGTGGCTTCGATGACGATGTCGGCACCCCGGCCGCCGGTGAGGGCCTTCACGCGCTGAACACGCTCGTCCACGGGGACCTCCTCGATGTTGATCACCTCATCCACGCCCAGGCTTCGGGCAAACTCCAGGCGGAGCGCCGGTGCCCCCACCAGGATTACCTGGCAGGCGCCGGCGAGGATGCTCAAAAGCGCCGCATTCAGCCCTACCGGGCCGCTTCCCTGCACTACCACGCTGGCGGCCAGCCCCACACCGCCACGCTCCACCGCGTGGAAGGCGGTGGGAAGGCCGCAGCCTCCGCCGATGATCGCCTCGGGCGGCACGTTAGACGGTACCTTCACAATGCGCACGCCCGGCTTAAGATAAATTTTTTCGCTCCAACCGCCAAGGAGACCGTCCCGGGCCGAATAGGTAATGCCGTATACGCGCCTATTTGGACACCGGGTGGATGCCTTGGCCACCTCGCAGTACCAGCAGCGGTGGCAGGTACCGTGGACGTCGAGAAACGTTACCACGTCGCCCGGCTTAAGGACCTCACCGTCCGCATCCCGTACTTCCCCGCCCGTAGCCTCTACTTCACCCACGTTAATATGGCCCGGGATGATGGGGTAAGGGACCTCGGCCAGCCGGCCGTGCCAGAGGTGGACGTCGGTGCCACACACCTCGGAAAAAAGGGTCCTGAGAACTACGCCGCCGGGTTCCAACACCGGTTCGGGGAACTCTACTACCTGCACCGGCCGCTCGGGCGCTTCCATGACCGCAGCTTTAACCATAACCGCACTCCTCTCTTCGTTGAGCTCAGGCGCCGGGGAGGGCGCCTGCCAGGTCTATTCGTGCCCGGACCCGGCCTTTCCTGCCGGGGGGCAAAAGCGGAAGCAGAGAGAGGAAGGGCGCTCTAGTAAAGCGCCCGCGAATCTGGTATAATAAAAACCGCTTAAGGGGAGTAGCTTGGGGACAACCCGGGTTAGGTCAACAGCACTGGACGCACGTCCTGGCCTACCCTCTGACGCGCGGCAGAAAGCGAGACCTTAAACGCCAGTTTAAGGCCTCGCTTTTATCTTGCTCACGTATAAAGAAGGAGGAAGATAAGTGCAAGCGTGGCATACCCTGTCACTTTCCGCGCTCGGCCGTAAACTTAACACCGACCTCAAGCAAGGGCTGACTCCGGCCGAGGCCGCAGCCCGCCTGGCCAGGCACGGCCCCAATGAGATCGTCGGAAGGGAGGGAGAACCCCTCTGGCGCAAGCTTCTGGCGCAGTTTCAAGACTTCCTGGTGATCATCCTTCTGGCGGCGGGGGCCGTATCCTTTGTCATCGGCGAGCGTACCGATGCCACCCTTATTTTTCTCATTGTTATTCTCAACGCCGTTTTAGGTGTAATCCAGGAGGGCCGGGCCGAACGAGCCCTTCTGGCCTTGAAGCAGTTGGCCGCACCCCAGGCACGCGTCGTACGCGGAGGACGCGTGGAGGAGATCCCGGCCAGGGACATCGTTCCCGGGGACTTGGTGCTCCTCGAGGCCGGCAGCATCGTTCCCTGCGACCTGCGGCTCACCCACACGGCGAGCCTCAAGGTGGAGGAAGCCGCCCTTACCGGGGAGTCCGTCCCCGTGGAGAAGGATGCCGGCGCGGTGCTGGCACCCCAGGCGCCCTTAGCTGAACGCAGCAACATGGCCTATATGGGGACCACCGTGGTTTACGGGCGCGGGGAAGGAGTGGCCTGCGCCACCGGCATGGAGACGGAAATGGGCCGTATCGCGAGCCTACTCGCAGGGGCGCCGGAGGAGCTTACTCCCCTCCAGGAGAAGCTCAATGCTTTAGGCAAGACACTGGGTGCAATAACCCTGGCCATCTGCGCCCTGGTGTTCTTGGCCGGTTTTCTGCGTGCCGAACGCACCAGCGCCTATCTTCTAGAAATGTTCCTGGTGGCCGTAAGCCTCGCCGTGGCGGCCATCCCCGAAGGCCTGCCGGCGGTGGTGACCATCGTTTTGGCTTTGGGTATGCAGCGGATGGTGGAACGCAACGCCATCGTCAAGAAGTTGCACGCGGTGGAGACGCTCGGCTCGACCACGGTGATTTGCACCGACAAAACTGGTACCCTTACGCAAAACAGAATGGCAGCGGTGCGGCTTTGGTGCGGCGGCGCGTCGTACACCGTATCCGGCTCGGCCTACGGCCGGGAGGGGAGGATCAGCCGGGGCGAGGAAGAGGCGTACCCGGCCGAAGACCCCGACCTGGCCCGGGCACTCCTTATTGCTGCCCTCTGCAACGACGCCCGCGTAGAGGAAGAAGCGGACGGCTCGACGCGGCTCGCTGGCGACCCCACGGAAGGGGCGCTTTTGGGGTTGGCGGCCAAAGGAGGCTTCTTCCCTGCGCAGCTTACACAAACACACCCGCGCGTAGCCGAAGTGCCCTTCGATTCGCGCCGTAAGCTCATGAGCACCATTCACTCTACCCCTGAAGGCGGCTATGTGGTGCTCACCAAGGGTGCTCCCGACGTGGTCCTCGGACGGGCAAGGCAAATTTTGGTGAACGGCCGGGAAGAACCGCTGACCCCTGCCCGGCGGCAAGAGATCCTGGCCGAGAATGCAGCCTTGGCCGGCCAGGCCCTGCGCGTCCTGGCCCTGGCCTACCGGCGGCTGCCGCAGCTTCCGCCCGCAACCGACCTGGGCAGCGTGGAGGAAGACCTGACTTTTGTTGCCCTGGCGGGCCTGAAAGACCCGCTCCGCGAGGAAGCACGTCCGGCCGTAGAGCGCTGCCGCAACGCGGGTATACGCACAGTGATGATCACCGGAGACCATCCCGACACAGCGGCGGCCATCGGCCGTGAGCTAGGCCTGGTAGAAGACGGGGAAACAGGGGTTTTATCCGGCGCGCAGCTCGATGAACTCGGCCCTGTGGAGCTCAGAAAGCGGGTGCGGACGGTGAACGTTTACGCCCGCGTGGCACCGGAACATAAGAGCGCCATCGTCCGCGCGCTTAAAGAGCAGGGGGAAGTTGTCGCCGTTACCGGCGACGGCGTGAACGACGCTCCAGCCCTCAAGACGGCGGACATCGGCGTCGCCATGGGTATTACCGGCACGGACGTCGCCAAAGGGGCGGCCGACATGATCCTTACCGACGACAACTTTGCCAGCATCGTGGCCGCGGTGGAGGAAGGCCGCGTCATCTACAGCAATATCCGCAAATTCGTTTACTTCCTTCTTTCCTGTAACGTGGGCGAGGTGCTGATTGTGTTCCTGGCCGAGCTATTGGGGCTGCCGCTCCCGCTTCTTCCGGTGCAGCTCCTCTGGCTCAACCTTCTTACCGATGCCTTCCCGGCTTTAGCCCTCGGCGTAGAAAAGGCCGAGCCGGGGATCATGGACCAGCCGCCGCGCTCGCCTGAGGAGCCGATTCTTGATCGAAACATGACCCTCGGGATCGCGGTGCAGAGCCTGGCCCTGACGGGAGCCGTCCTCGGGGTATTCGTCCTGGCCCTCGGGCGTTACGAGGTCACCGGCGCCCGCACCCTGGCTTTTACCACCCTGGTCCTGGCCGAGCTTTTCCGGGCCTATACTTCCCGTTCGGAGCGCATCCCCCTCTTAGCCTTGGGCCCCTTCGGCAACCGCAGCCTGGTGTTGGGTACAGGAATCTCCTTTGCCCTTTTCCTTACCACAATCTACCTCCCGGCTCTGCAGCCCATCTTCAAAACCATCCCCCTCACTTGGGCCGAGTGGCGGCTCATCCTGCCGGCGGCCCTTCTGCCGGCAGCGGCCGCCGAAACCTGGAAGCTGCTGCGACCACTCCTTCTGGCGGGAAACGGCGGCAAAGAAAAAGCGGTGGCCCCAACCGGGGAACACCGCAGCTCCTGAACTTAAAGTTCGTCCTCGCCTGCCGCCTGGCGAACCGCCATGGTCCGGCAGGCGAGGACGATGCCGGACGCAATTACCTGGGCCATGCGGTATACTAGGTGCAGGCGGGTATTCTGCAGCACCATGTACTCCATGAAACCGCCTACGTTCACAATGCCGGTGATGTGAAGGTCTCCCACCGCCGGTAGGCTTTTGTTGACACCGGTTCCCGGACGCAGGGCGCCGCGGGCCAAGGTAATGGAACCCACGCTTTCCAGGCGCCCCAGGCAGGCGTCCACGGCCACAACAAGCGGGGCCTCAGGATAGGCCTGGAGCTTGGCCAGGGCTTTGCTGAGGTTCGTAGCGTGCACCGGTTCCGCCAAAGTTCCCAGCACTAAAAGTCCCGGGCAGCCGAGCTCCACCAGGCGGCTGCCGGTGAGCGGGCCGAGCGCGTCTCCGGTGGAGCGGTCGGTGCCGATACAGAGGGCAGCCAGCGGTCGGTGCGTGCCGGAGAGGAGGCGCAGTTCCCTCCCTAAGGCCGTAGCCAGCTTATGTACGGCCAGCGTGTCGTCCACTTTAACCCTAAACTCCGGCCCGAAAAAGAAGTGCTCCCCTCTTGCGCTCAGCAGGCCGACCACGGCTATCCCTCCTGTGCCTGTTTCTGCTGGGCGGCGGCCAGCTTCCGATAACAGGCGTAGCAGAGGGCTCCTTCGTCGCCAGGAAGGTCCAAATCGAGAATCTTATTGCCGCAGAGCGGGCAACTCTTCTCCCTCAGCCCCAGCATATTCTCGCCCCCTTGTCTAACCTTCCCAGTTCTGTCAGAGTGAGTATATGAAGAAAGCGGCGAAATTATGCAGAGCTGAAGCTCAAAGCAGGGCCGCCGGAAGGCAGAAGTTGCTGCCACCTACCGTCGGTTGCTCCCTACTTTTTGTGCGGCCACCTTTTCAGGTCAACGCACCGCTCGACCTAGCATATTTTTTAACGAACCTCTGGCACAAGGGTTGCTTTTTGTGTTATAATCTAGTTGGTGGCAAAGCTTGGACAATAAGGAAAAGTTATACCCAATGAACTGCGAGGGAGAGTCCGCAAGGCACCGAAGGAGCAAGGCCGGCGACCGCTACTTACCCGGCCGAACCTCTCAGGTACAAGTACCTCGCAGGGAAGGTTCCCTGGAGAGACCCACGAGCAGCAGGATGCCAACGGGTACGGGCGCCGAAGGGGTAACCTCAAGAATGAGGAAATCTCTCAGGCCAAAGGACAGGGAGCTAAGTAGCGGGAAAGGCCCCGCTACTTGCTTCCTGTCCTTTAACGTTTACCCGGAGAGCCCGCAGCCGGCAATGCGGGAGGGAAAGGCTTGGTAAAAAGCGCGCCTACGCCCGAACCTTAGAAGGAGACGGAGAGGGATGGAATTCCTCACCCTTACCAATAACCCCGCCGTCAAGGAAAAATACCCGGACTTAAAGCCCGTTTGGGTGGAAGGAGGAGTAGATGAAGTCTACCGCCGGGCGCGTGACCTTGTGCATAAAGGTCACCGCCTTCTTACCCACCCTTTGTCCAGCAGCCTCAAGCCCGGGCGGATCCCCTATAAAACGGTGGCGCTTTCGGCCAAGGCGGAGACTACAGTGGATCTCATGTCGCTCGGGCTTATGGCCGCGGCCTTTGAGGCCTGGGAAAAAACCAAGCCGGACGTTCCCCTTTCTTTTCCCGCGCAGGTTGCGGCGGATTACGCCCTGGTGGATCTGGCCGTTTTTGAGAGTGCCCTCGACAGCTTGAAAAACGCTCCTTGAAGGCGGAAGAGGCGGGACGGTATAAAAGCATGGGCAAGGGGTAAACCTGAACCAGAACGAAAAGGGGCAGTGCACACCGAGCGCCCAGGTCGGGAAGACTAGGTAAGCAAAGCTTCTTAAGGAGGGAACCGCGTGGCTGCATACGATGTGATCATCATCGGCGGCGGACCGGCAGGTCTCGCGGCCGGCCTCTACGCCGGCCGGGCCAAGCTCAAGACGCTTTTACTCGAGCAGATGCTGGCCGGAGGGCAGGCGGCCACCACCGATCTCATTGAGAACTACCCCGGCGCGCCGGAAGGAACCACCGGGTCGAAACTTACCGAGCGCATGGAGGAGCAGGCGAAAAAGTTTGGCGTAGAGTTCCTCATGGCCCAGGTTACGGACGTGGACCTACACGGCCGCGAGAAGATCGTCATCACCAGTGAGGGCCGCTACCAGGGAAAGACGGTGATCATCGCTACAGGCGCCACCCACAGAAAGCTCGGTTGCCCCGGGGAGGAAGAGTTCACCGGAAGGGGCGTTTCCTATTGCGCTACCTGTGACGGGGCCTTTTACGAAGACCTGCCCGTGGCCGTGGTGGGCGGCGGCGACTCGGCCATAACGGAGGCCCTTTTCCTCACCAAGTTCGCCAGCCGGGTCTACGTAGTTCACCGGCGCGACGCCCTCAGGGCCACCAAAGTAGTCCAGGATAAGGCGTTTGCCGAGCCGAAGATCGAGTTCGTCTGGAACAGCGTGGTGGAAGAAATTAAGGGCGGCGAGATGGTAGAAGCCCTGCGGCTCAGGAACGTGAAAACCGGTGCCCTTCAGGATCTGCCGGTAAAAGGCGTGTTCATCTACGTGGGTCTGGTACCCAACACCGGCTTTTTGAAGGGCCAGGTGCAACTAGATGAGCGCGGCTACATCCCGGTGACCGCCAACATGGAGACGAACGTGCCGGGAGTGTTTGCCGCCGGCGACGTCACGGTAAAGCTCCTGCGCCAGGTGGTCACCGCCGTGGGCGACGGGGCCACCGCCGCCGTGGCCGCTGAAAAGTACATTGAAGAGAATTTTTGAGCTCCGCCGCGAGGACGGGGCGCTCAAACCGGTGGCCGGCGGGCGGCATTTTCCGGCCAAACAAGAAATGGGGAGGAAAGATGGCCGTGTCGGAATTTATCAGCGAACTTACCCGCGACACTTACGAAGAGGAGGTGAAACGCTCGGAGCTGCCGGTTGTGGTGGACTTCTGGGGGCCACGCTGTGCACCTTGCCTTGCGCTTCTACCTGAGGTGGAAAAGCTGGCCCAGGAGTACAGCGGCCGCGTGAAGTTCTGTAAGGTCAACTGCAGCCAAAACCGGCGCCTGGCGGTAGAACTTAAGGTAATGGCCCTGCCTACGTTCCTGTTCTACAAGGGGGGTGAGGTAGTCGCGCAACTTTCCGGCCCCGACGCCACTAAAGAGAACATCAAAGCCAAGCTTGAAGAGCTCGTCCGGTAGGGCGGTCGGGGTACGGGGCAGTATCCTTCGGAACCAAAAAAGGGGAGGAGGGTTGCTTCATGCGTTTGGAGCTAGGCAAGATCCCCATCCGGAACGTGGAGTTTGGTCCGGCGACCAAGGTTGAAAACGGCACGCTCTACGTGAACAAAGAGGAGCTTAGGGCCCTTATCCTTGAGGATAAGAGCATCAAGTCCTGCGAGGTCGACCTCGCGCGGCCGGGGGAAGAGGTGCGCATCATTCCCGTTAAGGATGTCATCGAGCCGCGCTGCAAAGTAAGCGGGCCGGGTGGAATTTTCCCCGGCTTGGTGAGCAAAGTGGAGACGGTAGGAAGCGGGCGGACGCACGTTCTTAAGGGAGCGGCGGTGGTAACTACGGGGAAGATCGTCGGCTTCCAGGAAGGCATCATCGACATGACCGGCCCCGGGGCGAAGTACACCCCGTTTTCCCAGACGTACAACGTGGTCCTTAACCTCCAACCGGTAGATGGCTTACCCCAGCACGATCATGAGCGCGCGGTGCGCCTGGCCGGCTTGAAGGCAGCGGCTTATCTTGGGGAGGCCGGTAAAAACGTTGAGCCGGAGACAGTGGAAGTTTACGAGCTCGGTTCTTACCTGGAGACGGCGGCCAAGTATCCCAATCTGCCCAAGGTGGTCTACGTCTACATGCTCCAGTCCCAGGGACTCCTCCACGATACCTGGGTTTACGGCGTAGACGCCAAGCGGATTTTACCCAGCCTCATCCATCCCAACGAGACCATGGACGGGGCCATCGTGAGCGGCAACTGCGTCTCCGCCTGCGACAAGAACACCACTTATCATCACCTAAACAACCCGGTCATCGCCGAGCTCTACAAGCGGCACGGGAAGGACCTCTGTTTCCTGGGCTGCGTGATCACCAACGAGAACGTAACCTTGGCCGATAAGCAGCGCTCCTCGAGCTACGCCGCCAAGCTCGCGCATATGATCGGTGCGGACGCCGCCATCGTTACCGAGGAGGGCTTCGGCAATCCGGATGCCGACCTCATCATGAACTGCAATAAGCTGGAGGACTACGGCATTAAGACCGTGCTCATCACCGACGAGTATGCCGGCCGCGACGGCGCGTCCCAGTCCCTGGCGGATGTGAGCCCGAAGGCTGACGCCGTAGTGAGCACCGGGAACGCCAACGAGCTCATCGACCTGCCGCCCATGAAGAAGGTCATCGGGGATGCCAGCGCCGCCAACGTGATTGCCGGCGGGTTTGCCGGTGCCCTGCACGATGACGGCAGCATTACCGCCGAACTACAGGTAATCACCGGCGTGAACTGCGAACTCGGTTACAGCAACCTGCGCGCAACCGGCTACTAAATCTTAGGCAACGGGAGGGTTAATGATGGAACTTAAGGGCAAAAAGGCTATTGCCTTAGGCGACCGGGACGGGGTTCCCGGGCCGGCCATCGCGGAGTGCTTGAAGTCGGCCGGCGCGGAAGTCGTCTTCGTCACTACCGAGTGCTTCGTGTGAACGGCTGCCGGGACCATGGACCTGGAGAATCAGGCGCGGATCAAGGAGCTCGGCGAGAAGTACGGACCGAAGGAGCTTGTAGTCGTCCTCGGCTCTTCGGACCCCGACAGCGCAGAGCTCGCCGCGGAGACCGTCACCGCGGGCGATCCCACCTATGCCGGTCCACTGGCCGGAGTCCCGTTGGGACTCCCCGTGTATCACATCCTGGAGCCGGAGATTAAGGAGAAGATCGATCCAAAGGTTTATGAAGAGCAAGTCGCCATGATGGAGATGGTTCTGGACGTGGGGGCCCTGACTGGGGCCGTAAGGAAGATGCGGGAAGAGCACAGCCAGCTTTAGGGGGAGGGAGAAGTATGGCCCAAGGGAAGCTGAGGGTAGTCCACTACCTGAACCAGTTCTTCGGGCAAATCGGCGGCGAGGAAAAAGCAAACACCCCGCCCGAGGCGCGCGCGGGCGCAGTGGGCCCCGGGATGGGCCTTAAGGCCGCCTTGGGGGCGGACGCCGAGATTGTCGGAACGGTCATCTGCGGCGATACCTACTTCGCCGAACACCTGGCCGAGGCAACGCGCACGGTACTGGAACTTATCAAGCAGTTTCAGCCGGACGTAGTTATTGCCGGCCCGGCCTTCAACGCCGGCCGGTACGGCACGGCCTGCGGCGCCGTCTGCCAGGCCGTGGTAAAAGAGCTGAAAGTTCCTGCCGTCACGGCCATGTTCCCGGAGAACCCGGGTGTGGACATCTACAAAAAGGATGTCTACATCCTGCCCACCGCCGACTCGGCCGCCGGCATGCGCGAGGCGCTGCCTAAATTGGCCGCCTTTGCCCTGAAGCTTGCGCGGGGCGAGGCCATCGGTACGCCGGAAGAGGAGGGCTACATCCCCCGCGGCATCAGGAAGAACTTCTTCGCGGAAAAGAGCGGTGCGGCCCGGGCGGTGGATATGCTCGTGGCCAAGCTCCAAGGAAAACCCTTTACCACAGAACTCCCCATGCCCATCTTCGACCGCGTCCCTCCCAACCCGCCGGTGAAAGACATGGCCCATGCCACCATCGCCCTCGTCACCTCCGGCGGCATCGTGCCGAAAGGCAACCCGGACCACATCGAGTCCTCCAGTGCCTCGAAGTTCGGTAAATACAGCCTCAAAGGCCTGGACGACCTCACGCCCGAGACGCATCAGACTGCCCATGGCGGCTACGACCCAACCTACGCCAATGCCGACCCCGACCGTGTGCTTCCCCTCGACGTGATGCGGGACCTGGAGCGCGAGGGGCGGATCGGCAAGCTCTTTGATTACCATTACGCCACGGTAGGTAACGGCACCTCGGTGGCCAATGCCTCTCGTTACGGCGCGGCCATCGCCAAGGAGCTCAAGGAAGCCGGCGTGGATGCCGTGATCCTCACCTCGACCTGAGGGACCTGCACTCGCTGCGGCGCAGCGATGGTCAAAGAAATCGAGCGGGCAGGACTTCCGGTAGTGCACGTCTGCACGGTGGTGCCCATTTCCCTTACCGTCGGCGCGAACCGTATCGTGCCGGCGGTGGCCATCCCGCACCCGCTGGGGAATCCCGAGCTGCCCAAGGAGGAAGAAAAGGCCCTCAGGCGCCGGCTGGTAGAAAAGGCCCTCCGAGCCCTGGAGACGCCGGTCGAAGGGCAGACGGTATTTGAGAACTAAGACTCGTGCGGTACGCGCCCTGGTTCGTCCAGGGCACGTACCGCTTGCCGGAGGTGAAGCCATGGACGACGCCGTGATCAAGGGCGCCGGGTATATCCTGGCCCATGTCCCCAACCTGACCTACGAGTTCGGCACGACCCAGGTCCTCGAGCGCCTTAAAAGCCCTGAATCGCCCTACCTGGCCAAGATGAAGGAGCACCTTAGGACTTACGAGCAGGCTCTGGCCTACCCGCCGTTTCAGGTATACATCGGGAACCTTCATCCCGATGACCTGGCGGCCATTCCGCGTCCCTGGTATGAGGGAGAAAAGGTCAGGGCAGAGCGGGCGGGCCGCTACGGCGAAATCGTGCCGGAGGACGAGTTTTACGCCTGGATGCTGCTTGTGGACACCTTCGACCTGGTATGGTTGGACGAAGACTTCTTAAACGAGCTCAAACCCCGCCTCGAAAAGCACCCCTTAATTACCCCGCCGGACCTCAAAAAGATGCTGAACGGGAAAAAAGCCTCCGACATCCGGACGAGAGTGGAGGCCGGAAGCGCCGCACCCCTTTACCTGGGCGAGCGCCTGGTGGGTTGCGTACGCCAGGCGCACGAGGTGGACGATACCTTAAAGGCCCACGTCATGGCCGAAAACATGGCCACCAAGGCTTCTGCCGTTTTAGCGCTGCGGCACCTTCTGGCCCAAACGGGCACCGATCCAAAGGCCATCGACTACATTATTGAGGCGTCGGAAGAAGCCTGCGGCGACATGAACCAAAGGGGCGGGGGCAACTTTGCCAAAGCCATCGGCGAATGGTGCGGGTGCGTCAACGCTACAGGCTCTGACACCCGCGGTTTCTGTGCCGGGCCGGCTCATGCCCTCATCCATGCGGCCGCCCTGGTAAAGGCCGGGTTCTTTAAAAACGTGGTAGTCGTGGGCGGCGGCGCCGTGGCCAAACTGGGAATGAATGGGAAAGATCACGTGGCCAAGGGCCTGCCCGTTCTGGAAGACGTGTTGGGCGGCTTTGCCATTCTCGTTTCGGAGAACGACGGGGTAAACCCGGTCATCCGCGGCGACTCCTTCGGCAGGCATAACATCGGCTCCGGCTCCTCCCCGCAGGCGGTGATGCAAGCTCTGGTAGCCGAGCCGCTGGAACGCCTGGGGCTCAAACTGGGCGACGTGGACAAGTATTCGGTAGAGATGCAAATTCCGGAGATAACCGAACCGGCCGGCGCCGGCGATGTCCCCACGGCCAACTTCAAGATGATCGCCGCCCTGGCCGTAATGAAAAAAGAGATCGAGCGCGCCGATATACCGGCGTTTGTGGCCGAGCACGGTATGCCCGGCTTTGCGCCCACCCAGGGGCACATTCCCTCCGGTGTGCCTTTCATCGGCCACGCCAGAGATCTAATTCTGGAGGGCAAAATCACCCGCGCCATGATCATCGGCAAGGGAAGCCTCTTTTTGGGCCGCATGACCAACCTTTTCGACGGCATCTCTTTCCTCGTGGAGAAGAACCCTGGGCGGAAAGAAGCGGTGGGCGCCGATGAGGCGGCGCTCAAAAAGCTCATCGCTTCTGCCCTCCGCCAGGTAGCGGCAGAACTTACCGGCGGCGAGGGCTAGGGGGGAGCGCCATGGACGCTAAAAGAGCTATCGCCCGGATTTTCACCGACCTCGCCGATGCTTTGGAAACGGGGCGCATGGGCCGGCGCCTGGCCGTGGGTGTCACCACCTTAGGCAGCGAGCACGGTGTAGCCGAGGTAGTGCGGGGGGCCGAGCAGGCCGCCCAGCTGGATCCTAACCTGGAAGTGGTGCTCATCGGCCCCCGGGTAGAGTCCCACCTTCTGCAGGAAGAGTGCGACTCAGAAGATACGGCGCATCGCCGCATGGAAGAGCTCCTCAATGAGGGGCGCCTCGCCGCAGCCGTTACCATGCATTACCCGTTCCCGGTGGGGGTGGCTACCGTCGGCCGCATCCTGACCCCGGCCCGGGGCAAAGCGATGTTCCTTGCCACCACTACCGGCACCAGCGCGGCCGAACGCGTACCCGCACTGGTGAAGAACGCCGTCTACGGCCTGGCCGTGGCCAAGGCGCTCGGGCTCAAAGAGCCGACGGTGGGCATCCTGAACGTGGACGGGGCCAGGCAGGCGGAACGGCGCCTGAAGGAGCTGGCCGGACGGGGGTACCCCATCGCCTTTGCCGAGACGGTGCGGGCGGAAAAAAGTGCCATCATGCGCGGCAACGACCTCTTGGCCGGCAGCCCCGACGTTATGATCTGCGATACCTTGACGGGGAACCTGCTCATGAAAATCTTTAGCGCCTACACCACAGGAGGAAGCTACGAAGCCCTGGGCTACGGCTATGGGCCCGGCGTCGGCCCTGGGTGGAAGCGCATCGTGAACATCGTGTCGCGCGCCTCCGGGGCTCCCGTCATTGCCGGGGCCATCGCCTTTGCCGCCGCCTGCGCCGCGGCCGGCCTGCCGGAAATCCTGGCCGCGGAATGGGAGGCGGCCAGGCGGGCCGGGATTGAGGATCTACTTACATCTCCGGCCCAGGCCGAGGAGAAGGGAGAGGTTAAGCCGCCTCCGGCAAAGCCCACCGGGGCCGAAATCGGAGGTGTGGACGTCCTGGTCATCGAAGATGCTGCCCGCGAACTCTGGCGCCACGGCATTTACGCTGAGACGGGTATGGGTTGTGAAGGGCCGGTAATCCTCGTAGCGCCGGAAGACAAAGAGGAGGCTCTACGCCTGCTCAAAGGGGGAGGCTACCTATAAGCCGGGCGCTTCAGAGTAGAGGTGCAGGCACCCCGGGCTCAGGGTATTGCCGCAAGGTCATACCCTGAGCTCGATTTATACGGAGGAAGGCCGCAGGCAGGAAAGAAGAGGAGTTCTTCTAGCTTAAAGCGAATTCATAGCGAGAAGAGGCCACACGAGGAGGAGAATCATGGCTGCAAGGGTCGAAAGGGAAAAAACCGCGGCCTGCGGCCGACGAATAAGGGCGGCGCGAGAAACCCGCGGCCTTTCCCTGAGCGCGCTGGCCAGGCAGGCCGGCATTACGCCTTCCTACCTCAGCGAGGTAGAACATGGGGCCAAGCGCCCATCCTTGGCGGTGCTGCGCCGCCTGGCGGCGGCCCTAAACCTGGACCCGGCCGACCTTCTTATGGACGAGGCCCGCACGGTGGCTCTTTCCCCGGGTGAAAGAGTACGCCTCCTGCGGCAGGAAAGAAAGCTTACCCTCACTGCCCTGGCGGAAAAGGCCGGCATTACGTCTTCTTACCTCAGCGAGATCGAGCGTGGGCGTGCCAACCCGGCCCTCGCCACGTTGGAGCAGCTGGCGAAGGCTCTCGACGTATCCTTGGACCAGCTGTGGGGGCCGCTCAGGAGCCTGGGCGTGCGCGTGCGGGAAGTGCGGGAGAACTTAGGCCTCAGCCAGGCGGAGGTTGCGGAGCGGGCCGGCGTATCCCCCGGACTGGTGGGCCAGGTGGAGCGGGGAGAGGTGCAACCGTCCCTGGCCACGCTGGAAGCCATCGCCGCCGCCCTGGGGGTATCGCCCTGCTTTCTCATTCGGGAAGAGGACCCGGCTGCTCTTTATGCGCGCCTGAGTCCCTGCGTACGCGAGCTCCTGACCGACCCAAAGGTGCAGGCCGTACTCGAGCGGCTGTGCACCTGTACCCCCGCCGAACTCCGTTTTCTGCTCGAGTTCATCGAGCTGTATAAGAAACGCCACGGGCCGGGAGGATTGCCCTCCCCGGCAGAAGATGGGCCGGGAGGCCGGAATAGGGCCGGTTAAAGGGGGAAGGGGCTGCCTAGGCAGCCCCTTCCAGAGTAAGGAAGCGAAACGGACCCCAACCGCCCAAATCTATGACCATGCCTTCCGGGCCGGCTTGGATCTCATCGCTTACATAGACCTCGATGCCGTCGACGGTAGTGAGTTCATAACCTTCACGGCTGTACGGCGCACCTGCTACCACGGCAGGCCTGATGATCGGGCCTCCTCAGCCACCGCACTGTTCGTATTGGATGCTGATTGCCGTGTTGCCCTTAGACTTCAGGTACTCCCGAGCTTCCGGAGTAATAACTACCTTGGCCATTTTGCGCCCTCCTTTTTAACCGTGCAACCCAAGCTGTCGAAATGCAGCCGGGTTCCCCAGCCTCTATTCAATTATACTATAGACATATTTCGCTGTAAATAGAACGCAATCACTCAGCTAAAATCTAACCGACGGGGTATTGGCTCACTCACGACGAAATATAACCGAGGGGATGTGTATTGCGCATGTCTCTGAGTAGTCG